>CAZLWA010000042.1:0-26719 GCA_964563165.1 uncultured Bacteroidota bacterium | reverse complement strand
TTATCCTTGCTGCTGCCGAGTTTCTTTCTCTGGCTGCGGCTGATATAAAGCATATATGTGAAAAGAATGAGTCCGATGGAAATAGCCGCAATTTCGAATAGGTCGTTCACTAGTTGTCAGTTATCAGTTATTAGCTGTCAGCTTTCAGCGATCAGCTGTTAGCTTTTAGCTCTTGGCTTTTGGCTCGTGTTAAATAGAAGCTGGTAGCCGCAACCGCCTGCCCTGAGCAAGGTCTGCGCCAAAGGCGCATCAGCTCTGGCTGAGAAGGGTCAGGTTGCGCGATCGAAAACCCGCAGCCTAAAGGCTGCGACTACCAAAACTCTTACCTCCTCCGTGACTCTGTGTCTCCGTGTTAAAAATTAGCTCTCAGCTGAAAGCTGACCGCTGACAGCTGATTGCTCTTCTCCATAATCAGTTTAATCCGTTAAATCCGTTTACAAAAAACTTAGAATTTCGACTCGACAAATGCCGTGATGCGCTTCGATTTGAATTCCACTTCATCCAGGATGTCGGTAGACTGTGCTTTGATATCTTCGATAAAATCCGTGTCTTTCAGGGAAGTCAGATTGATCCGCACGTTGTAATACGCGCCGCGGCAGGATGCGGCGATCATTGCGGCGGCCACGCCCGCGTCGCTGATGGCATGAACATTTCCTTTGGAAGCGATTTCTTCGCATAAGGTGACTGCATCTTGGCTCATCTGCATCACGAGGAAGGGAACCATCGTCGCTTGTTTGGTTGCGGATTCGACCGCCTTCGCGCGCGCTTCTTTTTGTTCGTCGGTCTCTTTCGGCATGGCGAAAGCAGTCATCACCAGATTAAATGCGACCGTGTCCTTATCGATCAGCGAGGTCAGCTGGTCGCGCAGTTTTTCGGATTTGGATAAAATGATCTTCACATCCTCTTCCACGTCGGCGTATTTTTTCTTTCCGAGCGTCAGATGGCACATCATGGAAACCAGCGAGGCTCCGAGCGCACCCGCAAGCGCGGACACGCTTCCGCCGCCGGGGGCAGGGGAAGATGACGCTAAATCGTCAAGGAAGTCATTCACTGGTTTTGATATTAATGACATAGATTTTCCTTTGTTAGCTTTCAGCTTTCAGCCTTCAGCTTTTTGGGTTCTTCGCGGTTTGGTAGCCGCAACCTTTAGGTTGCGCAAATCGAAAACCGCAGCCTAAAGGCTGCGCCTACCATAATCTCCAACAATCCATCACAGCTGATAGCTGACAGCTTTTACAATTTTATTCCACAGAAAACCGTCACGATCCCCAGCGTCATATCGAAATGCCTTACGTCCGTGAACCCCGCTTGTTCCAGCATCTTCGAGAACGCATCGCGCGAAGGAAAGGACAGGACCGATTCCGGCAAGTAATGATACGCTTTTTTGTCCGAAGAAAACAGAGAACCGATCCGAGGCAGAACTTTCATAGAATAAAAATTATAGAGCTGCTTAAATACCGGCAAACGCGGCTGTGAGAATTCCAGCACGACGACCACGCCTGCGGAAGTGAGCACGCGCGCCATTTCATTCAACGTTCCCTGGATATCGGAGACATTCCGGATGCCGAACGCGATCGTGGCGGCATTGAGAGAAGCGTCGGGCAGGGGAAGGGACTCGCCTTCGCCGCAGACCATGGCGATATTGCTGTTTAAGTTTTTGCGCGCCACTTTTTTTCTGCCGAATTCGAGCATATTGAACGAAAGGTCGATGCCGACGACTTTTTTTGCGCCGCGTTTGACGGCCATGACGGCCATATCGCCCGTGCCGGTCGCCAGGTCCAGCAAATTCGGATTCATAGAGAAATTGATAAGGCTCAAAGCCTGCTTGCGCCAGTAGATATCGATGCCGAGGCTGAGCAGGTGATTCAAAAAATCATACTTCGCCGCGACACCGTCGAACATGGCCTTGACGTAGCGTTTTTTTTCTTCGGGCTTGGGGAGATACGAGATCCCGGCAACGGTTTCGTTGATCACAAAAGAGTTTCTTTCGGGAAATTAATTGCGATTAAAGTAGCAAAGAAAAACTTTTTATGCCAATTAAAAATGTCATCCCGAGTCGCCGTTCGAGGCGACGAGGGATCCCCTAAATGAGCGCCACCCAATCACTTCGAATCCGCAGCTTGCCCCGAGCGAAGCCGAGGGGTCATTCCGATCCGCCTCAGGCGGAAAGGAATCCCCTGAATCGATGGACCTACCGTATGACGCCCTTTGGCGTAGCCCGCGTGTCAAGCCTCGTATGCAAACTTTTAATTGACTTTAGGTACCGCTGAATTTAGATTTGAATCAATTTATCGGAATTTTTCATCTCATATGGGGTTCAAATTTCACAGACCAGCCGTCGAGGTTTAGAATTCTGACCACCATATATCTACCTATATTTTCAAACCGTGAGTGGATTATAAAAAGGAAAGAAACATAAATGGGAAATATGATGACTGAAAATGAATTAGATAAAATCATAGATCTATTTTCTGAAAAGGCAAAAATATACTTAAAAAACGTCGAAACACGCAGTGTTTTCCCGACCAAAGAAGCGTTCGTAAATTTAAGTAAATTCGATGTAGATCTTCAAGGTCCTTCCATGGATCCGGAAATGGTGCTTCATGAGCTGGATCGTCTCGGCTCTCAGGCAACCGTGGCCAGTACGGGAAGCAGATATTTTGGGTTTGTTATCGGCGGTTCATTGCCTGCCGCATTAGGAGCGAACCTGATGGCGGGCGTGTGGGATCAAAATGCTTTTTCGGAAGTCTCTTCCCCTTTGGGACAATACATAGAAATAATTTGCCGAAAGTGGCTGATCTCTCTGCTTCATCTGCCTCCGGAAACGGCCGTCGGGTTTGTGACCGGCGCAACGATGGCAAATTTTACAGCCCTTGCCGCCGCAAGACATTTTTTACTTAAGAAAGAAGGCTGGAATGTGGAAGAGGACGGCCTGTTTGGCGCGCCGCCGATCACGGTTATTGTCGGCGAAGAAGTTCATGCAAGCATGCTAAAAGCTTTGAGTTTGGTTGGATTCGGAAAAAACAGGGTTGTCCGGGTTCCGACCGACAGACAGGGAAGAATGAAAGCAGACCTGATACCGGATATTTCAGGGCCGACGATAGTCTGCATCCAGGCCGGAAATGTCAATACCGGCGCGTTCGATCCGGCGGAATCAATATGTGAAATTGCACATAGGAAAAAGGCATGGGTGCATGTGGACGGCGCTTTTGGGCTTTGGGCCAATGCGACATCGGAAAGAAAACATTTATCGAGAGGCATAGAGAACGCGGATTCGTGGGGCATCGATGGGCATAAATGGCTCAATGTACCATACGACAGCGGCATCGTGTTTGTAAAAAACGCAGAAGCTCTTGCCGCCGCCATGTCCGCAAGCGCGGCGTATTTAATTAAAGGGAGTAGCCGCGAACCCGGTAATTTTGTTCCTGAAATGTCCAGGCGGGCGCGGGGAATCGAAATTTGGGCGGCATTGCGTTCATTGGGTAAAAACGGTCTCATGGATATGATAAATAGAAATTGTGATCTTGCCGCAGATTTTGCGAAGCAATTGACAAGCGCCGGGTTTGAAGTGCTCAACGAGGTCGTTTTAAATCAGGTGCTCGTATCCTTTGGCGAGCCGGATCTGACCAATAAAATAATCAGGCGCGTTCAGGAAGATGGAACTTGCTTTTGCGGCGGCACGCTCTGGAAGAGCCGAACGGCGATGAGAATAAGCGTTTCTTCATGACGGACAACAAAAGGAGACATCGACAAAAGTGCAAATGCGATAATAAGGATAGCTAAGGAGGAGATGAATAGAATGGCCTGATCGCGAAGCCGTTTTGGGTTTGTGCAAATACCACCCCGGCCTTCGGCCACCCCTCCTCGTACGAGGAGGGGAATTTTTCCGGCAACTCTTGTTTTCCGCAAGAGTTTTGGGAAACAATAACCACGGAGGCACGGTGGCACGGAGACTTTTTGGAGTGTTGGAGTATGGATTGTTGGAATGTTGGATTGATGGAATGATGGATTGTTGGAGCTTGAATTTTTGATATTTGATTTTTGTAATTTGGTTTTTATTTGGTATTTGGTTTTTGGAATTTGGTATTTGTCAAACTCTGTGGCTCGTGGCGAATTTTCATCGCGTTTTTTGTCGGTCAATTATTTTATTTTCGTGTTCGTTCGTGTATTTAGTGGGGTAGGGTATTCGCCCTGCACCACCTCGGCCTTCGGCCACCCCTCCTCGTACGAGGAGGGGAGTTTTCTTATAGCTTTCGATACAGTTCTCGGATAGTAAGTATAAACCTCAGAAAGGGGGATTGCCATGAAGACAGTGATCATGTTGTTTGCGTTGTCGATGATCTCGACGACCGGTTTTACGCAGGAAGGAACGAAACAGGCGCAGGAGGAAACGAATAAAAAGGAAGGATGGTACACGTATTGGGGATTGGGTTATGCAGCCACTCAATATCCAGGCGATCTGCAGAGTGCATTAGATGCGCTAGATAATGTGCCGGGAGCAAGCAGGGTCCGGCTTTCTTTGGATATGTTTGGATTTTACTGGCCGGTCAATAATCATCATACGGCAGTCGGTGTTGTTATTAACGGGGCTGCCGACAGATTTATCTACCAGGCCGTCCTCTTCCAGGTAGAGTGGTTTCAGATCAATCAATATACTCTTGCCGCGAGTACGATGCATTATTTTAACAATACCATCGGCAAAGGTTTTTTCGTAAGGGGAGACGTGGGAATTGCGAAACTCGCCGTGAGCGATTCTGACGGGAACAATGATTCCAGCAATAATGGAATAGGGTTTCTCGTTGGCGGCGGTTATGGTTTCAACCTAAGCCCGGGCACGCGGTTGCTGATCAATGTGAATTATGGTTATCGAAAGGTGGAAGGGGATGCGACCGGAGTGATAGGCATCTCCGTCGGCGGAATGTTTTAATTTTTGCGGGCGGCCGGCTAAACATACGTCGCGACGTGTGCATCCCCTGAGTCCTTGCCCGCGAAATACGCGAAACAATTCAAGAAAAGAATTTACCACTGAGTCACCGAGACACAGAGTATTTATTTCCTTTCTCAGTGTCTTTGTGCCTCCGTGGTAAAATGTATTATTTTCGTGTCATTTCGTGTATTTCGTGGGCCGGCATAACCACCCAGAGGCTGACAGGTCTGGCGCAGGCCACCCTCCTCATTTGAGGAGGGAACATTGCCGTGACCGCAGCTCCGAGTGCATCTAAGGTCAGGTCGTGGATCAGAGTTTTTCGAATGATCCGAGTATATAGTTTTAACTTGACTTTACTCCCGTTTATCGTTAGTATTGCTTTATGATAGTATCGTTCCATTCGAAAAAAGCCGAGGGTATATGGAAGGGCGACTATTCCAGGAAACTGCCTGCAAATATTCAGGATATCATTCGACGTAAATTGCGTATGATCAACAACTCGTATTCAATCCATGATCTTCGGATACCGCCGTCGAATCACCTTGAACCGTTAAAAGGAGATAGAATAGGGCAATGGAGTGTTCGAATTAACGATCAGTGGCGAATCTGCTTTGAGTGGAGAGATGGGAACGCCTATAATGTTGATATAGTTGATTATCATTAAATTCATTTTACAAGGAATGTACAGATGAAAAAGATCAGAAATATTCATCCGGGTGAAATTCTTGATGAGGAATTCATCAAACCCTTCAAAATAACGGCGTATCAACTTTCAAAGGAAACGGATATTCCGCAAACAAGGATATCCGAAATCATAAGGGGAAGGCGGGGAATTTCAGCCGATACCGCATTACGATTGAGCAGGTATTTTGAGAATTCTCCGCAATTTTGGCTTGGACTGCAGGCGGATTATGATCTGGAGGAGGAAAGTAAGACGATTGAAAAGGAGCTCAATCGTATCCAATCTCATTCAAAGATCTCGCGACGAAAAATGGAACATGCGTAAATTTCGGGTCCTGCCCTAAAGGAAGAAGAAATGCAGCTGCTATATATACTGTTTGGAGTATTCATAATCAGTTTAGTTGTCACTAAATATTTTACGAAAGCATTCGATTATTCCTTATCAGGCAGAATGGCTATGTCGGTCATGCTTCTGTTGACAGGCATAGGGCATTTTGTTTTTACGCAGGGAATGATCATGATGATGCCCGATCTTATTCCGTTCAAAAAGGAACTTGTTTACATAACGGGTATACTCGAAATTTGTGCGGCGTTCGGACTTCTCGTTTTTCGATTTCAGCATATGACAGCCTGGTTACTTATTATTTTCTTCTTACTTATTCTTCCTGCAAATATACACGCGGCGTTGAACCATATCGATCTTCAGACCGGAAATGATACCGGCCCCGGGCCGGACTATCTATGGTTCAGGATCCCGCTGCAGGTATTTTTCATAGCCTGGGTTTATTTCTTCGGAATACGACTGAAAGTTTCGGCTAAAGCCAAATAAGATTCTAATGCCGAATTTCACGACCTAACCCTTCGGCATTGCTGGAGCACTTTGGCGGATAGTTTGACAAAGTAGATATCGGTAAGCGCTTGCAAATTGTAACCACTCATAAGAAAGGATCAAGACAATGAAAGCATCTAATTCAATGCGGGCATGGTTCGCGTTTTACGGCGTAATCATCTGGTTAGGAATTTATCTCACGGGATTCGCAAACATACACTGGCTGCTTTATGTGCCCGCAGCAGGTATTGTGTTTGCCGCTGTCACAGGTATCTGTCCGAGTCAAATCGCGATCTTCAAGCTGTTCGAGTCAAAACAATAGCCGGATCGCACGGATAACCACCCCTTCCTTCGGCGGAGTTTATCCTGAGCCAAGTCGAAAGACTCAGGACAGGCCTCAACTGAGGAGGGGACCAAACGGCGCATTCCGACTGTCGGCCTGCCGGCTGAGTAATCTCAATAAAAATGGTGCGCATTATAAGAACGGATTCTAAAAATCCGGATTTCATAGAACTCGTAAGGGATCTTGATGCCGAATTAGCTGAAAGAGACGGAGAGGATCATCCCTTCTACGCTCAATTCAACAAAATTGATAAAATAAAATTTGCAGTGGTAGCTTATGAAAATGAAAAACCGCTGGGCTGCGGAGCGATCAAAGAATACACGCCGGGTCTCTGGGGCTGTATTAGTGTATTGGCTTTATGCCGTGCAGTGGGGGTACAGATTGTGGAAGCTCAATCCTAACTAAAATGATCAGTCATTGGCAGGTACAAGGGCGGTTTGAGATTTTCACTGAATATCGTCCAGGGCTTTAAATTGATAGCCTTCTTTTCTCAGATCTTTGATGATCGAATCCAGCGCGTCGGCGTTGTCTTTGGAAACCGCATGCAGGAGCAGGATGACACCGGGATAAACGCCTTTCATAATTTTATTGTACGCAAAGTCTTTTCCGCGCTGTATATTGACATCCCAATCGTCGTACGCCAAACTCCAAAAAACATTCTTGTAACCCAGCGAAGCGGAGACCGCCAAACTGCGTACGCTGTATTCGCCGCTCGGCGGGCGAAAATAAGTCATTTTCCGCTCAAATAGATCATAGAATTCCCTTTCGAGAGCGAGAATTTCTTCTTTCATTTCGCTGACTTTTAATTTGGGCATTCCGATATGATTTTGCGAATGATTGCCGATCACATGCCCTTCGCGGATCATGCGTTCGACGAGTTCTTTATTATATTTCAAATACGCGCCGGTTATAAAAAAGCAGGCTTTCACACTATCCGCCTTCAAGACATCAAGAATTTTAACCGTGTTGCCGTTTTCGTATCCGCAGTCGAACGTGAGATAAATTTTTTTATCGTTCGTTTCATAATCGTAAATGCCGTTATACTGTTTCAACAGGTCCTTTGTGAGTTGGGTCATATCTGCCTTGCGCCACGACCAATCCTGAGGAAAGTTCTTGAGCGCGGCGAATATCCTTTCATCCTTCGTTTTGTTTTCGTCGTGCCCGTTGTCCGCGCTGTTCTTGTCGAGGGATTGCAGATACGTGGCAAAGGCATCCAGGCCTTCAAAGATCGCCCGCACGACGTCTCCTTGCCGGTAAATGATCTTACTCAGATCGTTGGGGTTGCTGGCAAAACCCAGCTCGATCAGCGCGCCGGTATCCACTTCGCGCAGCACTTTGTAATCGCGTTCGACGATGCCCGTAGTTTCCAGCCCTTTGCCGTGTGCGCCCATGACCTGCATCAGGCCGCCTTGAATGTACTCGGCGAGCTTGCGCGATCTGGAATTATACTGTTCTTTGATATAAATTTCCGCCCCCTTGATCGTCTGGTCTTCAAAATTATTCCAATGCAGACTGATAAAAATTATTTTTTTCCCCGCCTCTTTGGCGATCGCGTTGGCAATGTCGGCGCGGTTGTAAATGGACAGCGTGGAATCGGCAGCGGCGTTCTTGGTTTTCTTGACCGACTCGTAACCGGCGGCAAGCAGCTTTTGTTCGATCGCAACGGCATAATTCCATACGACGTCATTCTCGTTGTAGTCGACCCCGTCCAAAGTTACCGTCGAACCTTTGTCGATATATTTCGTACCGCCGTGCCCCGGGTCGATGACGATGATATATCCGTCGTTGATGAATTTGACCGGAAGCTGAGACCGGCGTTCGATCAACCGGCGCGTCTCGAGGAACACGCGCTGAATGATCGCGCTGACGCGTTCAACGGAATCCCGGCCGGTAGATTGAGACCGCACGGTGTCTTGCGCCGCTCGCCGTGCCGTGGAATCCTGTTGAAAAGCCACTGAATAGAACGGCGCCGACGGATGCCGGAAGATCAGGAAGCTCATGCACGCGGCAGCCGATGCGAACAGAAGAAAATATATTATTCGCCCGGTACGCGGCCGCTTCACGGCCAAAAGGTTCTTCATACTGCGCATATCAACCGTATTCATGGACGTTCCTTTTAATCCTATTATTTTTTTAAAACGCGTAAACTTAAGCGATATAAGTTATCAAATCAATATAGATTTTTTTGATCTCCCCCGCGGCAGCTGCATTATTCTCTTTATAAATTGAAAAAAATAATTTAATTTGAACGAAACTATTAAAGACACCGCTCACGGTCTTCCGTAACAGGTGGATAACATCTGTGACGTCGGTGTCCGTCCACAACGATCCCCGGAATGTTACTATGTCCAATGAGGTATCCAAAAACGCTTTACACCGTCAATGGTTGAACTTAAGCAGGCTGCCGTTCGGAAAATTCTTATTCAGTTTTGTTGTTAATCGGTACATTCCTTATACCGGAAGTATGTCGTCGAAAGTAATGGAGCTGCGGCCCGGTTATGCGAAAGTCACTTTGCGGGATCGAAGAAAAGTCCGCAATCATTTAAAATCTGTCCACGCCATTGCCCTGGCCAACCTGGCTGAGTTCACCGGTAATCTCGCCGTCGTCTGCGGATTGCCGGATGACGCGCGATTTATAGTGAAAAGCATTGAGATCGACTATCTGAAAAAAGCGCACGGTCTGCTGACCGCAGAATGCCAGACGCAGGTTATTGCGTCCAATGAGAGGCGTGAGATCGATATAGAAGTTAAAATCAAGGACGGGGCAGGGGACATCGTTGCAACGGGACGCCTCAAAACTCTGATCGGCCCAAAGAAATGACCGAAAGTGAATCATGAAGATTGAAACGGCATTTACAAAGCATGCCGGTATTGAATATCCGATCATTTGCGGAGCCATGTTTCCATGCAGCAATCCGGAACTCGTCGCGGCGGTTTCCGAAGCCGGCGGCATCGGCATCGTGCAGCCTTTGTCGATGGTGTATGTTCACGGACACGAGTATCGCGAGGGTTTACGGCTTATCAGGCGCCTGACGAAAAAACCGGTCGGCCTCAATGCAACCGTCGAAAGATCTTCCAAGATTTATGAGGAGCGACTGAGGCGCTGGATCGATATCGGCATCGAAGAGGGCATTCGGTTTTTTGACACCTCGCTGGGTAATCCGAAATGGATCGTGGAACGCGCGCATGCGGTCGGAGGAATTGTGTACCACAAAGTCACGGAGCGTAAATGGGCGTTCAAAGCGATCGAAGCGGGTGTGGACGGATTTATTGCCATCAACAACCGGGCGGGCGGGCATGCGGGACATAAAAGCCCCGATGAGCTGTTGGAAGAATTGAATGAATTCGGATTGCCGGTTATTTGCGGCGGAGGCATCGGGGATGAAAATGATTTTATTGGCGCATTGAAAATGGGGTATGCGGGCGTGATGATGGCCACGCGGTTTATCGCGACCGAAGAATGCACCGCGCATGCAGATTATAAAAAAGCGATTATCGATTCGCATGAAGAAGATATTGTTTTAACCGAACGGGTAACGGGTGTGCCTTTGTCGGTCATTCGTACGGAATATGTAACCCGCGTCGGGCTGAAAGCGAGCTTTGTCGCGCGCTGGATGCTGCAGCATCGAAAACTAAAAAAATTCATGCGCATCGTCTACGCGCTGCGTTCGCTGCGGCAATTGAAAAAATCTTCATTGAACGGAAAAATGTCTTCGAAGGACTATTATCAAGCCGGAAAAAGTGTTCACGGGATTCACGGGGTAGAAAAAGTCAGCGTGATTATGAAACGTTTTACGGATAAGCTCTTGGAACAGGACGATTAGTTTCCTGTATATTCATGATGCTCGGCGGCTTCGCAGGCTTTTGAGCAGGACCGGCGATGCCCGGCCTCGCAGGTCTCGCAAATAAAAAACCGCACATGGCAGTCCAGGTGCGCGCAATTGACAAACCGGTCGCAAACCGCTCCGCAATACATGCAGTGTGAAATAATATTCTCTTCGGCGGTACGGTTAACGGAAACGGCTATACGCTCGTCGAAGACGTAGCATTTTCCGTCAAACCCGCGCCCCTGCACTTCCGGGTTTTTGGAATAATTAATGATTCCGCCGTGAAGCTGATAGATGTTTCGAAATCCCTCCCGAATCAAGAAGTTAGAAAATTTTTCGCAGCGAATACCGCCGGTACAGTACGTTAAGATTTTCCGGTCTTTCTTGTCCTGTAAATATGTTTTGACCCATTGGGGAAATTCTTTAAACGTTTCGACCGGCGGCCGGACCGCGCCGCGAAAATGCCCCATCGCGTACTCATACTCATTCCGCACGTCCAGCACGAGAGCATCTTGGTCTTGCAGCGCCCGGTAGAATTCAGCCGGCTCGAGATACTGTCCCGTCGCTTCGCCGGGATCCATTCCATCCAGCCCGAGCGTGACGATCTCCATCCGTGCCTTCACCGAAAGCCGCTTGAATACATGGCCATCCGTTTCATCGATTTTGAATTCCATATCCGCAAAGCGTTTGTCGGCATGCATCGCCGTCATGTACGCACCGGCTTGAACCGGCGTTCCCGAAATCGTTCCGTTAATTCCCTCCGCCGCTACAATGACGCGTCCCAGCACGCCAAGCGACCGGCAGAATTCCAGATGGCGGGCGGCAAATTCCCCTGGAAATTCGATACGCGTGAACTTGTAATACACCAATACGCGATAGCATTTTGATTCGGTCATAGCTTCTGTTTTTTTGGAGAAATGAGTCTGAGCCCGTTGCAGCTACTTCTTATATGCTTTAATGATCTTCTGCGGTTCGACAGGACGGTCCTGGCCATCCGCTTTTGTGTTTTCGATTTTCTGGACGACGTCGTAACCGGCGACAACTTCACCAAAGATCGTGTGTTTATTGTTGAGCCACGATGTTGGAACGGTCGTAATAAAGAACTGGCTGCCGTTTGTTTTCGGGCCCGAGTTGGCCATGGCAAGAAGTCCCTTACGGTCGAATTGAACCTTTGGGCTGAATTCATCTTCAAAGGTTTTTCCCCAAACGGATTGTCCTCCGCGGCCTGTCCCGGTCGGGTCCCCGCCCTGGATCATGAAATTCTTTATCACGCGATGAAATATCAGGCCATTGTAATAGCCCTTTTCCGTGAGCTTCTCGAAGTTCTCGCTTGCTTTAGGCGCGACGTCGGGCATGAGCTTTATTTCGATGGTTCCTTGGGTTGTTTCTAATGCAATAATGGTGTCCGGCATAATGTCTCCTGCGTTTGATTTTTAAGGCAGGAATATAAGGGATGCGGGTTATTTAAGAAAGGATTTTTTTTCTGGCGCTCAACTCAGCCCAAGCTCCGGGTGCGGATAATATTCCAGCCATGTCATTTCGAAGGAGTCCCGTTGTCAGTCCTGAGCCCGTCGAATGGAAAATCGGGACGACTGAGAAATCTGAAATCACGATGTTAACGACAACACCCATTCATTTGCACGGATTATAGATTTCAATGAAAATCCCTGCAACATTTTTCAAGTTTGTCCGTTAGTATTGGTAGAAGCAATTGAAAGATGGAAACGCTCATGGAAAACGTCGAAACTAAAAAGCTATATAAATCACGGCAGGATAAGATGATCGACGGTGTGTGCGCAGGCTTGGCGGAATACTTCGGAGTCAATCCGGCATTGGTGCGAATAGTGTTCGTTCTCCTGGGATTTTTCGGAGGAAGCGGCATTATTGCCTACATTACAGCCATGATCCTCGTTCCCGCGAATCCCAATCATGTGACGATGGAGCACTTAACGGATGAGCAAAAAAATAGTCTAAAAGAACAGAAACATGTCAATCACCATGTATTTTGGGGCATTGTCCTGATTCTGATCGGCGGAATCATGTTTCTGGATGAACTGAATCTGTGGGAATTCCGCTGGTTCTGGCACCATTTCCCGTGGGACTTTCTTTTTCCTGCCATGTTGATTCTGGCGGGGCTGGTTCTGATCATTTCGTATTCGCACGTGCAACTTTTCGAAAGCAAGATCCGACAAATGGGGGATGCGTCGTCGTTTCGGAGGAAATCATCCGAGAAGAAAATTCTGGGTGTTTGCGCGGGGATCGCGGAATATTCAAAAATGGATGTTTCACTCATTCGTATTTTGTGGGTTGTTCTTACATTCGTGATCTTTCCGCTCGGTATACTCGCGTACATTGTGATCGGGATCCTGACGCCGGATGAAAACAGTCGTACCGTTTTTAGTTCAAAAACAAAAACCTCATGAAATACTAAAATTATCAAAGGAATGGCGCCATGAACCTCGACACAAATATACCCGGCGAAGCGGCTGCGGGTTTTCAGCCGGAAACCGCCGAACCCGTTTCCAAAAGAAAAAACTCCTATAAACACCTGATGACCGGCCTATGGCTCATTATTATAGGCATCGGATGGCTTCTGTGGAATCTGCACGTGATCAACTGGGCGTGGACGGAGCGCTACGGATTCATCATTCTCGGCGCGTTTTTGCTCGTAAAGAACTTCATAACAAAAAAGCACCACGTAGCCTTGGGAACGTTTTTGATTCTCATCGGATGTTTTCATTTGTATCTGGATAGCGCGTACGAATACGAAATGCATCATTTGTGGCCATTGTATCTAATGGCCGGTGGCGTCGCATTTTTCGTAAATTTTGTTCTTAACACGAGCCGGTGGTTCTCGCTCGTGGCGGCACTGACGCTGATCGGATTCGGCGCCATTCATCTTTCACGGTCGTTCTGGTTCGTTCCTTATGATCTCGTGAATGCGGTCAAATTGTACTGGCCATTGACTTTTGTTCTTGCCGGCGTTATACTTTTATCGATAGCCCTGATCAAGAAAAGAAAACATTTGTAAACCGACGCGGACATTCTTTGGAACTTACCGGAAAACAGAAACGTTTTTTACGATCCTTAGGGAATGGCGTCAAGTCCACGGTTTCCATCGGCAAGATGGGTGTGACCGAGCATACCTACCTGTCAATTAGTAACGCTTTCCATACCCATGAACTCGTCAAAGTAAAAATTCAGGATGGCTGCATGGAGGCCAAAGAAGATGTGGGGGAATCGGTGGCGAAGGGAACGGGAGCGGTGCTGGTGCAGATCTTGGGGAATACGCTGCTGCTGTATAAGCGCAATGATGAAAAGCCGAAAATCAACTTACCTTAATTTCCATCCAATATTCTTTCTTCTTCAATGATCAGGGTTATGGCATCCGCATTCGACGGTGATTCGATCAATTTTTTTCTGAACGCCGCTTGATTCAATAATCGCGAAATACGCGAGAGCATTTTGATATGCACGCTCGAGGAATTTTCCGGTCCTACGAGCATGAACACAATGCGAACCGGTTTGCCGTCCAGCGCTTCGAAATTCACATCCTGCGGTGCAATGCCCAGCGCCACCACAAGTTCCTGCACGGCATTCGACTTGCCGTGCGGTATCGCCACTCCGTTGCCAATGCCCGTGCTCATCATCTGTTCGCGCTCCAGTACGGATTGCATGACTTTTTCGCGGTCCTGGATTTTTCCTGCCGCCGACAGGGTATCTATCATCTCAAGGATGATCTCTTTTTTGTCGGTTTTTTGCAGAGGAATCTTTATGAGATCTGCTTTGAGAATTTCACTCAATTTCATAGAAAGCTCCTTGGCATTTAGGATTCGTCAAAATGACTTAACGACTTAAATGCTGAAACACGTTGAAGGATAGCTTCATGAGTCAGGTTACGCAGCGCGTTCAAACTGAAATCCTGTACGCAAAACGACGCCATCGCGCTTCCGTAAACAACCGCACGCCGCAAATTGCCCTCCGAAACGTCATCCGTTTTTGCTAAATATCCGACGAATCCGCCTGCAAAGGTATCGCCCGCACCGGTCGGATCGTAGACGTCTTCAAGCGGATACGCCGGAACCATAAAATGCGAATCTTTGGTGATGAGGGCGGCCCCGTGCTCACCTTTTTTAATAACGATAATTTTTGGACCCATCTTAAAAATTTCATTCGAGGCTTTTACCAAATTGGGCTGATTTGACAATTGGCGCGCTTCGGAATCATTCACAATAAAAATGTCGATGCGTTCCAGGACTTTTTTCAGGGCTTTTTGGCTGCCTTCGATCCAAAAATTCATCGTGTCCAACGCGACCAGTTTCGGCGACGGTACCTGGTCCAGAACATCGTACTGTAATTCCGGTGCGATATTACCCAGGAAAACGTATTGCGATTGCTTATATTTGTCCGGAATGACCGGTTTGAAATTTTGAAACACATTAAGATGCGTGTAGAGAGTATCGCGCTGATTCAAATCATAATTATAGCGTCCTGCCCACCGGAACGTTTCGCCCGGGACGACTTGCAAGCCTGTGAAATCCACACGGCGCGATTTGAGAAATTCAATGTCCTTCATCGGATAATCATTTCCGACGACGCCCACCAGGTTCACGGGAGAGAAAAAACTTGCGCTCGCGCTGAAATAGGTCGCCGAACCTCCGACCGCATCAACCACTTTTCCGAAAGGCGTTTCTACCGAATCGAGCGCCACCGAACCTACCACCAAAATTTCCAAAGCCACTCCTTCCATTGTCGATTCCGTTCGTGCCGGCCGGGAGAATCCCGTATTTCAAAAAAGCGCGACAATGTAACAAACAGGTCAAGTAAAGTCAAATGGTTTCAAGCTTCAGTTTCTTCCGTCTCGCGCGACATGTACTCCGGCGCGGACACACCCAGTAAATGCAATCCGCGTGCGATCACAATGCGCACGGCATGACACACCGCGAGGCGGGCCAGCGTCAAATTCCTATTTTGCGTAATCACACGCAGTTTCTCATCTTTCTTACCGGCAGTTTGATACCGATGGTACAGCGCGGCCAGTTCTTCGAGATAGGTTGTCAGGGGATGAACTTCCAGGATTTCCGCCAGGCGCTGCGTCAGTTCAGGAAAATCCAATAGTTTTTGAATAAGGTCTTTTTCTTCGGGCGCTTGAAGCAGTGCCAGGTCCGCATGAAGTATTTGCGCCGTGTCAAGTCCGTTGGTTTTCGCTTTGGAAAAAATGGAACAGATGCGTGCATGTGCGTTCTGAACGTAAAAGACCGGGTTTTCCATCGTCTGCCGGATCGCCAGTTCCAGATCGAAATTCAAATGGGAGTGGTGACTGCGCATAACGAGAAAATACCGGAAAACATCCTTGCCGAGCGTGTCCAGCAGTTCGTCAATCGTGACAAAATTCGCTTTACGTTTGGACATCTTCAAAATTTCTCCAGATTTGATCAGCGTCACGAACTGATGGATCACCACATGCACATGCGACGTGTCGCAGCCGAGCGCCTTCAGGGCGGCTAAAACGTCGGGATATTCCGCAATATGATCGGCGCCGAAAATGTCTATGATCCGGTCGAATCCCCGTTCAAATTTTGTCAGGTGATACGCTATATCCGGAAGACGATAAGTGGGTTCTCCGCTGGATTTCACGATGACCTTGTCGGCCTCGGCTTTGGCGCCGTGCGCGTACTCGAACTCGGAAGTTTTCAGCCACGTGGCGCCATCCTTTTCGTACGTTAAATTCTTTTCCCGGAGAGTGTGGAGCAGCCGTTCGATCTTGCCTTCCTTGTAAAGCGCGTCTTCATTGAAATAGGTGTCAAATTGCAAATCCATGCGCCGCAGAACTTCTTTGATATTATGAAACAAAATTTCTTCACCGACGGCTTTAAACGGCTCGAGAGAATTTTCGCGCCAGGCGGCACCGTGTTCGTCTTTTATCACTCGGGCGATATCCTTGATATATTCGCCTTCATAATGTTTCTCCGGAAACTCAACGGCCTCACCGAGTAATTCCAGATACCGCAGCCTGATCGATTCGCCGAGGCGTTTCATCTGTTCCCCGGCGTTATTGAAATAATATTCGCGCGTGACATTCCAACCGGCGTTTTCAAACAGCCGGCACAGCACATCGCCCAGAACCGCTTGCCGCCCGTGTCCGATACTCAAAGGTCCCGTCGGATTCGCGCTGACAAATTCCACATTCACTTTTCTTTGTTTTCCGAAATCGTGTTTGCCGTACGACCCTGGATGCGCAAGGATATCGCCGAGCCGCGCATACAGATAATTCGGGCTGAAAAAGAAATTGATAAAACCACCCCCGGCAATTTCCATTTTTGAGATCAGGTTGGCTTCGAGTGAAAGCTGCCCGATAATTTGTTCGGCCAATTGGCGCGGATCGGATTGCTTTTCCCGGGCGAGGATCAGGGCGATGTTCGTCGAGAGGTCGCCGAATTTCTCTTCTTTGGGTTTTGAAAAAAGGATCTCGCCGCTATAATCAAAACCAAGCGTTCGGAGGGATTGGGTGACTTTCTGACCGAGGTAGGATTTCATGGGTTTGGGTTGATTCTCCCGATTTTACAGGACGGGTTTGAAATGCCGGTCTACTGAACGATTTTATTTTTCAGGCAGGCTTCGATAAAGAGATCGATGGCGCCGTCCAGGACGGCTTGCGTGTTGCTCGTTTCCACATCGGTGCGGTGATCCTTGACCAGGTTGTACGGATGAAGAACGTAGGACCGGATTTGACTGCCCCACGTAATGTCGTTTTTTGTATTCTCTATTTTATCCAATTTCTCGCGTTCCTGCTTCTTCTGCAATTGGTATAATTTCGAAATGAGAAGTTTTTTTGCGATCTCACGGTTCTTAAACTGCGAGCGTTCGCTTTGGCACGCGACGACGATGCCGGTCGGAATATGCGTGAACCGCACGGCTGTTTCAACTTTATTCACATTCTGGCCGCCTTTGCCGCCGGAACGGTACGTATCCACTTTGATTTCGTTCATATTCAATTCAATTTTGGCGTCCACTTCGTCCAATTCCGGCATCGCAAACACCGAGGCGAACGAGGTATGCCGCCGGGCGTTAGAATCGAACGGGGAAATGCGGACCAGGCGATGCACCCCGCTTTCACATTTTAACAAACCGTATGCCCATTCGCCGGAAATCTCAATGGTTACGCTTTTGATGCCCGCGCCTTCGCCGTCGAGAATATCCAAAATATGCACGCCGAATCCGCGACTCGCCGCCCAACGCTGATACATGCGCATGAGCATTTCGGCCCAGTCCTGCGACTCCGTACCGCCGGCGCCGGGATGAATCGTCAGCACAGCCGTTTTACCGTCTTCGGGGTTTGTGAAATACGCCCGCAGTTCCAATTTCAATAATTCCGCGTCCAGTTCTTTTAATTCCGTGTCGATGGACTGAAGCGTCATTTCGTCGTTTTCTTCCCCGGCTATTTCCAGGAGCATCTGCAAATCTTCGCACTGTGCGTTCAATTTCTTCCACGTATCCACCCAATGTTTTTCGGCGGCGATCTCCTGCATGATCTGCTGCGCGCGTAAATTATCGTTCCAGAAATTTTCGACCGTGGTTTGACCTTCTAAATTGGCAATTTTATTTTCGCGTTTAGCGAGGTCAAAGAAACCTCTGCAATTCCGAGATTTTGAATTGGGACTTTTCGATACGCGAAGCAATGTCGGAGATTTCAATCATAAAAAACCACTTTCCTGATTCTTTGAATCGTTTTGAACGGCTGCCCCTGCGACGCATGCGCCAGACCTGAGAAGGCCGCGGGGAAAATATCAAAATAATCTTCAAAAGTCAAAAATAAAAAAAGGCTAAGCACAAAGGATCTTAGCCTTTTTAATATCATCCGGCCAGGTTTGGAAAAAACTTGGCAAGGTCTTCTAATTACATATCGTAATACAAAGCAAATTCATACGGGTGAGGGCGCAGGCGCAACGCGTTGACTTCATTATCGCGTTTGTACTGGATCCACGTTTCAATCACATCGGCAGAAAATACTTCGCCCTTGAGTAAGAATTCGTGGTCGTTTTCCAGTGCATTCAAGGATTCGTCCAGCGACGCGCACGTGGAAGGAACTTTAGCAAGCTCTTCCGGCTTGAGATCGTAAATATTTTTGTCGAGCGGATTGCCGGGATGAATCTTGTTGATGATGCCGTCCAAACCCGCCATCATCATGGCGGAGAATGCCAAATAGGGATTACAGGAAGGATCGGGGCATCGGTATTCGATGCGCTTGGATTTCGGGCTTGCGGAATACATGGGAATCCGGACCGCCGCGCTGCGGTTGCTTTGCGAATACGCCAGATTCACCGGCGCCTCAAATCCGGGGGTCAGACGTTTGTAAGAATTCGTTGTCGGATTGGCGAGCGCATTCAAGGCTTTGGTATGTTTGAGAATACCGCCGATATAAAATAACGCCATTTCGCTTAATCCGGCGTATTGATTGCCGGCAAAAAGCGGCTGGCCATTCTTCCACAAACTCATATGTACGTGCATGCCGCTGCCGTTGTCCTGAAAGAGCGGCTTGGGCATGAACGTGGCTGTTTTGCCGTGCTTGAACGCTACGTTCTTAACGATGTATTTGAAAAGCATCAGATCATCGCCCGAGCGTTTCAAGGAGTTGAACCGGTAATCAATTTCAGCCTGACCTGCCGTGGCAACTTCGTGATGCTGGCGTTCGACCTTGATGCCGCAATCCTGCATGATCATGATCATTTCATTACGGATGTTCTGAAATTGATCGGCGGGCGGCACAGGAAAATATCCTTCTTTATTGCGGATCTTATAACCCAGGTTCGGACGTTCGTCGCGTCCGCGGTTCCAAATCCCTTCGACGGAATCAATATAATAGTAGCCTGCGTTCTGTGTCTGGTCAAACCGCACATCATCAAAAATGAAAAATTCAGCTTCGGGTCCGAAATACGCCGTGTCCGCGATGCCGGTGGACTTCAAGTAATTTTCAGCTTTTGCCGCGATGCCGCGCGAGCATCGCCCGAATCGTTCTTTGGTCAGCGGTTCGTGCACGTCGCAGACGAAACTCAACGTAGCCGGTAGTTGAAACGGGTCCATCATGGCAGTGGAAGGGTCGGGAACGATCAGCATATCGCTTTCATTGATCGCTTTCCATCCGCGGATACTCGATCCGTCAAATCCCAGTCCGTCATCGAATACATCCTCGGTCAATTCTTCGATCGGAATGGAAAAATGCTGCCAGATACCTATAAAGTCCATGAATTTGAGGTCGACGATCCTGGCGTCCTTCTTTTTCGCCAGGTCGAAGACCTGTTTGACTGCGTCGTTTGACATACTGAAATGACTCCTTGGTTAAATGAATTATAAATTAAGTTGGTCAATACTCATCAAATAAAAAACCCCTTTCCAAATTTGGAAAGGGGCTAAAATTCCTATAACACCAAAGTTGCGCCCAAATACCATGTTTGTGATCGAACTTTCCTACGCCGGGTAGAAAAGTCAAATCGCTTCTTCACCGGATTCTCCTGTCCTTATGCGTATCACATCCTCCAAAGAACTTATAAAGATTTTTCCGTCGCCGATCTGGTCGGTCTGTGCAGATTTCAAAATCGCATCAATGACCGATTCGGACAGAGTATTTTCTACGACTATTTCGATCTTGATTTTCGGGAGAAAGTCAATGCGGTATTCATTGCCGCGGTAGAGTTCCGTGTGGCCCTTTTGACGGCCGAATCCCCGGACTTCCGTGATGGTCATACCTTTAACGCCGGCCTGTAAAAGAGCTTCTTTAACGTCATCCAACTTGAAAGGACGAATGATCGCTTCAATTTTTTTCATTCATGATCAAATGGAAACAGGGATCTTATTGATTTCCGCTTTCCAATTCATCCTTGATTTTTTCCAGTTCCTTTTCGGATTCCACCCGGACTTTTCTCAACTTCTCCAGTTGCACGGTGGCTCTTTGAGCGCCGCGTTCTTCTTCAAGCAGTTTATCCAATAACTTCTTTCTGCGCTGCTCGGTAGGTGCGGAGGAAAAATTCACAGGTAAGATATTAAAGCCTAAGCTAAGTCCTAAACGCCACGTGGAATAGTTCGGTGATTTCTGAGTGCCGTTGGGATTTCCGGGTTCAGTGACGCCGGTGCTCTGATTATAACGCGTCGTGTTAGTTTTGCCGGCAACCAAAAAGTCCAGGTAGGCTCCGATGTTGATCCAGGAACGTACGTTGTAGCGAATGCCGGGCGATACATACATGAATGACTCCCGGCTGAAAGCCGACGTATCCGGCGCTTTAATATAGGCAAGTCCGTAGACATCAAGCGTTAATTGAAGCTTGCTAACGGGAACGCTCGCTCCGATTCCGTATTGAATGTGCATGGCGTTGATACTAGTCGTGGCACCCGGACTTATAAAAGAGTTCTTCGGTGTGATCTTGGAGCCTTTGTCGTTGTGATTCCATAATCCCAAGTTGAAATTCAAGATGAACCCCTGATCTTTATAATAGGGGTTTCCAAATAATGTCATCATGGTCAATACCCCGAATTCAACCTTGGTGCTTCGATAGACCTCAAATGGGATATTGTTTTGCCCGCCCGTGGGTAAACGTACGGAGAGGGCCCCTCCCAGATTGATTTTTCCGTCAAGAAATTCATAGGAGCCGTTGCGAAGAATCAAATAAATATCACCCGGGGTTTTCGATTTGGCTCCCGTATGAATCGAACGGATATTGAGGTCCTGGTACGTTCCAACGGAAAGAAGGGCGTCTAAGTGATTTGCAAAACCGTACGCGAAGGTAAAATTATTGGATGCGTCGAACAAATTGACACTGGTGTTTCCGCTGAATCCCGTAGAAGCGAACACTCTTCCTTGATTGAACGCGCTGAGGAATCCGGACTCCAAAGAATAAGCCGAGTAGGTGTTAAAGGTGCCGAATTTACCGGTACCCAATCCGTTGCCGATTTGTCCGAAGACGGATGACGCACTGCAAAGCCCCGCCGAAATCAGACAAATTTGAAGAATTCTACGTAAGTTACTGACGATCATAACACCTCCCAAGTTTCCGAAATAATATGAAATTCTAAATCTGTTTCTAAAATATTGTGACCGAGTGAAATCAAGAATTGAAGATTAACAGATAAGCATATAATTTAGCTAATAATAAGCAATTAGAAAAGCTTTGTCAAGTGAATTTCTAAATGATTGTTTACCTGAGAAATTTTACAAAATCCGTCTGATTTGGTCAATATTTCTAATGCCGAGCATGGATATGGCGAAGGATACCGAGCGCGAGACCGGTGCCGATATTCTTTTGAACCATCGGGATGTTGGCTTTTTCTTTAAATCCTTCTCTAAATCCCACTTCTACCAGTGCGGCCAGGCCCTTCGCATGCACGATCGGGTCGAGTTGGGAGTGCTTATCACGCTGTTCGTTATAGACGCCGTGATAATACATATCGATATGGTCCCGCAGGCCCTTGACCACGGTAATGGCAAGCGCCTTGCATTTTTCTGAATTATGCCGGCGGGTGCTGCGATAAAATCCCCGGAGACCGGCGGCGGCGGGATCACGGTAAAAATTCAAGTGAAGAGAGCAGAGTACATCGTCGGCGCTGATTTCTTCCTGCATTGCAGAGGCATTGCTCACAACGATAACTTTGATCTTGTTTTCCTGAATGTCCTTCTGTTCTGAAAGATACGCGGCGCAGCAACGCACCGATTCCGCGCTGTCACCGGATCCGACGATCTCGTTTCCATAAACGTCTTTGCCGCTTTGAAAACCCGAACCGCATTCGAGAAAAATCCTCATAGAAAATGACGTCCGTTTTGTAAGAACGTTCTTCGTTTAAAAAAAATGTAAACAGGAATAATTTGAAATTCAAGTGAAATTACAGCCGGCCGGTGTGCAAGGATATTCCTTGCTAAGAAAAGCGGGATTGGCTATATTTCAAGTCCTGAAATAAATGGGAAAAGATGGAGGAAAATATACAAATCGGTGTGATCGGTGCCGGCAGTTTCGGCACGGCGATGGCGATTCATCTGGCCAAGAACGGTTACCCCGTCATGCTGTGGGCAAACGATCCGAATGTGGCGGAGATCATCCGAACACAGCGCGAGAATAAAACGTATTTACCGGGCATCTTGCTTCCCGAAAATATTCAAGCGACACATCTGCTGAAAGAAGCCGTTCACAACAAACAACTGGTGCTGCAGGTCAATCCTTCCCATGCGGCGAGAGATGTGATGGCCAAAGCCGTGCCGCTTCTCGGTGATCAAACCGTGATCCTGAATTGCACGAAAGGTCTGGAAAATGGAACGCTCCTGACGATGTCGCAGCTGCTGACGGAAATTCTGCCGGCGTCGAGCCATAATCAACTGGCATTTTTATCGGGGCCGAGTTTCGCCCGCGAAGTGGCGCTGGGCGCGCCCACTGCCGTAACGATTGCGTCCAAAAATTTGGAATCAGCCAAGTTTTGCCAGAAAATTTTTTCGAATCCGCGGTTTCGCGTGTACACGACGGACGACATCGTTGGATCGGAACTGGCCAGCGCGTTAAAAAATGTCATCGCCATTGCCGCGGGGATCAGCGACGGGCTTGGATTCGGACACAATACCCGGGCGGCATTGATTACCAGAGGCATGGCGGAAATATTACGACTGGGGAAAAAAATGGGAGCCAACGAGATGACGTTTCTGGGCTTGTCCGGTATGGGAGACCTCGTGCTGACCTGCACGGGCGATCTGAGCCGCAATCGCAGCGTGGGCATTCAGTTGGGGCAGGGGAAAAAATTGGAGGAAATCTTATCCTCCATGAAAATGATCGCCGAAGGCGTGAAGACAGCCAAAGCCGCATGGGGCTTAGCTAAAAAACATGGCATCGATATGCCGATCATTGAACAGGTGTATTTGGTGATTTTTGAAGGTAAGGATCCGCGAACGGCCGTGTACGATCTCATGACCCGCGAGACGAAATCGGAAGTGTAAAAAGGAATTCTCAGAAATTCTATTGGGCCGGCAGCGCCGGTAGTTTATTGAAAAGGAGGATTTATGCCTCAGGAAAACATTAGCCGCGATTTCAAAATGCAGTTGATCAAAGCGGTATTTCATAAGCCCGACTTTGATGAGATCATTTCAAAAGCCAATCCGTATGAGCTTTCGGATATTCAGGCGTTTCTCTGGGATGCGATTTTATATGTGGGAAAAGATGAGGATGGAAAACCTATAACGCGGGAGGCGATCACGGCGCGCATGATGCCGACGAACGAGTATTGGCGCAGCCAATTGTGCGGCGAACCCGAGGATACGTGCCGGGGGCGCTCGTGTTTCGTGTCGCATCCCGTGTGCGCAGGCCATAAACTCATAGGACAGATCGAAGCCATCCGTCAATTATTTGATCGCAGGAAACAACGGGCCGAACATGGTTCCGACGGGCTGCTGATGCTGATGATGTACCATATTAACGATCATGAATATTCGGCGGGCGGCATCTACGGCATCGATCGCATCCCACAGCTGACGGTGGGAGCCCGTACCCTGAGCGGCGACGCGCTGCGCAATGTCATTCAGGCCATGAATGTGGCCGTCGGCCAGAATTTCACCGTATCTCCGATGTGCAAACTGATCATTGTCGGCGAGAATAAATTGAACGTGCACGCACGCACCGTTCAGAGAAAATCCGACTCGGACGAATGTATTCTGGCGCTGACCATTCCGGAAAATGAGACGCCCGAAAATATAGAAAAAGTTTTTAAACGCATGGAAACCGGCATCAAGCGCATTACGACGAACGGAAATTGAATCCGCGAATCCCGCGCATACGATCGGGCCCGGTTCAAAAATTGCGCAAAACCTGCGCGTGAATGTTCATAAAGAATAATCAATGGAAACTTTAACCGCGGTTCCCGGAATTCTGAATTCTGCGTTGGTCTCAAAATACTGCGAAAACCCTTTTTCCTATCACCGCCGGGCGACCCGGGAAGTGAACGTAGGCGATGTGGGTATCGGCGGGCGAAATCCGATCCGCATCCAATCCATGACGACCACCGACACGCTGGACACGGACGGAACGGTGAAGCAAGTGAGAGACCTGTACGATGCGGGATGTGAGATCGTGCGGATCACGGCGCCTTCCATCAACGACGCGGAGAATTTGAAAAATATCCGCGACGCGCTGCGAAAACTGAACATCAGAATTCCTCTGGTCGCCGATATTCATTTCACTCCGAATGCGGCGATGAAAGCGGCGGAATACGTTGAAAAGGTGCGTATCAATCCCGGTAATTATGCCGACAAAAAGAAATTTGCCGTGATCGAATATTCGGACCGCGATTACGACCGTGAATTGGAGCGTATTGAAGAGGTATTCAGACCGCTGGTGCTGCGCTGCAAAGAATACGGCATCGCCATGCGCATCGGAACGAATCACGGTTCGCTTTCCGACCGCATCATGAATCGTTACGGCGATACGCCGGCGGGCATGGTGGAATCCGCACTGGAATTCGTCCGCATTTGTGAGAGCCTCAGTTATCCGCATATTGTTCTGTCCATGAAGTCGTCGAACGTGCAGGTCATGATAGCCGCTTACCGTTTGCTCGCCGCGCGTATGCTTGACCTCGGGATGGATTATCCGTTTCATCTCGGCGTCACCGAAGCGGGCGACGGGGAAGACGGGCGAATCAAGTCGGCGATGGGTATCGGAGCGCTTTTGGAAGACGGTATCGGCGATACGATCCGCGTTTCCCTGACGGAAGATTCCGTACATGAAATTCCGGCTGCCCGCGCGATTGCAAAAAAGTATAATGAATGGAACCGCCAGCCGCCGCAGCAGGAAATACAAATTACAGGGCTCGAAGAGCCGCGCAATCCTTACCAATACAGCCGCCGATGGTCGCAGACCGTGGAAGTACGTGCGTTCAATTTCGGGGGCGTGCATCACGTGCGCGTGGAGCTGCCGTTGATCGCCGGCATCTCCCAAACGGAAGAAGCCGTTGACGCCATTAGGAAAATGGTTAAGCCCGGTACCGAAAATACGACCAAAGCCGAGATCGTCCGGTGCGACGTGTCTGCGGACGCAGATGTGGCTTTACTTCAGAAGCTGTATGGAAGAATCGCGGAGGAGAATATTTCCGTTGCCGTATCGGCCGATGTCGGAAATAATCTCAAATTGGCCGAAAAAATAATTCCTTTCTCCGATATCATCGTTTTCACCCCGGCAGGGTCTTTACCTCAACGCGAATGGAAAGATCAAATCTCAGAATTAGTTGAGAGATTAATGCCGTTGAATAAGAAGGCGCTTCAGATTCATATCCACGAGTCGGATATTCCGGAATTCCTGTTTCGGGAAATTTCCATACCGGAAGCTATGGCAGAAACCGCCATTGAATTCACGCAGATATGTTATCAAAAAAATTTCAAAAATTGTTACATTTCGATCGCGCCTGCACATCCGATTGCCGCTTACCGTATTCTGGCGGCCAAATTGTACGAGTCGAATTTGAATCCGCCTGTTAGCTTGCACCATGTCCCCGGCGCCGGTTCCTCAACCCTGTTTGACGCGTCGATTAACTTCGGTTCGTTATTATGCGACGGCATCGGCGACCTCATTTATGTGGACGACCGGAAAATGAACGCGGAGGACGGGATCCGGCTCCAGTATAACATATTGCAAGCCGCGCGGCTGCGCATTTCCAAAACGGAATTTATTTCCTGCCCGTCGTGCGGGCGCACGCTGTTTGACCTGCAGGAAGTCACGGCCCGAATCAAATCCAAAACAGCTCACCTGAAAGGGCTGAAGATCGCCATCATGGGCTGTATTGTCAACGGTCCCGGTGAAATGGCGGACGCGGATTTCGGATACGTCGGGGCGAGTGCCGGGAAAATCAATCTGTATGTCGGCAAAACACTGGTCGAACGCAATATTGATATGGCCATAGCCGATCAGCGTTTGATCGAATTGATCAAAAGTAAAGACATGTGGACGGAACCGAATTAGCTGTTAGCTTTTGGCCCAACGAATGATGAATGACGAATGACGAATGACGAATGACGAATGACGAATGACGAATGACGAATGACGAATGACGAATGACGAATGACGAATGACGAATGACGAATGACGAATGACGAATGACGA
>CAZLWA010000041.1:0-17852 GCA_964563165.1 uncultured Bacteroidota bacterium | reverse complement strand
CACTTTCGAAAACACGTAATCAATCCCGACGCCCGCGGCGAACATGTCATTGATCTTATAGGAAAATGTGGGGCTGAGATAGACCGCCTGAATATTGCCTAAGACCGAACGAAAACGTCCGCTATAAGTGTTGCCCGGGTTTTCCCACTCCGTTCCCAAACCGAATGGCGTGGTAACGGCTAAGGCAAAGGCCATGTTATCTTTGATCTGATAAGCCGCGTAGAGATTGAAAGGGAAGAAAATGCTGCTTTTTTGTTTGTCTTGAATTCCAACTCCCGGCGATGGATTCAGGCCTGAAAATTTTCCCATCGTTTGAACCGGGGTGACGCCGTTGTAGATACGCCACTGGCCCGTCGTACCGAATGCCGCGAGTCCGGCGGGATTATAAAATGCCGCCGAAGCATCCCACGGCCGTGCGACCATCGCTCCGCCCATGGCCGTTGCGCGTGCGCCTTGCTCATAAATAGAGAATCCGCCCGCGAATACCTGCGCCGATACCGATGCCGCAATCAGCAAAGTTATCGCCGCCCTTACAATTTTTTTTGAAAGACATGGATTCATCGTTAAATCCTCCTGATTTTAAATGGTTAAGATACTTTGATTTGGAAACGAACAATAAGACAGACTCAGAAGAAAGATAGAACAAACACAAACGCAAGGAAGGCAGGTCGATGATGGAAGTCAAACTATCGAAAAAGAAACTAATTGTCAATATAATTCTTAAGGTCTGGATAGAACAAAATCGTCGAAAGCGACGTGAACCTGAGGAAGTACGGTGAAACCGATATTGCCTTGTGCAAAAGAATTATCGCTGACGTCCAGTACTTGTTTGTCGTTGATGAACAGGCAGAATTTATTTCCCACGGCTTTAACCCGAAGGAGGTTGGAAGTGTTTGCATTGATGGCGTCGCATGCGGCCCATTCCTGTATGTAGCTCCAATTGCCGCCAACATATTTTCCGAAACAGTATTGTCCGTTGCCGTTGATGAAAAAAAGATAGCTGTCGTTTGGCCCTTGAATTCGAAACATAAGGCCGTAACCGTTGGTTATGGGGCCTTCGAGGCGTTCCACCTTCACCGCGGCCGCAAAATCAGAATAGGATTTTTCGAGCCAGGACGAAGTCCCGTATTGCGCGTCATACATGTGGTACGAACCGTTCTTGACGTAGATGTGTTCATCCTCGAACCATCCGTCTTTCTGGCTGAAGTCTTCGGCGTACAGTAAATTTTCCTCGCCGGAAAAGCGGGTGACCGCGTGAGCGACGCCGCTGGAATATTTTTCGTCTTTCACTTTATCAGCGTGATACTTCACGCTGAGATTCAGATAATCCGAATCGTAAATCCCGTTGGAATCGTTGTCGGTCCATCCGATCTGGCCGCGGGTGAATTCGCAAAGTTTCAGATCATTGGCTTTCATCATGCACGGTTCTTTTTTCATGCCGCCGATTTCATGATTGCCGTTGACCACATTGAGCCGTCCGGACTTATCGTTGCCGCTGCTGGAGCCCTTGTATTCATCGAGGGCGTTGAACACATGGCCGGTTTCGTGCGCAACGACCTTCCACACCTGGTTAAAGCCCCATCCGTTGCACTTGTTGGAAACGATCATGTAAGGCCCGCCCAGGTAGGCCCAGGCAATACCGGTTTGCTCGGCAAAATATCCGTCTTCATCGTTGGTAGCGGAAACCACGTAGAGTACAAAAGACCAGTCTGCGTGATATTTATCCCGCAGGTCATTGGCGCATTGACGATTCAGAGTATAGTCTTCCCCGTCCTTGTATCCCAGCCGGCCGACACATTCGTTCACCCATAAAACACTTTCATCTTTGGTGCGGTTTATCGGCTCGTATTTGGTTTTACAGTTTTTAATATCATATATCCACGACAGGCCTGATTTATATCCGCCGGTCTCCGCCCACCAATCGAAACCCTTATAGATCTGATTCAGCGCATCGGCTTTGTCCTCTTCGGTCCAGCTTTCCGTTCTTTTGTCCAGTCTTCCATCCGATTCGACGAATACAATACCTACGGCAATGGAGCCGATCATGTATTCGCTCGTTAAATAAAAGTTTTTTTGACCCCGCAGTGTGAGCTTGTATGCGTTCTCAAGATCCGGAGCGCGAAGCACATTGTGATCCTGATCGCCTTTCTTATCATCGCCGCGCGTCGCAAACGTCTTGATGAATAACGAATTCCATGTGCTCAGCGCCAGGGTTTCCGTGGGAGAGTACTTGGCTTGTTTCAGGTCAACGGACTGATCTGTGATGAATTTTACCAATCCGGTTTTTTTCAGGGCCCCTTCCGTAACGTCCGTGAGGTAGCCTTGTAGAATATTCGGAGGAAATGCCTGCGTGACGTGGCCGCCGTTGGATTCGATCGTACTTTGAACCTGAATGAAGTCGCGGTTCTCTTTTGTTTGAAGCATGATGAGCACGTGTCTGCCCTCAAACAGAGATTGTGCGAAAAGGGGAGTCATCGCCAAAAGAAAAATGGGAAGAAGAGAAATTATCTTTTTGGGCATGTTAGGATTCCAAGATCATTCCTGCGAACTTGGTTCGGTGACCGTCTGCGATTCTTCTGCCGGTGCGGATTCCCCGCCGCTTCTGCGCTGCTGCATAATGCGGTCCACGATCGAATCGGCATTCGATCCGCCGCTCTTGATGACCTCACCGTCCATCGTAAGCATCGGTGTGCCGGGCATTTTGAATTTGCGTTTCGAATTCGTGCGTGCGGTCACGAAGGCTTGACGTTTTTCCTGCGTATTCAAGCGCATACGGATCAACTCGTCGTAAATGCGTTTTTCGGATAATTCCGTATACCCGTATTTTTCAGACATCAGCGCATTGCTGATCATCTTGGGGCCGAGTTCGGGATTGTTGCGGATCACGTCGAACATCTTCGCCTTCTGCTCAATGCTGAGATGCTTGGCCTCCACGCTCGAACCGTCGTCTTTATTTTTTAATCCGTCGTAGCCGAATTCCAGAAATTTCTTCTTATATTTATAATAGGTGGACGTCGACACGCGCGCCTTGGCGGAGGCTTCTTTCACGCTCATTCCGTCTTTAACCATATCGATCAGGCCCTTACGCATTTCAAAGAGCACATCTCCCGCTTCCAGGTTCTCCTTGATGGCCACGAACGTAATATCGTCGTTCTGCGGAGCGCCTTCGGTAAATTCGACAATATCGGTGCGCATATTCTCGACGAATTGTTTGGCATCCATTTTCGCGTGCTTACGGATACCCTCCAAAAAGCGCTCTTCGCTGAAAAGATCCCGCGATTTGTTCATGGCTTCGGTAATGCCGTCGGTATAACAAATCAAAATATCGTCCTCGCGCAATTTGATGCTGTCGGTCTGAATGGACTGCGCAAACAATTTACGGTCGGGTAAGGAAATACCGACCGGGAATCCGCGTGGATTCAAATAATACGTTTGCTTGGTAGAGGCGCGGTGGAGGATCATCGGATTGTGGCCCGCACTGGCAAAATGAATCTCGCGGTTGCGCGAATCCAGAATGATGTAAAACATCGTGACGAACATTCCTTTTTTCATATCGTCCACGACGAAATCATTGACCTTAGCCAAAACCTCTGCGGGATTCTTGTTGCCGCGCGCTTCCAGGCGCAGCGCCGTGCGGATCATGGTCATCACGAGCGATCCCGGAACGCCTTTACCCGACACGTCCGCGACCACGATCCCAATGGTATCTTCGTCAACGCGTATGAAATCGAACAGATCGCCGCCGACTTCCTTGGCCGATTCATAATACGTTGAAATATCATATCCCGTAACTTCCGGAAACGTCAACGGCAGCAGCATGTGCTGTATTTCCTGGGCGACCTGGATCTCTTTCTGCAATTGCTTTTGCTGAACAAGGCCGATCTGCGCTTTACGGAATTTACTCGCCATGTCGCTGAACGCCTGCGCAATTTCACCGACTTCATTGGACGTATCGATGTCCATGTCGTCGGTGATCGTTTCGTGGCCGGCCGCGCGGATCCAGTCGGTCAGTTTTTGGAACGGACTGATGATACGTGCGATCAATATGGCAATACCGGTATAGCCCAGCAGCAGCAGCAGGATGGCCAGGACAATACCCATTAACTTAAGTCCGGCCATTTCATCCTGGATTGCGGTCTCCTTGATGAGCACATGGGAGAAGCCCAGCACATTTTCGGTGCGAATGATGTTCGCTCGATACACCGGTGTATTGACGTCAAAGACGATCTCGTCCTTGAGCAAATATTTATAAATTTTTACATTCGCGAGCAGCTCAGGATTGGCAATGCCTTTAGGCAGACTGTCCGATTCCGACGTCGTTTCAAAGCCCGTCACGGGATAGATCTCATATTCTGCCGGAATGGTATAGTTTCCAAGGCTCAGACGATTGGACGACGCAAAAATGTGATTGTTGTTATCGATGACGAAGATATCCACGATGTTCTTGTTATCCGCTTTCAGTTTATCGGCGATTTGAAACATAGCCAGATCGTTCTGATCCGACATGTAATCGGATCCGGAGGAGGACATCGTCGCGGAGATCGCGGTGATGCGTTTCAGGATTTCATTTTGCAAACTTTCCGACTGAACTTTTTCAAACAGGATGTACCCGCCGACGACCAACAGCGTCAGCGCCGCGGAAGACATGATAGCGTAGCGATTTTTTAAATTGATCTGACGGATGGCCTTGCCGCGAATCGCCTTCGTATCGCGGTATTTGACGAGGCGCAGCTCGTTCCCTTCGGACGTGACCTGGTAGTCTATCTCGTCCATCAATTTCTGAAGCATGAAAATGCCGAGACCGCCTTTTTTCCCGATCTTGATGTATTCCTTCATGTCCGGCGCTTTGGCGTTGCGCGGATCGAAGGTCTTGCCCTGATCGATCAGAACGATGGTGAGACTGGTCGTTTTCACGATGGCGCGCATCGTCACAAATCCGCGCCCTGGTGTTTCGCGATAGGCGTGGCGGATGATGTTCGTGACCGCTTCATCCGTGGCTAATTTGAGCGACCCGATAACCTTGTCGTCGAAACCGTTTTTTCTCCCGATGCGCACGACAAAATCACGCAGATCGCTGAGATATTTCATGTCTGCGGGAACTTTGAGATCTTCTTTGACGGACGTCTTGAAAAGCATAGGTTATTCGGTCCCTTTTTTCTTTTTCAGTTCTTTTTGTGTGCGCAATTGCTCTTCGGCTTTATCAATGGCCTTTAGGACGCGTTTGTTCAACGGGTCCTTTTCCAAAATGCGCTGCCAGATCACGATGGATTGTTCGTATTTGCCTTCGACGTAGAGATCCACGCCCTGCAAGTAGACTTTTTCCTGCTCGCCTTCGAGGTTCTTGAACGTCGCAAACGCACGTACGATCGACTTCTTGTGATATTCTTTAACCGTCTCGTTGCTCGGATCGATCAGGAGCGCTTTCTCAAACGCTTCCATGGCTTCCTGATAATTACCCTTGGAGTAAGCGTCCAAGCCGCTGCGCGTAGATTCGAGGAAGCTCAGCCGGCTGCTGATGGATTTCAATTCCTGGTCGATGGCTTTTTGAATGGTCTGATTGGTCGGATCAAGGCTGCGCGCTTCGCTCAGCAGCTTCAACGCTTCGGCAAAATTATTTGCCGCGGCGCTGGAGCGCGCTTTGGCAATGAAACTTCCTATCCTCCGGTCCAGCAAAACGCGGGTATCGGCCAGGGCTTTGGAAATCTCCGAATTCTTCGGAGCGCGATCGTAGGCGTTTTGAAATTCACTGAGCGCCGCAATATAATCGCCCTTCGAGACGAACTGAGTGCCCTTGCGGTAATGGTCCTTTACGAATTTTTCATTTTCCTCGCCGATCGTCACATTTTTAACGGCGCTGGCGGTATCGGCAAGCTGGGCCGCCAATTGCATGTCCATAAGCATATTGACGCTGTCAAGATAAAGCCTGGCGTTCTCATTATTCGGATCCAGCTGCGCCACTTGTTCGAATTCCACGAGCGCTGGAATTAATTTCCTGTCGCGGAACAATTCTTTGCCCAGCGCCTGGTGCTCCTTGAGCGCGCGCGCTTTCGCGGCTTCCTGATTTTTGAGGACCAGTCTTTGATCTTCGTCCATACGCCGCGCCTTGGAGATCTGAATACGCTCTTCGATCGTTTTTCCGAAATTCATCGTCAGCGAGACGCGATGCAGCGGAGTGCCGAATTGATTGCCGAGGTTGATCGAATAATCCACCTGGAACCGCTCAAACTGCTTGAACTCGGTTCCCAATCCGACCGTGGTTTGCCCGTTATTAAATCCGGCGCGGAAGTTCAAATAGCGGTTGTAAACAAATTCGCCGCCGAGATTAAGGGTCATTTTTTTTGAACGCTGGCCCTTGTTGATATCCGCAGCAAATGTGAATTTATGGAGCTGTTCTCCGCCAAAATAAAGATCTTTGGCGATACCGAATCTGATATTGTAAGGATCGGTATATTCTGTATTATTCAGTTTCGCTTTAGGAGCGACGATATTTTGGATATTCAGGCCTACCGATAAGTTTCTAAGTGCGGAAGATTCAAATTCAGGGCGGTACATTAATCCCACATCGATTCCCGATGAAGTACTTGAAACCTCACCGGTTGCCGTTTCGTCTGCAGCGGATTTGTGCGATATCTTGAAGGTGGTTCCCAGTGCCAATCCGAACCAGGGCAGCTTCTTTCCGTACGAAAAATAATATTCTTCCTCGGAATAAGCGCCTGTACCGATAATAAAATTATTCAGATCCGTCCGTGTTATGCCATCCACACTGAAACGTGCGATTCCTGCACCGAAAGTTCCAAATTGAACGAACGGAAATGAAAGGCTTGCAAAGTTATAGGATGCCCCCGCGATCAATGTCGAATGGAATGCAACTAAATTCCACTGTGTCAAATAATCCAATCCGGCCGGGTTCCAGAAAATTGCGGACCCGTCACCTGCAACGGCCACGTAAGCATTGCCCATACCTTGTGCGCGCGAGCCGATGCCGGATTCGATGAAGAGGCTCTGCGTGCCGTTGTCCGCGTTGGCTTGTGCGTAGATTTCTTGAAAAGAAATCAGAATTATAGCCGCGTTCAGGACGGTGATCTTCAATAGTTGAAATGAAATCTTAGAGAATTTTGCTCTTTTTGACATCGTAAAAAGTCTCTGAAAATCAAGATTGGAGTGAAAAAATCATTCACGTAAAAGATACGTTATAAGGCTCGAATTAGCAACAAAAAATAGGAATAAAATTTTTCAAAACCGTGCGCGCTTAGGATGCTAACGGCTCGACCGGTGCGCATTCGTGTTCTGTTCATTTCTTTCCGGCATGAATCTTTGTGAGTTCGCGGTGCTTGCTTTGGTAGGCGGTGATCTTTTCAAGGTCTTCTTTACGTGTGCGGAACCGGATGACCGTTCGATTATGTAAATAGCGAACCTCCAGGACGTTCGCCAAATAATGCACCATCGCATACAGTTTACCGTCGGCCGAATCGAAGGAAATTGTCTCGGTCACATACGTCTTCTCGATCTGGTCTATGATCGCCTGACGCAATTTATCCAAGCCGATCTTGCGAGCGGCGGAAATGAACAAGCTGTGCGGAAATTGTTTTTTCATCTGGGTTAAAATAGTCTCATCCGTCACTTTGTCCACTTTGTTGAATACCATCAGGGCCGCGTCTTTCGCGGCTTCCAGTTCTTCCAGAACCTTATGAACCGTTTCGATTTGTTCCAGGAACAGGTGGTTGCTCAGATCGACGACATGAATTAACAGATCTGCATCGCGGACTTCTTCCAGCGTCGAGCGAAACGACGCCACGAGATGATGGGGGAGTTTACGAATAAATCCGACCGTGTCGGAGATCAGGCACGGATGCTCCGCATTGAGGTAGACGCGGCGCGTCGTCGCGTCCAGCGTGGCAAACAGGCGGTCTTCGACAAATACACCCGCATCGGAGACCGCGTTGAGCAGGGTGGACTTGCCGACGTTGGTATAGCCGACGAGCGCGGCTTTGAACAATTCGCTGCGGCTCGCCCGCTGCGTCTTTCGCTGCGATTCGATTTTTTTCAGTTCTTCCTTCAGAACGGCGATGCGGTTTCCGATCAGTCTCCGGTCGGTCTCCAGCTGAGTTTCACCCGGGCCTTTGGTGAACACGCCGCCTGCCTGGCGGCCCAAATGGGTCCATTGACGCGTGAGGCGCGGGAGCAGATACTGCAATTGTGCCAGTTCCACCTGCGTTTTTGATTCGTGCGTGCGCGCGCGCTTCGCAAAAATATCGAGGATCAGCGCGCTGCGGTCTATGATCTTGCATTTAATTTCGTTTTCGAGATTCTTGGCCTGAGCGGGGGAGAGGTCTTCGTCAAATATCACGACCTGAATTTCTTCTTCGAGGACTTTGGCGGCAATTTCGTGAACTTTGCCCTTGCCGATGTACGTCGCCGGATCCAGGCGCTTGAGATTCTGAGTGATCGAGCCGGTCACTTCCACGCCCGCCGTATCGGCCAGCAAGGCCAGCTCTTCCAAATAGTCCTCAACCAAATGATTGCCGGAATCCTGTGCGTGCGTGATGCCGACCAGCAATGCGCGCTCTTTGGTCTGTCCTGTGGGGAAAGTTTTTTTCAAATACAAACCCTTCTATAATACGTGTACTTAATCCTATTCAATCAAATCGATTTGATCAACATCCGCTTTATCCAGAAGCTGCTGGGGCAATGATTTTGTTGCATTAGCTCCTAAGGTCTTGATTTTTTCAGTTCGACGAACGAGGTTTCCGCTGCCTGAATGTAATTTCTTCATTGCCTCCGAATAAATTTCTTTGGTCGCGTCAATATTTCTCCCAACTTTGATCAAATCATCTACAAATCCTACAAATTTATCATAGAGTTCACCCCCTTGTCTGGCGATTTCCATTGCATTTTTGTTTTGGCTTTCTTGCCTCCAAATATTGGATATGGTTCTTAACGTTGCCAGCAAGGTTGAAGGACTAACGATGACGATATTAAGTTCAAAGGCCTCGTAAAACAAGTTGGAATCATTGAGTACGGCTAAGCCAAAAGCCGACTCGATCGGCACGAACATCAAAACAAAATCCGGGCTGTTTATTCCGTATAAACTTTGATAATTTCTCTGACTCAATTCTTTGATGTGCCGCCGGATAGACGAGATATGCGTTTTCAGAAAATTGACTTTGAGAGCTTCATCAGAGACTGAACAATAACGTTCATAGTCGGTTAAGGATACCTTGGAATCAATAACCATGTTCTTATTCTCGGGCAAATTAATGATCACGTCCGGCTTTTGCCTTTTACCTTCTTCCGAGATCAGGGTTTCCTGGATCAGAAATTCTCTGCCTTTTACGAGCCCCGATTTCTCTAAAATGCTCTCCAGGATCATTTCACCCCAGCTGCCCTGCGTTTTGCTGTCTCCTTTTAAAGCATTGGTCAAATTACTCGCTTCCTTGGTCATTAATTGATTGAGGTCGTAAAGTTTCTTGATTTCATTTTCCAGAGAAAATCTTTGTTTCGACTCTTCAACATAGGTCTCTTCAACTCTTTTTTCAAACTGCTTCAATTTCTCATTCATCGGCAGCAATATTTCCGATAAGTTTTTTTGGTTTAATTCAGTGAATTTTTGACTCTTGTTCTCAAATATCTTATTTGCCAGGTTTTCAAATTCAATTTGAAACTTCTTCTGCAGTTGCTCGAAGTCGCTTTTTTGTTCATTCAGTCTTGTCTGTAAATTAACGAACTCAGTCTTGCTTTTCGTCACTTCGGAACTCAGCTGCAGAACTTTCTTTCTTTCATCGGTGAGCTCCACCTGAGCACGGTTAAGGCTGTCACTCAAAAAATTATTATTTTCTTTCCCGCCGTATTTGTATTTACTTATGAACCAACCGGTGAAAAATCCTACGGCCATTCCGATTATCAGGAAAATTAATTCCATATTCATGTCCTAAATAATTTATAAATTTTTCGTGCGCTTTCGCGTATTTCGCGGGAAGTGAATTACACCAGATCCATAAAAGATCCGAAATCCGGATCGTAGAGCCGTTTATAGGTGCGCACGGCAAAGCCGTCGGTCATCCCGGCAATATAGTCGCAGATCAGTCGCGCGCGCCGGGCAGTCACGGGTTCCGAACGAACCGCTTTTTCCACGTCGTTGGGGAGCAGAACGATTTTGGAATCCCTGACGGCCAGGTAATTCTGAAAAAAAGTTTGAAAAATCTGCCGCAAAATAAAATCGCGTTTGTGCTCGAGCTGGTAGATCTCGGGAGAAAAAAATACCAGTTCCTGCGATAACGTTTTATAAAGTTCCACTTCGCCGCGGACCTCAGGATCGGTCTCCAGACGGAAGCGGTAACGATAAGTCGCCTTGCTCATGAAATTCGTATCTTCGGCGAGCCGGCACGCGCGTATGAATTCGCCGATCTTGCGGCTGAAAGTGCGGCTCACACTGCGGAATTTGATCGCGTCCAGGATTTCACGGATGTGATCCGAATCCCTGAGATTTTTTTCTTCGCTCCATTTTTCGATCTTCTGTATCGTGATAAGACCCGAACTGATGCCGTCCATCAGGTCATTGATCGAGTACGCGGTATCATCCGCCCAATCCATGATCTGACATTCGATGCTCCGGAAATTATTCAGTTCATCTTCTTCCCGCAAATTTCCGGGCAGCGCGTTGTCCCCGAAAATAAATTTGACGTATTTTTCCTGGTCGTCGTACAGAAAATGATTTTCCGGGCGGCCGACGGAGTTCCCGAAGAGCATTTTGTATTTCATGACTCCGTCCACGAACGCGCGTGTGGGATTCATGCCTTCGCGGCCGGCGCCGGCTGAATAAATTGTCTCCGTGATGAGGCGCAGGGTTTGCGCATTGCCTTCAAATCCCCCGTAGGTCCTCATGAGCTCATGGATCGTGCCTTCACCGGCGTGGCCGAACGGCGGATGCCCGATATCGTGGGCCAGGCAGATCGCCTCGACCAATTCCGGGTCAATATAGCGGTCTTCAGACATCAGCGGGCTTTTCCGGCGCAGGTAATGGCAGATCGAACGTCCGATCTGCGCCACTTCGATCGAGTGCGTGAGCCGGGTTCGGTAAAAATCGTACTCGCCGGAAAAAAAAACCTGGGTCTTCGCCTGCAATCGCCGAAAAGACGACGTATAAATAATCCGGTCGCGATCCTGCTGGAACGGCGTACGCTCGTCCGGCGTGCGCGGCTCATCCGGATTCACAAGTTCAAAATCAAATTCGGAGTAAAATTGATTGGTCATTAAACAAAGGCTTAGTTTCTTGATTGAAAAGGGGATTCCTCGCTACGCCCGGAACGACAAGTAAAAGGTAAGAATTTTAACATATGTTTCCAACTCAAAACTTATTTTTGACGGGCTCCCGCCGGCAAAGGGTATTGAACTCGCAATACTGGCAGTTCCCGATCTTCGGCGTCTGTATGAATTTTTCATTGGGATCCAGAATAACGGAAAACAAATTCTTGAGTTCGGATTCAAATGCATCCAGCATTTCCGCGGAAAATGGTTTATCACCGACGGTGAGCGTCCTATAACCATCCTTGAGATCGCGGAAAGTGTAAATGCGGGGATGGATGTTCTTGTCGGAATCAAAATTCTTCCTGTACAGATAGGCATAGCACAGCAGTTGAAAGCTCTTCGACAGGTCGGAATCGAAAACGGCATCAGAAATACTGGCCGCTGCCAGGTCTTTATCCTTGACGCCGCCGGTTTTGTAATCGATGATCGTAATGTCTCCGTCCGTTCGCTCCGCGCGATCGATCTTGCCTGTTAACACTATCTTTGAAGAGCCGACGGGCAATTCAGCGCGCAGGTTCTTCTCCAGAAAAAGGATCTCCGTTTTGCTCAGCAGGTTACGCTGTTTTTCAAGAAAATCTCTGACCAGTTTTATCGTGATATGAAGCAGGAGGTGATTTTTTCCGAAATCAATGTCTCCTTTCTTGTAGACATCTGCATAGGCTTTCCGCACTGCGGACGGAGTGCGGGAATTCATCGCATCCACGTCTTCCGGCCGAACCGTTTTTCCGACAAATTCTGTGAATAGGTCTTCCAATGCCTTGTGAATGACGCTGCCCAGCGTGCCGGCTTCAACGCTCTCTTCTATTTCATCGGTCTCACGGATGCCGGCGACATATCGAAAATAGAACTGAAGGGGACAAAGGATATAGCTATTCAAACGCGTGGGGCTGATACCGGACTGAAAAACTGCGTGAAGTTTCTTGAGAACGGATTCGTCTTTTCCGATAGCGATGGTGCCGTGATCCTTATTCAGGCTGTGATCGGAAACGGGCAACGAGAAAAAAGATTCGTGGATCTTGATCTTTGAATTATACCGGGGCCACTCAACCATCAGCTGCGCAACAAACCGGCTGACCTCGCCTTTACCGAAAATATCGGTTTCCGTGTTATACAGCAAAAAGATATTCTTGGCGCGCTGCAAAAGGCGGTAGAAATTATAAGCAAATATCGCGTCCTTTTCTCTATAAGTTGGCAGACCGAATTCGCGCCGGATGTCGAACGGAATAAGAGAATTCGTGGTCTTCGCGGAAGGCAGTATGTTCTCATTAACCGAGAGCATGATCACATTTTCGAAATCGATCGAACGGGTTTCAAGCATGCCCATGATCTGCAGCCCCTGCAAAGGCTCCCCGGTAAAAGGCAGACGGGTCATACTCATGATCTCCCGCGTCAGGATTCGAAAACTCTTGATGTTCATATCGGTTGAATACGTGTCCGTCAGGGACTCGATCCGATTTAGAATCCTGGAAAACGCGTTCAGATATTCAAGTTCCGCCTTGTGGAATTCTGTGTCAAGAATACGCTCCCTCATCTCCCGGAATAATTCCCGGAAGAAACCGATCGCGCCTTTGATATCGGTCCAGGGATCGAACAGGCGAACAGCGAACGGTAAATGCAGAGCCTGGATACCCGTCTTAAGTTCCTTCAAACTCAGGAATAAGTTATTTTCCTTACGAATGGGATCTGTTATGGACCGGAACAGCCCTTTCGGATCGAGGAACTTCATGAACGGATGACGGAGGATCTTCACCACATCCTTGTAATAGAATTTATTATTAAACATGTCTTCGGCACGCTGAAACCGATCGGCATTCTCGTGTAGATCAAAAAAGGCTTCAACAAAATCAAACAGGGGAGTATGCCTGAGCGGCAATCCCATACTGACATTGACGGATGCGATCGCATCGGGGATCGAATGCAGGACGGGAAAAAGCAAACTTTCGTCGGCCAGTACGACGGCCGTCTGATCCATATCCGGCGTTTCTTTTTGCAATTCAGCCAATATATCGCCTGCAACTTTGGCCTGACCGGCCGCGCGCGCGATGCCGATAACGCGAACATTCTTTTCGGGATCGGAGAAAAAATCAGTTTCATTTTTTTCATTTCCCAAATGCCATTCTTTCAGGTATTTTCTGATGAACCGTCCGGCTTCATGGGATTCGTTGCGCGTGTAATAGCGGTCGGCATCCCATGCCGTTTCCGCCTTACCGGATTGAATGAGCGTTCGGATAATTTTTTCTTCCGCGTTGCTGAGCGCGTTAAAGCCGGCAAACAGGATCTTGCTCCACGGGCTCTTGTCAATTCTCTCTTTGATGTTTTCGGCGGTGTCGCGAAACGCGAGGCCCTGATAAGCTTTGCGCTGTTCGATCAAACGATTCCGGAACGCCTCGTACCATTTTTCAAACGAGCGCCAGAAAAAAAGATACCGCGCCTGAAAATCCGTCAGGACCCCGTCTTCGGGATCCCAAAGCTCCATGGCTTTCGCATCCGTCAGATAACTGAATAATTTTTTCGCGGAAACGAGATAATGGTCGGCATCATTGAAATCGTCGATCAGGATCGGCCCCCATTGAAAAAATTGTTCAAACGTATCCGTTCCGCCGGTCTCTTTGTAAACGCGGTAGAATTCAAATAGCAGGTCGGTCGGATCAAGGATCTTCAGAGGAGTCAAACGCTGGACAAATTCCTCAATCGTATAGATTTCAGGCATCCACGCGGTGCGTTCCTTGAGAAGCCGGAGGTGATGTTTGAAAAAAACCCTGGCCCGCTGATTTTGAAAAACAATGCACAAGCCGCTCGCGTCGGGGAATCTCCGATCAACGTCGGCGGCTAATTCCGATAGAAAGGACTTGATCATGCGCCCACCTTGACTGATTTTTCTTCATCGGTGTAAATTAAATACGCTTCGACGTTAGGATAACCTAAATCCGCAACGGCGGTGCGGTATTTCTTCAACTGCAGATGGTGATCCGGCTCCTCGCTTCCGGTTTTAAAATCAAGGATCGTCGTCAGGTCTTTCTTGAACACGATCCGGTCAAGCCGAATGAGCGAATGATCCGGCAGAATGATTTCCGCTTCTGTTTTTACATCCAGATCTTCTTCAAAGAAAGGCAGGACGTCTTTTCGCTCTAACAGGCGTCGGATGTGCGCTTCCAATTTGGATCTTGAATCTTCGCTCAAAACGCCTTCGAGAACCATGTCGTCCAGCGCTTGACGATCATCTTTTGGAGATTTTATCCGGGCCAAAACATCATGGACTAAATTGCCCCAATCTGTTTTTTCCGAATGGAATTTAATGATGATCTTCGATCTCCACGTTGTTGAATAAAAATTTTCGAGTTCGTATTTCCGCGAAACATCGCTCTTCGTTTCGGATTTTCGCGCCTTCGTTCCGAATTCATAGGACATGTTTATGTCCGGCCAGATACGGCCGCCTTTCAGGTGATGAACGAGCAGCCCGGCAATACTACTGCGCGGATCGGGTTCGCTCTTCGTCAGTTGGCTGAAAAGGTAAAGCCGGTCCTTCGCGCGCGTCAGCGCAACATAAAGGAAATTCAAGTTGTCCAGAAAAGTTTTCTGTTTCTCTTCTTCATATATGGTCTTGAGTTCGGTTTCAGCCAAAGCCTTTTGGACGGGCATAAAGACGCAAGGGGGAGAGTAGTCCTTGTCGAGTTCGACCCAAATAGAATCCTTGGTCTTTTCAATTCGCCAGTCCGCGTGCGGCAAAATGACGACGGGAAATTCAAGTCCTTTTGCCTTGTGAATGGTTGAAATAGTTACGGCATTGACACCTTCGGGAATGGTAATATAAAACCGAGACTCGTTATCGTCCCACCACGCGAGAAAATCATCCATGCTGTTGTTGTGCGTGCCCGAGTATTCCAATACCATATCCAGAAAATGCTGAATGAATATATTGGGCTTCTCCGTAAGCCGGAAAGTCTGTATGATTTTTTCCGCCGTCTCGTACAACGCATAGACGCGGACCAAAGCAGGATTAAAATCAAACCCGAGGTCATTCAATATCTTTTGAAAATTCATGTTCTTTACGGCGGAGTGAAAAAACTGATTCAGGGAAGAGGACTTAACGGAAGTTGCATTGAAGAGAAAATAAAGGATCTCCGCCTTAGCAATCTGATCCTGGGGATCCCGAACATAACGGAATACCGCAAGCATGAACTGCACGTCGATCGATTTACCGATCAGCAGCGATTCCGAGGAAATGACATCGATGCGGTTGTTAATCAGGAAACGTGCGGCCGCGCTCGCTTCATCGTTGTTGCGGAACAAAAGGGCGACATCTTTCAGATCATATCCGCTTCGGACACAATCCGTGATCAATGCGATGACGCTCTGGTAGTGGTCGTTCGGACTCCTTACCTTGCTTTGCTCATAAGGTGAGAATTCAACGGAGACATATCCGCCCTTTTGTCCCGGAGACGTTTCCTGGCGATGTCCCGCATAGATGTTCTTGTAAGAGAAATCGTCCATGCCGGCAAGGTAGGTGAATAGATCATTCGTAAACCGGACAATGGCCTCTTTGCTCCGGTAGTTCATTCTCAAATTCTCAAACCGATGCTCGCGGATCAATGCATCTTCGCGCTCCTTGAGAATGGCGTTCTGTTCACTGTTTTGGACCTTCGGCAGCAGATTAAATTGATTTACATCGCCGCCCCGAAAACGATAGATCGCCTGTTTTCCGTCGCCTACGATCATATTGAAGTGACCTTCCGCCAACGCATTTTCTATCAGCGGCAGGAAGTTATGCCATTGCAGCACGGAGGTGTCTTGAAATTCGTCGATCAGAAAATTTTTGTATTTTTCACCGAGCCGCTCGTAAATAAAAGGCACGGATTCTGTGGAGACGATCCGGTTGACCCGCTTGTTGAATTCGGAAATGTGAAGGACCTTCTTTTCAATTTTTAACTCCTCGAATACTCTCTCGATTTCATTCAGGAGCGCCATGGAATAGATGTTTTTTGAAAGCAGATCGCATAAAATATAGTCGTTTAGATGCTTCCGTTTGGTCTCATCGATCCGCTTAAGTAGGCCTTGCAATTTGGGCGCGATTTCAGCTATGACTTTTTGTTTTTTGAAATTCTTATTCGATTTGGGATACCACATGTTTTTTTCGACGGCATTCGACACATTAGCACCAAAATCCAGGTTGTCGATATTTACCTCTCCGGAAAGCCGATGCAAGAAATTATAGATTCCCAAACTAAAATCTTTAGCGTTCAATCCGTTCGAATCGATCAGTTGTAACGCTTCTTTGGCCGCCGTCTCGATCGAATCATTGAATTTTTTCTTCAGCGCCGAAATGCGCCGTGCCCAGTCAATGAATTCATTGACCGTAATGCCTTTCAATTTTTCGATATAAGGGATACTTTCTTCTTGCAGGAGCGTCTTTGTCAAACCCTTCAGGTCTCTTTCGATATTCCAGTTTTTTCCTTCATCCGCCCGGGCTTCGGAAAATTCAACGAGAGCCGCGGTCAAGTTGTCGTCATTACCCACACGGCTGATCAATGAATCAACGGCCCGGCTTAACAATTGGTCATCGTCCACTTCCACTTCGAAATTCCACGGCAATTGCAAATCGTGAACAAACGTGCGCACGATCCTGTGAACGAAACTGTCGATCGTCGAAACCGCGAAATCGGAATAGTTATGCAAAATATTGTTCAGCAAAACCTCTGAAGCGGTCTTTATTTGCGATTCGTCTGATTTGAATTCCTTTGACAGGTCTTCCAGCAGGGCTTTTGACAGGCCTGTGACGCCGCCGGGATTGGAAAAATCCCTGAGTGCGGACATGATCCGTCCTTTCATTTCCGAAGCTGCTTTGTTGGTAAATGTGATTGCGAGAATATGGCGATAGTTTTCTTCGCCGGACAAAGCGATTTTCAGGTACTCCTTGACCAGAGTGTAGGTTTTGCCGGAACCTGCTGACGATTTATAGATCTTGAACATAGGCGGGATTTTGTTTCGGCTATAATAGAAAAGTTTATTCACAAAATACATGAGAAAATTTCTCCCGAAGGAAGGCGCGTTTTTGCTTTGTAATCATGATATTTTTTTAGTATTATTCTGCGCGTAACAACGTTGTGAGTCTATTGAGATAGTCAGCTATGAAAAAACTCGGCATATTTGGTTCCACCGGATCGATCGGCGTCAGTGCGCTGGAAGTCGTTCGGAATAACCCCGGCCGTTTTCAGGTGGTGTGCCTAACGGCTAATACCAACGCCGCGCTCCTCGCCGAACAGGCGCTGGAATTCAAGCCCCGGGCTGTGGGCCTGTGCCTAGACGACGGTATGGGAATTTTGAAGGAAAAATTATCTAAAACCGGAATCAAAATTCTCTGCGGCAAGGAAAGTTTAAGGGTTTTGGCACGTGAAGAGGATTTTGACATAATGGTCGGCGCGATCGTAGGGATTGCCGGCCTGCTGCCCACGCTGGAGGCGATCAAGACGGGTAAGAATATCGGCCTTGCGAATAAGGAGACCCTTGTCGTCGCAGGAGAATTGGTCAACCGTCTGCTCGCCGAGCATCAC
>CAZLWA010000040.1:0-19996 GCA_964563165.1 uncultured Bacteroidota bacterium | reverse complement strand
ACGGTCATAACGCAGAGGCAACGATCGACCTGGGGAAAAAAGAAAATATTTCAGCCGTTATTTTAAGCTGCTATCACAATAAGAATGACTGGATCTATTTGCCGAAATCGGCCGAGTTCCATGTTTCTGATGATGGGATTACTTTCTCTTCAGTCAGGAAAATCGATGCCCGTGAAATTGAAAATAGCAAAGGGAGAATCAAAATCACTGCCGGAACTATCTCGGCTCGGTACGTAAGAATAAAAGCGGAGAATTTCGGAAAAATTCCGGACGGCGCTCCCGGTTCAGGCGAGGACGCATGGTTATTTATTGACGAAATATCGGTCGAATAATAATTTCATAGGGCATCCATTCCGGCAAAAAAGAACTTCTTGATTATTCGGCCATCCTTGTTATATTTACGCAATTAGACCGCTCATAAATAATTCCAAATATGTCCGCCCCCGAAGAAAAAAGATCCAATATTCTCGATTACCCCGGGAGGGTGCCTCCGCAAGCGCTGGAAGTCGAAGAAGCGATTCTCGGATCCATGCTGATGGACGAAACCGCTGTCGGCAAAGTCGTCGAGTTCCTCGATGAAACCTGCTTTTATAAGGAAGCGCATAAAATTGTTTTTTCATCCATGATGCAGCTGTATCAAAAAGCCGAGCCGATCGACCTGATCACGGTGACCGAAGAACTGCGGAAATCCGGACAGCTCGAACGCGTCGGCGGAAGCTATTTCATCACGGGGCTTTCTCAGAAAGTTCCGAGCGCGTCGAACGTCGCGCATTACGCCAAGATCGTTCTCGATAAAGCGCGTTTGCGCAAACTTATCAATATGGGCGGGCAAATCGTTTCGATGGCGTTTCAGGAGGCCGAGGAAGTTGATACGCTGATCGATTCCGTCGAACAGGAAATTTTCAAGATCGCACAAGATAAGAGTAAGCAGGGTTTTCAAAGCCTCAACCCGATTTTACATAAAGCGTTCGAGCAGATCGAAAGTTTCCATGACAAACCCGGCGGCACGACGGGCGTGGCTTCCGGCTATAAATCTCTGGACAACATGACCAGCGGTTTTCAGAATTCCGATCTGGTGATCGTTGCCGGACGTCCCAGCATGGGAAAGACGGCGCTGGTGCTTTCGATTGCGCGTAACGTTTCCGTTGACTTCAACAAACCCGTCGGGTTTTTCAGTTTGGAAATGTCTTCGTTACAATTGGTCATGCGATTGTTGTGCGCGGAAGCCAAGGTCGATGCGCACCGCGTCCGTACCGGCACTTTGCCCAACGCCGATTGGTCGAAACTGTCCGTCTGCGTGGGCAGGCTTTCCAAAGCGCCGATCTACATCGACGATACGCCGAGTCTGAATATCCTGGAATTGCGCGCTCGCGCGCGCCGATTGAAGGCGGAAAAACAAATTGAACTGCTGATCGTGGATTATATGCAGCTCGTCAGCGCCAACACGAAAGCAAATTCGAATCGTCAGGAAGAGGTCGCGCTCATTTCCCGGTCCCTGAAAGCGCTGGCAAAAGAACTGAATATTCCGATACTTGCCCTGAGCCAATTATCCCGCGCCGTCGAACAGCGCGGCGGCGACAAGAAACCGATGTTGTCGGATCTGCGCGACTCCGGTTCCATTGAACAAGATGCGGATGTGGTCATGTTCGTGCATCGTACGGATTATTACGAATCGGAGGCTCTCGAGCGCCAGGCAGACGTTGTCATGGCGAATATTATTGTCGGCAAACAACGTAACGGCCCGGTCGGTGAGGTGGAATTAGGATTTATCAAAAAATTTGCACGGTTTGTTGAAATTGACACTTCCCACGGCCAGGAAGCGCCGCCGCCCTCTTCAAAAGAAGAACAGCCTTTCTGATCGCTGATCGCTGATCGCTGATCGCTGATGGCTGATTGCTGATGGCTGATGGCTGATCGAGTGGAATTGAATGTTGAAATTTAGAATTCTGACATAATGGATCCATCGCCTCTTGTAACGGTAGTTGTTCTTAACTATAATGGAAAAAAATTTCTCGATGCGTTATTTCGTTCGCTCCTGAACACGCAGTACCATCCCGTCGAATGGATCATGGTAGACAACGCGTCACAGGACGATTCCGTTGCTTACACCCGCCGGAATTTCCCGCAAATCAAGATCATCACATCCGAAACAAATCAAGGATACACCGGCGGAAATAACCTCGGTATGCAAGCCGCTCAGGGCAAGTATATCATGTTGCTGAACAACGATGTGGAAGTAGCACCGGATTGGCTCACGCATTTAGTAAGCGAAGCCGAGAATGACAATACGGTCGGTGCGCTTCAGCCCAAGATCCTGTCCATGATCAATCGCGGATATTTCGAGTACGCCGGAGCGTCGGGCGGATTTATCGATAAATGGGGATTCCCTTTCTTGCGCGGCCGGATATTCGACACGATCGAATTCGACCGATCCCAATATGACGACATACGGGAAATATTCTGGGCAAGCGGGGCGGCGCTGTTTTTGAGAAAATCGGCGCTTGATGCAGCCGGCCCTTTGGATGAAATGTTTTTCATGCACTTTGAAGAAATCGATCTATGCTGGCGTTTGCATTTGCTTGGATACAAAATCAAAATCGTTCCGCAGGCGCACGTGCTGCATTACGTCAGCGCATCGCTGCCTCCGATGAATTTCAACAAATTGTACTGGAATCACCGTAACAATCTTATCATGCTGATCAAGAATCTCTCTGCTGCAAAATTTCTCCCGGTTCTTTGTTGGCGTTTTATTTTGGACGGCGCCGCGGGTTTGTACGGGTTGTTCCAGGGTAATCCGAAACGCGTTCTTGCCATACTGAAAGCGCATCTATGGATCTACACACATCCCGGCAGTTTGCGGAAGCAGCGCTCAGAAGTTCAGCGATCGCGAAAAGTTTCCGATGACGCCTTTGCGCATGTGATTTATCCGGGCAGCATCGTGATGGATTATTTCTTGAAGAAGAAGAAGGAGTTTCATACCTTGAGGTTTTGAAAAAACTGACGCTGCATCAGAATCATTTTGATACGATCCTGTTTCTCCGATCCTTCAACCTTCTTTCAGGGGATTACCCGTCACGGCGGCGGAGCGGAAAGATGAGTTTACCTTATGAGAATTTTATTATTCGGCGCGGCAGGACAGCTCGGCATGGACCTGCAGCGCGTGTATAAAAAGGATTCTTCCGTCACGGCTGTGACGCATGCGCAGTGCGATATCGTCAATGAAAAGCAGGTTCAGCGGTTTATTTCCGATGTCAAGCCGGACACCGTGATCAACGCGGCCGGTATGACCGATGTTCCGAGATGCGAAACCGAAGATAAGACAGCGTTCGAAATCAACGGGCTCGCCGCCAAACATATATCCCGGGCCTGCCGTGAAATTGCGTGCAAACTTGTGCATATCAGCACCGATTACGTGTTTGACGGAAAAAAGACCGAGCCGTATGTGGAATCCGATCTGCCGTTGCCGGTCAATACGTACGGCTTGAGCAAGCTGGCCGGAGAATATTACGTTCAGGCGCATCATGATAAATATTTTATCGTTCGCACGTCCGGGCTTTACGGCATCCACGAATGCCGGGGCAAGAAAACCAATTTCGTCGAGACGATGCTCCGGCTCGCCAAAGAGCGCGGCGTGATCAAAGTCGTCGATGACGAAATACTGACGCCGACGTTCACGCTGCATCTGGCCCGGCAAATAAAGATACTGGCCGCCACCGAGTCCTACGGTCTGTACCACGCTACCAATAGCGGCAGTTGTTCGTGGTATACTTTCGCGGAAAAGATCTTTGAAACGGCAAACATTGATACGAACCTGAAAAAAACCACGGCCAAAGAATTCGGAGGCGCGGTAAAGCGGCCGCGTTACTCTGTATTAGAAAACCGGAACCTGCAGAATCGCGGCATCGATTCTATGCCGATGTGGGAAGACGCGCTTGCCGATTATTTCAGAGACAAAGAAAGTAAACTTAAAATTTAGTTCCATCATAACAGGAGTTCATTTTATTTATGCTGAATTTTGAAAAAACAAACCGCATCGCCGCATGGATTGTCTTTGGGATCGCCTTTGTGGGCTACGCGGCGTCTGTCTCGCCTACCGTCTCCTATTGGGACTGCGGTGAATTTGCCGCAACGTCTTATACGATGGGCGTTCCGCATCCGCCCGGATCGCCGCTATTCTTATTGGCAGGCAGAATTTTTTCGATGTTCCCTTTTATTTCTCAAATCGGTTATGCATTAGGACTCGCACTGACCAATTATGACATCGCCTACCGTATTAATTTAATTTCCACGCTGACCAGCGCCTTCACGATTTTGTTTCTTTATTTGACGCTCGTGCGTATGATCCTGCAATGGAAAAGTAAACCGGAAGACACTGTGGGAACCGTGAAAGTCGTGTTGTCCGCGGCCATCGGCGCGCTGACGTTTGCGTTCACCTACAGCCATTGGTTTAACGCCGTAGAATCGGAAGTATATGCGTCCAGCATTTTTTTCACCGCGATCAGCGTCTGGCTGATCATGCTGTGGCTGGAGAAGCCCGATGATATTCACAGCGACGTCTATTTACTTTTGATTGCCTACATGATCGGATTATCCATCGGCGTCCATTTGCTCAACGTCCTCGCCATTCCGTTCATTCTCTTTATTATTTATTCCAAAAAATTTGAAGTTACCGCTTCGAGCTTTGTAAAATTCGCTCTCATCGGGATCGTTGCCATCGGGATCATTTACAAGGTCTACATATTCTACAGCCTTAAAATTCCTCAATTCTTCTCTCAATACGATCTGGGCGGCGCATCGGTTTTCGTTTTTTTCGGCATACTCATTTATTTTTCCTACTACTTCATCAAGGCCAACAACCACACGGCTTCGCTCCTCGTCATCGCCACGCTTTTGATCTTTATCGGTTATTCTACGTACGCCACCGTCATGATCCGTTCGGGTATGAACCCGAACATTGATCAAAACGATCCCGATACGTGGAAATCGTTTATCGGTTATCTCAACCGCGATCAATACGGCGATTTCGGACAATACCCGCGCGTGGCTCCGTTTTGGGAATATCAGATAAAAAAGATGTTCGTTCGGTATTTTGATTGGCAATTTGTGGGAAGGCCGGATGAAAAAGCGTTGTCGCTGATCGACGGCCTTCGCAACGCGATCGGCTGGAAGGTGGATACGTTCCCGGGTACCCAAACGGACCGCTACGGATACATGGCCGATGTTTTCCCCTGGCGCGGACTTTATGGGATTCCTTTTTTAATCGGCCTGTTCGGGGCGGTACATCATTTCGGAAAAGATTGGAAACGGGCGCTGGCTACGCTGGGTCTATTTATCTGCACAGGCATCGCGGTCGTTATTTATCTAAATCAACCGGATCCGCAGCCCCGCGAACGTGATTATAGTTACGCCGGAGCGTTCTTTGCCTATTCCGTCTGGATCGGTATCGGCGTATTTTCCATTTTTGAAACCATCGAGAAAAAATTGAAGAATAATCGCCTGGCCGTATACGCCGCAGGCGCGGTGATGGTGCTGATTCTGCCGGTAAATATGTATATGTATAACGTACATGCAAACAGCCGTCAGGATAATTACGTGGCCTGGGATTTTTCATATAATCTTTTGGAAACCTGCGAACCCAACGCGATCCTTTACACCAACGGAGACAACGATACATTCCCGCTGTGGTATTTGCAGGAGGTCGAACATGTTCGTCCGGATATACGCGTTGTTAATCTGAGCCTGCTCAATACCGAGTGGTATATCAATCAACTAAAGAATCACGAAACGGAATATCACATGGAGGACGGCCGGATCGTAAAGGGAATGAAGGTTCCGATCACGCTCAGCGATCGTGAAATTCTCGGCGATCCGAATATTCCCAATTCGGCTATTCAACCCATCCGCTGGGCTTCTTCGGAATTCAGTTTGGCCGTACCGAAAGAAGTCTATTGGAAAGATTGGGCAGAATCCGGAAATCCGCTGCCCGCGGCTTACGACACCATGCCCGTTCCGAAAATGAAATTCAAAGTGGACCCGACCATTCAGGGTCAGGGCATTCGCGTTCAGGACCGCCTGGTGCTCAACATGATCTATGCGGCGAAATGGCAAAGGCCTATATATTTCGCGCTCACCGTCAGCGACGACAACAAGGTCGGATTGAGCAAGTATTTGCGCATGGACGGACTGGCCTGGAAAGTTATCAGCGTACCGGACCAGGAAATGTCCATGAATCACATGTACAAGAACATCTTCCAAAAATATAAATACCGCAATATGAATAATCCGGGCGTCGCCTACGACGACAATATTTACCGTTTGACGCAAAATTACCGCACGTTGTTTCTGCGCATGGCCGAATATTACCGTCTGAGAAAATCTACGGGAACGGACAAATTGGCCTCAAGCAGAGATAAAGAAGCTTTTCCGCAACTATTAACGGCCGATCAAAAGATCATCGCGATACTGGATTCCGTGGAGAAGATCATTCCCGAGTCTGTCATTCCGATCCGCGACCACCGTTTAAAATTGGCGATCGGCCAATTTTACGCCGATGCGGGCAAACCGGACAAGTTACGGGAATACGCGGCCGAGGTGCTTGCCAATGAAAAGAGATATCGATTGGATTCGCGCGCCAAAGTGAGTATTGCCGGGCTGTATTTATACGTTTTAAAAGATGCGGAAACCGCGATTAGTCTGCTTCAGCCGGTCGTGGAAGCGGATCCGAACAATGCGGAAGCTCTGGGCTGGTACCTGCAGGCACTGGAAGAAAAGAAGGATTACACGAAAGAAATCAAGATTCTTGAAGAGTGGATTTCACGCCACCCGCAGGACACCAATGCCGAAACAAAATTAAAAGAATTGAAATTGAAAGTAAAATAGTTATCAGTTGTCAGTTATCAGTGAATGGTTTATAGCGAGTAGTCTGGAATACATCTGTAGTAACAGACAATTCACTGATAACTGATAACTGATAACTGATAACTGATCACTGATCACTGATCACTGATCACTGATCACTGTTCACTGTTCACTGATAACTGTTCACTGATAACTACCAAGGAGCTGATGAAGAAACATTTCTTTCGGGTTTTGAAAATTGCGATCAGTTCCGGTATCATCTTCTTTACCGTTTATCATCTCGATCTGGAGGAATTAAAAAGCCAGTTATTGAAAACGGAAATATCCTGGCTGCTGGCATCATTCCTTTTGCTTACCGCCAGTTATTTTCTTGGCGCGTGGCAGTGGCGGCTGATCCTGCGCCTGGTACCTATCGAACTGACCTATTTAAAAACGCTGGGCTATTATTACGTCGGTTTGTTCTTTAACAATTTTCTCATCAGCGGCCTGGGCGGCGATGTTCTGCGGATTTATGACATCCAAAAGCATTCACTCAAACCGGAAGGCTTCTCCCCGGCTTTGGCCACGGTTATTTTCGACCGCTTTGTCGGATTGCTCACGCTGATTTCTTTTGCGTGCCTGACCGGGGCCTTTGTCATCGGTCACGGCGAGTCGTTGAGGATGTTCCTGAGTATCGCGGCGCTCTTGAGCGTGTGGTTATTTTTGTTGGTCATTGTGCTGAACAAGAACATTGCGGATAAAACGGTCAGACCGATCGCCAGGATCATTCCGGAAAAAATCTACGCGCGATTGCAGGCGGTCTACCATGAGATGAATCGTTTTCGGTCTCAGCCGTTATCTCTGATCAAGATCTTTCTGGTTTCAATGATGGTGCAGAGCCTGAGAATATTGGCCATTTGGGCGATCGGCCGTGCGATGGGTGACCGTTCGTCGCTCCTTTATTATATCCTGTTTGTTCCGATCATTTCGCTGGCAGCCAGCCTTCCGATCTCCATCGGCGGCACAGGCCCGCGCGAGCAAACGACCATGCTCCTGTTCAAAAAGATCGGCGTTGCGGCTGAAGTCTCTTTTTCTATCGGATTCGTGATGTATATCGTTTCTTTGTTTTCGACGGTTCCCGGCGCGCTGGTCTTTCTGTTCAGAAAAAGCCATGTGCATGAATAAATCTTTGATCAGCGTTATTCTGTTTTCGTTCTTTGCCGGAGCGTGCCGCCATCAAAAACCGGCGGCCATTGGCGGTGACGAACAGATCATCGTATTTTCCGATTCTTCCGAATGGGCGTACAGCGAGGCGCTGCTGCGCGGCGTTTTTGAGCGTGTCGTAAGAACGCCTCAGCCGGAAGCGGAATTCACGCTTCAATACGAGCCGGTTTCAGTTTTTAATACTTATCAGAGGTATAAATCTCTTATTCTGCTCGGCACACTCGATTCCAAACGTGAATTTTCCCAAACCATTCAGCACCTGCTGAGCGCGGATGCGGAAACAGCGGTGCGTTCCGGCGGCTATTTTTATTTTGTCAAAAACAACGAATGGGCTGAAGGACAAACCGTCATGATCTTAGTTTCGGAAAACAGTCATAAATTAAATCAATGCCTGCGCGACCGCCGCGATGAACTTTTTCAAGTTTTCGACGACCGTAAAACCGAGCTCCTTTCGAATTCCGTCTACGGTTCGGTTCCGCCGGATGAAAATGAGAATCACGGAAATGATTTGTTCCAAAAATTCGGCTGGCGCTTGCGGATGCTTCCCGAATATCGTATCGTCGATGAAAGGCCGAATTATGTGCGCTTTCATACCGGCGTTTACTCTTCGCAGCGCTGGATCAGCGTGTATTGGACGGCTTGCCGATCTCAGCGCGAAGCGGATTCGCTGATTAACCGCAAATGGATGATCGAAACGAGAAACCAATTAGGGCGCTGGTTTTCCGACCCGGTTGCGGCGGATTCCGGCTACGGCAGTTTTCAGGATGCCGGTTTTGGCGGATATAGAGCTCTGAGGTATGACGGGATTTGGAAAACACTTTCATTTGAGAATGCTTTCGGAGGTCCGTTCCGCTCGTACGCGTTTTATGAAAGCGTCACACGCCGCGTATATTTTCTGGACGCATGCGTATTTAGTCCTGAAGAAAATAAAAAATTGAAATTATTGCGCCAACTGGACATTATCCTTAAATCCTTCAGCACACAGAATCCCTTATGACTGACCAGAGCAAATCGCCGGAGAAATTTTTCACCATTTCGAACGTTCTCAGCTTGTCGAGAATCTTTATCGTCATTCCCATCATTTACTATTTGGAGCTGGGCGGTATTGATCCGCGCTACAACGTGACCGCATTGGTCCTCATGGTCATCGGCGGTCTGACGGACACATTCGACGGCTGGCTCGCCCGCCGTATGAATCAGATCACCGATTTCGGAAAAATCGTGGACCCGATCGCCGATAAGATCGGCGTCGCTGCGATTCTGAGTTTTCTTGCTTTTTCCAGGAAGGATTTTCCGGTTTGGTTTTTGTGGGTCGCGTTGAGCCGCGATGCGATCATATTCTTTGTCGGACTGTACGTCAAAAGGAAATACCGTTATATTTTTATGTCCAATATGCTCGGCAAAATTACGATGACTATAGTGGCGCTGATGGTTACGATCTACGTGGTTAAGGATCTGTTTAATCTGGATACTTTTTATCAATTCTTATTGTGGACAAGCCTGGCGCTGCTGATCGCATCTTCCGTGGTTTATGCGCAGCGTTTCATGCAATTCATTAATAAAACAAAGGGCCCGATATGAAGATAATCAATCTTGGTTTAGTCCTCGCTTTGACAGCCGCCGCCTGGGCGTCGCCGGGGTTCGCTCAACGCCGCATATTTCAAAATAAGAAAGAAGAAAAGAAAGAAGAGCGCGGTGAAAACGCCAATAAACGGTTCGCTTTGGCTGCGGTCAAATACCGAAACGGTAAATTAGACGCCGCTGTAGAAATTCTGAAGAAAAATCTGGAGGAATATCCGGAACATTTTCACTCGGTGGCGCTGATGGCCAAGATTGCTTACGACAAGCATGACTTCGCACACGCGCTTCCCTTGACCCTGCATGCACTGGCTCTGCGCCCGTCCAACAGGGCGATGAATACGCTCGCCGCCAGTATTTGCCAAAAAACCGGAAAGTCGCTGCGTGCGTATGAGTTCCTGAATCGAGCCGGCAAATCCTCGGATCAGGATGAAAACGGCGAGGTCAAATTCAATGAAAACGACAACAGCGATCTGCAAAAAACTATTTCCGCGTCGCTAAAAACGCACCGGGGCAGTTCGCCGACATTTTATACTTCCAAGGATGCGGGGCAGGCAGGTCAGGATATTCTGGCGTCCGTTCCGAAAGTTGATGACGGTAAAAAATTAAGAGTCGTCGTCTTTGCCTTCGAAGCGAAAGGCAATGACTCTTCGGGTCTCGGCTCTGCGGTCGGTGAAATGGTCACGACCGCAATGGTTCAGACGAATTGTTTTCAGGTGGTCGAGCGCCAGCAACTGGATAAAATCCTGAAAGAACAGGATTTCGAGCTCAACGACGCGGTGGACCAGGCAACTGCGGTCAAAGTAGGCGAACTGATCGGCGTGGATGCGATCGTCGTCGGCAGTATATTGACATTGGGCGCGCAGACGGAACTCGACAGCCGGATAGTACATGTGCAGTCCGGGCAGATCCTCAGCGCGGCCAACAGCACCTTTGATTCGGATCCGCAGATTCGAAATGCCGTGAATGCGCTCACGGTCTCACTAACCAAAACGGTTTATAAATAATTTTTATTATTGACTGTCTATCAAAAAATGATTACCATAACCTGCTCATCTGAATTACGCCATTCTATTCATTTTTGTTTTTTCTCAGCATGTAAATTTCAAAGGCTTGGCGATGTTGGTAGAAAAAATCCGGGAATTAGCCACTGATCTTCGCCGCATCCATACGGACCTCAAGACCATGGAACTCGACATGGGGTTGAAAGCCACCGACGAGCGCGAGGTGGATATTGACAAAGTGATTGACAATCTCAATGTATTTAAACTCAATATCACGTATTTGCGTCTAAAGGCCAGTGAGTTGTCACAGTCACATGAGATCGATTACACCGAAGTAAAAAAAGACATTCGTTATTTCATCACGTATTTGAAGCATTCGGCCGACACTTTCGATGAAATCAGTAACAGTCTTTCGTACGGCGGCCGCAGCGGCGATGAGATCGCGATACAAAAGACCGGAGAGGAAATCTGGATACTCGAAAGACATTTGCAAGATATGAATACCCATCTCGACATGATCAATTCGGCTCTCGGCAAAAAAAAATAAACATCAGAAAAACGTATGCAACATAAACCGCCCATGAAAACAAGCAGAAAAGTACAGATCGCAAGCGAAAGCGCCGTCCGGGTCGTCTCCCACAAGATCAACGACACTTTGGCTGTGGTGGAAATCGAGGATAAACTGATGACGGAGGAGCATATTAAAATGCTGCAGCAAGCCGTAGCGGATCTATTGGACGAGAATTATAAAGAGATCGTGGTGGATCTTTCGAAGATCAAGCGTATCAACAGTTCCGGCCTGGGCAGTCTTATTTCGCTGTACACTACGACGTCCAATAAGAAGGGCAGTTTGAAGATCGGCGGCTTGAATGAATTCGTCAAAAACGTGCTCAATATTACGAAGCTGGTCGAAGTATTTGAGATATACCCCACCAAAGAAGAAGCCATCAAGAGTTTCAGTAATTAATCTGATCCCCATCGGTTAGGCGTTCGCCCATCAGTCATACTGCCTCAAAATCTTATTGATTAATTTCAATGTGCGGTTTATATTGGTCTGCTATCGGGCCCTTAGCTCAGCGGTTAGAGCAGAGGACTCATAATCCTTTGGTCCGGGGTTCAAATCCCTGAGGGCCCACACGATAACAGTAGTTTAGAGTCTTCGCAAAAGTGGCTGAATCCCCTATTTCAGTAACCACTGGTAACCATTTTGGTAACCACTTGACGAAATCTTGTCGGGAGGTTTCAAAATGTTCCTATCCAAGCGTTCCAATGGCATTTATTACCTCTGGTATGAATGCGGAGGTGAGCGAAAGAAGGTTTCTACAAAAGCCACGCACAAGAGCCAGGCTATCGCATTTCTCAAGTCCTTTTCTATCGAGCAGACGAAACAAAGGCAATTGGTCAAAGAAATCCCTTTGTCAGAGTTTATGGCTCAGTACTTAGAACATTCAAAGACGGTCCACCGGCCTAATACAACGCTCACGGCACGGAGCACTTTAAACGAATTCGTCAGAATCATTGGCAATCCGTTCGTTAATTCGATTTCAACGAAAGAGATTGAAAAATTCCTCGCGGTCAAATCTCGTGAATGCAACCCCTTCACACTCCGCAAGCATTTCATCACTTTAAAGAGTATTCTTTCAACGGCTCAACGCTGGCGGTATTTAACTGGCAATCCTTTTAAACAACTCACAAAGCCGAAAGTGCCGGAGCGCGTCCCTGTTTATTTCAGTAAGGAAAATTTCCTAAAATTGCTAAGCATGATTGACGACAGCGAATTCAAAGAGCTTGTTTTATTCGCCGTGCTTAGCGGAACGCGTCAGGCTGAAATTGCGCAATTGAAATGGCAAGATGTGGATTTGCTCAAAAAGATTATTTGTGTGCGGAATTCCGATACGTTCACGACCAAGAGCGGTAAAAATCGAAACGTTCCAATGAATGACGAACTTTTTAGAATGCTCTCAATTCCTACCGGAAAACCTTACTGGGATTATCAACACGGGTTCAAACAATCCCCCTAACCCCCTTTGCAAGGGGGAATGGATTGTCGCTCTGCGGCACGTCCTTCGCTGTCACTCAGGACAGGCTCCGGCGGTGGGATTCAATTCGCGGATAAAATTACAGGTCATCCCTTCGGGATTCTAGACTTTTTATTTTATACTCAGCTACACACAGATCGCCCCTACGGGGCTTAAGAAAATCCCCCGTAAAGTTTGTACTGAACTGGATGTAGGTGCAAGTCCCCCCTTTAATAAAGGGGGGAAGCGAAGCAGGGGGGATTCAATTCGCGGACGTGGAGTGTTTTATAAAGTCAAAGCTGATTGCAGATAAGCGATCGTTCATTTCAATGTAAACGTCACCGGAATCGAAATTTTCACTTTCACCGGTTTGTCTTTTTGTTTGGCAGGAGAGAATTTTGCTTTCATGAGGACTTCCATCGCTGCTTTACCAAAACCGACATTTCCCTCTTCCTTCAGCACTTCGGTTTTCACGACATTTCCCTTCTCGTCGATGACGGCGCTGATCACGGCCTTACCTTCCGTGTGCATCTTCTTTGCCATCGCGGGATACTGAATATTTTTTTCGATCCAATCGCTTCCTCCTTTCAACACGGGCGGCGTGTCGTAAGAAACAAAAATCTCATGTTTTTCGGCGTTCACTGATTTTTTCGGCAGAGGCGGCGGAGGCGGAATTTCCTGCAGGTCCACATCGGTATCATCTATGGTCTCATCACCGAGTAAGGTCTCCAGTTCCGACGCGATGGGGACGGCCGGGCGGCGCGGCGGCGCGGCACGTTTGACCGGGCCGGTAAGATCAATACGGCCTGCTTCAAACCTGATATCCGGTTTTTCCACATTATAGGCAGACACGGTGAATCTGAATAATTTAAAGACAATGATCGTGAGTATGATGGAAACGAGCACCGAGGCTTCGAACACAGTTCTATACTGCAATCGCGTTTCGTGAATTTTCATTTTGATCTCTTTCTCACATCAATACTCCGAAACGGCTTTGGTTTTCGTTCCGTAATAAATGCGCAGAGCGCCCGCCTTACGCAGTTCCTGCTGAACGTCCGCCAACGCCCCCATTCGTAAATTTTTATCCGCCCGTAAAAAAATGAGTAACTGCTTGTCCTTTTCAATTTTTGCCCTTGCAATATTATATATGTCATCCGGCGACGAAACCGGATAGTCGTCGAATGAAATATTTCCGGCTTCATCCAGCCAGATGTACGACGTATGCGTTTTGGTCTGGAGTTTTTCGATTTGACCGGCTTCCGGCAATTCCACCGGTATGCCCGTATATTTCTTAACGACGGTGGTGACCATGAAAAAAAGCAGGAGCGAAAAGACAATATCCGACAACGAAGCGCCGGGAATTTGGGGAGTCGCCAGGGATTTACGTTTAAATTTCATGAAGTCATTTCTTGCCCGCGAAATACGCGAAAGAACACGAAAAACTTGTTTTTGATCTAAAGTCCTGATCTTTATTGAGCCACGAATGTCTTTATGCTCAAACCCCGCTTTCGCGTTTTTCGCATGTTTCGCGGGAACGGTATTTAATTATTTCTCCGGTTCGGCAACGGAAATTTTTTTCGCTCCGGCTTGCTTCACCTGATCCAATACCGCAATAAACGTTTTATACGGCGTCGCTCGCACGGTCTTAATTGACACGATCAAGCGATCGTTGACAGCCACGCGCCGTTTAACCATATCGGCAACCTGGGTAAGAGGCCGAACGAGGTCGTCCAGGGCGATGCTTCCCTGCTCGTTGATCGATAGGGTCATCAGATTCGCTCGCGGAACCTCTTTCACGCCGCCTTCGGCCGGCAGAACCAGGTCAATCCCCTTATCCGTGCCGATCTTCGTGATCACGAGAAAAAAGATCAACAGTAAAAATGCGATATCCGCCAGCGAGGCCGTCGGAATTTCGACAACGATTTTTTTCCGTTTTTCGACGAGCATAGGTTACCTTCCGTGCTCCAATTCGACAATGGCTTCGACCAATTGCGCCGAACCTTCCTCCATGTCCACAATAATGCGGTTCATCTTGGCCGTGCAATAATTATGAAAAAACTGCAAGATCATTGCCACGATCAAACCGAACAGGGTCGTGAGCAGGGCGACCGAGATGCCGTTGGCAACAATGGTCGGAGAGATATCGTTAGCTTTGGCGATCGATTCAAAGGCAATGATCATACCTTGCACCGTGCCGGTAAATCCGAGCATGGGAGCTATTGAAATAAAGAACGCGATCCATACCAATCCGCGCTCCAAGAATGCCATTTCGATCGCACCGGCGTTGACAATCGCTTTTTCCACGTGGTCGGCGCCTTTGTGTGCGCGCATCAATCCCGCGTGGAAAATCGCCGCCACCGATCCGCGCTGATTGGAACAGACCTCGATCGCGCGCTGAATGCCGCCCTCGTCGAGCGCCTGCTTGATCTTGTCAAGGAATTTTTGCGTATTGAGGCTCGATCGCGTCAGCGTAACCAATCGCTCGATACTCAGAGCCAGCCCCGCTAGCTGGCAAAGCAAGATCGGCCACATGAAAAAGCCTCCGTCCAAAAAATAATCTACCAATGTTTTTTCTTCCATGGAAAAATTCCTCCATCTAAAAAGGTGATTGTCAGTCGATTTTCGTGATGCGTGCTAAAAATTTGACAACGAGACGGCAAGGCGAATTGAAATGACCGCTGAATTGCATATCAAATATACACGCAAAAAAAACTTAAAGTCAACAGGATTCTAAACCAGCCGCAGCGACGGTTGGGGCGCCAAATCAAGCGTGGAACGCTGACCGCGGAGATAGTTTAAAAGCCCCGTGATCCCTATCATGGCGGCATTGTCGGTACAATATTTCATGGAGGGCACAACCAGGCGAATCCCTTGCCGGTCCGCGGTCTCTTTTAATTGTGAGCGAAGCCGCGTGTTCGCCGCCACACCTCCCGAGAGGATTGCCGTGGGACAATTCAGGTCCCCGCATGCGCGTATCGTTTTTTCAACGAGCACCTCCACCGCCGCTTCCTGAAAACTTGCGCAGATGTCATTGATGGTGCTCTCATTCCGGGCGCCGTTATCCTTTTTTAAGTGGTTCATCACGGCGGTCTTCAGACCGCTGAAACTGAAGTGATAATCTTCCGAATGAAGCATCGGCCTTGGAAATTTTATTTTCCGCGGATCGCCCGCCTGCGCCCGGTGATCAATCATCGCACCGGCTGTGGCCGTGCCGTTTCCGGGCTGCAGATCCAACAGCCGCGCGACCTTATCGAAACATTCACCGGCCGCGTCGTCCTGCGTTTCGCCGAGAATGGTGTAGGCGCCCCGCGCGCGGGCATGAACCAGGATCGTATGGCCGCCGGAAACGACGAGTGCGACAAACGGGAATTCCAATTCAGGAAATTCCAGAAAATTGGCCAGCATATGCGCTTCAATATGATTTACGCCAATGAACGGAATATTCAAGCCGTAAGACAAACTTTTTGCAAAATTCAACCCTACCAGTAAACTGCCGACGAGGCCGGGCCCGTACGTAACGGCAACGAGTTGTATTTCTTCCTTGTGAAGGCCGGCCGCCTTTAACGCCTCATGCATCACCGGAATGATATTTGCTTGATGCGCCCGGGAAGCCAGTTCAGGCACGATCCCGCCGAAGGGCAGGCCGTGAATTTGGGTCGAAACGACATTCGACCGCACGACATGGCCTTGCACAACCGCCACTGACGTATCGTCACAGGAGGTTTCAATCGCCAAGACGATTTGATTATCGGGAATCGTCGGCATCCAGTTTAACCAGATTAAAGCGGTTGGGGGTGATTTGACTCCAGGAAATATCGCGCGGGGTCACAATGGTCAAGCGCGGCTGAGGATGATGCAGGCTCTGCTCCAGGCTGTAATCAATGATGCCCTGAATGCTGTCCCGCGAAAGCGTTGCCAGGAAATCCACTCCGCCCCGAATTTTAATGGAAAAAGTTGACGGCTGTACAATCAAATTTAGATTCGAAGGCGCATTGATCAGGCGCACGGGAAGATTGTTCAATTCGGTTTCTCCTAAAGGCTGAACGTCCATAAAAACGCTCACTTCCGTCCGGCGGAATTGGATATTCTTGTTTACGGCCGAAGCCAGCTTCACTTTTATTTCTTTGTCCGCTTCCAGGTCATCAAAGCTGAGATTGTCGGTCGAAAGAAATGTAACGCTGTCCGAAAAACTGGCCGGGCATGTCACGGTAACAGTATCCGGATGAAGACGAAACCCCCCGACCATCACATAGCCCGCACCGCACGAAGCGTCAATATCCGCGCGAATCGGAACCGTCTTTCGGATTAACTTCTCCGTTCTGATATAAAATGTGTCCTGCGACGTGATGGCAATGACCTTTGCGGGAACTTTTGGCGGGAGCTTGATACTCGGCAAATTTTCGGACACGTCAAATTTCGAATTTTCCTTATACGTTGCCAGGTCGAGCACGTATTTTACATCATAAAAGAACTCAAGACCCAGGAGCGTCTTGCCGTCCGCTTCAAATAAAACGGAAACCTGATCCGGCATTTCCGACACAACGGCGAATCCTTCTTTGACATTCACTACGTGCACGGGAATAGCGATGACTTTTTGGTAACGCGCGCTCAGCTTCACATACAGCCAAAGAAACGCGGCGAGGAAAAAAGACAGAAAAAAAATGCGGTAACTTTTTATTAATTTCATGCCGTAAGGTAATCCAAAAAAACGATTGAAAAAAGGCAAGATTTTAGCGGCGGAAAATTTACAAGATCATTGTTTCCGGTATATAAATCGCCTTGTACTCCTGGATGGCGAAACTGTCGCTCATGCTTCCGATATAGTCCGCGATATGCCGGGCGAACAAGGGATCTTTTTGAAATTCCTTTATTTTTTCATGCACCATCTTCACCGGTAATTTGCGCAGGGCGAAATGGTCGTCAATTTTCTTATGCGTATAGCGCGCCAGAAATTTATCTTTCATTTGCAGCGGATTCGCATAGTAAGCTTTAAACAGCTTACGAATAACTTTTTCCGACTTTTTGTTTACACGGTTCACTTGAAAATTATTGCCGATCTCTTTTTGAATGAATGTATCCAGTTCGTTTTGCTTGCGATTCACATCGAGGCTGAAAATGACGAGCCATTCGTCAAAATCTTGATACCGATGCTTCCGATCGCAGAATTCGCCGACCCGGCGTATAGTGTTTTGAATCACATCGCTGACGAGCATGCGGACCAAACCGCTGATCAAAAAATTGATATATTCGTCGGGATTCACGTGAAGCAGTTCTTCTATCTTTCCCGTCACTTCCACGTCTTGAACCAGCTTCAATTCACGCGTATCTTTCAGAGACACGTAATGCGCCCGCAGCGCATCTTCGAGATCAAACGTCCGCTGGGCTATTTCATCGGCGATCGCAGCCACTTGCCCTTCCAACGTCAAGGACATCAGGTGGTCGTAGTGCAGATCGCTTAAATTCATGTCGGGATAAGAATAGCGCTCGTTGCGCGTGCTGGTATGTTTGAGAATGCCTTCGCGCACCACCGACGTTAAGTTCAGTCCGTCATACCCGTACTTTTTTTCGAGGATATCGACCACCCGCAAACTCTGATAATTATGTTTGAATCCTCCGAAATCTTCGCCCGACAGGGTGCCCTCAGCCCGATCTTCTCCGCTCAACAGCAGGTCCAGTATCGCCTCACCGGTATGCCCGAAGGGCGGGTGGCCCAGGTCATGTCCCAGCGCAATCGCTTCCGTCAGATCTTCATTGAGCCCCATCGCTTTACAAATCGTCTTTGACACCTGAACAACTTCTACCGTGTGCGTGAGGCGGCTGCGGTTACGCTCGCTGTCATGCTCGACCAGCACTTGCCGTTTGTCGCTCAGATTGCGGAAGGAATTCGAATAAATGACCCGGTCGCGGTCGCGTTGAAACGCCGTGCGGTGCACGTCTTCCATTTCCTCATACAAGCGCGTTTTGTGCATATCCTTGCTTTTGCATGCATACGGGGCAAGATACTGCTCTTCCCATTCTTCGACAAATTCCCGTCCGCGCTCAAAAAATATTTTTTCGTCAACCATAGTCTTGTTTATTTATACCTATAAGGTTTTTGAATCCTTATAGGTCTGAATTCCCATAAAAAAGAAATCCCGACAAGTCGGGATTTCTTAAGTTTCTGCTTATCCGAGATAAGACCGGAGCGCTTTGCTGCGTGATTTATGACGCAGGCGGTTGATCGCCTTTTCTTTGATCTGGCGAACGCGTTCCCGGGTCAATTTGAATTCTTCGCCGATCTCTTCCAGCGTCAATGACCGTTCGATGCCCAAACCGAAATACAGTTTGATGATCTTCGCTTCGCGCTCGCTCAGAGAAGCAAGCGTATTTTCAATATCCACCCGCAGGGATTCATTCATCAAAATGTCATCGGGCAAAGGATTGACTTTATCCGGCACGGTATCCATTAGAACGCTCTTCTCATCTTCCTGCAGCGGCGCATCCAGCGACAAGTGGCGTTTGGAAATGCGCAGGGCGTCCGAGACGTCAAAATCTTTGATCTCAAGTTCGTGCGCAATTTCTTCCGTGCTCGGCTCACGCTCAAATTCCTGTTCGAGTTCGTTGTACGCCTTGCCGATTTTGTTCAACATGCCGACGCGGTTGAGGGGCAATCGCACGATGCGCGAATGTTCCGCAATCGCCTGAAGAATGGACTGACGAATCCACCACACGGCGTACGATATGAATTTAAATCCGCGCGTTTCGTCAAAACGTTCCGCCGCTTTCATCAGGCCTAAATTGCCTTCATTGATCAAATCGCTCAACGGAAGACCTTGATTCTGGTAATCCTTGGCCACACTCACCACGAATCTTAAATTCGCTTCGACCAATTGCTTCAAAGCATTCTTATCGCTTTTCTTAATTCTCTTAGCCAATTCAATTTCTTCGTCCGGCTTCAGCAGGGAGACCTTATTGATCTCTTCAAGATAGCGTTCAATGGACTGATCTTCCCGGCTGTTGATCCTCATTTTGATTCTAGCCATAATTCTAAATAGCCTTTGCGTTGGTTTCTGAAGACAATTTATTATCGTATAAGTTCTTTATTTTCAATATGCTGTTTATTGCCCGCTTTCATTAAACGCCTGATAAACAAAATAAGTTCCATTTTTCACAACAAAAATGATATTCTATTAATAAAATTTAGAGAAGGGTTGGTAGGGATAGGTTTAAAGGGGACGGACAGTGAATAGTGAACAGTGAACAGTGAACAGTGAACAGTGAACAGTGAACAGTGAATAGTGAACAGTGAACAGTGAACAGTGAATAGTGAACAGTGAACAGTGAACAGTGAACAGT
>CAZLWA010000039.1:0-3857 GCA_964563165.1 uncultured Bacteroidota bacterium | reverse complement strand
ACGGTTCGCGGTCTCATATTCCACATGCGCCGTATTGATTGTGATCCCGCGCGCTTTCTCTTCCGGCGCATTGTCGATCGAATCATACGAACGCTGTTTTGCCATTCCTCTGGAGGCTAATACCATCGTGATCGCCGACGTGAGCGTCGTCTTCCCGTGATCCACGTGCCCGATCGTACCGATGTTAATATGCGGCTTCGTCCTTTTGAATTTTTCTTTTGCCATTTTTTTTATCTCCTGAATACTGCCACTAAGACTCTAAGTCACCAAGGAATCACTAAGTTTTAATAGTGTCAAAAAAACCTTTGTGCCTTAGTGTCTTTGTGGCTATGGGTTTTATGCTTTCATTTTTTTAGCGATACAAAAAACTCTGCGCCTCTGCGCCTTTGCGGTTAGACTTTATGCTTTCACTTTTTCTAATAACTGTTCTGCAACGGACTTCGGAACGGGTTCATAGTGATCAAATTGCATCGTAAAGATCGCGCGCCCTTGCGTCGCCGATCTCAGCGTCGTGGCGTAACCGAACATTTCCGACAGCGGAACTTGGGCGGCGATCACTTGCGCATCTTTTCGCTGCGACATCCCTATGATCTGGCCGCGGCGGGAATTCAGATCGCCCATCACCGAGCCGAGATAATCTTCCGGCACAACCACTTCCACTCCCATGATCGGCTCGAGAATAATTCCGCCGGCCTTTTTCACGCCTGCCTGGAGAGCGATGGAGCCCGCGATCTTGAACGCCATTTCACTGGAGTCCACATCGTGATAGGAGCCGTCAAATAATTTGACCTTAATATCTTCCAGCGGATATCCCGCTAACACTCCGTTTTTCATGGCCTCTTTGATACCTTCATCGACCGGTTTGATGTATTCCCTCGGAATTACACCGCCGACAATCCCGTTGGTAAACTCGTAGCCCTTTCCGCGCTCGTTCGGTTCAATCTCTATCCATACGTGTCCGTATTGACCGCGGCCGCCGGACTGACGAACAAACTTGCCTTCCACTTCGACTTTCTTGGTAATGCCTTCTTTGTAAGCTACTTGCGGCTTGCCGACATTCGCCTGCACTTTGAATTCGCGGAACATACGGTCCACGAGAATTTCAAGATGTAATTCGCCCATACCTTTAATGATAGTCTGGCCGGTTTCTTCGTTGCTGGCCACCTTGAAGGTCGGATCTTCCTCCGCTAATTTGCTCAATGCTTCGCTCAATTTTTCCTGGTCCGCTTTGGTCTTCGGCTCGATGGCCACTTCGATCACCGGATCCGGGAAATCCATTTTCTCCAACAAGATCGGCGCGTCTTCCGCGCAAAGTGTGTCGCCGGTCTTGGTAAATTTCAATCCAACGGCGGCGCAAATATCGCCCGAATAACAAGCGTCGATATCCTCACGGTGATTAGCATGCATTTGCAATACACGGCCGATGCGTTCTTTCTTGCCGGTGGTGACGTTTAACGCATACGAACCGGCCTTAAGCATCCCCGAATAAACACGCACAAAGGTCAGTTTGCCCACATACGGATCGGTCGCAATTTTAAACGCCAGAGCGCAAAGTTTTTCATTGTCGTCGATTCTTCGTGTGATTTCTACGGAATGGTCATCCGGATCGTGGCCCTTGAGATTGCCGGTCTCTAACGGATTCGGCAGGAAATCAATGACCGAGTCGAGAAGTCTTTGGACGCCCTTGTTTTTGAATGACGAACCGCACAATACCGGTGTGATGGCGCATTGAAGCGTTCCCTGGTGGATCGCTTTCATAATTTCTTCTTTGGAAATTTCTTTGCCGTCCAGGTATTTTTCCATCAAGCCTTCGTCATAATCCGCGATCTGCTCAAGCATATACTGACGCGCATTCAAAGCTTTATCCATCAGGTCTTTCGGGATATCGACAATATCCCATTTCATACCCTGAGAAGCTTCATCGAAAATAACGGCTTTCATTTCGATCAGATCGATCACGCCGTTGAACATGTCGCCTTCGCCCATCGGGAATGTGACGGGTACCGGATGCGCACCCAGGCGCTCTTTCATCATACTGACCACGTTAAAAAAATCGGCGCCGATGCGGTCCATTTTATTAACGAACGCAATACGGGGAACGCCGTATCGGTCGGCCTGTCTCCAAACCGTTTCCGATTGAGGTTCGACCCCGCCTACCGCGCAGAACAAAGCGATGGCTCCGTCCAGCACGCGCAGAGAACGTTCGACTTCCACCGTGAAATCCACGTGGCCCGGTGTATCGATAATATTAATGCGGTGATTTTTCCAAAAACAAGTGGTGGCGGCGGAAGTGATGGTGATACCGCGTTCCTTTTCCTGCTCCATCCAGTCCATCGTGGCCGCGCCGTCGTGCACTTCGCCGATGCGATGCAAAACGCCGGTATAATAAAGTATGCGCTCCGTTGTCGTGGTCTTACCCGCGTCAATGTGCGCCATAATGCCGATGTTTCGTGTCTTATCTAAAGGGAATTGTCGGGGCATTTAGCTCTTACTTTCTTGATCTGTCTTAAATGAACTTCTTAACTTAGTCTCTCTTGTCAGTTATCAGTTATCAGTTATCAGTTATCAGTTATCAGTGATCAGTTTAATTCGTAATTCGTAATTATTAATTCGTAATTCTTAATTATTAATTCGTAATTCTTAATTCTCACTTACCAACGGAAATGCGCAAAAGCCTTGTTCGCCTCTGCCATTTTATGCACGTCTTCTTTTTTCCTCACGGCTGAGCCTTCATTATTCGACGCGGCTAATATCTCTTCCGCCAACTTAATGGCCATACTTTTTCCTGCGCGCGCTCTGGAATACATGATCAGCCAGCGAATCGCCAGCGTCTGTCGTCTTTCGGTGCGCACTTCGACCGGAACCTGATAATTCGCTCCGCCGACGCGTCGTGAACGCACTTCCAATAACGGCGCAATATTTTTTATCGCTTTTTCAAGAATTTCCAAACCGTTCTTTCCGGTCTTGCTTTCGGTAATAGCCATCGCATCGTACAGGATACTTTCGGCAACGCCCTTCTTACCTTCCCACATCACCATATTGATGATCTTGGAAACGAGCAAGCTGTGAAATTTCGGATCGATAGGAATTCGGCGTTTGGGAGTTCTTCTTCGTCTTGACATAGTTCCTCTTTATGCTTTTGCAGCCGGTGGTGCGGCCGATGCTTTTTGTTTCTTAGTTCCGTATTTCGAGCGGCTTTGTTTGCGGTCTTGAACGCCCTGGGTATCCAGCACGCCGCGTACGATATGATAACGCACGCCCGGCAGATCTTTCACACGGCCTCCGCGGATCAGCACGATTGAGTGCTCCTGCAGGTTATGTCCTTCGCCCGGAATGTACGCGATCACTTCCATGCTGTTGGACAGACGCACTTTCGCGACTTTGCGCAAAGCCGAATTCGGTTTCTTCGGAGTCGTCGTATAGACGCGCGTGCACACGCCGCGCCGCTGCGGACAAGACTGCAAAGCCGGTGACTTGGTCTTCCAGGTTTTAGCGGATCGGCCTTTTCTTATAAGCTGCTGAATAGTCGGCATTATACCTTCCCCAAATGAATTTGGTTAACTAAACTTAACTTTTTTGAACTCTAATTTGATAAAAATCAGTGGTGCTTTTTATCATTGCCTGCTCATCCGTTTATCAGAGGCAGGTTGAGTGTCTTTTTAAGAGACGCAAATATAGCGGATGAGATACGGAAAGTCAAGAGAAATATGAAGTTTTGTCAAGCCAAAATAGAAATGTCCGGTTTCTACCAAAGTAGAAATGTCCGGTTTTTGGTGTTTTGGTATTATTGGTTTTCATGGGATTGATAAGTGTGTTGAGTGTTGTTGGAAAGCGGAAAAGGACTTCTGTGGCCTGTC
>CAZLWA010000038.1:0-2745 GCA_964563165.1 uncultured Bacteroidota bacterium | reverse complement strand
TGCAGCGTAAACGCCTTGATCGTCCGGTCGGATTTCGTTCCGTACGGCACACGGGCGGTATCGCCGAGATAAATGATCCGCTCGTTCGGCATCAGCCGCATCACTTCTTTCACGACGGTCAGCCCGCCGATACCGGAATCAAATATGCCGATGGGCCGGTCAAACGTTAGATGAGCCGTTTCGGCGAGCGAACTGGCTGCGGGTTCTTGCGTGCGGGAACGTTGCATCATAAATTTTCTTTGGCCTCGTGTATGTTGAGTTCGAGTTCTTTTATTTTCTGCTGAAGATATTGGCGCTTCATTCCGAGTTTGGACGCGGTTTGAGAAATATTCCAGTCGTTGAGCCGGATCGCTTCCATCAGGAATTCCCTCTCAAAAGCCCGCACCACGCGCTGCTTGGCCTCCTGGAATGTCACGTCGCCTTTTTCCAGAAGTTCTTTCACGCCGATCGCGCCGGCGTTTTCCGTTTTCAGTAGATCTTCCGGCAGCGATTGCTTAGCGATTTCCTCGTCATTACTCAATACCACTCCGCGTTCGACGACGTTGATCAATTCGCGGACATTGCCGGGCCATTCATAATCCATGAGCGCCTTCATCGCTTCGTTTGAAAAACGCGTGACGGGAATGTTATGTTTCTGCGCGAACATTTCCAAAAAATATTTAGCCAGAAGCGGAATATCGCCGTTCCGTTTGCGCAGCGGCGGCAATTCGATCTCCACGACGTTGATCCGGTAAAACAAGTCTTCGCGGAATTGCCCCTCGCGAATTTGCTTTGGCAGATCGCGGTGCGTGGCGCTCAGAATGCGCACATCCACTTCGATGGAGTCCGTACCGCCGACGTGCTCGAATTTTCTTTCCTGCAGCACGCGAAGCACTTTCGCCTGCGTATCCAAAGACATATCGCCGATCTCATCGAGAAAGATCGTTCCGCCGTCCGCCAGCTCGAATCTTCCCTGCTTCGAAGTCCCCGCGCCCGTGAACGCTCCTTTTTCATAACCGAACAGCTCGCTTTCGATCAGTTCCCTGGGGATCGCGGCGCAATTGATCGAAATAAACGGGCCGGTGCGGCGCGTGCTTTGTTCATGGATCGTACGCGCGATCATTTCTTTGCCGGTGCCGCTTTCGCCCCGGATCAGCACCGTGACATTATTCCTGCTCACTTTGTCGATCACGTCGAATACCCGGTGCATCAGGGTGCTCTCACCGACAAACCGGCCGAAACCTTTGCGCTGATGCAGTTCTCTTTTCAGCCGCTCGTTTTCCCTGATGAGGGCTACATGATGCGCGGCATGACTGACCAGCGCGCGAAGTTCGTCGATGTCGTACGGCTTCGCAATATAATTGAATGCGCCTGCTTTAATGGCCTCCACGGCTAATTTCTCCGAACCGTGTGCGGTAATGACGATGACGAAAGTTTCAAATTTCTTCTCCTTGATCTTTCGAAGAAAATCAAGGCCGTTCATCCCCGGCATCGTTACATCGGTGATGACCACGTCGTACTTATTATTGGTGATCAGGTTCAATCCCGACAGCGCGTCTTCCGCTTCTGTCAGATGATAGCCGTCCGGACGCAAAGCTTTGACCATGCCGTACCGGGCCGCTTTTTCGTCGTCCACGATCAGCACGTGAATGGTATCAGCCGGTTCGGCGATTGTATTTATTGAATCTGAATGTGTCATAAAGGATTGAACCTTGAAGGTTCTAATTTACTATGAGAAATTTCGGTCATTCAATCAACGAACCCTCAAGGTTCTCTCTTGGTCTGAACCGGAATATATATTTCAAAACACGTGCCTACATTTTCCTGACTGCGCAGAATCAGGCGTCCGCCGAGCGCTTCGATTTTATTTTTAACGATCGCTAAGCCCAATCCTGTGCCGCTCGGCTTTGTGGTATAAAACGGTTTGAATATCTCCTGCAGCTGTTCTGCCGGAATGCCGGATCCCGAGTCTGTGACTGAAATTTTGATGCACCGGATCTTCCCCGGCTCCGTTTCCGGAGTGTCACAGGGCTCAGGTTTCTTATCCATTATATCGATCGCCTGGGCGGTGACCGGTTCCAGGCGCCACTCGGAATATCCGTCGGGATTGTCGAGATAGAGTTTATCAAAAACGGCAACCTTATTTTCATCGGGATTATTTTCAAAATAACCGGCATCGTACGACAGGGCACTTCCGTGGAACATCAATTTTCCTCCGTGTTCCATGGATTGTATGCCGTTAATAATAACGTTAAAAATAATCTCTTTCAAGTCTCCCTGCCGCGATTTGATCATCAGCGGCAACTGTTCGTACTTCGTATAAATGGAGATACCTTTAACGCGCATTTCCTGACGCAGGATCGTCAAAATGGTGTCGATGATCTTGATCACGTCAATCTCATCTATCTCGGAATTGTCCGGCCGTGCAAATTTCAGCAACTGGCTCACGACGGCGTTGAGCCGGTCAATTTCTTCGTTGATAATGTCCAGATCCTGGATTTCGCCGTCGCTGGAATTCTTTTTTGTTTTCTCGTTTTTCATCGCCTGGACGATACTCTTGATCGAGCTCAGGGGATTTTTAACCTCATGTGCAATGCTCGTGGACAACATGCCGATGGACGATAGTTTATCCGCTTGAAACATTTTCGATTCCAGTTCAATGCGCCGCCGAACCAATTCGATATTTTCAATGGCTATCGCAATCTGGCTTGCCAGTGTGAGCAGCAATTCCTTTTCTTCAAACGTAAAATCTTCATTGGTTTTCTT
>CAZLWA010000037.1:0-18381 GCA_964563165.1 uncultured Bacteroidota bacterium | reverse complement strand
GTTCAACGAACCTTCAAGGTTCCTGTTTAGTAAATGATGATCCTGAAGAGTCAAATAATTCTTCTACTTGTTGTCGCCGGACACCTGCCTGCGCAAGAACCCTCTAAAACCAAAGCGCTGTGGGTCGTGCGCGATGTGTTGAAGTCCAAAGCTGAAACCGATAAGATGATCGCGTTCGTCGAGAAGGCCCGGATCACAGACGTATTTCTCCAGGTTCGCGGGCGAGGCGATGCGTATTACAACAGCGCGTTCGTGAGCCGTGCAGAAGGCCTGCCGGAAGATTGGGACCCCCTGGCGCATGTCATTGCGAAATGTAAACCGAAGAACATTCGCATTCACGTGTGGCTGAATGTCTTTTATTTATGGTCCTCTGAAAAAAATCCGCAGAGCGCGGATCATCTTTTTTACAGCCATCCGCAATGGAGCGCGGTATCGAGATCGAATCAAAACATGATGGACGAAGGCGTAAAACAATTAAGCGCCAAAAATGTCGAAGGAATTTTTATTTCACCCGCGTCGGACGAATTTAAGGAATATTTCAAGAACGTCGTGGGCGAACTGATCCGCCAATATGATGCGGACGGCATTCATCTGGACTACGTGCGTTATCCCGGAGAAGATTACGATTATTCAGCCGCTATGCGATCAAAATTTATTTTGGAATACCACCGCGATCCGATGGAGCGGTTCAATGGTTTCTGGCCGGACAGCGTGTGGACTGAATTTCGCCGCACGCAAGTTTCCGATCTCGTCGGAGAGCTGGACCAATGGATCAAGGCGAAGAAACCGTCGATGAAACTATCTGCGGCCGTGTGGGCGGACCTGAAAGAGGCGGATAACCGGGTTCTACAGGAATGGCCGGATTGGATCACGCACAACCGATTAGACTTTGTCGTGATGATGAATTACACTTCCGATCAAAACACATTTGAAAAGCGGATCCGCGCGGCAAGAGAGGTTCTCGGCGAAGCAGCCATGAAACGGGTCGTGGTGGGCATTTCGCTGTACAATCAAAATCTGAAAAGCGTGGAAGAAAAATTGAAAGCGGTGAAAAAACTTAACGTGATGGGTATTTCTTTTTTTTCATACGAAACGGTCAGAACGAATGCGGAGGCGGCAAAAAAGGTGATCGAGTTTCCATAGAACACAACGCAGGCAAATTACCAAGATTGTATTTTGTTCCCAACGCAACCTAAAGGTTGCGCCTACCAACTGTGAGAAAGAGATGGTAGCCGCAGGCTTAAGCCTGCGCAACATAATGCCGGGCAAATTACCAAGATTGTATTTTGTTCCCAACGCAACCTAAAGGTTGCGCCTACCAACTGTGAGAAAGAGATGGTAGCCGCAGGCTTAAGCCTGCGCAACATAATGCCGGGCAAATTACCAAGATTGTATTTTGTTCCTAACGCAACCTAAAGGTTGCGGCTACCGATCCGGGTTTTCAAAACGTGCTCGTGATGGTATCTTCCAGCCAATTCGTATCGTCGGTTTGAGGATAATCGGTCGTCGCGTGAAGCCCGCGGCTTTCCTTACGCATCTTGGCACAACGGATAATGAGCTTCGCCAGCTTTGCCAAATTCCGCAATTCGATCAATTCATCCGTTACCTTAGTGCCTTTATAAAAATTTTCAATTTCTTCGGAAATCAAATTGATGCGCCGCTCGGCGCGTTCCAATCGTAAATTGGACCGGACAATTCCGACATAGTCCCACATGATCTGCTGGATCTCTTCGCGGTTGTGCGCGATCAGGATCCACTCTTCCATGCGGAAGGTCCCGCTCTCGTCCCACTCCGGGAAATCTATTTTTTTAAACGGATTATCCTGCACCCATTGCGACGCATGCTGATAGACCTGCTCCGCAAAGACCACGGCTTCCAAAAGCGAATTACTTGCAAGCCGGTTGGCTCCGTGCACCCCCGTCAACGCGACTTCTCCGCAGGCATAAAGCCCCTGAAGGTCGGTTTGACCGTGAAGATTTGTTACCACACCGCCGCACATGTAATGCGCCGCCGGCACTACGGGAACGGGCTCTTTGGTAATATCGATTTTGAATTCAAGGCAGCGTTGATAGATATTCGGAAAATGTTCGATCGTCTTTGCGGGCTGGATGTGCCGCAAATCCAAAAACACACAGGATTCCCCGCGCTTTTTCATTTCCGCATCGATCGCACGCGCTACGATGTCACGCGGAGCGAGTTCTTTTGCCGAACTGTAGCGTTCCATAAACCGCTCGCCGCTCCCGTTAATAAGATAGGCGCCGAACCCGCGCACGGCTTCGCTGATCAAAAAGGACTGCGCCTCGGGATGATACAGAGAGGTCGGATGAAACTGCATGAATTCCAGATTTCCCACGCGCGCACCCGCGCGGTACGCCATGGCAATCCCGTCGCCCGTTGCGATCTTCGGATTCGTGGTATGCTTGTAAACTTGTCCGCAGCCGCCGGAAGCGAGTATCGTGACGTGAGATAAAAACTTTTTTACCTCATTTTTTTCTATGTCCAATGCATACGCACCGTAGCAGTGAATCTTGGAAGCGGCAACCGGTTTCTTAAGATGATGCTCCGTTAGTACTTCCAGAGCAATGTGATTTTCATGAACGGTAATATGGGGGTTGCTTTTTACGGCGTTGATCAGCGCGCGTTCGATCTCCCTGCCCGTCAGATCTTTTGCATGCACGATCCGGTGTTTCGAATGCCCGCCTTCTTTGCCCAGATCCAACGCGCCGTTTTTTTCCGTAAAACGTACGCCGAGATCGGTCAGTTCCTTTATGGCTTCCGGTCCGCGCGTGACAATGAGCTCCACCGCATCGCGATGGCATAGGCCTGCACCGGCTTTGAGCGTATCTTCGACGTGCATGGCAAACGCATCGTCCGGAGACACGACGGACGCAATGCCGCCCTGCGCGTAATTGGTATTGCTTTCACTGTCGCTTTTTTTAGTAATAATGACCACGCGGCCGGCGCGGGCGCACTTCAACGCGGCAGAATAACCGGCGATACCGGTGCCGATAATGAGAAAATCCGAATACATGGATTCCGACATAAACGAATCTGTTAAACGGCGATCATCTGCGTCTTTGAAGAATCGGAATGGCCGTTCCCTGAATCTGCACCGGCGGATTTTTGATGGAGCAAGGCGGCTTTGACAAATTCTCTGAATAAAGGATGGGCTTTGATGGCGCGCGATTTTAGTTCCGGATGGAATTGAACCCCTACAAACCACGGATGATCCTTCAACTCGATTATTTCAACCAATTTTTCATCCGGTGACATTCCTGAAAATATCATGCCGTGGGACTTGAAGGCCTCAATAAAGTGATTATTGAATTCATATCTGTGGCGGTGGCGTTCACTGATCAGTTCCGACCGGTACGCGTTGAACGTTTTGGTGTTTTTCTTGATCACGCAGGGATACGCGCCCAAACGCATCGTCGCGCCCATTTCCTTGACATGCTTTTGGGATTCCATCAGGTCTATGACCGGGTACTTAGTGCGTTTGGAAAACTCACTGCTGTTGGCGCCTGAAAGTTCGCAGACGTTTCGCGCAAACTCAATGCTGGCGCACTGCATACCGAGACAAATCCCGAATAACGGAACTTTATTTTCACGGGCGTATTGGATAGCCTTAACCATACCTTCAATGCCGCGCGACCCGAATCCGCCGGGAACGAGGATCCCGTCCATCCCTTCAAAAATATGCTCAAACGGCTGGCCCTCGAGCATCGCGGAATCGATCCATTGAATTTCGACTTTGGCATTATTTTCCACGCCGGCATGCGTGAACGATTCGATGATGCTTTTGTACGCGTCGGGAAGACCCGTATATTTCCCGCACACGGCGACATGCACCGTGTGTTCCGGTTGATAAATTTTATTCACCAAATGTGTCCAGTGATGCAGTGAGAATTCCCGCCCGCGCATGTTTAATTTTTTCATGACCAATTGGTCCAGTCCGTTGTGATGCATGATAAGCGGAACTTCATAAATCGATTTCACGTCGGATGCCTCGATGACGGCGTCGGTTTGCACGTTGCAGAACAAACCGATTTTGGCCCGCAATTCTTTGGATAATTTCTTTTCTGAACGGCAAAGCAGAATATCCGGCTGAATACCGATTTCGCGCAATTTCATCACGCTGTGCTGGGTCGGTTTGGTTTTTAATTCGTCCGCCGCCCGGATGAACGGCACGAGGGTCACGTGGATATTGATCGTGTCCCGCGGGCCCACTTCCAAACAAAATTGCCGGATAGCCTCCAGGAAAGGCAAACTTTCAATATCTCCTACCGTACCGCCGATCTCAGTGATGATCACATCATACCCTTCGGATGCCAGGCTGCGAATGCGGTCTTTGATTTCGTCCGTGATATGAGGGATCACCTGAACCGTGGCGCCCAAATAATCTCCTTTGCGCTCGCGGTCAATAACGGTTTTGTAAACTTTTCCCGTCGTGTGGCTGTTGCGCGAAGTCATATTCGTATCAATAAAACGCTCATAATGACCCAGGTCTAAATCTGTTTCCGCGCCGTCGTCGGTAACAAAAACTTCGCCGTGCTGGTACGGGCTCATCGTGCCGGGATCCACATTGATGTACGGATCGAATTTTTGAATCGTCACGGATAATCCGCGCGCTTTGAGCAGCATGCCCAGGCTGGCCGACGCGATGCCTTTACCGAGCGAGGAGATCACACCGCCGGTAACAAAAATATATTTCGTTAGATGTTTTTTTCGTTTAGCGGACGGCATAGGGCTTACCGGGGTTATGTTTAGAATTTTACTTTGATCGACAAAAAAAAAGAGACACGTTTAATGTCTCTTGTGTTTATCCGACAACTTTCGGCACCACGAAATATTGCCAGCTCTTCTCGGGCGCATTCTGAAGGACCTTGTCTATGGGAAGACATTCCTTCACTTCATCCGTTCGAAATACATTGGGATAGGAATTGGGATGATAGGTGATGTCCACCGACGACGTGTCGATTTCATTCAATTTATCCACATATTCCAGAATATGATTCAACTGCCCGGTGAACTTTTCAATGTCGACGGAACTGAATTCCAAATGAGCCAATGCGGCGATCTTATAGACGTCCTGAATGTTGACGGGCACTCGTTCTCCAAAAATTTCGTTGTGGGCAATATAAACCTTAAGCGAAAGAATGTCAAATATTTTTAACCGGAAAACGGGTGTAATTAAAATTGATTTATTACACCAATACCGCTATATTTCCAACCCTGTTTTTTTTGAAGAAGGAGGCTTTTTGAGCGGTATTTTTTTTGTAGTTGCATTGGGAATTTTTAACTTTCCGGAGTCCGAAGAGGCGCCGCTTTCGGGATATGAAGCGAACGTTCGAACGGTCGTGTATGAAGACGGATCGGTTTCGCGCACGATCGAACTGAGCCTCAATCCTGACAACAAAGAGTCCGTCCGCTATAAGAAAGATTTCTTGACCAAAAACGGCTACCGTGTGTTCGAAAAAAAACAAGACGACTATTTTATCGTGATTGCATCCAAAGTTTTTACGGCGTCCAAAAATAACGGGACTCATTTCGACGATGAGTTCAGCCGCATCAGCCTCCAGCGGCAAAATGACGAGGTTCTTTTTAAAGAGGAATTTTCCACTTCCTTCATCATGAATGAGGTGAACACGTCCGATTTGAGGAATGACAGGCCTGCGGCGAAGGTCCTGCTGGCGGATATGCAATATCATTTTCACACGACGATGCCGGGTACCATTGTCGGCGTCAGCTCGGGTGAATTCAACAAGAATATGGCGCACTGGAATTTTGACGTCGAAGCACTGTTCAATCATGCATCGTTGGAAATGGCTACGACCAGCAGCGTCGCGCGTGATGACAATGTGATCTGGCTTGTGGCGTTCACAGGCATCCTGTTCGTCGCCATCGGCGTTTTGTTCTTATTCAAAAACCGACCAAGATGATCATTTGCTTATTTTAACGCGACACGAGGCCTTATGAGTTTTAAAGAAGAAGTTCACGGCGATACTTATGTATTGTTCGTTAAAGGAAAATTGATGGGCGGAACGGAAACGACGGAGATCAATGACCGGATGAAAGAGCTCACCCGCAAAGGCGTGAGGCAGGTGGTGTTGGATCTCGCACATGTGAAATGGATGAACAGCTCTGGACTCGGCGCGCTCATGTCGGGCATGACGTCGATGCGCCATGCCGGCGGAGACCTGAGGCTCTCGGCCGTGGCGGAGAAAGTCGAAAGCGTGCTGATGATCACCCAGCTTTTGAAAATATTTAAAACGTATCCTAATGTCCAGGACGCCGTAAGAAGCTTTAACGAACCTTGATCTCATGAAAACCGGGTTTGTCTTCGACCTTGTATATTTAGAGCATCGTCATGAACGGACTCATCCGGAGTGTCCGGAACGTCTGGAGAGCATCTGTTCAGCCATGGAAAAATTCGATATAGAAAAAAGACCGGTTGCGCTGAAGGCGCGTGCCGCGGAAGAAATTTGGATCGAAGCGGTTCATTCAAAATCTCATATCGCTTCGATTCGCCGGGCGTCGGAACACGCCCCGTGTTCTATCGATGCGGATACGTATGTTCATTCTCATTCGTATCGCGCGGCGTGTACGGCATGCGGCGGAGTGATGGCGGGCGTGGACGCGGTGATGAACGGGCCCTGTGAAAATGTTTTTTGCGCGGTACGCCCGCCCGGCCATCATGCGGAAACGGACCGTGCGATGGGATTCTGTCTTTTCAATAATGTGGCCGTCGGGGCGCGGTATGCGCAAAAACGCTACGGGCTGAAAAAAATATTCATCATAGACTGGGATGTGCATCACGGCAACGGCACGCAGGAAATTTTTTATAACGATCCCGGCGTTTTTTATTTCAGCATTCATCAGTTTCCTTTGTACCCCGGCACGGGCCGCCAGGAAGAAACCGGAAAAGGCGAAGGCAAAGGGTTTACCCGTAACGTCCCGATGCCCGCCGGCTGCGGTGATGAAATTTACCGGAAGATTTTTGAAAATGAGCTGACCGGGTTAATCGCTCATTTTGAACCCGAGCTGATCATGATCTCTGCGGGGTTTGATGCGCATCGCGACGATCCGCTGGCCGGCATGGAAGTTACGACCGAAGGATTTGCCGCGTTAACGCGCAGTGTGAAAACGCTTGCCCGGGTATATTGCAAGAACCGGATCGTTTCTGTGTTGGAAGGCGGCTATCATCTGCCCGCCCTGGCAGAATCGGCCTGCGCGCATTTACAGGTATTATTGAATGATTAATTTATTAGGTGGAGGACGCAATCGAACATTGATTTTACGGGCGTTTTTCTGCATATTAGTTTTTTATTTCCAGGGATTCTCGGCGCGCGCGCAGACCCGTCAGGACAGTTTGAGTAAGCGCTTATTTTCGAAGCGGTTTGAAAAGAACGACTCGACGAAAACAATGACCTTATCGGACAGCGCAAGTCAATTCCGGCCCGGAAAAAATGTGCTGCCTTTTACGGGCGACTCGTTGTTTCGATCGCCGTGGGGAGCTCTGGTGCGGTCGTTTATCGTACCGGGCCTGGGACAGTGGTATAACGATTCAAAAGTAAAGGCACCCGTTTTTTTGGCAGGCGACGTCGCAATGATCACGATATATATTCACAAAAATAAGAAAGTCCGGAACCTTGAAAGTCAACGCAGACGGATTGACCGGCAAATAAAAAGCGATCCGTTTTTGTCAGCGGAACAGAAAAATATTCTGCAGCTCCGGTTTAACAATTTGACGGGCAACCTGGATGGCGCACTGACGAGCCGAAATTTGTACGGATGGTTTTTTGCTATTTCGCATTTGCTCGGGATGATCGACGCCTACGTAGACGCGCATTTGTTCAATTTTAAAGATAAAATGGATTTTGTTTTCGATCCGTCCGGCGGGATGCAAGTACGCTGGTGTATTAAGATCTGAAGATATAATACGAGGAATATCCTGTGAATGAAGTGTCGGCGGCGACGCCCGCGGAAAAAGCGATGCGTGATATTCTGGTCGTGGACGATGAGGTGGACAACCTCGATCTGTTGAAGCGCACCTTTCGCCGTGAATATAACGTGCATACGGCCAACAGCGCGAAGGATGCGCTGCAGATGCTAGACGACCGTGAATTTGCGGTGATTGTCAGCGATCAACGTATGCCCGAGATGACCGGGGTCGAGTTACTTGAGAAAGTACGCGAGAAATCGCCCAACACGATCCGCATACTGCTTACCGGGTACACGGATATGAATGCCCTCGTCGACGCGATCAATTTGGGGCATGTGTACCGTTATCTTACGAAACCGTGGAGCCGGGAAGAGATTACTGTAACGGTAAAGCGCGCCGTAGAACACTACGACTCGACCCGGCAGAATGTCCGGCTGCTCGATGAATTACGAGTTAATAATGAAGCGCTGGAAAAAAGTTACGGAGATTTGAAGCGGCTGGACGAACTCAAGACCCGGTTCATGGTGATCTCAAGCCATGAGCTCCGCACGCCCGCTTCGATCATTTCCGGAAACCTGGAATTGTTGTTATCCGGCGCGATCGGTGAGTTTCAGAAAGAACAAAAGGAAATTATTGCAAATGCATTCAAAGGCACCTCGAGGCTGATCGACCTGATTGAAGACGTGCTGTCCGTGCTGCGTATCGATTCGCATCAGTTAAAATTAAATATTACGAAGTTCAATCTCCGCGAATTGGTCGATGAGGTCATAGGAAACGTAAAAATTTTTCTGGATGAACGGAAGCTGACGGCCGTCAATGAAGTCCGCGATATCGAAATCGAGGCCGATGCGAATCGCATGTTTCATGTGTTCATTAATTTGCTCAGCAACGCCATGAAATATTCGCGTGACGGCGCCCCCATCGCTTTCCGGGCCGAGACGGAAAATGGCAGCATACATATTGTTTGCGCAGATCAGGGTATCGGCATTCCGAAGGAGGAGTTGGAAAAAATATTCGACAAATTTTATCAGCTCGGAGACGCCAACCAGCATCGTACGAGCAAGCACAAATTCATGGGCGGAGGCAGCGGCCTGGGGCTCACCATCGCCCGGGGTACGATCGAAGAGCATCACGGCAAAATTTGGGTGGAAAGCGCCGGCAAAGATCAAGGCAGCCAGGTGCATATCGTACTGCCGGTACAGTCTTCGGAATTCGTCCCAAAAACATGAGTCGCAGGAAACGTCATCCCGCATCCGGCGGAATTCGCCGGGCGCAGGTCGTTGAAAAAATATAAGAAACATTTTGAAATATTCTGCATGCACCGGAAACCGTTAACCTACTCACACAGCCTGCTTATTCCGCTGACGCGTTCCTGCGGCGCGCAGTGCGCCTATTGTACCTTTAAAGATACCCGCGGAAAATTATTGACGTTTGATGAAATTGAGAAATTGATTCGCCGCCACCGTGCGAGCGGTATTTGCGAAGCCGTGATTACATCCGGACAATCGCTGGAGACCATTCCCGAAATTGTGGCGCAATGGAGTGAACAGGGATATTCATCTTTTTTCCATTACGTCGGCGACGTGTGTCAATTTGTGCTGGAAAATAATCTGATTCCTTCACTCGATATCGGTCCGATGTCGTATGCGCAATTGGAGGCGGTCGCGCCTTACACGGCGTGCGTCACCCTGCAGCTGGAGAATGTCAACAGCGACTTTGCGGCAACGATTCAGCAAGGAAAGAGCATTGACGAAAAAATAGAAACGATTTCCGATGCGGGCTCATTGAAAATCCCGGTAACGACAGGACTGCTCATCGGAACCGGTGAATCCATGGACGACCACTTTGCGACGCTTCATGCGATCGAGGAATTGCATGACAAATACGGACACATCCAATCGGTGGTTTTTCAATATGTGTTTTCTGAAAGGCCGCCTTTTATTTCAGAAACCTTTTATGATGAACTGCAGCTGCTCATTAAATATTCCAAAACAATCATGCCGGACGTGGCGGTGAGTATTCCGATCAATTCACCCATGCAGTGGTTGGAAGGTCTGAGCGTGGATGTAGACGATATCGGACATGTCTATGACGGAACGGACGGGCTTAACCGGGATCAGCCATTTATGAAATTGCTTGAGATTGAAAGAATGATTGTAAAAACAAATTATTTCTTGAAGCCGAGATTTCCCATATTTGAATCCATGTACAAAAAAACAGTATTGCCGGAGAGCTTGAATAATGTGCTGAATGAGTGGATTGCGAAAAAGGAATTTGTATCCTATTCGGCCGACTGAACCGGATACGGTCGTTTGCAAAACTGACGTAAGGAAATCGTTATGGAGAAATTTACCAACGTGCATATCATTGGCCATCCTCTGGTTCAGCAGAAACTGACCTATCTGCGCGACAAACATACGTCGGCGCGTGAATTTCGTAAATTGCTGAGCGAGATCACCGCGCTGATGCTTTTCAAGATAACCGAAGATCTGCGAACCAAGGAAATCGAGATCGAAACGCCGCTGGAGAAAACGCGATCAAAGATTCTGATGGATCAGGTGGTCCTCGTGCCGGTGCTGCGGGCAGGGCTGGGCATGCTCGACGGGGCGCTGGACCTCATTCCCAATGCGCGGGTCGGACATATCGGCCTTTACCGCGATGAAAAAACATTACAGCCCGTGGAATATTATGCCAAATTTCCTCCGCTGAATGAAGCGATCGTAATTATGCTCGATCCGATGCTGGCGACCGGCGGGAGTTCTTCGGCGGCCATTACGTTATTGAAGAAACGACAAGCCAAACAACTAAAATGTCTCTCATTGGTTTCGGCGCCCGAAGGGCTGCAGCGCATGCAGCAAGACCATCCGGACGTCGTCATCTATACCGCCGGTGTAGACCGGGAATTGAACCGTTACGGCTACATTGTGCCGGGACTGGGCGACGCCGGGGACCGGCTTTACGGAACAAAATAAACGAAACATGATGAGCGGCACGCATAAATATATTCCGGCGGACCAAAAACGCATTCCCGATTTTCAGCTGGTCATTCCCAGTATGCTGGAGCGGTTGAGTAAGGTGGAACAAATGACCGAGGAATTTGCCGACCGGTATCATTTGCAGGATGACGATCGCGATAATCTGGCGATTGCAATTACCGAGCTGACGAATAATGCCATCATTCACGGCAATAAATTCGATCAGGCGAAGAACGTTATTATCAGTTTTTATTTTGATAACGACCTGATTTCTGTGTATATTAAGGATCATGGAAAGGGTTTTGACCCTTTATCCATCGACAATCCGCTGGACCCTGAAAATCTCTTGAAGGAAAGCGGGCGTGGAATTTTTATTTTGCGTTCGATCATGGACGAGGTGCAGTTCCTGATCGGCGATTCGGGAACCGAAGTGAAAATCATGAAAAAAATCAAACATTCATAACCAAGAGAAAGGCGCGTTATGAGAAACCTATATCGGGCTCTGATACTTCTCGCGGGCATGTGCCCTTTAAGAGCCCAGAATGCTCAATCCGACACTTCGAATTTTGAGGGAGTGTACGATTCCGGAGACAGTAAGATAAAAAGCAACTGGGCATTCAATATTCAGATCTCTACCGACGGATTTGTTCTCGGGGGAGTTTACAATCATAAGTTGGCGAAAAATACATTTCTTGCCACCTCGCTCGACATGTTCTGGGTGCGCGGGAAAGACGAACAGCTGGGGATCAATCCTATAACCCTGCAGCCCGAAACGATCAACAGCGAAACGATTTTGCTTTTGCCGCTGCAAGTGTCCATGAAACGCAGGATTTTTGCCGAGAGCGTTTCGAATACACTTCGGCCTTATATATCAGTCGGTGTCGGCGCCGTTTGCGGAATTTTTATCAGCAGCGATTCGCCGGATAGTATCCTGCCGGCCCCGCAAGATCATTTTCAATTCGGGCCGACAGCCACTCTGGGTTTTGGAGCTGATTTCGGAAAACCCGGCGCCAGCGGCTATGGAATGGACATCCGGTATCAGATCCTCCGCTTTAAGAATCACATCGGCGCAAGAAACAAGTTTGATAATTTTCAAATCGGTTTTCACATGAATTTCAGGTAGGAAAGACATTTTCATGGAAATTAATGTCAAACATAAGAAACGCGTAGTGGTGGCGATGAGCGGAGGGGTGGACAGCTCCGTGTCTGCGGCTCTGCTCAAGGAGCAGGGATATGACGTCATCGGTGTGACCATGAAATTGTGGGATTATTCCGAAGTCGGCGGCGGGGAAGTCAACCGGGAAAGCGGCTGCTGCTCCATTGATACCATGCATGACGCGCGCATCGTGTGCGAGCAGATCGGCGCACCGCATTATGTGTGGAATCTCAGCGAAGAATTCGGGCGGGCGGTGATCGATAATTTTATTCATGAATATATGGAAGGCCGCACACCGAACCCCTGCGTTAATTGCAACAAACATATCAAGTGGGGAACGTTCCTGGCTAAAGCCAGGAGCCTCGGCGCCGATTATATTGCAACAGGACATTATGCGCGCTCCGTGTTCGACGAAGAGCTGAATAAATTCACATTGCGAAAAAGTTTTAATTTGAAGAAAGATCAGTCGTATGCGCTGTGGGGTATCCGGCAGGCGGCGCTGGCGATGACGATGTTTCCTATCGGTGAAATGACCAAAGACGAGGTGCGCGCGTATGGCGTGAACATGGGACTGCGAACGGCGCAGAAAAAAGAGAGCCAGGAGATCTGTTTCATCACAGATAATAATTACAACCGTTTTCTCAAAGAGAAGATCAAAGGACTTGAAGAAAAACTTGCGCACGGCAAGATCATGACCGAAAACGGCGAAGTCGTCGGAGAACATGACGGCTATGCTTTTTACACGATCGGCCAGCGCCGCGGCGTCGGCGTGGCCATGAATACGCCGGTCTACGTGACGGAGATTCACGCGAAAGACAACGTGATCGTCGTCGGAAAGAAGGACAGCCTGTTGGCGTCAGGGCTGACAGCCAAACAAGTGAATCTCATTCGCCACGATCGCCTGAACGAAGAAATTCCTGTGACGGCAAAGATTCGCTATAATGACGCCGGACATGCGGGAACACTCTCTGAGAATGCCGACGGAGAAATTCAAATTCTTTTCGAAGAACCGCAAACCGCCATCACGCCGGGCCAGTCCGTAGTTTTTTATCAGGAAGATGAAGTTCTCGGCGGCGGTGTGATCGATCGCGTGGTAAAGCAAATTCCTCAAATGGCTTGAATTAACACAGAGACACCAAGACACGGAGAAAAAACAAACAGAGCGAAGTACAACTTCGCTTTTAATTTTTCGAAGAATATCCAAACGTAAACTTCCCAAAATTTAAAAACTTGGGAAGTTTCTTAAGAGAAAGAAAACATGTCTACCCATAAACCGGCCGCAAAGATCACGACGGAACAGCTTCGCAAAATGAAGCAATCGGGAGAAAAGATCTCCGCGCTTACCGCGTACGATTATATCATGGCGAATCTGTTGGATGAATCAGGATTGGATGTCATTTTAGTCGGCGATTCCGCGAGCACGGTCTTTGCAGGAAATGAAACGACGCTCCCGATCACGATGAACGAAATGCTATATCATGTGAAGGTCGTGACCAAAGCCGTGAAACGCGCACTGGTAGTAGCGGATATGCCGTTCATGAGCTACCATGAAAGCATCGAAGACGCCATTCGCAATGCGGGAAAATTCATGAAGGAAGGCCAGGCGGAGGCGATCAAGCTGGAAGGCGGGATCGAATTTCTGCCGACGATCAAACGGCTCGTGGAAATCGGAATTCCGGTGATGGGACATTTGGGCCTGACGCCGCAATCCATTCACAAATTCGGCACGTACCGGACGCGCGGAACTTCCAAACCGGAGGCGAAAAAAATTATCGAGGACGCGAAAGCTCTGGAAAAAGCAGGCGTGTTTGCGCTGGTGCTGGAAAAGATTCCGGCGTCATTGGCGAAGAAAATCTCCGAAACCATTTCCATCCCGACGATCGGCATCGGCGCGGGGATCCATTGCGACGGGCAGATACTCGTGACGCATGACCTCTTGGGGTTAACCGAAAAATTTAATCCGCGATTTGTACGGCGCTATGCGGAACTGGGGAAACTCATGCGCAAAGCATTTCAACATTACCGCGAAGATGTGAAGAATAGAAACTTTCCTGAAGCAAAAGAGAGTTATTGATATTTATCCGGATCCGCCGAATACAACCATCATCAGCATAGCCCGCCCGGTCCAACGCGCAACCTGACAAAATATTTTCCCGATTCCGGTCTATCTCCCGATTACCTAAACGAGCGCAAAAATTTCCGGAAGTAAACAAAACTCATTGAAAAGGCGGTCCATTAATGGAACTTGCCTAAATTGACTCCTACGGCAAATAATATGATCACAAGGTATATGATCCAAAATAATCCGCAGGCGACCGTTCCGATCCAGCCCGTCCAGAGAGCGACCTGACACAGCGTTTTTCCCGCTTCGGGAGACTGTCCTTCGCGAATGGCCCTTAATTCCTGATTCGCAAGAATGATCGCGGCGATCCCGGTCACGGGCCCGCACGAAACGATGATCGACATGATGCCGAGGATCATGGCAATGATGGATTTATTACTCGCGCTTGGTGAAGAAGGCGTTGGAGAAACAGCCGGCGGTACGGGTTTTTCCATCGGCTTTCCGCAATTCGTACAAAACGCAGCCGAATCGGCATTTTGTGTTCCGCAATTCTTACAATAAGGCATGATTTTGATCTCCTAATAGTGAATGAACCTTGAAGGTTCTATTTATGAAAAACCTCGAAGTCTTTCGTCCAACGAACCTTCAAGGTTCGCTTCGGATAACCACCGCAGATTTTTATCTGATCATCGCGTCCTGAAACCATTTAACAAACCACGCTCCGGCTACCAAACCGTAGAAGAGCAGCAACAGGCTCATACTGGCGGTAATATACCCGCTCCATATTCCGATCTGGCAAAAGATCTCGCCTTTAGATGAATATTCTTTGGTCTTGATCCGCTTCATTTCCTGGTTGCCCAGGATCACCGCGAAAATCCCGGCCAGCGGCGAGCACACGCCTGTTAAAAAGAGAAGCAGAATGGATAGAATTCCCAGCACAAGAGACGCTTGGGCTTTCCAGCCGGATTTATGATCTTTGATCTTCGTGATGTAATCCTGCGGGAACTTCGGTTCCGGCGGCGGGTCCTTTTTATAAGGTAAAACCGTACCGCATTTGGCACACCATTCCGCACCGTAGATATTCTCAAACCCGCAGGTGTAACATTTTGCCATCAATTATAATTTTTTAAAAATAAACCGAGACGCCTGATTTTGCAACATGTTGATTTGAATTGAAGGAGTAGGTCACGATGTATCCCGCCGACTCTCGTTTCACCTTCCGCCTTCCAAATAAGTGCGCGACGTGGTGCGGCGTGTTAGCCGCCGCTGAAACATCCGCTTAGAAATCGCAACGTTCACGGCCGTATTCCTTTTATCGCCCAAGCCCTTGCTATCAAAGTAATTGACCCGTCATCAGCAATGGGAAGAGTGGAGTGAATTCGATCTCGCAAAAGGGTGCGCTTTTTCTCACTCAATGACATCGCATAGCCGGGAGCCGGACCTTGACCGCCCAAAAACGGGAACCAATAGTCGTTGAAGTTTTCAAATCTAGTGTGAACATCGATGGGGCGAATCTCCACACTTTGAAGGCCCACAGCATCAAACAGATCCTTCAAAGGCCCGGGTTTGCACAGCGGAAAACGTCTCCCTTCGTCAAGCACGATCGCAGTCTCATCGAGAGCCGCCGCAGCATCCCAGAAACAGCGCATGAGTTCCATCTTATCAGCATAATCCCACACATACGCTCCGATGATTCCGGCCTGGCGCGTCACGCGTTTAATTTCGCCTAGGCCACGCGCAGGATCAGGCACGAAATTCAATACGAGCCCCGATACTACAACATCAAAGGAATCACCTGGAATTTAAGGTCCACGGTATGCACAACCGATTGCGGTGAAAAGCATAATGATAAACTTACCATAAGTTCCATTAATGCAAAAAGTCCTGATACTATAAGTATCCATTTTGGCAATGATTGTTGTCCTTCTGTCATAATAGAACTCCTTTTGCTTTTAATAAAAAAGTCTTAAGTCATCAAAACTTAAGCTCCTATCGTACCTGTCTTGACTTTTCCGGATCGCTTGTAATTGGCAATGATCACTCCGGTCGGTGTAACCAAACTCTCTGTTAATGTAAAGGCAGCCGGAATCGTACCTTTGTCAAATAACTTTTTTCCTTTACCAAGAGTCAGCGGGTAAATTTTCAGCCAGAGTTCGTCCACTAAATCATTCTTAAGCAGCAGCTGAATAAGCTCACCACTGCCGTGAACTTGAATGTCAGAACCTTTTGAATTTTTGAGCTTTTCGATATCTGCCAAGCTTTTGAGGAAAACTGAGTTTTTCCAATCTGACTTTTTCATGGTCTTGGACATGACGTATTTTGTGACATCATTGATACCTGGCCAAAAATCTGCATGTTCAGGCCAGTAGGAGGCAAAAATCTCAAATGTTTTTCTGCCCAAAAGAAGGTCTGCAGGTTTCATCTGTTTTTCCATGACCTTACCACCAACTTCGTCCCAATAAGGCGCAACCCAACCGCCATATTTGAAACCGCCTGATCTATCTTCCTCAGGCCCACCGGGCGCCTGCATGACTCCATCTAATGTAATAAATGATAAGACGATTATTTTTCTCATGTGTGTGCCCTCAGTGGTTATAGTGTTGACTCCGCACTTTCATGTTTGTTAATCAGTTCGGTTTGCAGTTTCACCGTCTATTTGTTTCTGCCTATTTCTTTCAGTCACTTCCAAGTTAGCAGGTCGCCCAAGCATGTCTCATAACGGAGCGGCGCACACGCGGTGCGACGCGCGGAATAAAACTACTTAAATCAAAAACCAATCACTACGTTAGTTCAGAGCTCGGCGCTCCGGTTCAACCTATCCGTGAACTAAATTAGAATGTTTTCGGATTAGAACACATCATTAAGTTTGCACTTAAGAGAAAAACTGAAACAAAATCAATGAACAGAGTACCGAGCGGTCCACAGCCAATGGCCGCGCGACGCATCGGCGACGGCGCGGCACCATCTCTCTATCGTTAAATATCCGCACCGGAGCGAACGTCTGCGCAGTGGTATGCGTTCGTGGCCGCAACCAATGATCTGCTTGGTTCTGAGTCCTATGCTCCTGGTTGTTTTGACCTGAAAGCAGAAATGATTGAGGCTAACGAAACACCAAAAACTACTCCGCTTGCGAACAACCCGATTATTTGGACTGTTCTCACATTTTCCGTGAACACTGTTAATCCTACCGCACAAAAGACCACCATCAGTGCGATATTTCCAATGAGTTTCATGTTCATTATAGTCTCCTTAATAGTTGAAACCGCTTAGTGTCGATTGTTACAATATTTTCTCTCGCAGGCTCATTCGAGTGAGCAACAGCATTGAGCGAGTATTTACCATTGACAGTTCCATCGTCGTAATTTTCCGTGTTATGTGAAGTTGGTTTACGATTCGATTCCCTTAAAGGTTTTTGAATCTGTGATCAGACAGCTTTCTCTTCAGATGAACGGACCAAGAGTGATGCAACGATCCCGACGGCTAGTATCAGCAGTACTGCGCCGAGAAGGTAGAAATTGAAGTAATCACCCAGCACTTCCTTCAGCCATTTCGCCACTAGCATTTTGACTCCCACCACAAGGAGCACCATCGCAAGGGCCGGCTTGAGGTATTTGAAATTCTTGAGCATACCAGCAAGAGCGAAATAGAGTGACCTTAAGCCAAGCATTGCAAACACGTTGCTGGTGAATACGAGAAATGGATCTGCTGTTATTGCAAAGATCGCTGGAATTGAATCCACCGCAAAAATAAGGTCTGTAGTCTCAACCATAACGAGTGCCAATGCAAGTGGTGTTAGCATCAACGTGCCCGGTTTGACTTTAGAGACAGCTTCGTCGGGCTCTACTGCTGAGCCCGGTACTTCGCTTTCTTGAGAAGCCGGAGTACCTGCCCGCACAAGAAAATGCTCGCCATGATAGTGAGATGTGACTGGGAAAAGTTTTCTGGTTGTCCTGATAACGATGTTCTGATTTGGGTCGCCATTTTCTGTCTTCATGAAGAACATCTTGAATGCCGTGATAATCAAAAACCCTCCGAACACATAGAGAATCCAGTGAAACTCAGCTATAAGGGCGGCTCCGACGACAATCATAACGGCCCGCATAGCTAATGCCCCAAGTATCCCCCAGAAGAGAACCCTATGTTGGTATATTGCTGGAACCGAAAAGAATCCGAACAACATTGCTATGACGAAGATGTTGTCAACGCTTAGTGACTTTTCGACGATATAGCCGGTGAGGTATTTGAT
>CAZLWA010000036.1:0-7319 GCA_964563165.1 uncultured Bacteroidota bacterium | reverse complement strand
TTCGTATCGGGCGGATGCTGATTGGAGGGCAGAAGAACGGTCTTCGGAACGGGCACACCGAGCCGGATGGCCAGCGCATTATTAAAGAATTTTTCATCGGCGCTCCACCAGAACGGATTATTGATCACCGCCGTGCCGCTCAGCGCGGCATTCTTCAGATAGCCCCGGTAAAAAGGAACGTCCTGCGAAATGCGGTCAATGATCACGGCGTAATCCGTCGCTTCCGATTGAATGACTTTGTCGATCTTGACAAATTCCGCTTTAATGCCGCTTTCTTTTTTAGAATTCACACGATCCACAAAAGCCTGCGGAAAGGTACTTTCCTGTCCGAATAAAATTCCGATCTTTTTCATGAGGCTCCTTATTCAACAAATTTGGTTTGAAACTTTGCAAAAAGGCCGCGGATGTGGGCCGCATAAAAAATTAGTAATATTTTGTTTGCGGTTCAATAGGTAAGATTCAAACGTCCAAGCGGGAAACGTGGGATGAAGAGATTTTACTAAATAATATCAGTGAATTAAATTAACTATATTATTTTTGAAATCTGCAGCAATCGCGTCGGCATTTTGCCTGAGATTTGTAATGGCCGCAGAGCGGTTAGCGCCGGTGCCGCCGACAAGAGAAAAAACGACTTCAACGGTCTGACCCGGATTCCATGTGAAAGGTCCGGCTGATATGAGTGTCCGATAGTCCGATGCAAGCGTATCCAATATGCCGGTTCCCGTCACAGGATCGCCGGGAAAATCGTACTGGCTTTTGTAAGACGCTCCGTACGTGCGCGGACTTCCGTCTCTCTGCAATCCCTTGAGTAGATTATATTGTCCGGCATCATTCGCAGCTTCATCAATATTTTTAATATACCATGTCATGGCGGCGGGAATTACTTGAGTGCCATTTAGTTCTGAACAATAGAGAAGTTGTGCCCCGACGGCCACACCAAATGTAGAATCTGAACAGTAAAGATACGCCGTATTTCGCAGTGTATCTGACGCTAATAGATTGAAAAGACACTGAATGTCAAAATCGCAGATATAACCAATAAAAGATTGAGGATACGTATGGTTACTTTTGTTGGTTAGCCGTAAATGAATGTATACCGCATCTGAACTTGATGCGTTACTGAACTGATACGTACTTTGACTGACTTGAATTCCCAAAACTGCGTTGGCGTTTCCATATCTTGGATAACTGGTTTGTGACCCATGGCGTAAAGAATCAAGATCATTGTAGACGGTCCACGTGTCGGCATCTGAAATAAGTTTAGGTAAATTTCCGATGGCTGGTGCTCCGAAAGCAATAGGCCAGTTAAGCCAATCGTGACCGGATTGCGTTTGGTCGATGAGATAGATAAAACTTTGATTGGAGGGCGACGCTTGCAGCTGATCGATATTGGCCGGCGTATCATTCACAATGTAACCCGGCTGAAATTCTGCGGGATAGGTATACGGGTAGGCTTTTGAGACAAACGGTGTTCCTTGTTTTTGGACGCCGACATAAATTCCCGAAACAAATAATACGGAATTCCCGCGGAATCCAAGGATAAGGCCGGTGTTATCCACTTCCTGTCGGTCTCCAATGAGGCCGTCTCTTTTTAAAAATACCTTCCAATTATTGTAGTCGGTAATTTTAGTCGAGTCTCCGGAAATCAAATTATTATTATTATTTTTCTTGTCTTCGCAGGAAAACAGGAGAATCAAAATGATTGATGAAAAAATAATGCTGGTAAATATCGCGTAAATTTTCATCCCGCTTCTTCTTTCAAAATCGCTCCGTTAAAAGAGTATTTGATGGCGGTTTCATAATTCATAACTCTTAATTCGTAATTCTTAATTGAATTAAGCGCTCCTGAGCGAATCTACGATATTGAGTCTCGCCGCACGTATCGACGGCAGAAATCCGCCGCTGAAACCCATGCCAACTGCGAAGATGAGCGATGAGATAATAATACTCGGCGACAGCGCAAAAGAAAATGCAAGTTCCGCAAACGAGCCGAAATTCAAAGTTGAGATCGTAAAGAATTGCAGGAAAGACGCGATCACCAGGCCCGCGGCCCAGCCGATGAGAGACAGGAACACCGACTCGGTCAGAAATGCGAACATAACGCTGCGGCGGCGAAACCCGAGCGCGCGCAGCGTGCCGACCTCCACGGTCCGGTTGGCGACCGAGGCGTACATGGTAATAAGCGCACCGATCACGGCGCCCGCACTGAAGATCACGGTTATGAAAATGCCGAGAATGCGAATGAATGTCGCCATGAGTTCGGACTGCTTTTCAAAATATCTTTTTTCCCTCTCCGGCTCAAACTGCTGGAGCCGGCGGTCGCCTTCGAAGGCTTTTTTGAAAGAATCGAATTCATCCGGTCCGGTAAGGCGAACGGTCATCGTGGACACGCTGTTGCCGCGGTTGAAGGACGAAAGCAGCTGGAGCGCGTCGCCCCACAACTCCGAATCAAACCCGCTGCCGTCGGCTTCAAAAAGGCCGACGATCGTCCACCGGTCACCGGCAAATTTCACCTGGTCCCCGATACCGGCACCCTTGAAGCGCTTAGTAATGGCGCTCGCGGCAATGATCTCCCGGGCCCCAAAATTAAACATGCGCCCGTCTATTAATTTTACCTGGGGGCGTAAATTAAATGCTTCTTTCGAAACGCCCCGTACGGTGATATTGCTCATGCCGCCGCCGGTCTTTTCGAGATTAATGATCACCACCGGTTCAGCCGACACGATCGGCTTGCCATCCTTGTCTTTCGCAATTTGCGGAAGCGTGAGGATCACATTCGCCGTTGCGCCGTCAATGATACTTGAGATTTCTCCGTTGGCGGATTTACGTGCGATCAGAACATTCTCATCCGATCCGGTAGCTACCAGGGTTTTCTGCACGCCGTGCGCCATCATCAGCACCGCGGCAAACACGAACACGACGAGGGCGATGCCCGCCACGGTAATTCCAGTAGTCAATCTCCGGGATTTGAAATTTCCGGTAACATATTTAAGTGGAATTTTCATAATTAAGATCCTTCAGATAAATTTTATTTTAAACATCAGCATGTGCAGAACTTTACCATTTGTCTATCCGATAAATCTCAGTCCGTCAACGATCTTTGTTTTCAGGGCGCGCTGAATCGGAAAAATCGAAGCGGCAATTCCGACCATGAGAGCCGAAGATGCGCTTAGAATAACCGTCGACGGTTCGATATTGAATACGGGGAAAAATCCTTTCGGCATGAATGTGGCAAAAAGGTTCACAAAAACAACCGTCAGGGCCAGGCCGATTCCTCCTCCTACAATGGAAATAAAAAGTGATTCGCCGGAAATAAATACCACCAGGTGTTTCGTGGAAAACCCGAGTGTTTTCATGACGGCATATTCCTGGGTCCGCTCGCGTGCCGACATGATCATGGTATTGCCCAGCACCAGCATAATGATACCGATAATAACGAATGATACGACATTCATCGCCTGGATGAACGCACCGGACGCAGCCACAAACCCCTGCTGAAATGCGCGCTCGGTCTCAGTTTTCGTTTCGGCGCGGGAGTTTTGAAAAAGATTGTCGATCGCCTGGGAGATCGCCGCCGATTGCGCCGGGTCTTTGATCTTTACCACGTACCAACCTACTTGCCCCGCACGCCCGGGCGTGTCCTGTTTCATCCGTTCATCCAAATACGCCCAATGAAAGAACATTTGCGTGGCATCGACGGTTTTATCACGCGGCTGGTAGATCCCACGCACGACAAATTGCCATTGCCCCGGATAAATATCCCCTTCGATCGGCATGATGTCGCCGATCTTCAGGTTGTATTTTTGGGCGATATCGGCTCCGATGACGCAGGCATTGCGTTCTTTCCGGAATGTTTCGTACTGATCCTTCGCGATGACAAATTCCGGGTAGACCTCCGGCAGCGTCTCGGGATCGCAGGCCATCCGTGCGAAGAACTGATTTTTGTCGATATACACGCCCTGAAACCAATTGAAATAACTCACGGTTTCGACACCGGGTATTTTCGAGATCTGGTCACGGTAGGAATACGGCAGCGGAAATATGAACGATATCGCTTGCCGCGTGATCAGGCGATTAGCGGCAGAAGCTTCGACTCCGGCATACCACGCACTGACGACGGTTCTCAGCAAGCCGAAGGCGATCACGGCAATCGCAATTCCAACGATCGTCAGGATGGTCCTCAACTTGTGACGCAAAGCGTTTTTAATCAGTAGTTTTAGAAGCATAGATTCCTCGTAGAATTAAGAATTAAGGATTAAGAATTAATAATTATTTTTTTGAATTCGATTTGGTCGTTAGTATGATTCTTGAAATAATTTTACACAGTTCTTCGCAGTCGATGAGCAGAGAATCGGCGGCTTTTGCGCTGATAAAATGCGAATCTCTGATAAGCTGAATCCAGTATTGTGTTTCATGTGCCTCCTTGTTCGCCATGGACAGCTTATGAATAAAATCGGCCCTGGATTCTCCATACACAGATTCTCTGATCATCGCTCCGATCGACGTTCCGCTTCTTAAGATCTGCTTTGATATTACAAATTCCTTTTTTTCTTTAATTAAATACTGATATAATTTTATTACCCTAAGAGCAAATTCATAAGATTTATCTTTGATGAGATTTTCTTTTGGCATCCTCTCCCCCTAATTCTTAATTCTCAATTCTTAATTCTTAATTAATTAAGAAAGCGCTCCTTTATCCAAATGCCGTTTCGTATGCGCCCGTTCCGCGGCGTGCGGATCGTGCGTCACGATGATGATCGTTTTGCCCAATTCCTTGTTAAGCCGCTCCAGCAGCGTCAGAATGTCTTCGGCGGACTGGCGGTCGAGATCGCCGGTCGGTTCATCGGCAACGATGAGCGTCGGATCCGTAACGATCGCTCGGGCAATGGCGACGCGCTGCTGCTGGCCGCCCGACAGCTGATTGGGATAATGTTTAACGCGATCCGAGAGTCCGACAATTTCTAAAACTTTCCTGACGTGTTCGGATTTTTCTTTTTTTGATAAATTCGTGAGATGCAGCGGCAGTTCGACGTTTTCAAAAGCCGTCAAAACCGGCATTAAATTATAAAATTGAAAAATAAATCCGACGTTATGCGAGCGCCATTTCGCAAGCGCCGATTCTCCCAGCGTGCCGACATTTGTGCCTGCGACCGTAACGTTTCCCGACGTAGGCTTATCAATTCCCGCGATCAAATTCAGCAGTGTGGACTTGCCCGAGCCCGACGGCCCCATCAACGCCAAAAATTCCTTCTCGGGAACGGAAAGATTGATATTCTGCAGTACGGGAATGACCATGCGGTCGCGTTTATACGCCTTGCTTACATTTTGGATTTCTACAATTCCGGGCATTTTTGAATCTCCTATATTAATATCCGACAAAAATAACAAAAGACAATCTCCAAATTCCAAATAAATTTCAAAAAACAAATCGCAAACAAACTATTCTGAATTAATTAGTATGGCCGACAAGATTTTCTTTAGTTCAACAGATTCTTTCAAAAGACTATTTAATTCTTCACCAAATTTAATGTCATTAGTCTCATTGATGAGACTTAACCAAAAGGCTGATTCTTTCGCTTCTTTTCTCGAAATTTTGATTCGCATCAAAAAATCCTTTTTACTCAAAGCCTCGTTGGCTTCAATGTAATTTGCACCAATGGAAGCCGAAGAACGAATCAGCTCTTTACATATTCAGTATTTATCAAATTGCTGGGTAGTTTTTTGCATAAGATAGCAATATTTCTTGCGAACTTAAAAGTCCTGTCTTCCAAATCATAGATCTTATTCTCAGCCATGGTCGTTTCAGAATTTTGATTTGGAATTTATTTGGAGTTTGGGTCTTGTCATTTGGAATTTGATATCACTTTGTCTCCATTCCTAAGATCGTCGCCCGGAGAGAGAACCACTTTATCTCCGGCATTAACTCCGCCGAGAATCTCGATGCGGTCGCCAAATTTGTTTCCTGACAGGACGACGGTCTCAGTTACCCTGTCTTCTTTTACCACCCATAAAACTTTCTTGCCGCCGCGATCCGCCAGAGCAGATACGGGAACCATCATTTTCGGCCTTGCCTGCATCGCGCTGTCACTGACCGACTCGCTTAAAAAAGTAACTTTCGCACTCATCTCGGGCAGTACCTTATTATCGATATCGATGAATTTAATTTTCGTCATGATCGTCGCTTTAGCGCGGTCCGCGGTGGGAACTATTTTCCAGACGACACCCCGGTAGCGTTTTTCGGGAAACGCATCCAGCGTGATCTCGCAAGGCTGATCGATCTTCACGCGCTCGATATTGGATTCGGAGACATCCGCCTCCAGCTGCAACGAAGACATGTCCGCGAGCGTCACGACATTGCCTCTCGAATTGGCGCCGGCGGCGAAGGGCGCAACAATTTCACCGACGTCGGCGTTTTTTGTCAGCACGGTCGCATCGAACGGCGCGCGGATGATGGTATTTTCAAGCTGCACTTCGGCTCCGCGGATGGCGGCCTGATACGAGCCTACGTTGGCTTTGGCCGACGCTACGCGGGCTTGCGCAGATTTATATTGCGATTTGAATACGTCAAAATCAGACTCGGAGATCACCTTGGATTTCAGAAAAGATTCGTTGCGATCGTAATCTTTTTTCGCTTTTTCCAGATCGGCTTCCGATTGCTCCAACTGCGCCTGAACTACAGCCAGATTAGCCCTGCTTTGATCGAGTTGGGCTTCCACGTCGGAGCTTTCAAGCCGTGCGATAACTTGTCCGGCTTTTACGCGATCCCCTTCCTCGACTCCGAGAAAAACCAAGCGCCCCGTTCCCTTCGATGCTACCGATGCCTTGCGCTGCGGGACAATATAGCCGCTGGCAGTAAGAACACCGCTGGCGGCGGAAGGATAAGTTAACGCAACCGTTGTCAGCGTAACGGGTTTTGCAGACCTGAAAGTCGGAACCAGAAAATATCCGGTAATCACGACTGCCGCAATAATTCCGACGATCAAAAATATTTTGCTGCGCCCGTTATTTGCTCCTTCCGGTTCAAGATCCGGCGACCGATTGATCTTCAGAGACGATAGATCCGCTTTTTCTGTTTCCATAAAAACCCCTGTATTACCGCTAAAACGCAGCGAACGCAAAATTATCAAAAATTATCATTTGGACCGGTTTCATTTTCAGCCTTAGTCAATTGACTGCTTTTCTAAACATTCGGATCGGAGAATAATTTAGCAATAATTTTCAGAAATTCAATCCTCCGTTCACAAAAGTTCTTTGATCCTTTCATGTCCGGAACGGCTAATAGGAATTTGGGTGCCGTCCTTCAGAATAGCCCGGTGGCT
>CAZLWA010000035.1:0-16627 GCA_964563165.1 uncultured Bacteroidota bacterium | reverse complement strand
CTGGTATATAGAACAATGCCGTACGGGTTGATCAATGAGATAGCATCCGAAATATTTTCAATGAGCGTACGAAAATGCTTGACGTTTTCCTTGAGCGCCTCTTCGGCACGCTTACGCTTCGTGATGACGCGGGCTACGATGACCACATGCCGGGTTTTTTCGTGTTCATCACGGACGACGTTCCATTGTGATTCGACAAATTTGAAACGTTGCTCGTGCTGGAGAAGGCGGTATTCGGATCGTTTGCCAATACCCGTTTCGATAACCTCTCGAAAGATTTGGGTGACGTGTCCCCGGTCACCGGGATGAACGTCGCTGAACAAATCTGTTTCTGCGATCGAAGGGCGGTTCATCAATTCGCGGTAGGACGGACTGGCATAAATAAACTTACCTTTCTTATCTACGATGATAATGAGGTCCGAAACATTTTCGGCAATGTTTTTTAACGGGTCGTCCGTCAGCATCTCCTTTTTTCTCTTCACCGCGAACCGAACGGCAGAACATAAACTGGACGATTGACTCTGGAGGATGTAATCATCCACGCCGGCTTTCATCCATTCAACGGCCGTATGCGCGTCATTGGATGAGGTCCATAGAATGAAGGCCGTTGTGAAAGGTGAAAACTCTTTTACCAGCTGGAGGGCTTCTTTGGCTTCGAACTGTACGAGGGAGGAATCGCAGAGAATAACTTCCGGGTAAAAATGGATCATCGCATGAATCAACTCTTCTTTGGAGTTCACGCGTTTGAAATCGAATAACATTCCGGCAGTGAGCAACGCCTGGGTAATGCGATCAGCTTCAGCGGCAGAATCTTCGACCATTACAATTCGGAGCCTGTTATGCATCGCAGACTCCTAAATAGATCCTCAAAATAATCCCGCTTTCTATTCTACAATTAATCGGGTGAAAACCTCTCCAGCAAGACCCATGGACTTCCGATTCAAAAGGAATATTAAGATTTTAACAGCCTTTATTTCAAGATCGCGCGAAGTAAATTGAGAAATTCACGGCCGTCATTTTGGACGAGCCGGAAATTCTTGTATGCGTTCTTGTAAGACGGATTAATTTCAAATGCCTTCTTGAATTGGCCCATCGCCCGGATGAATAAATTACGGCATTGAATCAAGTAGACAATGCCCAGCGAGTTGTGAAGGTCGGCGTAGTCCGGGTTTTCTTCGACGCCTTTTTCCAGCCGGGTGCGATAATCATTGAGTACTTTTTCGTCTTTGCCGGCGCCGCCGAACAAGAATTTCAAGTAAAAGCCGTGCACGGTTTCGTCCAAGTTGGGTTTTTGGATTGCATCTTTTATTTCCTGGGCGGTGAGGATCGCCTGAGCCACCTCATCAGTCGCAATCTGTTTTAATAATTTTTCAAATCGCAATGAATAAAACCGAAAACCGGAGAATTCCGTCTTTGTGTGCAGGAGTTTTTGGAAAATTTCCAGCGCCCGGCTTTTACGGGTCCCCACCGGCGGCAGTTCCTTATTCTCCGGGTCCCATATTACACTCTCCAAAAGGGTTGTCCCGGTATTTAGATTAACTTCCGTGTAACGCGGGTTGATCTTGATGGCCGTCTGGTATTCCGCCAGCGCTTTTTCGTATAACCGCACTTTGCTGTAAGCGAGAGCTAAATTATTGTGCACATCCGCATAATTGGGCTCCAGTTGGCAGCCTTTTTCCAAAATTTGGATCGCGCGCGGGTAGTCGCCCTGCTGAGTATAGGCGATCCCCAAGCTGTTGTAGGATTCAACTAAATTCGGGCTTTTTTCAATCGCATGTTCGAATTCGGCGATCGCCTCTTCCAACATCCCTTTGTGCATGAAGATCAATCCCATCTTGTTGTTGGAGATGGCATGTTTGATGGTGCGGATTTTATCGCGGATGAAAAACAGCAGTTCGATCTCCCATGATATCTCCTGATGGAACGTATTCAGGAATCCGCGGAATTGCGCTTCGGTCGAATTCTTGACCTGTGCTTCATCAAGCTTCTTTTTGTGTACCGTGATGACACGCCCGGCTTCGAACACCTCCGACTGCATGACCCCGTTACGATCGGCGGCGGTTTGCACGTGAAAGACCTTACCTCCGGCCAACACATTGCTGTTAATGCCCAGTGGATCCATACATTTCCTCCTGATGATTTATATATAAAAATAATAATATGGCATGCTGAGGGAGAAGAGATCCCTAAAACGGATAACTCGGCAATTTAACTCAAATTGACCCAAAGATGCAACTACGATTTTTTACGATTCCGGCCCGTTGGTTTTTGTCATTATACAGGGCGAGCTGCCATTAAGGTGATGCGTCCGATCCGAAATGACAAAATCTTCGTCAGCCCTTGTCTGATATTGTAATATTTCTGTTGTATTAAGTTTTGTTTTATAATATTCTTTGTGCGGATGTTTTCATATCAGGGATTTCGGTGGGGGAATCCGAAACTCATGGCGTGTTCGGATTTGGGTAGCGGCAGGCCATGGCGACGGAGACAGGAACCGTTGGAACTGAAGAAGAAGAAATTAAGATCAGAAAGCAAATGTCAGAGTCAATTCATAATTAAGAATTGAGAATTCTAAAACTCACATGCTTTGTTTACGACTAAGACTGAAGGACACAAAGTTAAAGAAAACCCAAGAGCCTTGGAGTCATTGTGATTCTGAATTCAAAAAGGCAAAAGGATCAAGGCTAAATTATGAACGATCACGAAATGTGGATGGAGCAGGCCATTACGGAGGCCGAAAAGGCTTACGAGAAGAATGAAATTCCCGTCGGCGCGGTCATTGTGCATGAAAACCGGATCATCGGCAGAGGGCACAATCAGATTGAGATGCTTCAGGATCCGACCGCTCATGCGGAAATGATTGCGCTAACGTCCGCCGCTGCGACGCTGGGCTCGAAATGGCTCAACGGGGCGACGCTGTATGTGACTCTGGAGCCATGTGCCATGTGCGCCGGCGCCATTGTTTTGGCGCGGTTGCAAGCCGTTGTATTCGGTACGTATGACAATAAAACCGGCGCTTGTTCATCGCTGTATAATATAGTCCAGGACGATCGGCTCAATCACCGTGTCGAACTGGTGACCGGAATCATGGAAAGTAAATGCTCAGGAATTTTGAAGGATTTTTTTGCGAAGTTGAGGAAACAGTGATCAGTTGTCAGTTATCAGTTATCAGTTATCAGTTATCACTACTCACTACTCACTACTCACTACTCACTACTCACTAATCACTACTCACTAATCACCGTCTATTTATTTTGGACTTAAAATATTCTATGGTGTGTGAAAGTCCTTTTCGAATGTCGACCACAGGTTCCCATCCGAGGAATTTCTTTGCTTTGGAGATGTCGGGGCGGCGTACGGTAGGATCATCCTGCGGCAGCGGTTTATGAGTAATTTTGCTGGAACTTCCGGTCATTTCAATGATCAATTCAGCAAATTCCAAAACCGTCATTTCGTGCGGATTGCCTATATTGATGGGAAAATGCTCCCTGGATAACATCAAACGATAAATACCGTCAATGAGATCGCTCACATAACAAAACGATCGCGTCTGCTTTCCCTCGCCAAAAACCGTAAGGGGCTCGTTGCGGATCGCCTGATTGATGAACGTCGGTACCACGCGCCCGTCATTGGGGCGGTTCCGCGGTCCGTACGTATTAAAGATCCTCACAATGCGCGTATCAACCTGGTGAAACGTGTGGTAAGCCATCGTCATGGCTTCGGCGAATCGTTTGGCCTCATCATACACGCCGCGCGGCCCTACGGGGTTCACGTTGCCCCAGTATTCCTCATGCTGGGGGTTGATCAAGGGGTCGCCGTAAACTTCCGACGTGGACGCTAGAAGAAAACCCGCTTTCTTATTTTTTGCCAGTCCCAATGCTTTATGGGTTCCCAACGAACCTACTTTTAATGTTTGTATCGGCAATTCGAGATAGTCAATCGGGCTTGCCGGGCTGGCAAAATGCAAAACAAAATCCACCGGTCCGTCAACATAAATGTAATTAGTCACATCGTAATGAATGAAAGAAAACTGCTTATGGTGAATATGCGCAAAATTGTCTGAACTCCCGGTGATGAGATTATCAATGGCGATGACTTCATGGTTCTCCGCCAGCAGCCGGTCGCACAAATGCGATCCCAAAAATCCCGCACCGCCCGTTACGACAATCCGCATGGTATCTCCTTAGTTAGTTTATGAAGTTTTTGATCGTCAACCGCTGCCATTTCTCTCCGGTCCACTTTTCGAATAAGACCTTCTGCGATTCCGTAGGTACGGGCAGTTTTTCGATATGGTATCTTGGCGGCGCCGGTGTGAGTGTAACTTCCAATTCCATCATTTGTTCTCTTCGTGAGATCAGAAGTTTCAATTTTTCCCCAAGGGCCCTGTCGGCCAATCGATTCGCATAGGTTTTTGAATTCACACGGAATCCGTTGATCGCTACAATTTCGTCGTTCACGTTCACCCCGGAGACGAATGCCGGCGAGCCTTTGAGAACTCTGCGAACGATGACGTTATCTGGTTCGCTGACAATGTCAATTCCGATATAAGGCTTGTCATTTTTTTCTTCTCTTAGGTTTAAGCCGACCGAGCTGAGGAAATCGTTATAATTGATTTCCGACGTGCCGGCAATGTACCGGCCAAAAAAGTCATCCAAAGTCTTTCCGGTAACGGTTTCGCACGCGCGCTTGAATTCATCGGCCGTATATCCGCGCCTTTCCTTGAGATAATACTCATTCCACAAATAGCGCATGACGGTATCCAGGTTTTTCTTGCCGCCGGTCGAACGAATGATCTCAATATCCATGAGTAAGGCGATGACTGAGCCTTTTACGTAGTAGGAGATGGCTGAATTGGAAAAGTTTTCATCCGGCATGTAAAACTTGATCCACGCGTCACGGCTTGCATTTTCCATGCTCTGGACGAACCGGCCAGGTGTGTCTTGAATATTCTGTATAGCGGATTCAATCCCTTTCAAATAGTGTTCTGTAGTGATTAATCTCGAGCGATACGTAATGAGATCTCCATAGTATTCCGTGAAACCCTCCGCCACCCAGAGCAGGGAAGTGTAATTTTCCCGGTTATAATTGAACGGACCCAGCTCCTTCGGCCGGATTCTCTTCACATTCCATAGATGGAAATATTCATGGGCAACAACCGAAAGAAAATTGGCGTAGCGTGAGCTGTCCGTGAATAGCCAGCTGTCCGCATCGATGGTCGTTGAATTCAAATGCTCCAAAGCGCCGCTTATCCCCGGCAAAGCGTGCAGAATGAACAAATATTTTTCATAGGGAATGGTATCCACTACTTTCGCGGCTTCTTCAACGATTGTTTTCATATCTTGCACTAGCGCCAGCTCGTTGTAGTTGCCGAATCCGAATAGCGCCACTTCGTGGGGAATGCGCTTAACGTCGAATGTGAGAACTTTTTGATTGCCCATCTCGATCGGTGAATCCACGAGGAGGTCATAATTCTTCGCCAAAAAAACATTTGGCTTGCCTTCCGCAGGCGGAAGGCCCGTGGAAATCGTTCGCCAATTTTTGTAGAGATTGATCGTGAGCTTATGGGGGAGCTGCATACTGCCGTCCACGAACATGAATACACCGGCACCGTTGACATATCCGTGTGCCTCGTCGAGAAAACTGGTACGCACGCTCAACTCAAAGGCATACACGGAGTAGGTGAGTGTAATAAATTCAGAATTTTGTGAATAGACGCGCCAAATATTTTTTTCTGTTTTTTCAAACTTCAAAACCGCGCCGTTTCGATTTTCCGCGTGAAAATCCTCCACCTGGCGTGAAAATTCCCTGATCTTATAGGAACCCGGCGTCCACACGGGCATGGTCACGTCCAGAAAGTCTTTTTTTAAATTACGAATCGTCATGATGATATTAAAATAATGCGTTTGCGGATTATTCATCGAAAGCGTGTACTCAATTTGCGGAGCGTCTGCGGATGGGTGAATTGCTCCCCGGGCGGATACACCATAGATATTCCATGCGGTGATAAGTAAGAACACCTGCCGCAAAAGGTACGATTTCATGACGGTTTCCTTATGTGATTGAGTGCATTATATTTGCCTGCGTAAACGGGCGGCCGGGATCATCATCTGTTCCCGATATTTCGTGATGGTGCGCCGGGCTATGGGTGTTCCGCGATCCGTCAAGACGCGGGCCAATTCATCATCGCTCAAAGGATTTTGCTTATCTTCTTCTTCAATGACCTGCTTCAACACGCCTTTGATTTGCTTGGTGGAAATATCTTCGCCTTCCGCATTGGTCATGCTGCCGGAGAAGAAATATTTCAATTCAAAAACGCCGTAGTCGGTTTGCATGTATTTGCCGTTGGTCGCACGGCTGATCGTGGATATATCCATGCCGATGCGCGACGCCACGTCTTCCAGCTTCATGGGCTTGATAAACTCCCTTCCTTTCTCAAAAAAATCTTTCTGTAATTCAATGATCGTCGAGACCGTACGATGAATGGTGTCGCGCCGCCGGTACAGCGAATTGATCAGCCATTTTGCGGCTTCCAGTTTATTCTTGATAAATTCCTTGGTATCTTTCTGCGTCTTGTCTTTTTCCAGCATCATCCGCCTGTACGCATGATTGATACGCAATCTCGGAACGCCGTAGTCATTCAAAATAATCTCAAACACATCGTTCACCTTCTTGACCACGACATCGGGTGTGATATAGTTTTGTTCGGCCGTAATATATCCTTCGCCGGGCTTAGGATTGAGAGTCAGAATTTCACCGATCGCTTGCTTGATGGATTCCAAAGGTATTTTAAGCTGACGGCTGACTTTGTCGTAACGGCGATTTATAAAATCCTCGTAGGCCTCGGTGATAATTTTCATGGTCAGTGAAGCGGCGGTGTCGTAAAAGCCGTCTGTCTTCCGCTGCAATTGGAGGATAATACATTCTTTTAAATTTCTTGCCGCAATGCCTGCGGGATCCAGGGACTGAACGACTTTTAACACTTTTTCGACCTCGTCGGCCGTCGCATGAAGTTCGGCAGCAATAGCCCGAACGGGATCCATAGGATTCGTTTTACTCCGCTTTACCGGAGGCGGTTCGACGGACGGCTCCGGTGCCTCGGGGACACCGGTCGGGTCAAAATTATTATTATCTTCCCGGTAGTCTACGGCCGCCTCGGCAAAACTTTGAATATCGCCATGGCCTTCGATGGTCTCTTCATAAACAAGATAGCCGTCGTCATTAAGATTCCAAATAATATATTCTCCGATTTCCCTTTCGCGGGGGCCCACACTGGTCATGCGTAACTGGTTGAGCAGGTGGTCGGCGAGCGTGGTACGCATCGGCTGGATCCATTCGTTTTCATCGTCTTCATGGCTGTGATCGCGCGGCAAACGGATTTCAAAGTTATTTTCATCGCTTAAAAATTTTTCCCAGTCCACCTCTTCTTCGGCCTTTTTTTCTTTCTCCCTGTCGGCTTTGATCTCGGCCTCTTCCTGTTCTTTTTTATCATCTTCTTTTTCTTGCTTCAATTCGAGTTCCGGCGTTTCGTCCTGCTCTTCCTCCTCTTCGAGCGTCTCTTCGAGCTCCTGCGTTTCCTCAAGCAGGGGATTCATTTCCAATTCCTGTTTGATGCGCTGCTCCAAGGCGGTAATAGGCAGCTGAAGCAGACTCGACAGCAGTATCTGCTGCGGCGTCAGTTTCATCTGCTGACTCAATACTTGTTTCATTCCTTGGGCCATAAACCTCTATCGGCATCGTCGTCGGCCCCGTTCATGGCCGACGGATGATGTCATTAATCTCTCAATTTGAATTTGTCCCCGAGATACAATTTTCTTGCTTCCGGGTCCTCGGCGAGAAATTGCGACGTTCCGCTTCGTAAAACTTTTCCGTCGAACAGGAGATAAGCGCGATCGGTGATCGCCAGGGTTTCATGTACATTGTGATCTGTGATCAAAATGCCGATGCCGCGTGACTTCAGGCCCTGAATGATGGATTGAATATCTTCTACGGCGATCGGGTCAATTCCGGCGAACGGCTCATCCAGAAGTAAAAACCTCGGATTCGTCACGAGCGCGCGTGCGATCTCCGTCCTGCGGCGTTCTCCGCCGGACAACGAATACCCTTTACTTTTCGCGATGCGGGTAATGGACATGTCCTCCAATAATTGTTCCAGACGATGATTTCTTTCCTGGCGGGAGATTTTCAGCGTTTGCAAAATCGCCAGGATATTCTGTTCGACCGTCAATTTCCTGAATATCGACGCTTCTTGCGGCAGATAACCGATGCCCAAACGGGCGCGGCGATACATCGCCATGTTCTTAATATTTTTTTCGTCAAGAAAAATTTTACCCTGATTCGGCTTGATCATGCCGGTGATCATATAAAACGTCGTCGTCTTGCCGGCGCCGTTAGGGCCGAGCAAACCGACAATCTCACTCTGCGTCAGCTGAATATCGACCCCGTTAACCACGCTGCGCCCGCTGTATTTTTTGACCAATCCTTCCGCGCGCAAGGTTCGCTTAGCTTCCTCTTTGTGGTCAAGGTAGTCGGCGATCGCCGGCTTGTGGTGCGGGTGCGATGGGACGGAAATGCCGCCTGTTTCTTCGGATGCCATTAGTTTTTTCCTGCCTGGCTTTCAAATTTTTCGGGGAAATACGTTCCTTCCGTTCCGCCGAGAACTTTGAAGTTTTTCAATTTGCCTTTGGAGTCAAAGAATAATATCATGTTGGGCCCGGAAATTTCATTCACGCCTTCATGGCTCTCCAGAAAATATAAATTATACGCATTGCCGTGAGCTTCCATGGTGCTTAACTTTTTGTCCTTGATATGTATGATGATTTCTTTCGCGCGCAGGGTATTTGTTTTGATCCTGCCCGAATCTGCCTGTGAGGAGGCTGCGGCGTTGCCGTTGACGTAAATCGTTTTGATCTCTTTTTCACGAAACTGAACGGCCATGCTGTCGCCGATCATTTTGTTTTTTTCGTACGTCGCTACGGGATCCCCTTCAATTTCCAGTACTTCTTTTTTCGTATGATACAGAGCGCGGCGCGACGTCGTAACCAATTTTTCCCGCGTCAGAAAGACGCTGTCCTGGATACGGACTTTATGGCTGTCTATGAACGACTCCACAAACAATCCTTTGACCGTTAATTGTTCGTCCGCCCCGTACCTCGCCGGTTTTCCAAGGCTGTCCAGTTTCGGCCTGGATTCCAGGCCGCGGCTGAGACGGGCTATATTCTGCCCTTTAAAATGCGTGCTGTCAAACTGGATCATGTACGGACGGCCTTTCGCCGTAGCATATTTCTTCTTGACATCATAAAATCCTTCGTGCCCGTATATCGTGACGGATTCCGTACTGTCGAAGATGACCATGTGGCCTTGCGCGATAAGCTGTTCTATATTCTGAAAATAAACCAGCGAATCGGCCACCAGCGTCATGGCACCATCGACAAATATGACGTTATCCTGACACACCGCCTTCCTTTGCTTGGCAAAATACTTCGCCTTTTCGCAGAAAATGGTGCGATGACGGTCATACAAGACGACGTGGCCTATTAAGATCGCCATTTGCAGGTCTTTGAAAAATGCCGACTGATCGCACGTCGCGGTAATCGTATCCTGTGAAAACTTTACGTGACCCGTCGCTCGCAGGACGTCCTTGCCTTCCAGCCGCTGATTCTCGATCTCATCCGCCGCATCGAGTTTCAGCGGCCTGTATTCCTCCGTGCCGGCCTTTCGTTCGCTGAGCGAATCTGCCTTTTGAGAATAACCGGCGAGGGCAAAGAATAACAGAGAAGCGAGCGAAACCGCAAGACGGGTGCGATAGGGGTTACGGCTCATGGAGCGTGCTTCTCCTTTTTCAGAACGTTGTCCACTTCCCGGTCTAATTCTTTTTCCTGCAGCCGCGTGGGTTCCTTTCTCGATCGGATAATTCCCGAACGTAAATCGATGTCCCGTGCGGACTGACCGTACGCGTTCTTCATTTTCCAGTTGGTCAGATTCTTGTCGGATTCGAAATGATAGCCGTTCAGCGTGTCCTCTTCGGAGGTCATCGTCACGAATCCGTCGGCGAAAATACGCTGTTTCTTGTCATCCCAATATAAATTATGCGTCCGCATAGTGACCCCGCTGTCGGAAATCACGACGACATGGCCGATGGCCAGAAAGCTGTTCGTATTGCTTTTCACTTCGCCGCTGTCGGCGATGAGCAGTGCAGTGTGCTCTCCTTTTTCGAAAAAATCCAGATGCACGCCTTCGTTGAAGGTCGTCAATTGGCGCTTGTCCCAGCGCATCATATGTGTGAATTGCAATTCAGCATCCACAACGCCCTTGGTTGTAAAGACCGCTTTGGAATTCCATCCTTCATGATTCGGGCGTTCGTCCGGTTTGGGCAAGGCTGTATTTTCCGAATAGTCGGAACAGCTGCTCATCAGCATGAGCGAAATCAGGAAACATTTTACGGATCGTTTTGTCATTATAGGATTCCTCAGTGAACATTATTCGCCGGGATGCATGAACATCAGACCTTTAGAAACGACAGCGAATGCAGTTGTTTCAATTCCTCGATATGATACTGCAAATGCCTGAGCAACAAAAAATAAATTTCATTTTTTGTACTGTCCGTCAGCGCGATGTTGTAAATCCCGTTGCCCTTGGAGCGCGCCATTTGAGCGAGCACAGCGAGGGTCTCTTTGGACATGTCGCCGTTGCCGGAAAATGTTTGCAGGGACGAAGGACAACTTTCACACACCGCGCGTCCGCGGTCCACGTTGAAATGCAAATGCTCATGATTCAAAATATTTTCACAATAATCGCATCGGTCTAATTCAATTTTAAAGCCCAGATTTTCCGCTATTTGCAGCATGAAATACAGAAGTCCGTTGATGGGACGTTTATCGCTGCGGTTAAGCCCCTCGAGCGTTTGAATCAGTAAACTAAAAAACGCGAGACTGTCTTCATTCGCGTGAATGACGCGATTACACATCTCGAGAATTGCGAGCGCCGCGTACGTCCGGTCCAATTCATTGTGAATGTGCAAAAACGGATTGAGAACGGTCACGTCCGACATATACTGCATATCCCGCGTTTCGCGTTCGTAAAAAATCACCGAAACATGCGTAAACAGTTCCAGCGAACCGCCGTATTTGCTCTTGGTATCGCGCGCGCCTCTTGCCAACATGCTGATCTTACCGAAATCCTTTGTCAGAACGGTAAGGATCTTGCTGGTTTCACCGTAAGGAATAGTTTTTAAGATAATTGCTTCTGTTCGCTGAATTGACATAGCCCGTTCATTTGGCGTGAGTTTTGCTAATGTAAAATTAAAATTCTTGCCAATCAACAGCAAATTCCGTCCCTTCCTGATTTTTCGGGTTTAGAAAGGGCTTGATTTTCAAAGTAAAATAAAATAATTTGAAGTGTTTAGCGGTAAGGGTAGTCGGCACATTATTGACATCAAACAAAATCATGAATAGAAAAATTACATGGACCGCTTCGATCTGTTTCATGCTGGGGATATGCCTTGCGTGGGCTTCTCGGTCCGTTTCTCAAACGGACGGAACCGGTATGGTCCCGTCGGGCAGTGGGAGCTCTTTTCAGTCGGGCGGCGCAAAATTAAAATTCGAGGAAGACAATCATGACTTTGGAAAAATGGCCGACGGTGATATCGCCGAGCACGTTTTTAAATTTACGAATACCGGGACAGACACGGTGAAGATCGCCGAAGTAAAAGCATCGTGTGGATGTTCTGCGGTTTTGGTCAGCTCCTTTAACATTCCGCCGCGCGAGGGTGGTGAAATTAAAACGACATTTAACTCCAGAGGGAAATTAGGAAAGATAAAAAAGACCATTCAAATCAGACTGAAGGACAACGGTTCGGTGCAGGTCATTAGTTTTACAGCCTTGGTGGAATCTAAAATGGGCGGCACTCATCCCGGAGATATGACGGGGTCTTATTTTGAAGGAAAGTGCGTGAATTGCCATGTGGAACCGGGCGCCGGCAAATTCGGAAAAGAACTGTTTGCCGTGAGCTGCGCCATGTGCCACGGGGAGGAAGGCCACGGCCATGTGGCCCTCGCGATGAATAATCCGGATTACCTGAAGAAAGTGGACAACACCTATCTTGAAAAACGCATTGCCGAAGGCTCTCCAAATAACAAAATGATGCTCGGCTTCTCGCCGGAACACCACGGGCCGCTGGATAAAGCTCAAATAAAATCACTCGTAGAATACATCCGCAGCTGGGAAAAGAATAACTAATGCTAACCGCAGGGACGTAAAAGAACGGAGCATTCTTAATGTCTTTGTGCCTTCGCGGCGAAAATTCAAATGAATAAAAAGATTAAGGTTCTTGTCGCCAAGCCGGGCCTCGACGGCCATGACCGCGGCGCGAAAGTGATTGCCAGCGCTTTGCGTGACGCAGGGATGGAAGTCATTTATACGGGGTTGCGCCAGACGCCGGAAATGATCATTCAGGCGGCTTTGCAGGAAGATGTCCACGTCATTGCCGTGAGCATTCTTTCCGGATCGCACCTGACGCTGTTTCCGAAAATTCTCGAAGGTATGAAAAAGGAAGGTCTCGAAGAAATACTGCTGGTGGGTGGCGGAGTGATTCCGGACGGGGATATTGAGACATTGGAAAAAATGGGCGTGGCAAAGCTGTTCGGGCCCGGAACCGTGACCTCGGAAGTGGTAAGGTACATTCAACAATGGTTTGAAGCGAAACATAACATGAAAGTCAATTAGGTCATGGAAAAAATTACAACCCTGTTCTGGGATCTTGGCGGTGTTGCGCTGACGAACGGCTGGGACCGCAATGAACGCATTAATGTTTTAAACGGATGCGGCATAACGTCCAAAGAGGATTTGGATGAATTCGGCGATCGTCACCGGGAAGTTAACGCCATGTTTGAAATCGGAAAGTGCACGCTCGACGAGTACCTGAAGATGACTTTGTTCGGTTTGGGGAAGAACGTTACCCATGAAAAATTCAAGCAGCTAATGTTCGTGCAGTCCCGGACGCTTCCGGGCTATGAAGTATTGAAGGCCGTCGCCGCGTCCGGAAATTATTTTCTCGCCGCGCTGAACAACGAATCGCGCGAGCTGAACGACTATCGAATAAAGACGTTTGAACTCCCGAAGTATTTTAAAGTTTTTTGTTCCTCCTGCTATCTCGGTCTCATGAAACCCAATCCTGAAATTTATCTTGCGGCGCTCAACATCGCACAGAAACGACCTGCCGAATGCATATTTATTGACGACCGCGCGCAAAATGCCGAAGCCGCGCGTCAATGCGGTATGCACGCAATTCATTATCATGATCCCGATCAACTGAAAGAGGAATTTAATAAGTTGGGGGTGAAATTTTAACCGGGCGCACAGACTTCGGAATTTGAATTCCTAACTTCGAATGAGGCGATCAGTCCTTTTTTCCTGATTTCCACCCAAACGCGGATCCGTATGCCTTTCATTCCGATCACAAAGAATAAGCTTAAGCAATGCGCGCTTATTTTGGATAAGAAATACCGCCACGGCTCCAAGCTCTTTCCGATCGAGGGCATTCATCTTTTTGAGGAATTCCTGAAAAGCGGTTTTGAGGCGGAATGGATCGCCGTCGATCCTTCTTTTGAACGTGAGCATCCGCAGTTAGCCGATCGCATAAGAAAGAGGTTTTCTTCGATCACTTTCCGCACCACGCAGCAGGAATTTAAAAAAATTTCCGATACCGAACATGCCCAGGGCATCGCAGCGGCGATTCACCAGAAACCCCCGGACGAAAATGAAGTGCCCCGCCGCGCTTCCAGAGAGCTGATCGTGGTCCTCGATAAGATCTCCGATCCGGGAAATCTAGGAACGATTTTGCGGAGTGCGGATTGGTTCGGAGTGAAAAAGATTATTCTGAGCGCATCGTGCGTGGAAGTGTATAACCCGAAAGTTATCCGTGCAAGTATGGGCTCCATCTTCAGGGTGGCGTGTTACGAACGTATGAACTTGCCGGACTTTCTGAGAGAAATAAGGTCGCAATCTCACGAAGTTTACAGCGCATCCCCGGGAGGTCAAACGCTGAACGAGGCCGGGCTTTCAGTAAAGTCGGTGCTGGTCATCGGGAATGAATCCCACGGTATCTCGGAAGACCTTCGCGCGTTCTGCGATCATGAAATAAAGATCCCTCAACACGGCGGCGGCGAGTCGCTCAACGCTGCGGTCGCCTGCAGTATCTTATTATATGCATTCTCGAAATCCATTCATGAATAATGGGTCTGTGTTATGAAAAAATTAATTATCCAAAACGCCACGATCGTTACGATGAATGCCGGGCGCGAAGTTCTGCGCGGGGATGTGCTCATTGAAGATTCGTTGATAAAGAAAATAGGCCGTTTGACCCCGCGCGACCGCGAAAAAGGACAGGTGATCGAAGCCTCGGGGCAAGTTCTTTCACCGGGATTCATTCAGACCCATATTCATTTGTGTCAAACTCTTTTTCGGAACCTGGCCGACGATTTGGAACTGCTGGATTGGCTGAAGTTGAAAATTTGGCCGTTTGAGGCCGCGCACACGGCGCAAACGATCGGGCTGTCGGCGCGGATGGGCCTGATCGAATTGATCAAGTGCGGTACGACCGCTTTTATGGATATGGCGACGGTGCATCACACCGATTACATATTTGAAGAGATCGAGAAATCGGGTATGCGTGCGGTGTGCGGGAAAGCGATGATGGACGATTGCCCCGGCGCGCCGAAAGGCCTGTTCGAGAGCACGCGATGGTCGATCGACGAAAGTCTGCGGCTGAAAGAATCCTGGCATAACCGCTCCAATGGGCGTCTTAAATTTGCATTTGCGCCGCGCTTTGTCTTGTCGTGCAGCGAATCTCTGCTCTGTGATGTGCGGGATCTCGCGCAAGCCGATAGCCTCTTGATTCACACGCATGCTTCGGAGAACAAAAGCGAATTGGAGGAAGTGGCCCGGCGCTATCAGGCGGGTAACATCGAATATTTTCATCGCATCGGTCTCACCGGGGAACGGCTGTGCCTGGCGCACTGCATCTGGCTCAATGACCGCGAAATAAATATCCTTCACGATACGCAGACGAAAGTGCTGCACTGCCCATCATCCAATTTAAAATTGGGATCAGGCATTGCGAAGATCCCCGAAATGGCAGGCCGGGGCATTACGGTTTCGTTGGGAGCCGACGGCGCGCCGTGTAACAATAATTTGGATATATTTCAGGAAATGCGTTTAGCCGCACTGATCCAGAGGCCGCGGCTCGGCCCGAAGTCACTCACCGCGCAGGAAGTTTTTGAAATGGCGACCCGGCAAGGCGCGAAAACCCTGGGACTGGAAGAAGAAATAGGAAGCATTGAAGCCGGCAAGAAAGCGGATCTGGTCCTGCTCGATCTGAACGCCGTTCATGCGCAGCCGTCAGAGAATATCTATTCGCAGATCGTTTATTCCGCTGCATCCACCGACGTACGCACCGTGATCATTGACGGGCGTGTCGTGATGAAAGACCGGGAATTAAAAACAATTGACGAAGAAGCAACGCTTAAAAGTATTCGCCCGAATATCAAAAAAATTCTGCAGCGTATTTAAGGATCAGATCCTGTCCGCACGGATTTTCACATGCTTATCCGCACGTCCGCCGCGTAAATGTTCTGATGCTTGCCTTCTCGTTCCACAATAAGGGCTCCGTCATCGGCAAGGTCTATGGCCGTAGCTTCGAATGTATGGTTCGCCTGAGTGACATCTACCTTGCGGCCGAACAGGTTCGAGTGCAACTTCCATTTTTCGAGAATCGACCGGTCGAGTGATGGATACAGCGCTCCGAGGCGGGAGAGGATCTCACTAAACAGTTCATGGCGCTTCCATGCACGCCCGGATTCGATGCGCAGCGACGTCGCCGTGTCCTGCAGCGCAAGAGGAAATTCCGTCTGGTTCACATTGATGCCGATGCCCGCAATGACATAAGGCTGACTGTCTTTGGTGACCGATTCCAGTAATATCCCGCAGCATTTTTTTCCGTTGAGCAGTACGTCATTGGGCCATTTAAGTTCTGCGGAAAGCGAAGTCATTTGTTCGACGGCTTCGGCAACGGCCACGGAGGCCATATACGTGATCAGAAAAAACTGATCCGGCTTCAACTGCGGCTTTAGAATAAACGACATCCATAGACCCACGCCCGGCGGGGATTTCCAGACTCTTCCCAACCGGCCCTTGCCCTTGACCTGGTGATCCGCAACCACAGCGGTATTTTCAGAAATGTTCTGTTGAAGCAGAAGTTTTTTTGCATACTCGTTGGTAGAATCCACTTGATCAAGTAAAATTATTTTTTCGGTAAACGAATTTGCGGTTCGTGCGGCGAGCGGGCGGAATAAAGCAAAATCATTCATGACTAAAGATCAGGTTTCGTTCTTGACGCGGATGATCTCGGCGAGAATACTGACGGCAATTTCTTCCGGGCTATCGGCGCGGATGTCGATGCCGATCGGAGCATGCACCCGCTCGAAAAGAGCTTTATCAAATCCGTCTTTTTCAAGATTGGCATACACGGTCTGTATCTTTTTCCGGCTGCCGATCATGCCGATGTATTTGGCCGGGCTGCGGATAACGCGGCGCAACGCGGCTTCATCGCTGGGATAGCCCTTGGAGACCAGAC
>CAZLWA010000034.1:0-20158 GCA_964563165.1 uncultured Bacteroidota bacterium | reverse complement strand
TCACCGGATCTGTTTTTGTTGTATTGTATGCGCGGCGGATATGAGGCGGATCGATTCGGCTTCGGCGTAGGATTCAGCGGCCGACTGATACTCACCGGCACCAACGGTTCGTTTGACGAGCGCTCGATTCATCAGCTCGATATAGTCGTCCACGGTGTGTTTGACAACATAAAACCAGGACTGTATCTTCGGGTTCCGATGGATCAGTCTCTGGAGCAAATCATCGATGTCGTGTGGGGTATTAATGTGGAATACGCATTTTAATTAGAAAGTGCCGCGGCATTCTCGAATACGCCCGCGCCCGTAATTTCAAGAATACGAGTCACGTGAGGGAAGATCGTCGGCCGGTGCGAAACAAAAATGATCGTTTGCCCGGAGAATAGGTCCAATATCATCTTGTGAATCAAATGCTCAGTTTGCAGATCCAATGCGGATGTGGCTTCGTCAAAAATCAGAATTTTCGGATGGCGCAGGATCATGCGCGCTAAAGCGAGGCGCTGTTTCTCGCCGCCGGATAACGTGTCGCCGCGCGCGCCGATAACCGCATCCAATCCCTCCGGCTGACGCTCCAGCCAATCCAGCAAATGAACGGCTTTCAGCGCCCGTAGTATTTCCGCATCTTCAATGCCTGCCAGATTGTAGACGACATTGTTCCGGACCGTATCGTGGAACAAAAAAGTTTCCTGCGTAATGACGCCGAACACACTGGCCAGGTCATAACGGTCCGCTTCCGATACGGAAATATCATCCAGCGTGACCTTTCCCCCGGTCGGCGTATACAAGCCCAGCAGCAGATCTACCAGCGTGCTTTTGCCGGCGCCGCTCGGGCCCGCTAATGCGATCTTTTCGCCGCTCCGGATCTCAAGGCTCACCCCGTCTAAAATCAGGGGAAGCGACGGATGGTATCGGAAAGATACGTCGTGGAATCGTATGGCAGGATCGAAACCGGAAAGCCGGTAGGCGGGAACACAAACTGAAACGGGAGTTGCCAAAAGGGTGTTCACGTGATTCAGCAACAGATCGGATTCGCCGATGGACCGGAATGATTTGACCGTATTCCTTATCGGGTCGATCAGCGAAAATACGGCGGCGATAAATAATACGAAACCGCCCGGTCCGTAATTAAAATTTCCGCGTAAACTTTCGAAGCCGATGACATACAGTAACGCCACACCCGCGCTCACCCCCACCATTTCGACCGCCGCCAATCCCCAGTGCTCGGCCGCATCCTTTTCGCGGTGATTCTCGGTCAATCGGGAATTCTGAGTTTGAAATTTCTCCAATTCGAATTTTTCCGAATGGAAAATCTTGATCAACTTGACCGCATACAATTTTTGCTGCAGATCATGCATCATGCCGCTCAGAATATTCTGGTGACGGGCGGTGGCTATGGATAAAACTCTTTGCGACAGGATATTTGAAATACTGACAAAAGGTACGACGAAAAGGCCCAGGAGCGTGAGCTTCCAGCTGATAAGCGCGAGCAAACCGGCATATAAAAGAATAAGAGGAATGCTGCGTGAAAATTCATAGACGGCAGCCGTTTTTTTCTCGCAGCACCGGTCAATGCTGTCGAAAAGACGGACTGAAACGGCCCCGCCGGGCGTATGGTGAAAGAACTCAAGATCGTATGCAAGAATTCCTGAAAGAAATTGACTCCGCAATGTCTGCGAGAGGGCATGGCGCATGCGGCCGGTCACCCGGAGTGCGCTGACGTGAAACAGATTCTTCAGAAGGAATACTATCCACGTGAACGCGCACAAAACTGCAAGCCAGAAGACCTTATCGGATCTCCAGAAATATATTTCCGGCATTTCCGGCAGTTCCATTTTCGTAAACATGATGTTAACAAACGGCATGACGATCGAAACGCTAAGAACCGAAAAAAAGGAATAAAAAAAACACGAGACCATGGTCAGAAAAAAAAGCGAACGGTGGGAGGAGAAAATACGTATGTTTAACATCAGCCCTTAATTTTGACGACGACCATCGTCATGTCATCGTGCTGAGGCGTTGCGCCCGCATGGCGGGCAACATCTTTCTTAATTTCGGCTATGATCGCTTGCGGCTCGGAGAAAGAATGCTGTTGTATGATCTCGGAAAGCCGGTTCTCGCCGTATTCCTCGTTTCGCTTATTCATGGCCTCCGAGAACCCGTCGGTGTAAAAAACAAACACATCGTTCTGCTTGAACGGTATTTCAATTTCATCCAGCGAATCGTAAAACGTTTTTCCCCGCGTGAGCCCGATCGCAATGCCGCGCGACGTGACGGTTTCCGGCTCATTTTCGTTCGATTTTTTGATCAACACGGGATTATGGCCGGCGCGCGCCAGAGTCACTTTCTTTCTATCAAAATCAAAAATGGCGTAGATCATGCTGATGAATTTTCCGCGTTGGACGTGCTCGTAAAAAATATCATTGACGCGTACCAGCGTTTCCTTGGCGGAACCGTGCGTGATACCGGCCTGCGTCTGCACGATGCCTTTGACGAGGGTGCTGTAAAAGGCCGCCGATACGCCTTTTCCGGATACGTCACCGATGACGACGCCAATTTTCTTGTTATGTGAATCGGCAAATGAGATAAAATCATAATAGTCGCCGCCTACTTCATACGCCGGCTCGCAGAAACTGGCCAATTCAAAAACGTCGCTGTGCGGCGCCGCTCGGCAGAGTAAGGTGGTCTGGATATGCCGCGCGATTTCAAATTCCCTCTGCATGCGCTGCTTGTTTTCGATCTCCCTGACGTATTCGGGAACGTATTCTAAAATGTCTTCTCCGCTTTCCCGGCTGAACGTTCCGGCCAAAGCCGTTAGAAGGATCAGCGCCAAAAAAATAATCATCGTCGTGCTTTGGTACGGATCGCCCCCGAGGATGAGCGCATAACCCGGGCGGAACAGGTCGGCAAGGAGTATCATGGCGATCATCGTGAGAAAATCATACCGGATCAATACGAAAACGGTCATGCCGCCCAAGACCGCTCCCAGGATCAATCGCGCGGCAAGCGGAGCCGTATTCGCACAGAGGTACGGCGTAACGATCCCAATACCCATTCCAATGCCATACAGGATCCAGCGCGAGTTAATTTTTTTCCGGAAGACGGACCAGAGCCAAAAGCCAAACCGCATGGGCATTGAGCAGAGAATTCCAGATCACGGCGCAAATGATAAACACGGCTCCGAGCTGGCCGAACAGCGCTTCATTTTCCGATTCGGCCGTAACGGAAGTTTGCGGTATGATTTTCAGAATCAGTGATATAGTACCCGAAAGGATGCAGGCCCACAAAATTCCCCGCAGCAGGCTCAAACCGAACTTTCGATTAAAGAATTTTCCGCGCCGAATCGCTTCGAACGTCTGATACTTTTCCGGCCACACGTCGCGCGCCAGCGAACCGCTCACCGCGATGGCCAAACCCGTCGCCAGCATCCACCAGCTCCCGCCGAAAATAATGATCATCAACAACGCAAGCCGCTGATCCGTGCCCACAAAGGCGTACATCATGACGCCGAAAGTTATGAACGTGATCACGCCGAAAAAAACCCCGAGTTTGATGTCAAAAGCGCCGGTACGAAACTGCTTAAAGAAGAATATGATGATGGCCAGGCAGGACAGGAGGATGACGATGACGTTGGTCACTTGCTGAACTTTCCCGAACGGACGTTCTTTGAAGGGGACAAAATCGGGAGGAACCTGATAACGAAGATCGAACAGGGAAACCGAGGCATCCTGAATACCCACTCTCAGAACGATCGATGTACCGTATTTTTTTTGTTTCGAGACAAACGAAAATTCGTTCGTTTGAATGTGGGAGAAGACGTTGCTCTGGATCTGATTTTGATTCGAATTTTTCAATTCCGGTTCGGAAAAGTCGCCGAGATCCAGCCATCCTAATCTCTGAACGAACGCGGCGGCGATTTTCCTCGCTGAATCGGGTGTGATGGCGGCCGGGGAAGGAAGACCCGGCGCTAAACCGGGCGTGTCTAACTCCGACACCTTCACGGACGGGTTTTTTGTCTCATTCAGTCTGCACGAATAATAGATCAAATGCCCGGCGCCGTCAAACTGAATGGTCATTTTTTCATCGGAATTCTTTTCGGACGTCTCTGAGGCGTTATCCTCCTGATCGCGTCCCATGCGGATATTTTCACTCGACACTACGTACCAGCGCAGCCGCCATGTGTAGGCGGGAATTTCCGAAGCCATCACCTGATGAGCTTTCTCCGCCCCCAGTAATTCCTGCAGATACCGGATCTGCTTTTGGTCTGCGGATACCTCAACCTTGTGGTGCAGATCGCTGAGACTATCCGGAACGAGGATGCCGGGGCTTTTCAAAAAGCCTTCCGCGAGCTTTGAGGCTTCTTCGCGCGGCATCATCTTGACGGCAACCGACTCGGAATAAATCTTCGAATAGGAAAAAATGAAATACGAAATTCCGATCATACCGGCGGCCGCAAGGAGCCAATCGGATTTTTGAAAATATTTGTTCATTTCGAGAGCTCCGGGGGATGGGCTTTGAGTCTTTTAGTGATCGTGATCCACAGAAAATGGCCGATTAATATACTGTAAAAAGGTACGTATTCCCACATCCGAATCTCCGAACTCTCATTCCAGGCTCCGCCGGTTGCGGAGCCGCTCAGAACGCGGTACGACAAGAAAATCGTGCCCGTCAACAGCATCCATGCGGGATTAGGAAAAAAACATAAGAACGGCACGATCCAAATGACAGTCCACGGATGCGCGGCAGGATTGAGCAGCGTGAACGCGCCGAGGATGAGATAGGCCGCATGTAAAATATTTTCCTTCTGTCCCTCGTAGCTTTTCCGCACGTGATGAATCCACACCCCGGTAAAAAAACAAAATCCGGCGCAGAACACTGCAAATTTTGCTGCCGAGCGTGCCTTGTTTTCCGTCGCCCAGCCTAAAAATGTATTTGGTGCGGGATCGTTCATGAAATATTTTTGCAGGTAATCGTACACCGGCGCATAGAGCGATGAATTGAATTCCCAGGTCGCCGCGTAACTGCGCAACCCGGCGAATACCTGCACGCCTTCATCGAGAAACGGATAATATAAAACGAAAACGACGGCCGCAAACAAGGCGAGGGCGATCAGGATTTCTTTCCAGCGTGACCGGACGTCTTCGACCAGCGGGAGGAAAATTACCGCTATGAATTTTGCCAAAAAAGACAATGACAAAAAAACGCCGGACCAAATGCTGCGGGCCCGCATCGCAAGATAGATTCCCAGCATTAAGAAGAAAATGCCTGCCGAGTCCCCGTGCCCGCTGCCGGCAAACTCGATCACAACCAGAGGATTCCAGGCGTATACCAGGGCCCACGCAAGGGACCGTTCTAGAAATTTCAAAATCAAGAATAAGACGAAAAGCGTGCCGATGTCGAAAAACAGGACGGCGAATTTAACGGCTGTGACGGACGGGGAAAGAAGCGTTACGCCGCGAAAAAGGTGCTGCATCAGCGGCGGATAGATCGCGGGTACCGATTTGTGATTGATTTTCGGGTAGATCACGTCGTCTCGCAACCCGGTCAGATTATCGGAATCCGGCGCATAGCGGTATGGGCTGATTCCCATGTTGGCCACCTTACCGTCCCATACATAACGGTAGACGTCATCGGAGAGGAGCGGCGGGGAAAACAACAAGGTCAAACGAAATCCCACGGCAAAGGCGACGATGAGTTCGGGAGAGAAGAAGCTTTTATCCCAAAAAAATGATACGTAAATGATAATTAAGATATAGACGACATACGCGGCGCCGAAGTAATAGAAGAGATCACTTTCCTGAGCGGCTGCATCGCGGAGGCCGGCGAATTGAAAGAACAGAACTTCCAGAACAAGTCCCAGGATCAATAAAAACCAAAAATTGTAACGGCTCAAGCCCGCCTTCAACATATAATCGTTGTCTTAATTGAAATTTCTTTTTACTTTTGAAATGTAAAAATTTAACAAACCGTGCGCCAAACGCAATATTAATTTCTGCCGGCCGCAGGATATTTCATGATCCTAAACTATCACACGCTGTCCCGCTGGGCGCAAGAAATGAAACCGGAACTGGTCTCGGCAAAAATCGTCGACGTATTTTGTCAAACCAAGGACGTTCTGCATATCGGATTGGTTACGGCGAACCGTGAGCCATGCCATATCGAGATTTCGACGGAATCCCGCTACGCGCATTTGGTGCTTCGCCGGCTCTTTCAGCGCCGTCCTAAGAATTCGGCAGGCCTGTTCGCGTCCGCGGTGGGACAGAAAATTTCGGATATGCGGCTTCGTGTGCACGATCGGGTGATCGACATCGAACTTTCCGGCGGCGACAAATTCATCATCGAGGCGTTCGGATCGGTGAACGTTTTCCTAATAAGCTCCGATGCGCACATTCTCGAAAGCTTCCACGACTCGAAAACAAGAGCCGGAACCGCCTACGTGCAGCCGAAAAGATCTGAATCCATGCATGACTCGGATTTCAAATCATTTCGAAAGGAAATCAAAACCCAGGCCGATTTCCAGGACCGCCTGACCGCAGGCTTGTTCCATTTTAATAAGACATTGGCGATGGAATTGCTTCCGGATATGACCTCTCAGCCCGGCGATGCGCTCCGGCATTGTTTCGAGGCAGCGCGTAAACTGTTAGATCGGCTGAACCATGACCGGCCCAGGATCTATTGGCTTCGTGACGAACCGAAGATGCTTTCAGTAGCGGAGCTCACGCATTGGAAAGAAAAACACCCGGATGCACGCGAAGAACTCTTCGATTCGGTGAATGAAGCCATAGCGGTTTATGTAACTCATAAACTTGAACACGACATTCAAAAAAAGAAGATCGACGCCCTGCTGGGGGCGTGCAAAACGCGTATAAGAAAGAACCGGTCGCTGATCGCAGTATTGAGCAAGGAAAAAATAAAAGCCGAAGATTACCGCCGGATCGAACAGACGGCCCATTTACTGAATATTCATATTTCTCAGATTAAACGCGGCGCGGGCCGCTTGAGAGTTACGGATACATACGGCAAAGAGGGGGCAACCGTAGAAATAGAGCTGGATCCTGCATTGACGCCGCAGGATAATATTTCCAGATATTTCAGCCGGGCGAGGAAACTTAAGAATTCCGTCCATAAAATTGCCGGGCGGATCCTGGAACTGGAGAAGGAAAACGGCGAACTGCTTGGGTTGGAGAGTTCGGTTGAAAAATGGGACCGGAAAAAGATTGAGAAAATTCATGAGCAATTCGTTCGTTCCGGTCAGATCAAGAAAACCGAAACGCGTTTCAAATTTGACAAAGAAGAAACGCCGGCGTTCAAAAACTTTGTGGTCACCGGCAATTGGCGCGTGCTGGTCGGGCAGAATGACCTGAAAAATGATTTGTTAACTTTTAAATTTGCGAAAGGCGATGATTGGTGGTTTCACGCGCGGGGAGTGCCCGGATCCCACGTCGTACTCAAGCGCGACGGGCGCCGGGATAATCCGAGTGACCGGGCTATCGAGAGCGCGGCTTCGATCGCGGCTTATTTCAGCAAGGCCAAAACGTCGGGGCTCGTGCCCGTGGTGTACACGAAAAAGAAATTTGTCAGGAAACCCAAAGGCGCCAAATCCGGGCAAGTTATCATCGAACGTGAGGAGGTGGTAATCGTACCGCCGAAGGAACCTAAGACAAAGCCGGAAGATCCCTAGCCGCTAATTTTTTTCTTTGACCATCAGCTTTCCGGCTTCCCACAGGATATCTTCTCTATCCAATTTCCTTTTTGTTTCGTCGTCCATCGCTCTGGGATCTATTTTGTTCAGATCCGGTTTTCCGGCATTGACCCAGGCCGTATACCAAAAACTTCCCACCGCAAGAATGGCGGCGCGCATTTGCCGTTCCACCATGTGGTTCAGCATTAGATGATATCGGGCCGAATATTCCTCCGAAAAATCATAAAATACTTTATCGCCTTTTTTGAGGCCGATAAATTTTTTGTCTTTTGGAAATTGCTCATTCAACAGCCGCTCGAAATTCAGCACGGAATCCAGCGAAGCAAAGCTGGTCCGGATAATTTTCCAACTTTCAGACAAAGGATAGTCGATATAGTGCGCTTCGCCGACATAGTAATTATATCCCTTTCCGAAAAGTTCGGGAAGGCGTGATTCCCAAAACGCATGGATGCCTTTTTGATTGGACAACTGACCGTCATAATTCTCCGTCGTGTGCAGGGGGACGTGCGCGTCGGCGACATAATGGCCCAGATCAGCCGACAGAATGAGAATGCTGTCTTTATCGCCTTTGGCGAACGCCCGCGTCAGACGTTTCGTCATATCGGAAATGACCCATGGATTAATCCCATAAGCCTCCAGCGTATCCTGGCTAAATTTGGCGACGGCCTTGTCCCAACTTTTAGGGATCATATCGAAAGGGTTCAATGCATAATGATCGGCATCAATATAATGCCGCATTGCTTCTTTTTTATCGGTACTGCGGCGCTTGTCCGCATCGATCGCATGTTCGGTGACGTAATTAATATTTTTTTTATAAAAATTCTTCAGAGTTTCCGGCAGTGTAAAAACCGCGCAGTGATTGATCTGTTTATGTGACCAAAAACCCCAGGCATAGGATAGTGAAATACGGCTTGCTAAAATAAATCCGGCTACGGCAACCGTCAGCATGATTTTTCTTAACATGAAGAGTTCCTTTTGCTTTGAAAGTAACAACCGGTGCCCCGGTGCATATAAACCAATATACTGAAATTATTCGTTGGTTTCACAATTGAATCCTCCGAGGATTCCGATCGTCAAGAAAATTCGTAATGATGATATGATCATAAATCGCCCCTCAACGCCGTCATCAGAAAGCCGATCATCAGGCAGCCAAGGACATTCACGGCAAAAGTAATTTAACACGCCGGAAACTTCTTACCATGATCAAAAAGCGCAAAACCCCCCGATCCGTGACCACGTCTGATCGGGAGGCAGGAATAAACTACATGAATAGGAAATGATTGTCAATTCATATTTCTTGCACGAAAAACCCGTGCGGTCTCAAATTTTCATCATAAATTAGCCATTGAAATTCTACCGCGCTTTGTCTATTTTACCCCGTCTTAAAAAAATGGAGAATTCTGAGTGACGGCACCTTCCGAATCCAAACAGACATTGGTTTCATTACTTTCGACCGCAACGATCAGCTTGAATTTACGCGGGCTTACGAAACAGGAAATTATCGATGAATTAATTGACCTGCTCGACCGAGCACATTTATTGACGGATAAGTTAGCGGCGCGCGATGCGGTGATTGATCGCGAAAGTAAGCTCAGTACGGGCCTTGGATATGGTGTAGCCGTGCCGCACGGCAAAACGAGCGGGGTTGAGAAACTGATCGGTGCGTTCGGTATTAAACGTGAGGGCATTCATTTTGACGCCGCCGACGGGGAGTTCACGAAGATGTTTTTTATGCTGGTGTCGCCTGAGACCAACTCGGGGCCGCATATCAAAGCGCTGGCACAGATCGCCAAATTTATGCGCGAGGAACGTCATCGCACTCAGATTTTGAATGCCCGTTCTGCGGAGGAGATGATTAAAATCTTTGAAAGCGAATAAGAACTTGCCACTAAGACACAAAGGCTCGAAGATCTTAGGGTAGGCAGAAAAAAACTATGTCCTGTGTGACTTTGTGTCTTAGTGCCAGCGTGGCTGTTAAATTATGAAAAATCTTTTTGTAAACTCCTTTATACTCCTATCGTTTTTCACAACGAACTTTTATTTTCCATCGGGCGGAGAAAAAATACTTATTCCGATGGACCTGAAGCAAAACGATCACCTGAAAGCGTACGGCGTAGCATATTATGCTCTGAAGGGAGGCGTGAAAATCGAATGGCTGCTCAATTACCGCGGCGGAGCGTTTCTTATGGACGCCGCGGAAAAAATTGAAAGCGAGTGCCTCGTGCGCGGCGTGACGTTTGACAAATTAGGCGCCTCGCAAATCGCCGGCGTTTATCAGACGATCGAGGAAGAGAATATGGAAGCCATTCTTCTTGAGAAAGCACCGAAAGTGGCCGTATACACTCCGCCGGACAAGAAACCGTGGGACGATGCGGTAACGCTTGCGCTGGAGTATGCCGAGATCCCTTATGATAAGATCTTTGATTTGGCAGTGCTGCAGGGAAAACTCCCGGATTACGATTGGCTGCATTTGTTCCACGAAGATTTTACCGGGCAATACGGAAAATTTTACGGTCAATTTGCGATGGCGGGCTGGTATGTTCAGCAGCAAAAAGATTACGAAGCGTTTGCGCGTCAAATGGGTTACACCAAAGTCGCCAAAGAAAAGCTGGCGGTAGCTAAAATGATCAAAGATTACGTCGCGAAAGGCGGCTTTTTATTCGCCATGTGTGGAGCAACGGACAGTTATGACATCGCACTGGCCGCTCAAAATACGGATATTTGCGAAACCATGTATGACGGTGATGCGGCGGACCCGAATGCGAATCGTAAGTTGGATTTTTCGCAGTGTCTGGCGTTCACGAATTTTCAAGTTGACATGAATCCGTATGAATACGAATTTTCGGATCTCGACAATCCGTCGAGCCTGTCGGGGCGGTTGAAATCGCCGGAGGAAGATTACTTTACGTTGTTTGATTTCTCCGCCAAATACGATCCCGTTCCGACGATGCTTACGCAAAATCACGTTTCAACGGTCAAAGGATTCATGGGACAAACGACGGCCTACCGCAGATCTTTGCTCAAGAATCATATCGTGATCATGGGAGAAGATCCCTCCATCGATGCGGCAAAATATATTCACGGTAATTTAGGCAAGGGAACGTTCACGTTTTACGGGGGCCATGATCCGGAAGATTACGCTCATCAAGTGGGAGATCCTCCGACGGACCTGTCTTTGCATAAAAACTCACCCGGATATCGTTTAATTCTAAATAATATCCTGTTTCCGGCGGCGAGGAAGAAACCGCAAAAAACGTAATTTAAATCAAGAATTGAGAATTGAGAATTAAGAATTAAGAATTGAGAATTCCAAGACTTTAATATTTTGTTTACCACTAAGACGCAAAGGCACTAGTAGTTAACAAAAATCTTTGAGCCTTCGTGTCTTTGTGGCTATGATTTCAGAACGGCAAAAGTAAAAGGCAAAAGGCAAAAGACAAAAGGCAAAAGGCAAAAGGCAAAAGGCATTCTCACGTTGGGTGACTTTATATATCCAAGAAAAAGTTGAAAAAGACCTCAAATAAAATACTCATCATCGGCGGCGTCGCTGCCGGCCCTGCCGCCGCGGCCAAAGCCAAACGCCTTAACCCGCGATCGGACGTTACCCTATTTGAACAAGGAGAGTTCATTTCCTACAGTACCTGCTCGATGCCGTACTACGTCGGCAACGTCATTCCCAATTACCGGGATTTGATTTCGTACACCCCCGAAGCCTTTGAAAAAGAAAAAGGCTGCTCGGTCAGGAACTTTCATCGCGTGGAAGAAATACTGCCGCACAAAAAGAAACTTATTGTTCATGACCTGCAAGCGGATAAACGGGTGGAATATGTCTACGATCAGCTGCTGGTGGCGTCCGGCGCGAGGGCCAGGATTCCCGATCGCGGCTGGCTCAAGGCTAAAAATGTTTTTACCATAAAACATTTGCGGGACAGCATTGAACTGAAAAAATTTATTGAAGCACAGCATCCGAAGCATGCCGTCATTATCGGCGGGGGATTTATAGGTATGGAAATGGCGGAAGCTTTTGCGGTGCGCCAGGTCGACGTCACGGTACTGCACAAATCGCCGATGCCGATGAACACCATGGAGACGGAGTCGCAAAAAATTATTTTGGATGAACTGCGCCGGCATCACGTGAATTTTATCGGGAATACGGCGGTCACGGATATTCACATTGAAAACGGCGCTGCAAAGAAGATCATAACGGCTCACCAGAAGATCGAAGCGGATGTGGTTTTACTTGCGTTGGGTTTTGAACCGAATAGCGATCTCGCGCGTGACGTGAATATTCGATGCGGAGCCTCCGGCGGGATTATCGTGGACGCACGTATGCGAACCAATCTGGATAATATTTTTGCGGCGGGTGCATGCACAGAGATCAAGAATATCGTCTCGAATAAATACATGTATCTCCCGCTCGGCAACATAGCGAATAAAATGGGGCGGACGGCAGGAGAGAACATGTCCGGCGGCCTGGCGGAATTTCCCGGAGCCGTCCGAACGACTGCGGTGAAGATCTTTGATTTGGAAGTGGCCTCCGTCGGGTTGAGTTCTGCGGAAGCCGCAGATTGCGGCTTTAACGTCTTTACGGAATCGATCTCGGCGCATTCGCGCGTCAAAGAATATCCGGGGAGCAAACCGGTATTCATCACGCTGATCATCGACCGGCACTCGAAACGTCTGATCGGAGCAAATTTAATCGCTGAAGAAGGCGCAGCCATGCGAGCGAACATTCTTTCGGTGGCTATTCAGAACAAAATGACCATCAAAGAAATCGCCCGGCTGGATCTCATGTACACGCCGCCGTTTTCTCCGCTCTGGGATCCGATTTTGGTTGCGGCGAATAAGAGCCTGAAGAAATTGTAACAGGAGTTCAAGTATTTTCATAATTTTGCCGGCCGATGCCGTTCCACATTTTTAACGAGGCGCTATGAATTTGAAGGACCTGCCCATAGGAAAAAACTTTCCCGATGTGGTCAATGCGATCATTGAGATACCGGAGAACAGCCGCAACAAATATGAATACGACGTGGAACTGGGAGTATTCCGGCTGGATCGTATCTTGTATTCGGCCGTACATTATCCCACCGCGTATGGATTTGTGCCGAGCACGTATTACGAAGACGGGGACCCGATCGATATTCTGATCGTTGCGAGCCAGCACCTGATCACCGGCGTTCTTGTGGAAACGCGTCCGGTGGGTCTTTTGCGGATGCGCGACGACAAAGGGCCGGATGACAAAATTCTTTCTCTCGCTCTGCATGATGAACACTATAAAGAATTCAAGCATGTGGAACAGTTGCCGCATCATTTGCTCAAGGAAATTGAACATTTTTTTACGACGTATAAAGCTCTCGAAGGGAAAAAAGTGAAGACCTTCGGCTGGGAATCGGCGGACGCGGCTAAAGCGGCTATTGTTCATGGCCATGAAGCGTATAAGAAATTGAAAAATGCAAAATGAATACTAAATTGCAAAAAAACAAAAGGCTAGAAAATGATTTGCATTTTGCAATTTACAACTTTCAATTGTGAGAATGTCTTACACGCATAGCGTCGCTGTTACAGCGTATATTATTCATGAGGACAAATTTCTTCTGCTCAGGCGCAATCACGATCCGAAAGTATGGGGACCGCCGGGCGGGCGGCTTCACCCGGATGAAAACCCCGAAGAGGGTTTGAGAAGAGAGATCTGGGAAGAGTGCCATTGTGAAATTGAAGTCATTGCGCCCGCCGGAATTTGGTTTGGCGCGATCGGAAAAGAGAATTACCTTTCGATCGATTATGTGACACGATTGAAATCCGGAACCGTTCGATTGTCGCATGAACATACCGAGTTCCGATGGTCAACGATTGACGACTTAAGAAATGGAAAACCGGCGCTGGGCGGCGCTTCGCCGAGTTTTACTCTGGACGATTTTGAAAAAGCCTGGAAATTATATAAATTTTTGGACGCTGATTATCGCTGATTTTTATGATTTTTTGGAAAACTTAACATGGATAAAGTTGCTTACAACAAGGCGAATTATAAATATTCAGAAATTACAGAGAAGATAATTAAAGAAGTCTATTACGTATATAATGTACTAGGCCATGGTTTTTTGGAAAAGATCTATGAGAATGCCTTATCAAAGCGCCTTAAAGATATAGGGTTTAAGCTGAAGCAGCAGCATCCGATAAATGTGTTTTTTGAGAATGAAATGATGGGCGAATACTTTGCTGATTTGCTGGTTGAGGATAAAATTATCATTGAATTGAAGGCGATTGAAGTCCTGAATCGAATTCATGAAGTTCAATTAGTGAATTATTTGAAAGCAACTAACATAGAAGTGGGATTGCTAATCAATTTTGGTCCAAAAATACAGATCAAAAGAAGAGTGCTGAGTAAAAAAAGTATATAAAAGTCAGCGTAAATCATATTCATCATAAAAAATCAGCGTCAAAGGAATTAAGTTGTGCAGCATTCTGAACTCATATTGATCTTGGATTTTGGGTCACAATTCACCCAGTTGATTGCACGGCGCCTGCGCGAGCTGCAGGTCTATTGTGAAATCCATCCTTTCAATATATCCGCTGACAAAATCAAGTCGCTTCGCCCCGTTGGCATCATTCTTTCCGGCGGGCCGTGCAGCGTGTATGATAAAAACGCACCGCTGCCCGTCCGCGAAGTATTCGAACAAAATGTGCCCGTGCTCGGCATTTGCTACGGTTTGGATGTGATCGCGCATTGTTTTGAAGGCAGGGTGGATCGCGCGGCGGAGCGCGAATTCGGGCGCGCGCATCTCGCCATCGACCAGAGCGATGATCTGTTCCGGAATTTCCCCAAAGAAACGATCGTTTGGGAAAGTCACGGTGACCGGCTTGATAAGATCCCTTCAGGCTTTAAAGTGATCGGGCACACGGAGAATGCGCCGATCGCAGCGATCCGCCATTTGCCCAAACGGATTTGGGGCGTGCAATTCCATCCGGAAGTGGCGCACACGCCGCTCGGCAAACAGCTTTTGGAAAATTTTGCTTTTGTGATATGCCGCTGCACCGGAAATTGGACCCCATCGTCGTTCGTTCATGATACCATCGATAGCATTCGGGAAAAAGTGCAGGACGGTCATGTCATATGCGCGTTGTCCGGCGGCGTGGATTCTTCGGTAGTGGCCATGCTTTTGCATCAGGCAATTCCGGAAAAATTCTCGGCGATATTTGTGGATCACGGCTTGCTCCGAAAGAACGAACGCCGGCAGGTGGAACAGGCATTCAAGCAATTTTTCAGTAATCATCTTACGGTTGTAGATGCCGAGGCACCATTTATGTCCCGTTTGATCGGGGTGACCGATCCGGAGCAAAAACGAAAGATCATCGGCAGTACTTTCATTGACATTTTTGATGAGGAGGTTAAGAAATTAAAATCTTCCGTCGGCCATATCGATTTCCTGGCCCAAGGAACGCTCTATCCGGATGTCATCGAAAGTGTCTCGATCAAAGGGCCGTCGGCGACGATCAAGTCCCACCACAACGTGGGCGGACTTCCGGAAAAAATGAATTTGAAATTGATCGAACCGCTGCGCGAATTATTCAAAGACGAAGTGCGCGCCGTAGGCCGTACCTTGGGGCTTTCAGAGGACCTGCTGATGCGGCATCCGTTTCCGGGGCCCGGACTGGCCGTGCGCGTATTGGGGGAAGTGACGAGAGAGCGATGCGACATATTACGCGAAGCCGATGCGATCTTTATCGACGAACTGAAATCTTCCGGAGAATATGTGAACGTCTGGCAGGCTTTTGCGGTATTGCTTCCGGTGAAATCGGTCGGCGTGATGGGGGACGAGCGCACGTATCAAAATACGGTTGCGCTGCGCGCCGTGACCAGCCAGGACGGCATGACCGCCGATTGGGCTCATTTGCCGTACGAACTGCTGGCTAAAATCTCCAACCGGATCAGTAATGAGGTTCGCGGCGTGAATCGCGTGGCTTACGATATCAGTTCCAAACCCCCCGCTACCATCGAATGGGAATAATTTAAAATTCGAGTATTGAAAATTGAAAATAGAAAATTTCTCTACGCTCTTTCGTGAACTTCTTCAGGCCTCGCGCGTTCCACGTATTTCTCCGAAGAAAAATGAATGCCAAACTTTCAGCCGTGAGCGGTGTTCCATCTGTCCTGCCATTGCATTTTCTTATCCCGATGAAGTGGAAATCAAGAACGAAGCCTTCCGGCAGTTTTGGAGAAAAAATAGTTTACCGGGTGTTCCGGAGCCACTCGTTGTATCGCCGATGGGGCGCGGTTACCGCACGCATTCCAAACGACGCGCCTTGACGCGAAACCGGCAGGTTCTGCTGGGCCTGACGGATATTTCCGAGTCGGGCAAAATTCGTCCGGTCGATGTGATCGCCTGCCCGATCGAGCCCGAGGATCATTCCCGCATCTACAACTTCATCCAGCAGTTTATCGTATCCCGCGACGGCCGCGCATTAGCCGAAGCGCTGAACTATGTTATCATCAAAGGAAATTATGACGCCTACAGCATCATTCTTAATATCAAATTTTCATCGTCACCGCTGAATGCTTTGATGAACCGTCTTTCAAAACAGCTCACCGGAGAATTCAAAAAAGTCACCGCTGTATTTTCGGTACTGGACGAACCGTCCAAATATTATCTATCCAACAAGGCGAATTCGTTCAGGAAGATTTTCGGAGGAACTGAGATCTATCAGGAAGCGGGCGGAAAACCATTTTTATATTCGCCGCTGGCGTTTTCTCAAACGAACGGCTCTATGATCGACCTTATGATCCGCACGATCTTCAACCTGATGCATTACCGGAAAAGTGAAACGCTCTACGATCTTTACTGCGGTTACGGGCTGTTCGCTCTCTCGGCGGCAGACCACGTGCAGAAAGTCATTGGCGTCGAGATCTCAAAAGAGGCCGTGCAGTCGGCGCGGGATAATGCCAGGCGGCAAGGAGTGAAAAACTCAAAATTCATTTGCGGCGCCATTACGGCGGAATCGCTTCAAAAAATATTTCCGGCGGAACCGGAAAGAGAGGCTGTGATTCTCGATCCGCCGCGGAACGGCACGGATAAAGGCGTGATCGAATTTCTCGCCCGGCGCGAGGTAAAAAAAGCGGTACATGTGTTTTGCGAAGTTGATCTGATCCCGCTGGAAATGTCACGCTGGCAGCAAAACGGCTACAGAATCTCCAAGATCGTTCCGCTCGATCTGTTTCCGGCAACGGATAATGTGGAAACGATCGTGCTGTTGGAAAGAAAATGAGAAACAGAATTAAACGCAAAGAACGCAGAGAACGCGGGAAACAAAAAACACTTGGCGTCCTTTGCGCGGAGTTTCTTAGCGAACTTTGCGGTTATGAATTTCAAATGCAGCTATTTTTTGGCCCTTAATTGAAATACATATTCCACCAATGAAGCCAGATCGTCATCGGCGATCTTGTCCGGCTGGAAAAACGGCATGCGCACGCCGCCGAAGCGAATTTGTTCTACAAGAAAGTCCTTTTTGTGCATCTTAATCTTCTTTCCCTTATGTCTTACGCCTTCGCCGTCTTTGCCGTGGCAAAAAACACATGCGCGTTTGAAGATGACTTCGCCCCTCAATAAGTCGGTTGGTTTGGCACCTATCACGGTATAATAATATTTTACCGCATTTTTGTTTTGCTGATCAAAGGGGAATACATATTTAATATTTTCAACTTGCCGGTCCGGCGAAAGGGATTCTAAATACGCCTTCAGCGCACGGCGCGTGGAGTCCGTAAATACAGACGACGGGTCAATGCCGTCCGAACTGTCCTTGTATTTGTTTTCGAGGTCTTCCAATTCCAGAGTTTGAAACTTTGCGGCACAATACAAAGCCGCGTTTAAAATATTTTCATTTTTTCCGCGAATACGATTCATCCAAAAATCGGCCCGTCCGGCGGCATGGACTAAACTGTGCCCGGGCCGAATGAGCGTATCGCTTTGAGCAAGAGTGTGGCAATCGGCGCAGGCATAACCGTTATCTACCGGTGTAATAAACAACCGTCTTCCTCTTTCGATCAGTTCCGCCGGAGTTTCTTTCCTGGCCGGGGAACATGAGAAAAGAACCATGCATGCGGCCAAACAGAGTCTGTTCATTTCATCGGTCTTTCTTTGGTTGTTTTTTAATCTAACCAATTCTGAATTTATTCAAAAGATAAAATTCCGCGATCGTTGAATATAAAGTTTTTTTTAGTTACACTTTTTCAGTACTTAAAATCAGGATATCCAAGGCCCATGAACGTCATTCCAAGGCTCGTCCTCCTGCTGGTTACATTTATTGTGTATTTAGCTGTTTCCGGGTGCGGCAAGACAGGCTCCATTGAACCACCCACAAACATACTCAAAACGTATCCATTTAAGAATATATCTAAAGAGGTGCCGTATGTAGGAAGCAAAGCCTGCCGGTCCTGCCACACGGATATTTATGAATCTTTTATGCAGACCGGCATGGGGCGTTCACTCTACACACCGAATGCGGAAAACTCGGTCGAGGATTTTAAGAAAGCAAATACGTATCTCGACAAGAAATCGAAGTACCGGTACGAAATGTTTGAAAAGGGCGGCGAATATTATCAGAAGGAATTTCGATTGGACGACAAAGGAAACGAAATTCACAGCATCATTAAGAAAGTCAAATACGTCGTCGGCTCCGGCAACAACGTCCGTTCTTATATTACCGAACACAATGGGTTCGTTTATGAAATGCCAATGTCCTGGTACACGAAAAAGAAAATATGGGATCTGAGCCCCGGCTATCACGTGATCAATCAGCGGTTTTCACGTCCGATCGTTCAGGAATGTCTGGGCTGTCATGATTCGTATGTTTCCTACGTTGAAGGCTCGACCCATAAATATGAATTTCCTTTTCCAGAGGGTATCGGCTGCGAGCGGTGCCACGGCCCCGGAAAGCTGCACGTCCAGTATCATTTGAAAGCGGGTGAAACGAATCCGAAAAAAGGGGAAATGGATTCGACCATTGTCAATCCCGCACGGCTGAACAAGCAGGAAGGCCTGGATGTCTGCCAGCAATGTCATTTACAGGGCCAGATGTTCGTTGCGAAGCCGGGTATGAACGACGATGAATTTCGCCCCGGGATGAAGCTGAGCGAAATTCGTTCCGTATTTGTCAATGCGCAGCAAATGGGTGAAGGGTTCGGCATCGCATCTCACCCGGAACGGCTGAGTTTGAGCCGCTGTTTCAAAGCAAGCGATATGAAATGCCTCACCTGCCACAACCCGCACATTTCCGTTTACCAAACGCCAATAGAGACGTTCAACCGTAAATGCCTGACGTGCCATGAAATAAAAAAATTGTCCGGGATCGAATCAAAACATCCTCATAAATCATCCGACGCCTGCGTTGCCTGCCATATGCAGCAAGGCGGAACGGAGAATATTCCGCATGTCAATTTCACGGATCATTGGATCCGCCGCACCTTGCCCAAACGAATCAAAGAATATCAGCCGGAAGAATTGTTGAAAATGGGGGAGGAAGATACGAGTTCCGGCATTATTGAACTCGTTGATTTCTTCGAGGAAAAAGATATCCGGAGCGATTTGCGTCAAGGCATAGCGTATTACAAATATTATTTTCTCCGGAAACCGAAAGACGAATATTTACGGCGGGCGATAAATATCTTAGAGAAAAGTGTGCAGGCCCTGCCGGAGGAGGCCGACGGTCATTTTTATCTGGGGCTCTCGTATATCGCCAATCACCGGTATGACGATGCGTTGAATCAACTGAGCGCCACCGCCAAATTAGACAGTCATTATTTAAAAACGAATTATTGGATCGGTTATGCACTGCAGCAGAAGGGATCTTTTAAAGAAGCGGTTCCATTTTTTGAAAAAGAAATTTCCACATATCCTTACGACCCGTCTACATTTCTCAATTTAGGGAATTGTTATCATGCCTTGAACAGGCATGAGGATGCGATAGCCAATTTCAAAAGGGCCCTTGATGTGAATCCTGACTTCACGGCCGCGCTTCTCAACTTAGGCTTGACGCATTTCGAGTCCGGAAATTTTGAAGAGTCTGAGAAAGCATATCAGGCAGCCATTCATACGGATCCGGATTCGTACGATGCCTATTTCGGACAAGGCAACGTATACGCCGCTAAAAACAATTTAAAAGAAGCGGTGAGTAATTTTAGAAAAGCTATCAAAGTAAGGCCGGACGGCATCGAAGCGAACGCCAATCTCGGGTACGTGTATTTGAATGCCGGGGAATTTACCAAAGCCAAGCCGTATTTCGAGAACGTATTGAAGTTGCATCCCGGTGACGGCCACGCGGCGGCCGCTTTGGAGAAGATCAAGAAGATGCAAAAATAGGAACCGGATTTCCGGGTTCGTGATGACATGACAGAAGCCTTGGACAAAAAATGCCGAGGCTTTTTTTGTTTCTTTGCATCTTTAATAATTATTTCTAAATTGGCTTGCGCAA
>CAZLWA010000033.1:0-63935 GCA_964563165.1 uncultured Bacteroidota bacterium | reverse complement strand
ATTATAAACCTTGATGATCACCCTGCTCTCTGACGGAACGGAATACTTAATAGTCGTCGAAGGATTGAACGGATTCGGATAGTTCTGGTTCAGTTCGAATTGAGAAGGTACCGTAATATGATCCGGATTGTAAAACATCGCAATGGAACCGCCATGAGATTTTGCAAGCAGTCTGCCGTTGTTTCCTTCACCGCCTAAATACTTCCACGAATTATTCTGAAATTCATACAAACCTATTTTCGCTTCGTCAAATTCCGCGTATTGGCTTCGGAGCTGCTTGACGTCGCCATAACTTGCGTTGACGTCAATTTCCGAAGAACCGGAAGTAGCTAATAATTCAGCTCCTTCGCCGATCTGAGCCCACCCGGAAGGTTTGTTCATTGCACTAAGTTCACTGGTAAGTAAATAACCGTCACCGGAACCATGCATCGTAAAGTTCTTAAAAGTAACCGATCTCGAAAGAAGCGATACCGTGTAGGTGCGATTGACAGCCGCGCCCGCATTAGAACTCACGTCGCTTCCATTGGCCACGACGGTTAGAGTCCCGGCCGAACTTATAGTATGATCTCCAAAAAATAAATTGCCTTGTTTTGCCATGGTTAACGGAGAGGAATTCACAGTCACTGATGCCGATCCTAAGGGCTCATTGCCTCCGACCGCGAATCTTACAATATTAACTACCGGAGAAGCCAAAGCGCCCAAAACAAGATTGGGAGCTGTAACATCAGCTGTGGTATTCGCTGTAAATGTTACGGATGATAAGCTGGAAGCGGTTACCGAATAAGTTCCTTCTGCATTTCCCAAGGTCAAATTAACCGATGCCTGACCGCTGCCGTTAGTTACGGCGCTTGCGGCGCTCAGAGCCTGGCCGGTCGCTCCGACGGGCGTGCCGGTAATGGCGAAGCTGACGGTTGCACCGACAAGCGGAGAAGCGCTCTGGGTCAATGTGACGACCAAAGGATTTGTAAGAGCGGCGTTTGTATTTGCGGTTTGTGCATCGCCTGAGGTTTTCGCCAAAGCTATACTGGCGAGTGACTTCGGTGCAAAGGCGTTGATCTTAAAAGCGCCTCGGCCATGAGTGGAAGCGTAAAGGATTCCGGAAGCATAATGGGTTCTGAGAAATACAACAAAAGCTCCGCTTGGGAATCCACTATTATACGTGGTCCAATTCGTGCCCCCGTTGGTTGTCGTCCAAATACCGATGTCTGTTCCGATCACAATGCGCATAGTGTCATTGGGATCCAGTGCAATTGCGCTCACTGGTATATCCGGTAAATCGCCTGTAATATTAGTCCATGATACGCCGCGATTATTAGTTTTCCATATATGACCTTTGTTATCAGGAGCTGTACCGAGCAGGGTAAGCGAAGAAAAACCCTGGTATGCTGCATAGATAGTGTTTTCATTAAAAAATCTGAATGCCACGTCGCCAACAGACCGAGCCGGTAATGAAGATTTAGATATAGTTGACCAGCTGGCGCCCGCATTAGAAGAGAGAGAAATAACACCGTCCGTGGATCCTACTCCGACGAAATTGGAGTTGGTTCGTGCGACTTCGACTACGGATATATTACCGGTGCCGGTGGTCAAGTCGCCGCTCACAGCCAACCAAGTCGAACCCGCGTTGATCGTTTTGAAGACGCGGAAGCTTCCTAAATACAATACGGAAGGATTGTTTTCGTCCAATGTGTACGGCGTGTAGAATTCCGCGCGGTCAGAGGCTCCAATGCCGTTGTTAAGGGGGGCCCATGAAACACCACCGTTAGTACTTTTTTGCTGGCTGAAACCAGTCGAGAGTGAATGATAGTTTTGAGTGTACATAATGTTCTGATTAGTCGGGTCGATTTCAGTAAATCCGCCGTCTCCGCTCCAGACTTCAGTCCAAACCGTCGAACTTCCGTTATATAATTCCGTTGAATTATCTTGAGAGCCTGCCAGAACTCTGTTGGTGTCCGTGTTTGCGACGGCAATGCCTGTAAATTGTGTGATCTGAATTCCGTTATTCAAATCTACCCGACTGCTGGGAATAGCTCCTCCGTCATAAAACTTGACTATTCCCCCGTCACCCGCAGTGTAGATTGTTTTGGGATTGAGCGGGTTAAACCCGAATGCCTGCTGGTCCGGGTGGAAATTCCTCACTCCATAGCCATCGCTTATATTGGAGAATGTTGTGCCGCCGACGGTGGTTCTTTTAACATCGATACCGCCGACATAGACCTTGTTGGTATCGCTGGGATGTATTGCCACGTAGATGTCGTAAAAGCCCTGCCCGTTAAAAAAAGTATAGGGACCGGATGAAGTATTTGGCAAATTGGCGTTAGCCCAGTTTTTACCGCCATCTCTGCTTTTATACAGACCGATCAATTCGTTGGCGTCTCTATCACTAAAAAGAGCATACAGATAATTCGGATATTGTTTGCAAATGGCCAATTCTGATTTTCCGCCGACGTTAGCAAGGTCGGGGAGGCCGCCGCTGAGTCCTAACGCCCACGCTGTCCAGTTTGCACCTGCGTCTGTTGATCGCCATATTCCGTTGTTTGTATTAGGTTGAATAGTGCTGGTCCTTGCTAACATCGCATATAATGTGTCGTTGTTCGTCGGATGATCAACCAGGGTGGCAGTTCGAAATGTCGTTCCCAGGATGCTCGTTGTGTTCCAGGTTGTGCCTCCGTTGGTGGAACGGTAGATGCCGTTCGTGTTGACATCGGAGCTATTGAAGTATACACTTGCCACCACAATATTTGGATTATTCGTATTTACACTAACGCCCGATATGCGGGGAAATGTCGAAGGAAACGTTCCTGCGACGGCCCACGTATTTCCACCATCGGTAGACTTAATCACTCCGATACCGTCTATGGCATCGCCGTTGAAGCTCGGCTCTCCCGTTCCTGCATAAACAATGTTGGAGTCCGAAGGATGTCTGGCAAAACACGCCACGGATAGGGATCCTAAGTTATCTGATTTTGGAGCCCAGGTAGTTCCGCCATTGGCGCTTCTCCAGATGCCTCCGCCTGCTGTTCCGATCAGTACGACGTTGGTATCAAATGGGCTCACGTTGACGGCTGTCGTGCGGCCGGAATAATTATGATCACCGGTTATAATAGCCGTTGGTCCGAGCGCCGACCAGCTCGGGCCGGTCGTTTGGGCAGAGTTGGCTTTGGCCAATTTTTGGAGATCGTTGACTTTCTTTTGAATGGTCCTGTAGTGATCGAGCGGTATGACGCCATTGACGCTGCGCCGCTGCAAAAACCAATCGTGACGGGCTTTGATCAGTTCGGCATTGTCTTGTACGTTCCGGTGGCCCGAACCGACGGGAATATTGAATTCGTACTCGTCGTCCAGGTTCATCACAATAACTGTGAAGCCAAAGACCAGCATCACGCCAAATAGGAAAAAGCTCCATAAGAGTAGTTTTGATTTCATGGGATAACTCCTTTAGAATTTATGTAGAGTTGAAAGAATTAATCGGTTGATTTGATTCGAAAAACTTAGCTGAGAGGATTAAAGGTAAGGTACAATTTTCGGCTGTAAAGTCAAGGATTTTTGGGGTGATTTTTTTAGAAAAATGAGCCCCTCCTTGGAGTGAGGGGCTCTGCCAGGTTACTGTCCATTTAGTTTTGTGGAAGATAGGGTGGACCATATGTCGCCGGTACAGAGACAGCCAAGGTAGTGGTGAACAACTGATTGTTTGAATTCTTTCTTAAAGTTACCTTCCATAGGATTTGTCCTGATGGCGATTCTATCCATTCTGGGTTGATTTGAAAACCATAAGTATAAGTGTGGAGTCCTATTTTTCCTGTTACGTCATCGTTTGCTGTGTTATAGACTAATGATACGGCTCCGGAACAATCTGAAGGGCTCTTGATTCCGGGCATAGAAACTAAAGTGTAACCTTGCGAGGAAGGAGACAAGCCATTAATTAAAGGGGTATAATTGTAGTAAACCTATTGGTTATTCAGACTGGTAGGTGCAGTGTTTCCGGCTATGACAAAATTTGGATTAGAAAATGACCTACTGGCTATTGGAGTGAAAACATGATCGCATGCATTACAGTTTTTGGCGTCCGTAAATACAAAAACGGTATAGTTAAAACCTGAAGGGAATCCTGCGTATCCTGAATGGCAACCATCATTGTTATACTCCGACCAATTATAATTAGTAGTTCCGTTAGTCGCATCTCTGTCTCCAATAGAGGCAGAATTTGTTGAAGAGTTCCGAGGGATAGCAAAGCTAAACGTAACGCTTTGGGAAGGAATAGTCTCATTGACCTGAATAAAACCGATATTGCCATCAAACCATTCGTGATTGTTTAGGAAAGGTATGTTTCTTCCTGAGCAGACCCAATCACTTCTGCTAAACGCCATATGTAAAAAATTTTTCCGACTGTTGCGATTCAGCATAAATGGTGAATTGACCGGTGATATAGATTGTATCAGCAGTTATGACCAAATCGTTTATAGTTCCAAAATCAACATTTTCACCGGGATCTTCTCCCGGTAATTTGCCGAGTTTATCACCTATGAGTGATTGTTCGCTTGATTGCGTATCAAGTTGTTCCTGAGAACAGGCGAACAATACAACAATTCCCAAAATCGATATTGGAATGAGCCATTTCAAAAATATTTTTTTCATAACATCTCCCTTTTTAGTTAAATTTCTTGTTCAATTACGTGTGTTCAATGGAATCTAAATATCCGGCCTCATGATTCCCTCCTTTCTGAATTTAAATGGTCTACTCAAATCCCATTCTCATTCGGTCAGCCCAGAGTATGGGATTTTCTGAAGTCAATCTAGAAAATATTGCCTTTTTCTCACTGTATCACCGCGAACTTCACCGTCCTGTTTCCGAAGCTGGATTCGATCAGGGCAATGTACAATCCGCTGGCGACGAAATGGCATCTTGCATTCCCTAAAGCCCATCGTAAAGTGTGTCTATCATAAAAATTAGAATTCGTCGAACTAATTCAAAGATAAATTCAGCGTCGAGCGAACTTCATTTTGATATTTCTCTCGATAGTAAACCGGCATTCTTTGGGCATCCGCGCTTATCGAATCGGCTCGTCCGGCCGGAACGGACATGTAATACCACGATCCTTCGCTGTAAAAATAACTCCGGTAAAAACCAAAGCCTTTCCCCGCTATATTACCGGGCGTTCCCGGTTTTGTCTGAGGGCCGTCGACGCCTATCACTCCCACAAAGCCGCCCCACCACGTGTATCCCGGCAGCATGGCTGGCAGAAAATTAGCGCTTGTATAGGTCGTGTCCGTGAAATCGTGAATGGTTGTATCCTTCGCAAAATGACGGTTCTGTTCGTCGTGATAATGATAATAGATATAGATATCGTAATGGTCCACGCAGCCGGTATTCCATCGTATGTTCATGGTTGAGCTTGTAATGGTTTCATTTTTCGCCGGCTGAATCACGTCAAAGAAATCAGCCATTTTAGCTGACGCCGAAGCCGTGTCGGCGCCGACGCATACCATTAAGTCGCAAGTCAATCCGTTCTTGAAAGATACGCCGTTGCCGTAAAAATAATAATAGTTCAGAGAAAAATCATTGGGCAAGATGCTGTCAATCATAATCAAAGGTACATAACCGTTATTGTAGACGGCAACGAGCCCGTCACTAAAGACAGAGTCATAATAGGAATCATACCAGCTCTCTGTAAATCCGGTGACAAAAAAAGGATTCTCAACAGATTCATAAATCTTGTTTTCTTCATAGACGACTGTTTTCTTTTCACAGCCGGCCAGAATATTCATAGTGAAAATGGCGGTCAAAATTGTAAAGACTTTCATGAAATACCTCCTTTTTGTTAATTTGAAAAATGAAACGCATGCAACGACGAGATCGGAATGAGAATGACGTCAATTTGGTTTTCATAGATTTTAGGCTCACTGAATCACTGCGAACTTCACCGTCCTGTTTCCGACATTCGATTCAATGAGTGCGATGTAGAGTCCGCTGGCGACAAGATGTCCCCGTACATTCCTCAGATCCCACCGCTCGGTCGAAGTGCTCTGAGCCGGAGCGATGTACGAGCTGTCCGTCGTTACTTCACTGATGCGGTCGTTGTTCGATGTCGAATTATGATGAATGATCTTCACGATGTCACCGGATACGGTGAATATCCTGATCGTGCAGACGTCGGGGAGGTTGGTGAACTTGACCAGTTTATCCATACCGGTGTCGTATTTCGAGAATATATAGAATGGATTAGGTACGACCTTGATGTTCTTGAGATTTCGTTTCGTGTCGCTCTTGCTGAGCGTAGTGTTGGCTTTGGTGATAAACGTATATTGATCGGCGGCGGAATACAAATGTGTCACCAGCATGTCAATGGTTCCTTCATCAGGGATCAAACGGTAGACAAATCCTTGCGTTCCTTGATTGAAGCTTGTGCCGCCGATCGTGCTTCGGCACGTTAGATTCCATTTGAAGCCGTCGGTATTAGTACCTGAGAGCGAATTGAGCTTCCTTGGAGCCGGCGTCCAAACCGCATACGTCGGGCTTGAGAAGTAATTAACTATAGGGTACAACTTCTCGGTTCCGGCCAGAGTTCCGTAATGCCCGCTCTTACCTCCAAGATCATACGATGAGGTATCTACAAACAGAAATCCGCGGGTCTGCGGGCCTAAGCCGTCATCTGTGACCTCGTTCAACGTAGTTCCAAAGTTACCGCCCATATATAATCCCCATCCCTGGCTGTTGCCGCCTGCCGTATTTCTATCACGAATACGGCCGTTGAGCTGACGAGGCGTTATATTGCCTCCGTCAACCGGGTCGGTCTCAAAAACCCGGAAAGGCACACGAACATAATTGACTACACCGCCGCTGCCGCCGGTCGTTGAATAAATATATTGCCATTTCGTCGAATCGCGGCTGAAAACAATTTGAACATTCCTGTTATAGCTTACACCGCCCGCATTCTGAGCCGGGAAACCGAAATTAACGATGAAAGGCGTCATACCATTATCCGCACTGCCAATAGCCAAGTCTTCAAACTCCTGATCCCCGAAATTTTGAAAACAGCCCTGCCACCAGGCTGTATCCATATTGGCTGCAGTAAATTGAGGGCCTTTCAGGTATTGAACCGATTTAAAATAGGTGGACGGCTCGAAAACCTTGATCACCACACCGTCTATAATATCAAATTGCTGATAGCTTGAGGGGGTTCCAATGTCAGCGATCGCCGTACTAAAAAAACGGTCGTCCACAGCGCTGTCCACGCCGGCATCAAATATACCGTTGCTATTCGCGTCGTAGAAAGTCGCAGGGTCATCTGACTTGGATGAAAAAGGAACAGGCACATTCTTCGTAGAGTCCATGACGCGATAGGCTAATGTGTCGGGAACCAGGCCGACCAGAGTTTTTCCGTTACTTATCGCAGGAATCAAAAAGAATTCGATCTTGTACCGATCGCCCGTGACTTTGGAGGGATCAACGACCTCCAGCTCGACCACTCCGTCACTCTGTCCCTGAATATGTATCGCCTGATTGGAATCGAGTGAAGCCGTGTATTGCAGAGATGAGATCGGCCTGGAAGGAACGGCGGAGAATATATTTCCGTCAATTGAAGATTCTAACGTAATAGGAATACCTGACGGACGGGGAACCAATGTGCCTTGATAATCAAAACTATCCGGCCCGGCGATGTAAGGCTGAGCGTCATAAGAGGTGACTGCATAGAAATATTTCCGGCCGTTTGTCAGATTGGAGTCCGTGAACGAATAACGCAGTCCGGTATTACTGCCCAGGTCATGATCTTTGATCTCCAGATTCGCATTGGAATTGATGATCGCAGCATTGACGATACCGAATTGATCTACTTTATCATATTGTGCCAGGAGAGTGAAACTTCCCTCAAGTCCGGTCAGGCTCCTGTAAACCCGGTAGCCTTCGAAATCGTGTTTGATGTAATCGGCAGTGAAGCCGTTCGCTGTCGTAACTCCGGCAATTTCCCCATAAGCGTCGTCCGTGTATTCGGAGTTATTCTGCCAACTGATGACGACTTTCTGATCTAAAGCAGTAACGGAAGTATTAGGAATATCCGGAGCTATAGGCGTCGTGAGTCCCTTAGTAAATATATTTTGTGCGAGGTCGTCTGTCTTGAACATATTACTCACCGCATCGAGACGATCCACTCCGATACCACCGACAACTCCAAACCAGATCTCCTGAGGTACTCCCGACTTCATTGTGAAAGGGCCGGCGCCGAGAAGCACCCGCTGGTCGGCTTGAACTGCCGAAGTCGCTACATCGGGGCTTCCTTGCTGGGTAATGGGATCGCCCCGAAAACAATAATAGTCGCCGTTACCATATCCGTACTTTGGCGACCCATCATTGAATTTACCGGCCATCAAATAATATCGTTCACGGTTATTGTTAGGATCAGTTGATGAAATGTATGAAGTCCAGCTAGTTGCACCCAGAGTAATATCTCCGCCTCCAAGTGAAGTTTGGATGTAAGCGTTTGTTTGCGCATCGTACGATAAGACAGTTTGATTATTTTGAAATTTCTGAGATTCTTTGATCGGGATCTCCGAAGTGTTTGCGACCGGTCCTTGAAAGAAATCAAAGCCGATACATCTTGAATGCCCGTCGTTTAAAAGATCCGTATTATCGGCATTGTATGTATAGCCAAGCCCACGAGCCGTGTCACACCCGACGATATCATTACCGGCGAAATCTCCATCCACGTCCGCATCCATCCATAATCCAATGTAGCTGAGAGGATAATCTATGTTGGTCTTGTTATCGATCGTCATCTTGAAAAGCACAACGTCATTCATCGGCGGTGTGGCGAATGCAAATGACTCGAAAGTTACTTCAATTCCGAGCCCGGGATTGGGACTTGCTGCTATGCTCTCCCGGTTGGTGCTGCGAGAAGTATCCCGGTCATTCAGCACATTCCACGTCTGTGCATCGGCTACAAGAGCGGGTTGGCCATTACCTTGTCTGAGTCCGGGCCAATTGGCATAATCCGATCCGGCTTGACTGCGGTCAATGACATATGTGTGAATCACATTCGTTGTGTCGGCAATGAGCTGACTGAATGGAACATTGGAATTGATAATTTTTCCCGGTTGATAATCGGATGAAAATTCGATGTCGCTGCATACCGGAATACTGTCTTTGATCGTGGCAATATAAAATCCACCGGCAAAAACAACGGTGACATTTGAGCCGCGCGGGAATTCGCCGCCGGGCCGGCCATGGTCTCTATCATACATATAGCTTCCGTTATTACGCAGGAAATATTTCCAGTTATTGACGCCGACATATTTCTGATCGATGAGAATATCCGGCTTCATGAGTTTCGCACGGAGTTTGTCTTTTGGATTTTCTTTGGCGGGGCTGTCAGTACGGTATGTTGACAGTGCCGTGACTATCAGCACGGTCAGTAATACCAGCAAATGAAGTTTCTTTTTGGAGATGGTAACAATGCTCATATTGCCCTCCTTTGATGTGAGTGTTTCGTCCAACAGGATTTTGGAAACACTGCATAGTAGGGATTAGGAATAATAACTGACACTGAACATGACGAACGTCATGAAGGCGAGGAAACACAGCTACAATACCCCGGATGATAGAATGGGGCTTAGAGAATCGGAATTATTTTAGGACTTCAACGGTATCAAATTCTCACTAAGCTGAATCTCCTTTTCTTATACTCATTCGTAAAGTACTCATTATTTCAAAGAAAAGCATTATTTTTCATTTTTTGTTAGCTGCCTCCGCAGCGCAACCTAAGGGTTGCGGCTACCATGAACAGAATGGCAGGCGCAGGCTTAACCCTGCGAAACAATTATCATTTATTTGAAATGACGCCAGTGTCGTTTCAAATTAGTAAGATTGTATTTTGTTTCATCGCAACCTAACCCTTCTCAGCCAGACCTGTCAGCCTCTGGCTGAGGCTGATGCGCCTTTGGCGCAGACCTTGCTCAGGGCAGGCGGTCGCGGCTACCATGAACAGAATGGCAGGCGCCGGCTTAAGCCTGCATAACAAATATCATTTATTTGAAATGGCGCTACGGACGGACCAGATCAAGAAATTGATTGCGCAGATCGACGATGCGGATGCCGACGGCATTGCGCGTCTCGAGCGCGATCTCGTCGAGATACAAATATTTTTCCTCGTCCATCCACGCGTGAGCCTTGATCTGCATCAAATAGTCGTTGCAGCGGTTCATCGCGCGGAGCGCGCGTTTGCATTCGGCAATGTTGCCGCCGAGCGTGTGCGGCTGATACCCCATCACATGCCCGCCCGCCAGTTTCGTATAGACCGTGCCGGTGTGATTTAAAAAATGGTCGAGCAGTTTCTCCTGACGGATCTCTTCGCGGAGCGTGAACATCCATGCGCGGATCTGATGGTAAAAATCGCGTGCGTAACGGTACGCGGGAATGCGGTAGAGCGAGTTTTCTTTTGCGTCCAGGAACCCCTGGAACCCTTCTTCAAAAATGCCCATGTCCGTTAATTCGCGCTCGAGATAGAATTTGAAATATTTTTCCTTGAAGTGGCCGGGATACATTTGCTTGAAGGCTTCGCGAACGTAATACATGGCCATCGCCTCTTCGACCATCCGGTCGCGGTCGGAGTGGCTCCAGTATTTTTCATAAAACGCGATCACGCGCAGCCCTTCTTTGTCCGCCGTCTGCATGAAAACTTCCCACGCGTTCTCGTCCCACGCCAGATCGAATTGCCTGGAAGAGATCAGGGAATGAGTTTCCTGCTCGACGCGGTTTTTCCATTCATTGTGAGCTTTCTTCCAGGGCTCGTCCTCGTCGTCGTTGTCGTTCTCCCAATTGAAATCTTCGGATTTCGCCATGACCGCCTCCTATCTCCCGGCGCGCCGGGATAAAAAATTTTGACCAAGCATAATTCCCGCGATCGTTTTCATGTCGTCTATTTCGCCCGAGCACGCCATCGCGACGGCTTCACGGAACGGCATGCGAACCGTTTCGATGAACTCGTCGTGATCCGTTTCGGCCCGGGCTTCCATCAATGCCTCTGCAACAAACAGCCACATTTTTTCATTGCTGTAGCCGATGCAGGGATAAAATTCCGCAACGGGAGTCAGCATATGACTTACATAACCGATCTCCTCGGCCAGTTCGCGCTGAACCGCTTCTTCCCGCGGCTCCGTGCCTTCCAGTTTTCCCGCGGGAAGTTCGAGAAAAGTCTTTCCGACCGGATAACGAAATTGTTTCACGAGTATCGTATCGCCGTCCGGGAACAGCGGGATCATGATCACGGCGCCGGGATGTGTGATGTATTCGCGGATACCGGTTTTGCCGTTGGGCAATCGCACTTCGTCGCGCCACGCGTTCAGTAGCTTTCCTTTGAGTAAAGCTTCTGAAGAAATTTTTGTCTCAATTAAATCTTTTTTTGAATTCATTTTAAATCAGTAGTGAGCAATCAGCCGTCAGCGATCAGCCGTCAGCGATCAGCCGTCAGCGATCAGCAATCAGCGATCAGCAATCAGCGATCAGCAATCAGCAGTCATCATCTCAAATACATCTTCCCATCACCGATGCGATGGCTTTCAGGTCTTTCATTAATGTAATAAATTCTGCAGGCAGTATCGCCTGCGCGCCGTCCGACAGCGCTTTTTCCGGATGATTGTGGACCTCGATCATCAGGCCGTCCGCGCCTGCGGCCACGGCGGCTTTGGCGACCGGCGGAACCAGGGCGCGTTTGCCGGTGGCGTGGCTCGGATCTGCAAAGATCGGAAGATGCGATAACTGTTTGATCAGCGGAATGGCCGAGATATCCATGGTATTGCGCGTGTAAGTCTCAAACGTGCGAATGCCGCGCTCGCACAGGATCAGATTGTAATTGCCGTTGGCCAGAATGTATTCCGCGCACATGAGATATTCTTCAAGATTGGACATCATGCCGCGCTTAAGCATGACCGGCTTATTCGTTTTACCGACCTCCTGAAGCAGCGAAAAATTTTGCGAATTGCGCGCGCCGATCTGCAAAATGTCGGCGTACTGAGCGACGAGTTCGACCTGATTCGGATTGACGACCTCGGTGATGATCGCCAGTCCGGTTTTTTCCCGTGCGAGGGCGAGCAATTCCAATCCTTTTTCCCCAAGCCCCTGGAAACTGTAAGGCGACGAGCGCGGCTTGAACGCGCCGCCGCGCAGCATGTGCGCGCCCGCCTCCTTGACGGCGAAGGCGATCTCCAATAACTGATTTTCATCTTCGACGCCGCACGGCCCGGCAATAATTATGATCTTTTTTCCGCCGACCTCGATCCCGTTGACCTTAACAACGGTATCTTCCTGCTTCCATTCGCGGCTGACGAGTTTGTACGGCCTGGACGTCGGGATTATTTTTTCGACGCCCGGCATGGCTTGAATTTTCTCGGTGACCACGCCGCGTTCGTCGCCGACCACGCCGATGACCGTCTTCTCGTCGCCTTTGGACACATGCGGCGTACAGCCGCTGTCCTCGATGATCTTCAAAACTTCAGAAATATGTTTGACCGTGGAGTTCTTCTCCATGACCACTAATATCATAGTCCGGTTCCGTTCAGTTTATTTTTTCAACGGCCTTCCGAACAAGTCGACGTCTTTGATCGAAAACGGCGCGGAATAGGTTTTGATATCTTTATACACGGTTACGACCACGGAACCGCCTTTCGAAAACTCGCCGTCATAGGAGAAAGAGAATATCGAAACATCCGGCGATTCGCTCAGGTCCGTCTTGGAAACATACAGCGGATTCCGCTCCTTATCATAAAACTTGATCTCGGCGATCGTTTCTTTGGGGACGTCCAATTTCAATTTCAGGTCATGATAGTTCTTGCCCCAGGAACCCTGCTCGACGGACTGTATGAGCGCGCCCAGCGGCCCTTTTTCGCCTGCGGTAAAATCTTTGAAACCGAGATCGACATCCTTGGTTCCGGACGACACACGGTATTCGATCGTGCCGGCGATCTCTTTCATTCCTTTGGCATCGTCTTTTGGCCGGTGCATCGTCATGTCGAACGTCACGGAAGTTTTATCCTGAGACAGATAGGGGAAAGTGACTTTTTGCGGAGCATTATCACCCAATAAATTCTCTCCGTTGTCGGCGGCGGCTTTGGTGATGAGAATTTCGTTGATCTCCGACACGGCGCCGCCCGAGAATTCGCCGAGGAAACTCATTTTGTACGAATCGCCGGAGAACGACTTCCCCTCGGTATCATAATAATATTGTATGCCGATGGGGTGCAGCGATGCGAATCCGTCGCCTTTAGCGGCCGTGGTTTTATCTTTTGAACCCAGCGATTCCAGCAGGGCCGGATAGGCTTCCTTGGCCTTGGCGACTTCCTGCGCATAATTAAAAAGATTTTTTTTCTGGATCGCCGCAACGGCCCGGATGTCCGAGGAGGTACCGAACATGCGTTCGTTCATTTTCAAAGCGGTCGCGTCTTTAAATTGGATGTCTTTCTTCTGTGACGCAATATCGTCCAGCCATTTCTCATCCTGGAAAACATCCATGGCATTGACGATCTGGCTGCCGTCGAAATGGAATACCAGCCGCCCCAGCTCGTCTTTTTTGAAATTGGTGACGGTGACCCATTTACCCGGCACCTGGATCGTGACGTCCATTTTAATGGACGACAGAAACATTCCCATCATCGCTTTGGAAGCCTGAAATTCCTGCTTTTCTTTTTCGATGATCGCCATCCGCTCCGCTTTAGAGGCTTTGGCGGAAAGAAATGCTTTTTCATGGTCCGACTTTTTGCCCATGTTCAGATCATCGTTGCTGGCGGAGATAATGAACTGGCCGTTTTTATCCTCAAGGTGAAACGTCGGGGCCGCGTCGATCTTCAATTCGTTAAGGTTGGTAAAATAGGCCGTGCCTTTTACAAACGTACGCCCGTCCTGTGTTTTGCCGTAGGTGACGTCTTTCCAAACGTCGACGCCTTTGGATTTATCGATGAGGCTTTGCGCGGAACTGGCCTCCGATTTTTTTTGTTTACCGCCCAGTCCGCCCATAAGCGCATCGGTGTTCACGGTAATAACTTCGATATTGGCTTTGCCGGAACCGTCCGGATTAAGAATAATTTCTTCTTTAACCTCGAAACAGCCGGTGAAGAATGCGGCACATATTGCGGCGTACAAAATTTTTTTCATGGGAATTTTCCTGTGGTTGGTTAAATCTGCTCATAAAGTTAGCAAGAAAATCGATGGGAGTCAAGTTGAGGGAGTTTCAAATTACAGCCATTCTACGGCAGAGAAATTTTCGTAACCGGATAATAAGAAAGATTCGGGATTCAGAATAACCCCGCAGCTTTTTACGGCAATCAAACGGTTTTCTTTTCCGGCTTCAATACTGCCGATCTTATTTTGGAATCCCAATGCGCGCGCGCCGTTGACCGTCGCCATTTCCAGAATGATCGCATCGGAAATATCCGGATGCATTTTTTTCAGGAACGCCATTTCATTCCACAGGTTCAGGTCGTCGTTGCTGGCGAAGCTGTCCGTGCCGATGCAGACGTTCAGCCCGGCTTTCAGGAAGTTTTCGACCGGCGCGGCGCCCCCGGCATTTATTTTTACATTGCTCCGCGGGCACGTGCAGATGTTTACGCCGCGGGATTTGAGAAGCGCGATATCTTCATGGTCCGCATGAACCACATGCACGGCGATCAACCGGTCGTCCAAAAATCCGAGCTGATCCAGATACTTTACCGGCGAGGTTCCCGGAGGAATCCAGTCGTGGTTCCAGCGGTTCATTTTAACGATCGCGGCTTTTAATTTACCGCCGCCGTCCCGGATCAGTTCTGTTTCGTCGGAGGATTCGGCGAGATGAACGGAAGAGACCCTTTTTCCGTCGTTATTAAAATCGGCGATAAGCCTGAACAATTCCGGCGAAACGGAATAGGGCGCATGCGGCGCAAGGGCGTGCGTGATCCGGCCTGCCTCCGGATTGTCATTCCCGTCCCGGCCGCGGGAGGAATCCATGCATTTATTTTTGAATTCTTCGAACCGCGCCGGTGCCACCGAGGCGGCCAGTCCGGTGGCTTCATTAAAAATGACCGCAAATAATTTCGATGCCTGCAAAAGCGGAAATGAGATCGCCGAATGATTGGCGATATCGCCGACGGCGGCCGTGCCGGTTCTTTCCAATTCTGCGACGCCATTCCGGCACGCCGCGATAACTTCTTCTTCATCAAATTGGAACCGTTTGGTGACCGCTTCAAAGACCCAATCGCCGAAATCCAGGCCGCCGGGAACCACGCCTTTCATCATCGAAAGTTCCAGGTGCGTATGCGCATTGACCAATCCGGGCATGAGAACCGAATTTCGAAAGTGAATGTTTTGGATATTCTTATCGGAATATTTTTTTTGGATGACGTCCGCGGGGGCGACATCAAGAATTTTATTTTCATCGGAAATGACCGCCGCGCCGTTCCTGATCTTCGGCGATGTGATCGGAAGTATCCAGTCGGCTGAATAGATTTTCATAGATGACAGGCGTTTTTTTGAACCTGTGAGGTTTTAAAAACCTCACAGGTTTTGTTGGTCAGAAACTAAAATTATTTTTACTGACAATCCATTCAAATATTTTTCTTGAACGTGAAGAATCCGGTATTTACATTTCTCTCGCTCTATCGTTAGTTCTATCAAAGATATTGTAATCGTCGTGGGTCACAAAATATCCAAACAATACCGGTTGCCGGGATACGATTATTCCCGGAATGGTACGTATTTCATTACTATCTGCGTTGGAGACCGCGTCCGGTCCTTCGGAAAGATCTCCGGTGGCAAGATGATCTTATCGCCGGTTGGAAGAATGGCGGATCAATTCTGGAACGAAATACCGGTACGTTTTCCAAACGCCGTTTTGGATGAATGGGCCGTTATGCCGGATCATTTTCACGGGATTATTATTTTGAATGATGAATCCGGTAGGGACGCGCCGCGGCGCGTCCCTACGCGGCGCGTCCCTACAGGGATCCAACCGTTAACGCCCAATTCCATTTCGTCCATAATTAATCATTTCAAGGGCAACGTGAAACGGTGGTGCAATCAAAACGGATTTACGGGTTTCGAATGGCAATCCCGGTTTCATGACCGCATCATTCGTGACGAGAGGGAAATGTTTTTTGTCCGGCAATATATTAGAAATAATCCGATAAGGTGGGAGTAGAAAGGTGCCGGGGTGGGAACGTGCCATGGCACGTTCCCTACGTTAATTCTTCTCAGCTATTGACCCGATAATTCGGCGCTTCCTGAGTAACGAGTACGTCGTGCGGATGACTTTCCTTCAATCCCGCGCCGGTCATTTTCATCAATTTCGTTTTCGTTTTCATTTCCGAAATGGTTTTTGCTCCGCAGTAGCCCATGGCAGACCGCAATCCGCCGATCATCTGATAGACGACGTCGCTGAGCCTGCCTTTGAACGGCACGCGTCCTTCGATGCCTTCCGGAACTAATTTATCCGTGTCCATTTCGTCCTCCTGGAAATACCGGTCTTTACTGCCGTGTTTCATCGCGCTGAGCGAGCCCATGCCGCGGTAAACCTTGTATTGGCGGCCTTCGTAAAGAACCGATTCGCCGGGACTTTCTTCCGTTCCGGCGAATAAACTCCCGATCATCACCGTATCCGCACCCGCGACAATTGCTTTTGCTATATCACCGGTCTGCTTAACTCCGCCGTCTGCGATGATGGGAATATTTTCTTTCGCCGCCGCTTTCGCGCATTCGATGATCGCCGTGATTTGCGGAACGCCCACTCCGGCGACCACGCGCGTGGTGCAGATGCTGCCCGGGCCGATGCCGACCTTGATCGCATCCGCGCCGGCCTTGATCAATTCCATCGTGGCGTCGCCCGATGCGACATTGCCTGCAATGATCTCCATTTGAGGAAATTTTTTCTTGACCGTTCGTACGGCATTCAGTACGCCTTGCGAATGTCCGTGCGCCGTATCCACCGCCAATACATCGACCCCCGCCTCGACCAGCGCTTCCGCGCGCTCGATCAGATCTTTGGTCACGCCCAGAGCCGCACCGACGCGAAGCCTGCCGTGCGTGTCCTTGCACGCGAACGGATACATTTTCTTTTTCTGAATGTCTTTAACGGTGATCAGTCCCTGAAGCATGAATTGGTCGTCCACGACGAGCAATTTTTCAATACGGTGTTTATGCAGAATTTTCTCGGCGTCCTCGAGCGTCGTACCGACCTTTGCCGTAATTAAATTATTCTTCGTCATGACCGTGTCTACTTTGTCGTCGTAATTAGTCGCGAACCGCAGATCGCGGTTGGTCAGAATGCCCGCCAATTTTCCGTCGGCATGGGTGATCGGGATGCCGCTGATCTTATACCGCTTCATCAGTTCGAGCACATCGGATAATTTGTGATCGGGCGTGAGCGTGATGGGTTTCATGATCATGCCGCTCTCGGAGCGCTTCACGCGGTCCACTTCCTCGGCCTGATATTCGATCGAACAATTTTTATGGATCATGCCGATGCCGCCTTCCCGCGCCATGGCAATGGCTAATTCCGATTCCGTAACCGTGTCCATCGCCGCGCTGACGAGCGGAATATTCAACATGATATTTTTCGTCAGGCGTGTGGCAACCTGGACCTGGTTCGGAAGCACTTCGGAATAGAGCGGCATAATGAGCACATCGTCGAATGTCAATCCCTCGCCGATGATTTTCTCGCGGATATCGGGGCTATTCATTATCAACTCCTTTTTCTAAAGTGTGCGAATTTATAGAACCGGCTTTTAAAACGCAAGTTTATTATTGAATCCAAGCGCGGATATTTCTACCTTGGCCTGAATTACAGCGCCGGTCATTCCCCGATAAATAACCGATTCAGGCCGCCTGCGCAGGCCTGGCATCATTATTCTTCAAACATTCGAAATTGATTATGAATCAACCCTTATTCGATCCCGGGCTTTCACAAAAATATACGGGCGAGCTTCGCCGCGCCATCAACAAGGACGGCACCTTCAACGTGTTCCGCAAAGGCATCGGAATCCGGAATATCAGTTTTTATCAATATTTGATCAATATTTCATGGCTGCGGTTTTTCGGCATTGTCGTCGTTTTTTACATTCTGGCGAACTTGTTTTTTGCCGGCGTTTACATTGCGATGGGCGTTGAACATTTGCAAGGCGCCAACACTGCAACACCGCAAGATGCTTTTTTCAGCGCGTTCTTTTTCAGCGTGCAGACATTCACGACGGTCGGATACGGTACGATCGCACCCAAGGGAATCGCCGAAAGCCTCGTGGCTTCGGCGGAAGTATTGTGCGGGCTTTTAAGCGTCGCGCTGGCGACGGGATTGTTGTACGGGCGTTTTTCACGGCCTTCCGTACAAATTGTTTTCAGCCAGAATCTTATCGTCGCGCCGTTTCAGGAAAAAACCGCTCTGGAGTTCCGCATTGCGAATCAACGTACGAATATGATCATGGAACTCGATGCGAAGGTGATGCTCATGACCGTTGAAAAGAACGGGGCTCAGTTGCAGAGAAAATATCACGCGTTGTCCCTGGAGCGCCCGGCGGTTTATTTTTTTCCGCTCACGTGGACGATCGTTCATCCGATCGAAGAGGGCAGCCCGCTGTTTGGAAAAACCGCGAAAGACCTTGAAGAGCTGCAGGCGGAAATTCTGATCATGATCAAAGGCTTCGACGACACCTTCAGTCAAACCGTGCACGCGCGCTATTCGTACCGCTTCGATGAAATTATCTGGGGCGCTAAATTTGTCCCTGCGTTCTATACGGACGAGAACGGCGACATGATTTTGGAATTGGAACGCATTCACGACATCGAACGCGTGAATCTCATTCAAACTTAGAGAGGTTTTGTGATGGACACTCTGTGGCCGTGGATTCTTTTTAACCTGTTCGTAGTCATCATGCTGGCTTTGGATCTCGGCGTTTTTCACCGGAAAGCGCATGAGATAAAGACCCGGGAAGCGCTAGTCTGGAGTGTTTTCTGGATAACGCTTTCGTTGATCTTTAACGCGCTCATCTATTATTGGATGGGGCCGAAACCCGCGCTGGAATTCCTGACCGGTTATCTCATCGAGAAATCGCTGAGCGTGGACAATATTTTTGTGTTTATCATGATCTTCAGTTATTTTAAGGTTCCGGCTATTTACCAGCATAAAATTCTCTTCTGGGGCATCCTCGGTGCGCTCATTATGCGGGCTGTTTTCATTGCCGCCGGCGTGAGCCTCATCCATCAATTTCATTGGATCATCTATATCTTCGGCGGTTTCCTTATCGTCACCGGCATACGAATGGCGGTTCAAAAAGAGAAAGAAATCCATCCCGAAAGAAATCCGGTCATTAAGATATTTCAAAGATTATTTCCCGTGGCGCCCGGCGATGAAAACGGAAAATTTTTTGTGCGATTGAACGGCCGCCTCCATGCGACACCGATGTTCGTCGTGCTGCTGGTGGTGGAATCGTCCGATTTGATCTTTGCGGTGGACTCCATCCCGGCCATTATTGCCATTACCGACGATCCCTTCATCATTTACACGTCCAATGTTTTCGCGATACTCGGTCTTCGAGCCTTGTACTTTGCCATGTCCAACATCATCCAGATGTTCAAATATTTGAGTTACGGCCTTTCGGCAGTTTTGGTATTTGTCGGTTCGAAAATGATCCTCACGGATATTTACAAAATTCCAATTGAAATTTCATTGATGGTTATTGCGCTGATCCTGCTCGTTTCCGTAGGAGCCTCCGTGATCTTTAGCCGTAAAAACAAACCGGACGATGTCTCTTCGCAGTAATTCGGAAGTCAGCTTATGGAAAAAGGCGTTCAGAATGTGAAAGTCGGCCCATGGGCGGTGCAAATCCTCCGAAAATATTTTGGAAGTTTTTCAGAGCATGAAAAGAATATTCTGGCGGATGTCGATATTGAGCATCTTCACAAAACACGCGTGGCGTTGAGGAGGCTGCGTACGGCATTGCGCGTTTTTGAAAACGCGGTGGAATTTCCCGAACCGGTTACCGGCAAGCGTATCGGAACGATCGTCCGGCGGCTCGGAGCCGTCCGGGATCTGGACGTTTTCAAAATTCATGTGGAAGCATGCCGCGGTGCATGCACCGGTCTGCTGCAGCAGATCAGGCTCGATGAGATCATTCAGTTTCTTTCATCCGCGCGCGGGAAAGAATTCAGAAAGCTGAGATCACATATTGAAAGTCCGTCGTACGCGGAATTTACCGGGGCGTTTCAAATATGGGTTGCGCGTCCTCTGTTCAATAACCTTTTGGCCGACCGCTTGACCGAACCCCTGCTGGCGAATTTTATTCTGCCGGGAATTAACGAATTATTCCTTCATCCGGGTTTATACGTCGGCGTTGATATCGACGGGAAACCCCGAAGAAGAGCGCCGGCGCCTGGTTTTTTTGAGAAGCAAGACGCGTCGCTGCACAGCCTGCGCCGTCATATCAAGCGGACGCGGTATGCCATGGAATTTTTTCAGGAATTCTATTCTGAAAAATTTAGATCCTATATCAAACAGCTAGAAGAAGCCCAGGAATGCCTGGGCGTCGTGCACGATCACGTCGTCATTGAAAACCTGTTGACGTCGCATTTTGATCCGAACTGGAGGCGGTCGTCGGCCTTTGCCGCTCTTTTTTTTGATCAGCAGAAGCGAAGATTCTGGAAGCGGTGGCAGGCTATTCAGAAAAATTTATTGCATACGGACGTTCAGAAAGCATGGCTCCATGAGATCATGCTTCCGCAAACCACCGGGAAAAGAAAATGATCGGGCGGATGGAATCGGTCCGGACGGTTCTAAACCCCGTCTGAAGAGGATGTTTAACCTGAAGGTCCGTGTCCGGCATCCGGGCCGTTCACCGGGACTTCTATGCCGGCTTTCCCGTGTCATTTTTGCTTGACAATAAAGCCAAAAAAAACTATCTTCACGCCTTAAAATTTTAGCGGGTTGAATGAGCATAAAACTGGAAAAAATTTTAAGTTTCGGGGACGGCGAACACCGTTTTCATTTTGAATCGTCTCCGGGAGGGATCGGTCTGGATCTTAAGAATTTCGAAGGGCATGAGATTTTTGATCGGCCGATCGTTACAGACGTGATCCTGAACAAAGTGGGCCACATTTATTATGTTAAATTTCAGGCGTCGTCGGAAGCGCATTTCTTATGTGACCTTTGTCTGGGCGACGTGCGGCGGACCGTGGAAGGACATTTTGAGATTATTTTTTCCGATTTGCGGCAGCCTGCCGACGGGGAATCGGAGATCCGTTCGCTCGATGTGCACCAGGCCAACGAAATTGTTCTGGACAAAGATATCTGCGACACGCTGATGCTGGCCATGCCTACCAAGGTCTTGTGCCGGGAGAATTGTAAAGGATTATGCGTTCAGTGCGGCGCGGAATTAAACCACACCGTATGCGAGCATGCCGCGGTGGCGATGACGAATTAGGAAATCAATACATTATTCATAGGAGTTAATCATGCCGAATCCAAAACGAAGACATTCGAAACAGCGCCGCGACAAACGCCGGACGCACTGGAAATTAGATGCGCCGTCGATCACGACGTGTTCCAATTGCCGGGAGCCTAAAATGCCTCACCGCGTGTGCCCGAACTGCGGGTATTATGACGGAAGACAAATCATGGTGGCCAAAGGAGTCTGATCCGGCCTCATGGCGGTTTACAATGTGATTGCCTGTCCTTGTTATGAAATTTTTGACACCGACAGGCAAAACTTTTTTTATGTGATTTTTGTTTAGTTTCATTTTAGAAACTTGTTATATTGGATTGTAGTTGATCATCTATTATCAGTGCGAATGAGAATTATAGTTGACGGAATGGGCGGCGACGAGGCTCCTGCGAAGATCGTGGACGGCGTGGTATTGGCGGCGAAAGAATTCCGGGATCGCGGAGAAGACCATCAGGTCGTCGTGACGGGAGATCAAGAGACCATTCACGCCCGGATCAACCGCTGCGAGGGCCAGTCCCTGGTCGGAAAATATATTGAAATCGTTCACACCGATGAACGCATTGACATGGACGACTCGCCGACGGCCGCGTTGACGAAAAAACCGAAATCGTCCGTTCATATCGGTATCAACATGGTAAAGGCTGGCGAAGCCCAGGCCTTTATCAGTATGGGCAACACCGGCGCCGTGATGGCGATCGGGCTGATCGGGCTCGGACGCATTGAAGGCGTCGCACGGCCGACGATCGGCGCGTTTTTTCCGTCTGTGAATGAACTGGGTTTTACACTCGTGCTGGACGTGGGCGCCAACATGGATTGTAAGCCTAACCACCTTTTGCAGTTTGGCGTCATGGGCAACGCCTACATGCAGGTAATGATGAATATGCAAAAACCGAAAGTCGGATTGCTCAGCGTCGGCGAAGAAGACAGCAAGGGCGACGACCTGACGCTCAAGGCGAATGAATTATTTCGCGAAAAAAAATTATTCGAGTTCATAGGCAACGTCGAAGGCCGCGATATTTTTAAAGGAACGGCGGACGTCATTGTCTGCGACGGATTTACCGGCAATGTGGCCCTCAAACTTGCCGAAAGCGTTCTGGATTTCTTAAGAAAAAAATTTCAGGCTTTTGCAAAAAAAAGCCTGGTGAATACGGCGCTGATGGCCATGGTCAAACCGGGCATGCGGCGCGCCTTAAAATATATGGATTATCAATCGCACGGCGGCGTTCCTTTGTTGGGCGTCAACGGCGTGGTGATCATCGGTCACGGCAGTTCATCCGCCGCCGCGCTGGTGCGGGCGATCCACGTCGCGAAAGAAATGGTGGAGAAAAAGATCAATGACGTGATCCGGGAACGCATTAAAGTATCTTAAACATGAAGTAAGACCAGGTATGCAGAAAAATCGGGCGAAAATTTCCGGCGTAGCGCATTGGGTGCCGGAAAAAAAATTGACGAATGCGGATCTGGAAAAGATGGTGGACACCAAGGACGAATGGATCGTAAGCCGCACCGGCATTAAAGAACGGCGCATTCTTGAGAAGGGCAAAGGATCTTCGGATATGGCGGTCGAAGCGTGCAAACGCTTGTTTGAAACAACCGGCACCCGGCCGGAAGAAATTGACCTCATCGTATTCGGAACAGTCACGCCGGATATGGTGTTCCCGGCATCGGCTTGCCTGCTGCAGGCGAAAATGGGAATGAAGAACGCATGGGGTTTTGATGTGTCTGCGGCGTGCTGCGGATTTGCGTACTCGCTGGTGATCGGAGCGCAATTCATAGAATCAGGAACGGCTAAGAAAGTTTTAGTCGTGGGCGCCGACGTGATGAGCTCGATTCTCGATTATACGGACCGGAATACGTGTATCCTTTTCGGCGACGGCGCCGGTGTGGTACTGTTGGAAAAATCCGAAGACGACCATATCGGAATCATGGATTATCATAATTCGGTGGATGGAAACGGGGCCCAGTATCTTCACATGAAGGCGGGCGGCAGCCTGAATCCGGCGACGCACGAGACGGTGGATCAAAAAATGCACTACGTTTATCAGGACGGTAAAAATGTTTATCAATACGCGGTGAAAGGCATGGCGGAAGCGTCGGCGGTGATTGTCGAACGTAACGGGCTGACGGGGAAGGACATCGGGCTGTTTGTTCCGCATCAGGCGAACAAACGGATCATAGATTCCGCCGCGCAGCGAATGGGGTTGACGGATTCGCAGGTGATCATTAATATCGACAAGTACGGCAACACTACCGCGGCTACGATTCCGATCTGTTTGTCTGAAGCCGTGAGTTCGAAACGTTTGAAAAAAGGCGACCTCGTCGTGATCGCCGCGTTTGGCGGAGGATTCACGAGCAGCAGTATTTTGTTGAAGTGGGCCTACTGATAATGAATAATGAGTAATGAATAATGAGTAAGATCGCGCTGGTATTTCCCGGGCAGGGTTCTCAATACGTGGGAATGGGAAAAGATCTTTATGAGAATTTTCCTGCGGCAAAAAAAATGTACGGGCGAGCCAATGAAATTTTGGGATTAGATCTATCGAAAATTTCGTTTGAAGGACCGGAAGATTCTTTGAAGCAAACCCGGGTGACGCAGCCGGCGATCTTTGTGCACAGTCTCGTCGTACTGGAAATTTTAAAAGAAAAATTCGGGAAAATCAATGTTCAAATGACCGCAGGTCACAGCCTGGGTGAATATTCTGCGCTCGTGGCGGCGGGAGTGATGACCTTTGAAGATGCATTGAAAGTTGTTAAAGTACGCGCGGAGGCGATGCAGAAAGCCGGCGAACAGAATAAAGGCACCATGGCTGCGGTGATCGGCATGGAAGCCGGGCCGCTCGGAAAAATTTGTTGTGAGGCGTACCTGACCGGTATCGTGCAATGCGCGAATTATAATTCGCCCGGACAAATCGTTATTTCGGGTTCGGTGGAAGGCGTGCACCGGGCGATGGAAATGGCCAAAGCGCAGGGCGCGCGCATGGTGAAAGAACTGGTCGTGAGCGGCGCGTTCCATTCTCCGCTGATGGAAAGCGCAAGAGAAGAAGTTCGAAAGGCATTGGACACGATTTCATTACACGACGCGGAAGTTGCTGTATATCCGAATGTCACCGCGCGCGCAACACAATCGAAGGACGACGTCAAACGATTTCTGGTGGATCAGATCACAGCGCCGGTGAAATGGCACGAATCGGTCATGAATATGATCGCGGACGGTGCCGCGGTATTTTATGAAATCGGCCCCGGCAATGTACTGCAAGGATTGATCAAGCGGATCGACAAGAATGTTTTGTGTGAAAATATCGGCATCCCGGGTGATTTAGTTAAATTTAAAAATAATGAACAATGAATAATGAATAATGAGTAATGAACAATGAAAAATGCTAGGGATCTTTTCAGGTGTATTTATTGCTCATTATTCATTAATCATTAATCATTGTAATGCGTTGTTTGGAAAATAAAATTGCGATCGTCACCGGGTCCTCCCGGGGAATCGGCAAAGCCATAGCCGAATGCTTTTTGAAAAACGGAGCGACGGCAGTTTTGAACGGGAGAAACCCGGAAAACCTTGCACGCACGGAAAAATATTTTTCGGAACTGGCCATAGGCCGGTTTATTTCCGTTCAGGCGGACGTATCTAAACCGGAAGAAGCGCAGAAGTTATTTGCGCAGGCGATGGATGCTTTCGGCCGGGTAGACATCCTGGTCAACAACGCCGGCGTTTTCAAGAACAGTTTACTGGTGCGGATGGAGGAGCAGGAATGGGATTGGGTGCTGGAAAATAATCTAAAAAGCGCGTATCTCTGTTCGAAACTGGCCTCAAAGATCATGATGAAGCAGCGCTCGGGAAAAATTATCAATATGTCATCGGTCGTGGCGCTGGGCGGTAATCCGTTCCAGGCCAATTACGCCGCGTCGAAAGCGGGTATGGACGGGCTCACGATGGTGACCGCAAAAGAATTGGCGCCGTACGGAATTACGGTCAACTCCGTAGCGCCGGGCTATATCAAGACCGATATGACGAAAGATTTTTCGGAACAAGCTGTTGCGGAAATTCTAAAATACATTCCGCTCAACCGCGCGGGAACCGTGGAAGAAGTCGCGAACGTCGTGAGATTTCTGGCGTCGGATGAAGCGGATTATATCACGGGACAGGTGATCCAGGTGGACGGCGGGCGTGTCATTCGATGACGATGTAACTTTGAATTCATAAAAAACTAAACCCATCAAATAACCTTCAAGGAGAACGGCAATGACAAAGGACGAAATTACGAAAAAAGTGAGCGAGATCATCGTGAAAAAACTGGGCGTGACAGAGGCGGAAGTAACCCCGGCGGCTTCGTACGTGGAAGATCTGGGCGCAGATTCTTTGGATCAGGTGGAACTCGTCATGGAATTTGAAGATTCATTCGGCCTGGGTGAAAAAATTCCGGAAGAAGAAGCAGCCAAATTAACCACCGTAGGCTCGACGATTGACTACCTGGTTAAGAAGCTCGGTAAATAAGCGGCTCAACGGTTGATGCGTTGATAGCCTCAGCGCGTGAGCCTTTCCATGTTGTGAACATTTCAATTCATCATACATCAGTATGGGGCGAAGGAGCTTATCATGAGTGAGCGCAGGGTTGTGGTCACGGGGCTCGGTGCCGTGACGCCTATCGGCAATAGTGTGGAGGAATTCTGGCAGGGATTGATGGAAGGGCGCAACGGCGCGGATAAAATCACCCTATTCGATCCGAAAGATCACGTGACCAAGTTTGCCTGTGAGGTCAAAGGCTTTGACCCGGCAAATTATATGGACAAAAAGGAAGTCCGGCGAACGGACCGTTTTTGCCAGTTTGCTCTGGCGGCGGCGAAGATGGCGATCACCGATGCGAAACTCGACGCCAAGGTTCTGGATCCGAACCGTATCGGCTGCATCATCGGCAGCGGCATCGGCGGATTCATTACGTTTGAAGAGCAATTCCGGGTTTATCTGGAAAAAGGACCTTCCCGTGTGAGCCCGTTTTTTATACCGATGCTCATTATTGATATTGCCGCCGGTCAAGTCGCTATCATGTTCGGATTAAAAGGTCCCAATTACGCAACGGTGTCCGCGTGTGCGACCGGAAGCCATGCGATCGGCGATGCATTCATGCTGATCGAACGCGGCGATGCGGACGCGATGGTTTGCGGCGGAACGGAAGCGGGTATTTGCGAGATGGGTGTTGCGGGCTTCAATGCGCTGAAGGCGCTGTCCACGCGCAACGATGATTTCAAGCACGCAAGCCGTCCGTTCGATAAAATGCGCGACGGATTTGTCATGGGTGAAGGTGCGGGAATCGTGGTTTTGGAAGAACTTAATTACGCGCTCAAACGCGGCGCAAAAATTTACGGTGAAATAGCCGGAATCGGGTACACCGACGATGCGTTTCATATTACCGCGCCGTCGGAAGGCGGCGAAGGCGCGGCGCGCGCGATGCAGTTGGCGCTGAAAGACGCGAGCCTCAAACCCGAAGATATCGGCTACGTCAATGCGCACGGAACATCCACCGAATACAATGACAAGAATGAAACGGCCGCCATTAAAACGGTGTTCGGAAATCATGCACGGGACCTGCTGGTCAGTTCGACGAAATCCATGACCGGTCACTTATTGGGAGCCGCAGGCGGAATTGAATTTATCGCGACCATGCTCGCGGTGAAACACTCGATGATTCCTCCGACGATCAACTATGAAGTTCCGGATGAAAATTGCGACCTGAACTACGTGCCTAATACCGCGGTTGAAAAAGCGGTTACGGCGGCCATCAGTAATACCTTCGGATTCGGCGGCCATAACACGTGCCTGGCCGTCAAACGGTATGAACCCTAATCCGCAGCTGAAAGTCTCATGGCGTTCCCTCATTTACAACGCGGCTTTTTAAACAGGCTCAAAGATTCTATTAACCGATGGTTCGGTCGGGAAGGGGGGGCGTTTGAAAATGAACTTGACCGTGTCCGCGCATTCGAAAAAAAAATCAATACTCAAATTCATCATCCGGAATTATTTATCCAGGCGCTGAAACATCGCTCGTATCTGAGCGTGACCAATGAAGCGCGTGATTCTTCGTACGAGCGATTGGAATTTTTGGGCGATTTGATCCTGAATCTAATTACAGGGGAACGCTTGTTTCTCGAATATCCGACGCAGGAAGAAGGCGACCTGACGAAAGCCAAATCGCTGCTGGTGAACAAGAAATTTTTAGCACAAAAGGCGGAAGAACTCGGAATTGGCACTTTTATTTTGATGAGCGAAGGCGAGGAGCGCTCAGGCGGCCGCACACGCGCCTCTCTCTTGTCGGATGTGCTGGAGTCGGTCATCGGCGCGATGTATCTGGACGGAGGCTACGTGCAGGCCAAGGCGTTCGTTTTGAAACATATTTTGTATGATATGAATGCCATCCTCAGCGACGACGCCAATGCTAATTTTAAGGGCGAGTTGCTGGAATGGTCGCAGGCTCAGGATTGGGGCATCCCCTCGTACCTTGTCGTGGATGAAATCGGGCCGGAGCACAGTAAGAAATTTACGGTCGAAGTGCTCATTAAGCAGCAGGTGTTCGGCGCCGGAAAAGGGTTGACCAAAAAAGACGCGGAACAACAAGCCGCACGGGAAGCGTTGAAAAAAATAAAACAGAACTAAACATTGCGGAGCAGCTTGTGAAAAAAATATGTGTCGTTGGTACGGGATACGTCGGATTGGTTTCCGGCGCGTGTTTGGCGGATTTCGGCAATCATGTGATCTGTGCGGATATTGACCAGGAGAAGATTGACAAATTAAATAAGGGTATCATTCCGATATACGAACCCGGATTGTCCGAAGTGGTAGACCGCAACGTCGAAAAAAAACGATTATTCTTTTCCGCTGATGTCGACGTTTCGATCCAGGAATCAGAGGTTATTTTCATTGCGGTGGGCACTCCGCCCGGGAGCGACGGCGAAGCGGACCTGTCCATTGTTTTCAAAGTCGCGGAAAGCATCGCGCGGAACTTGAATTCGTATAAAGTGGTCGTCACCAAGAGCACCGTCCCGGCAGGCACGGGAGAAAAAGTCCGGAAAGTTATTTTGGAAAAAGCGCCCACAGGCGCGAAATTCGACCTCGTGTCCAACCCGGAGTTCTTGCGCGAAGGTTCCGCGGTCAACGATTTTTTGCGCCCCGACCGGGTCGTGATCGGCAGCGACAGCGAACGCGCAACGGAAATAATGAAGATCGTTTACCGGGCGCTTTATATTAACGAAACGCCGATGGTCATTACCAATATCGAGACGTCCGAGATGATCAAGTACGCGTCGAATGCTTTTTTGGCGGTGAAAATCTCTTTTATCAACGAGATCGCGAACATTTGTGAAAAGATCGGAGCGGATGTAAAAGTGGTGGCCAAAGGGATGGGATTGGACGGACGCATTAATCCGAAATTCCTGCATGCCGGCGGCGGCTTCGGCGGATCGTGCTTTCCCAAGGACACGCATGCATTGGTTAAAACCGCGGAACAGATGCACGTTCCGAATCTGGTGGTTCGTGCGGCCATTCAGGCCAATGAACAACAAAAATTACTCATGGTAGAAAAAATTAAATCCCTGACCGGGGATGTGCGCGGGAAAACCATCGCATTACTCGGCTTGTCATTCAAACCCAATACGGACGATATTCGCGACGCGACGTCGCTCGTGATCATCGACTGTATGCTGAATGCGGGCGCCAAGGTTCGCGCGTACGATCCGGTGGCGCAGGAAGCGATGCAGAAAGTGTATCCGCAGATCCAGTATTGCCGCGATGCCTACGAAGCCGCCACCGGCGCGGAGTGTTTGGTTGTTGTTACCGAATGGAATGAATTCCGCGAATTGGATTTATTAAAATTGAAGACGCTGCTCCGGTCGCCCAACGTCGTGGATTGCCGGAATATCTATGATCCGCATGAGATGCAGAAACTGGGCTTTGCATACGTCGGCGTCGGACGCGGGCACGCGTCCAAGGTGTAAAGGAGTATTCTTTTTTGAAAATCATCAACGTGGTCGGCGCGCGTCCGAATTTCATGAAGATCGCGCCGATATTGCGCGAACTAAAAAAAAATCCATCGGTTCAATCGATCCTAGTACACACCGGACAGCATTACGACGTAAAAATGTCGGACGTCTTTTTCCGGGACCTTGAGATTCCGGAGCCTGAGATACACCTGAACGCAGGTTCGGCATCCCATGCGAAACAAACGGCCGACATCATGGTGAAATTCGAGGAAGTGCTGCAAAAAGAAAAACCGGACCTGATCGTAGTCGTGGGGGATGTGAATTCCACGTTGGCGTGTTCCGTCACGGCGGCGAAAGAACGAGTCCGCATAGCCCATGTAGAAGCGGGTTTACGCAGCTTTGACCCGACCATGCCGGAAGAGATCAACCGCATCGTAACCGACCGGCTGTCCGACATTCTTTTTACGACGGAAAAAAGCGGCGATGTGAATTTGATACGGGAGGGAAAAAGAGCGGATCAGATCTTTTTTACCGGTAATGTGATGATCGATTCGATCGTCTTTGCCAGAAAGCGTATGGAGCAATCGGACGTCCTCGCTCGATTCAAAATGGAACCTCGCGCCTATGCGCTGGTCACCCTGCACCGCCCTGCCAATGTGGATCAGCCCCATTCCCTGGAAAAAGTAATCCGCATTCTGGAAACGATCCAAAAGCGCATGACCATTATTTTCCCGGTTCATCCGCGCAGTGTGAAGATGATGGAATCGTTCGGCTATACCGAGCGCATCCATGCCATGAAAAATCTGATCATCACGGACCCGCTGGGATACGTTGATTTTTTGAGTCTCATGACGCATGCCAAATTCGTGATGACCGATTCCGGCGGTTTACAGGAGGAATCGACGTTTCTGGGCGTTCCGTGTTTGACCATGCGGGAGAATACCGAGCGTCCGGTGACGCATGAGATCGGAACGAATACGCTGGTCGGTTTGGATGAACAGAAAATAGTTTCGTGCGTGGAAGAAATCCTGAACGGAACGTACCGGAAAGGTTCCATTCCCGAATTATGGGACGGCCGGGCCGCTCAGCGGATTGTAAAAATTTTAGTAAACAGTTAACGGAAGGAATAAGGATATGATAGTGATTTCCGGAGCATCCCGCGGTATCGGAAAATATCTGCTCGAAAAATTCATCGGGTCTGGGGAAGGCGTACTCGGATTGTACAACAAAACCCGGCCGGCTTCCCACCTGGATAAGTATGCACAAGTGGATGTGACGGATGAGAATCAAATTGCCGCATTCGCGGCGGCCCATCAAGGCGAACTAAAAGAGCTCAAGCTGGTTCACTGCGCGGGAGTGAATCTCAACGGGGTCACGCATAAATTATCCGCCGCCGATTGGCGTTATGTCATGCAGGGCAATTTGGAATCGGCATTTTTACTGACCAAGCACCTGCTGCCGATCATGCGGGAACAAAATTTCGGGCGCATTATTTTCATTGCGTCGGTGGTGCCGCAAATCGGCGTGCCGGGCACTTCGGCTTATGCTGCTTCTAAGGCCGGTTTGTGGGGCCTGATGAAAGTCATTTCAAAAGAAAATGCATCAAAAAATGTGACGTGCAATACGCTGAATTTAGGTTATTTTAATATAGGTATGATCGGCGAAGTGCCGAAAGAAATGATGGCCGCTATGTTGACCACGATCCCGATGAAGAAATTGGGCGACCCGATGAATATTTATAATGCCGTGCAATTTGCTATCGCTTCCGATTACCTGACGGGAGCCACCCTTGATATCAGCGGCGGATTGGTGTGAGAAGACAGTCATCAGCACCGCCACAGAGGTGCCATCCGGTAGATAATAGAGATTTTGAAACAAATTTTCGATCGGATTATTCAAAAAAGTTTGAATTTATTTGCGCCATTTTTCTTGACCGATAGAGCCCAACAGGTGGCTTCCGAGATTTAGCCCCTAACGACCGGCGCCACGCGATTCGAGGCCATGCATTTTCTCACGAACCATTTACTTCCGACCATGAAAATTCTTGTTATTTCGCCCTACGTGCCGCATCCCAATTCCGGTCACGGTGGCGGTGTCCTTATTTTTGATTTCTTGGAAAACCTTGCCCAACGTCATGAAGTCACGCTCATTTCTTTCGTGGATGAATCGGAAAAGAAATTGGCTGAGGATCTGACGCGTATGAAATTTCGAGTGAAAGTGATCTCTCGGGAAAAGAATTTATCAAACAATATTTTTCGTCTGATACGATTAGTAACGGCAAGGATTTTCCAATTTCTTCATTCAATTATTTTTTGGCAGCCGTATCAGGTGAGTAAATTCAAGCATGCCGGTATGGCGCACATCATCCAGCAAGAAACTCTCGCCGGTCACTATGATATTGTGCAAATCGAATATGCTCAAATGGGTCAGTACGGGCGTTACGTGATGAGCGGCAAGAAAGTTCTTCGGGAGCACGACGTGATGTTCAGGCCCGCTTACCGCAGGTTCAAAAAGGCCAAATCCTTCTTGAAGTTATTTTCCTTCGTGGAATGGTGCGGGTGGGCCCGCTACGAGCCCCGGCTGATGAAAAGCTTCGATCATATTTTGACCTTGACTGAGACGGATAAGAGATTTTGCCGTAAACTTTACGAAGTACATCAGGTCAGCTGCAGCCCTCTCGGGGTAACTGAACAACTCCGGATCGTACCGTGTGAGGGCAGAGAACCTAACACTCTTTTGTTTGTGGGCAGTTTTGACCATGCACCGAATATCGATGCGGCGGAATGGCTCTGCCGGGAAATTTTTCCGCTGTTATATGATCAATGTCCTCAGGTCAAACTGATCATCATCGGAAAAAATCCTCCCGAAAAACTGCGAACTTTGGCTTCCTATTTTCCCGCAATTAGCGTGTTAGGGTTTGTCGATCGAATCGATACGTATTTTAATTCGTCGAGCGTTTTTATCGCGCCGCTCAGATTCGGCGGCGGCATTAAAATGAAGATTTTGACGGCCCAAAGTTACGGGATTCCGGTCGTATCGACGCCGATTGGAATTGAAGGTATTGAGGGTACGGATGAAAACACCTGGCTTATTGGGCGAACGGCTTCGGAACTCGTTGATAAGATCCTTCTGGTTTTTAGCGATCGCGCAAAAGCGGCCGCGATGGCCGAGGCTTCCCGTCTAAATATCGCCCGTCATTATTCATGGTCCGTAGCAAATGACAAGATGGATAATTTGTATCACGCTTTGATCGATCCGGGACCCGTAGGCCGCGCGCAAAAAATCGACTCATGAATATTTCCGCACGATGAGCAAATCACGGTTTTAACTTGATTTGGTACGTCAAAAATCTTAACTTTCTCCGCTTTTACAATAAATGCGCAAAATGCGGGCAAGAATTTTTCAAGTCAGGCTAAGACTAGGTAACTACACTCTTTGAATTTATTTAATTTATTCACATTAAAAGATTTTTGAAAGAACTATGGTATCGCCTATTTTAAAGAAAGCCTTAATAACCGGCATTACCGGACAAGACGGTTCATATCTTGCAGAACTATTGTTGGACAAAGGATACGAAGTGCACGGGGTTATTCGCCGAAGCAGCTCATTTAACACGGGGCGCATCGATCATATTTACAACGATCCAAAAGTCTCCGGAAGCAGATTTTTTCTGCATCATGGCGACATCACCGATACAAGCAACATCAACCGTTTGCTGGAAAACATTGAACCCGATGAAATTTACAACCTGGCGGCACAAAGTCACGTCAAGGTCTCATTTGAAGTTCCGGAGTATACCGCGGAAGTGGATGCCGTGGGTACCCTACGGTTCCTTGACGCCATACGCGAAACGGGTATTCAGACGAGATTTTATCAGGCATCGACTAGTGAGCTCTTCGGCAAGGTTCAAGCCATTCCGCAAGATGAAAATACTCCGTTTTATCCCCGAAGTCCGTATGGCGTAGCGAAACTTTACGGACATTGGATCATTATTAATTATCGTGAAGCCTATAATATTTTTGCGTGCAACGGAATTCTCTTCAATCACGAGTCACCCCGCCGCGGCGAGACCTTTGTGACCCGCAAGATTACCATGGCCGCGGCCAAGATAAAACTGGGACTTCAAAATAAATTATTTCTTGGCAACCTGAATGCGAAACGCGACTGGGGCTATGCACCGGAATACGTGGAAGGGATGTGGCTCATGTTGCAGCAGGATGTGGCGGAAGATTTTGTAATGGCAACCGGGGAAACTCGCGAAGTGCGGGAATTTGTTGATGCCGCGTTCAACGAACTCGGGATGCGGCTATCGTGGGAGGGTGAGCGTGAAAATGAAAAAGGATTATTCGACGGAAAAGCAGTTGTCGAAGTTGATCCGAAATACTATCGTCCGACAGAGGTTAATATCTTAATGGGCAATCCTGCCAAGGCGAAACAAAAACTCGGATGGGAAGCAAAAACAAAATTTTCTGACCTGGCACGGTTGATGGCCAAGGCCGATTACGAACTCATAAAGAAACGGGGCTACTGAGTTGGAGAAAAATTCAAAAATCTACGTGGCCGGCCACCGTGGATTGGTCGGTTCGGCCATTCTTCGATTGCTGCGGGATCAGGGATACACCAATCTTCTCTGTCGAACTCATGCGGAACTTGATCTCGAACATCAACCTGCAGTTAAGGAATTTTTTGAGAAGGAGAGGCCGGAATTTGTTTTTCTGGCGGCGGCCAAAGTGGGAGGCATTTACGCCAACAATACTTATCCTGCCGAGTTCATTTACAGGAACCTTGCCATACAAAATAATGCCATTCACTTTTCTTACAGGGCCGGTGTAAAGAAACTGTGTTTCCTCGGGAGCTCGTGCATTTATCCGAAGCTCGCTCCGCAACCGTTGAAAGAAGAATATCTTCTCACCGGACCGTTGGAGCCGACCAATCAACCGTATGCAATTGCCAAGATTGCCGGCATTGAAATGGTGCGGTCCTACAATCGACAATATGGAACAAAATATATTTCTGTTATGCCGACCAACTTATACGGCCCGAATGATAATTTTGATCTTAAAAATTCGCACGTATTGCCGGCCCTGATCAGAAAATTTGTTGAAGCAAAACAGAGCAACGCCTCTTCGGTGACCTTGTGGGGATCGGGAAAACCCAGGAGGGAATTTTTATATGCGGATGACATGGCCGGGGCTTGCCTATTCTTGATGAATAACTACGATCTTGATGAATTTGTGAATATCGGGGTCGGTCAGGATATTACGATTTTAGAATTGGCAGAAATGATAAAAAAAGAGACCGGCTTCGGAGGGAAGTTGGAATTTGATTCGACGAAACCGGACGGAACAACGCAAAAGCTTCTCGATGTAACTAAGATTCATTCGTTGGGATGGAAAGCAAAAATTTCGTTGGACGTAGGCCTTGCGATGACGGTGAAGTGGTACCAACAGTCTTTGACCAACGTACAGTAGCCTCCGGAAAATATCTACACAGATTTCTTTTTGGTGATCATTGGCTGTGAAGAAAGACCAAAAAATCACGACAAGAATCGACCTTCTTAGGATGTTATGCAGTATGATCTGATTATCGTTGGGGGCGGCATCGTTGGTTTGGCTACAGCGCTGTGTGTCTTAGAGCAAAAACCTCAATGGAAAGTGATCGTCCTGGAAAAAGAAGCCGCTATTGGTCAACATCAGACAGGTCATAACAGCGGTGTCATGCACTCCGGAATTTACTATAAACCGGGAAGTTCAAAAGCGCAAAATTGTATTAAGGGCTACGAGCAATTATTGGAATTTTGTAATAAACATGATGTAAAGTATGAACTATGCGGAAAAATTATTGTTGCGACCCGGGAAAACCAACTTCCGATGTTGGAAGAACTACATAGCCGCGGCGTTGCCAATGGACTGAAAGGGCTTCGATTCTTGTCGAAAGAAGAAATACGCGAATATGAACCCCACGCCACCGGTATCAGGGCTATCTATGTGCCTCAAACCGGAATTATTGATTATTCAGAAGTCATTCGTAAGTTTGCCGAGGTCATAATAAGCTACGGCGGGCAAATCCTTTGTAATGAGAGAGTGGTCGGATTGCATTGTGAATCCTCGTGCCGAGTTGACACGGCGGCTAATACTTACACTTCGAAAACGGTTGTAAGCTGTGCCGGTTTGATGTCGGATCGCGTGGGGAAAATGACACATCCTGATTTGCAGCTTCAGATTATTCCATTTCGCGGAGAATATTATACCGTGGCCAAGGAAAAAGAATATCTGGTGAAATCCTTAGTGTATCCAGTGCCCGATCCGACGTTTCCGTTCTTAGGCGTTCATTTTACAAGAATGATCCATGGGGGCGTTGAAGCAGGGCCCAACGCCGTCTTTGCATTTAAGCGCGAAGGGTATAAAAAATCAGATTTTAGTTTGCACGATACATATGAAGCCCTGATGTTTCCGGGGTTTCGAAAGGTAGTAAAACAATATTGGCGAAAAGGATTGGAAGAATACTATCGCTCATGGAATAAATCAGCCTTTGTAAGGGCCTTGCAGGAACTCGTCCCGGAAATAGCAAAAAGAGACCTGATCCGGGGCGGAGCGGGTGTTCGTGCGCAAGCGTGTTCTCTGGACGGAGGATTACTTGATGATTTTTTCTTGGTCGAAAACCACCGCGTGCTTCATGTGTGCAATGCCCCTTCGCCGGCGGCGACATCTTCACTCAGTTTGGGTCAAACCATTGCGTCGCGAATCATCGGAGAATGTTAAATAAACTTTTGCAAAAACATTTTCGTGAATTTTCTATGAAGCCAGATACTGACATTGTGAAAAGACTTAAAAGGGAAATCATTGAGGCGACCGCGCTGACCGGAGAAGGACACATACCGAGTGCCTTTAGTATCCTGGATATTTTATGGATATTATACGATAAAGTTTTGAACATTGATCTTCGTAATCTCAATAAAGACGATCGGGATCATTTTATATTGAGCAAAGGGCACGGTTCACTCGCATTATATGCCGTCCTATCAGAAAAAGGGTTTTTTGGTAAAAATGAATTACTTAAATTTGCCCAGTTCGACAGTATCCTGGGTGGGCATCCGGATAGCAATAAAGTTCCAGGTGTGGAGGCATCCACCGGATCTCTTGGGCATGGATTACCGATGGCGGTGGGTATGGCGCTTGGTATGAAAATCCGAAAGATCAATCGTCGCGTCTATACACTGATTGGGGACGGAGAATGCAACGAGGGCAGTATTTGGGAATCTGCATTATTAGCCTCGCATCAACATCTGAATAATTTGACCTGTATTGTCGATTATAACCATTCTACAGATCGTGCGCTTTTGTTGGGAAATTTATCGGATAAATTTTCATCCTTTGGATGGCATACGGTTAACATAGATGGTCATGATCACAAGAACTTACAGAGTTCACTTAAAACAATGGATAAACAAAAGCCTGTGGCCATCATAGCTGAAACAATAAAAGGAAAAGGCATCCGGATTATGGAAAATAATCCGGCCTGGCATCATAAGGGACCAACCAAAGATGAAGTGGTCATGATGTTGGAGGAATTAAAGTGAGAGCGCAGTTTGTAAAGACCATAGAATCCGTTATAGAGCTTGACCCGCGATTGGTCGTTATATTAGGTGATATCGGTGTTTTTGGATTTCGTAATATTTTTTCAAAATATCCCGATAGGATCTATAATATTGGGATTTGTGAGCAGGCTTTTACCAGTTTAGCCGCCGGACTGTCAAAAATGAATTTGATACCCCTGGTTCACAGTATCGCTCCGTTTGTTGTGGAGAGAAGTTTTGAGCAGCTGAAAAATGATTTTGGATATCAGCGGCTGAGCGGAAATTTTGTCAGTGTCGGTGCTTCTTATGATTATGCGGCGCTCGGCTGCACGCATCATTGCCCAGGCGATGTTTCACTTATGAAAACGATACCGGGAGTGAATGTTATCGTCCCCGGGAGCGATAAAGATTTTGATACATTGTTCCGCAGCGCATATTCCGGGGCCCATGCAAACTATTTTCGATTGACCGAAAAGGGACATGCAATGGAAGTTCCTGTCACGTTTGGTCGTGGGGAAAGAATTCGCGAAGGCAGGGATGGTGTGGTGATTGCCATCGGGCCCATGTTAGAAAGGGTTGTTCATGCCTGTGTTAACGTAGATGCCACCATTCTATATTACACTTCGTTGTCTCCATTTGATTCAGAGTTACTTTATGCTTCGACAAAAAAAGCAAAGGTCGCCATTGTAGAGCCCTTTTATGAAGGGACTCTGGCTCATGATGTGATGACGTCACTCCGTGGGAAACCCATTGACTTATTGTCGATCGGTGTTCCAAGGCAGTTTCTTTCAAACTACGGGAGGGCCGCTGAACAGGATAGTATATGTGGATTGGATGAGGCCAGCATTAAGACTAAATTAGAAGGGTTTTTTAATGTTACGGGTTGATTTATTAGAGCGTGATGGAAAGGATTCTCTGGCTGATGTTCCGATAAGCATGTTAGAAGATAAGACAATTATGATCACCGGCGCATCCGGTATCATTGGTACACATTTTCTTTATGCCTTGAATCATATGCGCAAAGAATTCGGAGTCCGGGTAAAGGTCATTGCTGTCGTTAACAGAGGGATTCCGGAACATCTAGCGCTGTTTTCAAACGAAAAGTCGATACGGTTTTGTGAAGGGGATCTGTCCGACGAGACATTTGTTAACAGTCTTCCAACGGCAGACGTGATTGTTCATGCAGCGACTTATGGACAGCCGGGGATGTTCATGGAGCATCCAGAAACTACGATCAAACTCAACACGAGTGTAACTTTAGCGTTGTTGGAAAGAACGCTTGCAAAGGATGGGAAATTCTTGTTTGTCAGTACCAGCGAAGTTTATAGTGGATTAACAGCGCCTCCGTTTTCCGAAATACAAATAGGAACGAGTACTCCAAATCACCCACGAGCCTGTTATATTGAAGCGAAACGATGCGGAGAAGCAATCGTGAACGTTTATCGTCAAAAAGGATTTGAGGCTAAGTCAACCCGATTGAGCCTGGCCTACGGTCCGGGAACGCGGCCCGGAGACCAGCGGGTTTTGAATCATTTTGTGGAAAAAGCTCTGGTGGGAAAGGAAATCAAATTATTAGATCAAGGGGAGGCCAAGCGTACGTATTGTTATGTCTCGGATGCGGTTAATATGATGTGGCGCATATTATTGGAAGGTAAAGAATGTGTCTATAATGTGGGAGGCTGTTCTACGCTTACCATTGCCGAGCTCGCACGTCTTGTCGGTAAGATATGTGGTGTTCAAGTAATTTTTCCAGATACTGGCCGAGGCGGTATTTCGGGTGCTCCGGAAGATGTGCGCCTGGATATTTCGAGAGTCAATTCCGAATTCGGGAAAAGAGAATTCATTGATTTTGAAAAAGGATTAAAGAATACCATAGAATGGCAGCGTTCCATGTATCTGTCCTAATATGAGGGTGAAACAAACAAACGTAATGAAATGTTCATGAATAAAGCATCGGTAATAACTGCGGACGAAATTGAGAAGATCCTGCAGTCGCCTCTTTCACCGGCCTTACGAAAAGAGTGTGAAGAAGCCTCTCTTTGTTATGAGGAAATTAGCGATAAAGAACGGGATGATTATCTGCGGGAGGTCATCGATGTACTTCTCAAGAACAACTTAGATAAAGATACCAAGCCTGCTGGCGAACATCGACTTCTGGAATGGGAAAAAGGTTGGAATGAAAATCTTGAAGCGCTGAAAAAAGGTAAAGAAGTTAAAGATCTTGTGCCGAGGTATCACGGGAAGCATAGGTTGGTTCATTGGAAACAGAGGATGATTCGGCCCATGACTCCGGATTTTGATTACAAGATTCTTTGTATTCTTGTCGATTGGGCTATTCAAACTTTTCTTCACGATGTTCCAGCGCTATTTGAATTCGGTTGCGGTCCGGCCTACCATCTTCTTAGAGCTCGAAAACATATTCCCCGTGCTAAAATGATCGGTCTGGATTGGACTAGAACTTCCCAGGAAATCATACGACAGATTTCAAAAGCCGGTATTGATAACAATATTGAGGGCAAGAATTTTGATTTTTTTAACCCTGACTATTCACTGGAAGTGCCTTCCCATAGTGGATTTATTACTATTGCCGCTCTTGAACAGGTTGGCAACCGTTTTGAAAAATTTTTACAATTTGTTTTGGACAAAAAACCAGCCGTTTGCGTGCATTTTGAACCCATCGATGAATTATTGGATCAAACTCATTTAATTGATCGTCTTTCAACTTTGTATTTTCGCAAACGGGATTATTTATCCGGATTCTTGCCGAGGCTGCGTAAACTTCAAGAGGAAGGCAAGATTAAAATAATTCGCGAGCAGCGTACCTATACAGGAAGTTTCTTTATCGAGGGTCATTCCCTCGTCGTATGGTCTCCGCTGTAGGATGGGTCGGGCGGCGGCATATGAAAAAAACAACCACTATATGAAGGTCAAAACAAATATGGAAAATTCAAAATCCCGCAAGTTAGCCTATGGAGAGCCTGCAGAGCGGGAGCGCAGAGCTCAGTTCCTTGAATTACTTAGAAACTGTCCCATTCATGATGATGAGGTTTTAGCCAATCTCGGGCTATTCCTAACACCGCAGACTCTTTCGCGCATTTTATTTATTGATTTTCTTTTTAGACAGATTGTTGAAGTACAAGGAAGTATCTTCGAATTTGGCTGCCGCTGGGGGCAAAACCTTTCGTTGTTTTCAGCGCTCCGAGGAATCTATGAACCATTCAATCGCCTGCGGAAAGTAATCGGCTTCGACACGTTTGCAGGCTTTCCGAAAGTGAGCGCAGAAGACGGGATCAATTCGAGTCCCGGGATGTATTCGGTCACATCCGAGTATGAAGTGTATCTTGCCAAGATTTTGGATCTTCAAGAGCAGGAGAGTCCATTGGCTCATGTCAAGAAGTACGAAATCATGAAAGGGGACGCTTCGGTGCGCAGCCGTGAGTACCTTAAGAGACACCCGGAAACCATCATTGCTTTAGCCTATTTCGATCTTGATCTTTACGAGCCGACGCGCGAATGCCTTCTTCAAATCAAGAGCCATTTGACCAGAGGCAGTGTGATTGGTTTTGATGAACTGAATGAAGAGAAATTTCCCGGCGAGACCTTGGCGGTAAAGGACGTCTTAGGATTAGACCGTTATGCCATTCGCCGCTTTCCTTTTAATGCTCGTGCTTCTTATATTGTTGTTGATTAGGAGTTTCGGAAATTTCTCACAGTTCTATTTTGCAAAACCACGATAGTATGCATTGCATTTGATTTGATACAGATTTAATCAAGGAATAATCATTATGAAAATATTAGTAACGGGCGGCGCAGGGTACAAAGGTATTACGCTTGTAAAAAAACATTTAGAAAGAGGCGATGAAGTTACCATTCTTGATAACTTTATGTACGGCTATGACTCCATTCTGCACATTATACATGAGCCGAAGCTAAATGTCATTCAACTTGACATCAGAAATATCAATGCGTCTATATTGGCCAATTATGACGCAGTCTATCACCTTGCCGGGATTAGCGGGATGCCGGCGTGTGCGGCCAACCCCGATTCTGCCGAGAATATAAATGTTGAGGCGACGCGGAAAATGACCTCGTTGATTCAAAAAAGTCAATTATTAATCTACGCCTCAACCACCTCTTTTTACGGAGCATCCGGGGAAGGGTGTGACGAGACGGTGCCAACGCAACCCGTAAGTATTTATGGGCGGACTAAATACGAAGCCGAAAAAATTGTCATGCAAAGGGAGAACTCGATAGCCCTTCGATTTGCAACGGTCTATGGTACCGCATCCCGAATGAGAAATGACCTTATGGTTAATGATTTTACTTACAAAGCCCTACATGAACGTTCGATAGTACTATTTGCGGGCCGTTCTAAACGTACTTTTATTCATATTGACGACGCCATTCGGGGTTATGTTTTCGCACTGGACCATGCTTCGATAATGATCGGCAATATTTATAATGTCGGAGATGAATCTCTGAATTTTTCAAAAATTGACATTGCCAACGCGATTCAAAAATATGTCGATTTTGAAATCGTAAATTCCAGTCTACCGGATTTGGACGTCAGGAATTTTTTGGTTTCATTCGAAAAGATTCGGAAATTGGGCTACAAGACAGAACTTTCGCTCGATGACGGCGTGAAAGATCTGATTAAGCTGTATAAGTTCTACAAAGTCTTTTCGCATTATAACATAATTTAATTTTGTTTTTCTGCCGTATATTGATATTTAACTGAGTTATGGAGCGATGTCATTCATGAAAATGGTGCTTCAACAATTTGACAACGGATAACGGTATCTGTGCAGCCTGTTACAACTTCTAAAATAGAGATTTATGTTAAGAATTTTTCCTCTCAGCTTATTTCCAATGTTCTGTCTCAGCTGATTGGTCTTGCCGTTGTTCCATTCTCGGCACGGGTTCTCGGCCTATCTAAGTTCGGCGAGTACAATCTGGCCAATTCCTTTTTTGTATACGCTTCGATGTTTGCGACTTTCGGATTTGGGTTGTATTTAGCCCGCGAAGTTCCTCGAAGGGATGATATTTCTCGGGTTGTGAATTTTTCTGTTACCATCAGGGTCCTCATTAGCGTTTTGGTCGCTATTCTTCTAATTGGGGTAGCCTATAAAACCGGTGTCAGTGACCAATTCACATTGTTAAATATCGTGTTTGCCTCAGTTCTTTTGATTTCAAGTGTCGATTTGCGATGGGTGTTTATCGCCAAAGATCTTATGTGGCGCATATCGGTACTCAACCTTCTGGGTCAAATCATATCTGCCGTCTTAATTTTTTCAATACTCAATAATTCTTCTCAGATCATCCTTTTTGCATTGTGTCAGAACGTCGTTCTTGTTTTGCCATCCTTGGTATCCCTGTGGATGTACCGGAAGTCGTTTGGCCGTATTTCTTTTACTCTCAGCTATGATAAGTGGGAGGAATTTAGGAAAGAATCTTTGCACTTTGGATTAATAAGTTTACTGGCCACGATTAATGTTCAGATTGGCACGATTTGGTTGGGGTTTTTGCTTACCACCGATGAGGTTGGGATATACTCGGCAGGCTTTAGGCTTATGATGTTTTTTAATATGGTGTTCAATTTATCCTCTTCCGTAATAGCCCCATCCATATCGCGCATATTTGTTCTTCAAAGAGACAAACTGATCAGTTTGCTGAATGCGTACTTTGCATTTTCAATAGTATTAGGAATTACGGCCGCGATAACCCTGTACTATGTCGCCGGACCTTTGATCAGCATTTTATTTGGAGAATCTTATGAAAAAGCTTCAGGGCTGATGCGTATTTGGGCGATCGGTATGTTACCCTTTACACCCCTTTCCATATTTTCAATATCCACGATGATGGCCACGAATGCCACGAAACACGCTTTCAAAATAATTTTGATGGGATCGGTCATATTGTTGAGTATTTTGCCGTTATTAATTGGGTACTTTGGCACTTCTGGCGTGGCTATTGGACAAGCCGTAATGGAAATAATGGTTTCGTTCATTAGTTTTTTTTATCTCGTGCGGGTACTGCAACTAAATCGCATAGAAATACTTAGATTGATAAATATGAAAAATGCTTTCTATTTTGGATTGGATCTATTGAAAGCCCGCTTTAATAATAAATAAGAATATTTTATATTTGCCGGAATGAGGTGGCTATGTTAAAACGAAAAGCACAGGGTAATACTCCTTCGCAGCAAATCGCTAATTATTTAATGAAAATGAGAGCGTTGCGTGAGCTCATTGAGCAGGAAGAACGCAACGGCAATAAGATTGCCGAAGCCGTTTATCGCGTGCGCTTTGTACGCATAGCGGCAATGGATGTATATGGCGATCTTGCAATCGCCTGTAGGTTATTGAAAGAAGGCGGCATGGATCACTCCGCTCGTTTTATCGCCACCTTGATTAAGGATCAAGTTTATGACAGCAGTAAAACGGAAATTGAATATGCTGAGAAATTTATTTTGACCGATATGGGGGAAGAAGAACAGCCTGTTGAGGAAACGGTCATCATCGATACGAGAACAGGTCCCGTTTATGAGCTCTCATGCATCGTTTCAATTTTTAGAGAAGGGAAGCGGGCGGCGGGATGCTTGAGAAGAATTATGGACCAATCCGTGTATAAAAACGGAAATTTAGAAATCATCTTCGTTGACAGTAATTCGCCTGACCATGAAGACGAATTGTTTCGACAGGCATATTCCGACACCCCGCATTTGTTGTATTTAAAAACGTCTCGAACGGAGAAGTTACCCGCGGCCTGGAATAGAGGGGTAGCGCACTCCTTATCGGAATTAGTGACCTTTGCGGCGCCCAGCAACATCTTAACGGAAAATGCATTTGAAATTCTTCTTTGTCCTTTTCGTAACGATAGTTCCATAGTTCTTACGCAAGGCGATATTGGTCAACCCTGCATCGATGAGCCGCCCGCATTGTCTATTGCCAAAGCCGATTTGCAGCCCATCACCATGCGCCGGGCCGATGCTATCCAGCAAATAGTTCCGTTTTTCTTTATCAATTATCTCGCATTTGATTGCTGCATTGTAAAAAAGGAAGCGTTCAAGCAGATCGGTGGTTTTGATGATTCTTTTATGTGTGCCGCAGAAAATAAACTTCATTTGAATATACTCAGCCAGGGCCCCATCCAACAAGTTGGCGAGATGATGGAAGGTGCTTTCGAAGAAAAAGGCCCTCGATTGACCATCCATCCGAGAATTGAAATTGAACATTTTCAAGCGGTCTATGAAGCTTTTAGCTGTGAAGCGTTAGTGCGGTCAGCCAAGCAAGATCCGGCTTGGGGGAAGAAATCCGACGAATTACTTTTGAAGGATTTGATATCGTTAAGTTTGAAATACCCCATAGCGTATCGCGAAAGAATGAATTACAAATATTATGATCTTGAGAAAGCGCGATCCATTTCTCAGTTTGCGCTATTGAAATTCCCTCATGAAAGAAGCTTTTGGAACGACCATGGCTTGCTTAATCTGCGCCTCAGTATCAATCAATCGTTATTGCATTTAAGTTATGCGGCCGAACTTGAAGGCAACAGGTCTTTTTCCTTAAATTGGAATATCACTATCCTGCGATTTACGCGATGGCTGCTAAGTTTCACTTTTCTATTTTCGCATCATCGACGCGTGCGTGAGATTTGGACGGTCGGCACGCGATCAAAATATATTGGGACGCTCATAGGAAAACTGTCGCAGGTCTTCGTTAAAAATAAAATGATATCTCCCGATATATATGGGAAAACGCTTTGGTAAAGGCTCAGCTCGCATTACACTGAGGATCGAAAATGATAAGAGTTCGTGACCTATTCCTATTTCCATTTTTCGTACCTAATATTGGTTTCCTGAAACATCTTATTAAGAAAAGAATAAGCCCAAAGGACGTGACCTATCGTTTTTTTCATAATTCCATTTTTTTGAAAAAAATCCAATGTGAAGTAACTTCGCGGAGCCATTTTTTCCTCCTTACGGGTATAGATTTGGCCTATGATCTAACGGAATTAGGTAAGGCGAAAATTTGGATCGATGAGAACCATAAAGCCAATATCAGAATCCAGGAATTGGAATTCTGCATTAATTCGTGGGAGGAGCTCAAGATCCTATGGGAGATATTCATTCAAGGTGTTTATAACATTCAAACCAAGGAAGAATTTGTTTTTATTGATATCGGAATGAATGTTGCGATGACGAGCTTATTCCTTGCCTCAAAGCAGAATGTGATTGGCGTTTATTCCTATGAACCCTTCCAAGAGACATTTCAATTGGGTCTCAAGAACATCGAAAGAAACCCGAGTTACTCACCGAAGATACATGCTTTTAATCATGGCGTCGGCGCCCGGACAGAAGACCTCGTCGCGGACTATTTTGTTGAATTTAAGGGAAGTGTCGGAGTGCGAGGGATACCGGCAAGAGTGTTGAATGACGCGCGGCTTAAAAATGTGCGAAAAGAGAGAATTGTTCTGCGCGGCGTCGACGAAGTTTTATCCGATATTAGAGCAAGGCACAAACAGAAAAAACTTGTAATAAAGATTGATTGTGAAGGCTCGGAATATGAAATTATAAGATTACTCAGTGAAAAAAGATTACTGAAAGAACTTGATGTAATTATGCTGGAGTGGCATACTGACGGACCTAATGAACTTATAAAGATACTTGCCGGCAATCAGTTTACTTGTTTTTCTTTTGATTCTTTGCGAAAAGATATTGGGATGATCTATGCGGTTCAGAAGCATCAAGAGACTGATGAAGTCAATTAATTAGAAATGAAACCATTAAAAGAAATGCTTTTCTTACGTTTTTTGAAAGCGTTGGCCTATTACCTCTTTAATCATTTCATCACGCATATCCCTTGGTATGGGTTACGGCATGCCTATTTACGCTTGGTTTTCGGAATTAAAATAGGTCAAGGAAGCTCCATTCACATGGGCTGCTTCATAACAGGGAACAGAATATCTGTTGGCAAGGGTTCAGTAATTAATAGAAACTGCTATTTAGACGGTAGATTTGGAATTACCATTGGAAATAATGTTGGCATTTCACCGGAGTGCTATCTACTCTCTCTTACTCATGATGTTGGCGATCCTTCCTTTCCAACCATCGGAAAAACCGTTGAAATAGAAGATTACTCTTGGCTTGGGGCGAGAAGTATAATTCTCCCGGGGGTTCATTTGTCCAAGGGATGTGTTGTTGGAGCCGGTGCGGTTGTAACTAAATCATTTGCTTCAAATCAAATTGTTGGCGGTGTGCCGGCCCGCATAATAGGAACAAGAAATGTTACCCACTACGATTATACTCTTAATTATTTCCCATTTTTTGATACGGATATAGCTCCTTAAACGCGCACGATTCCAACATACTCCGAACACACGTTCGGTCAGGCAAAACTCGTTGGAACTGATCAGGATAAGATTTATGATGAAACAACTCGCCTGATGACCGATGTATCGGCTTATGATGTCATGTCCAAAGCGGTGAATCCTTACGGCGACGGAAGATCCAGCGGACGTATCGTAGACGTGATCAGATCCGTCTGAAAGAACTCGTCCAAACGCCCTACCGCCGCTAATCCCGGCTTCCAAGACGCAGGTTTTTAGCTTGATTTGGTTGAACAAAAATCTTACCTTTCACCCGCTTTCAAATAAAAGTGAAAAACATAAGCATGAATCATTCCCTGAATCTCGAATCAAGAATTAAAGAAAAAAAGGCGGTCATTGGCGTGATCGGATTGGGTTACGTCGGTTTGCCGCTGGCGGTGGAATTTGCGGCGCAAGGGTACAAAACCCTCGGCATCGATGTGGATGCGGGAAAAGTGGAGAGCATCAACAAAGGAATAAACTACATTGACGATATTTCAAATGAGCGGTTTGAGAAATGCTGGGGCGCCGGGCTTCTGCAGGCGACGCAGCATTATAATACCATTGCGGATCTCGACGTCATTTACATCTGCGTGCCGACGCCTTTCACGGACAATAAGGAGCCGGATATCTCCTTTATCGTCAATGCGGCCGAAGGTATTGCCCGGGGCCTGCGAAAAGATCAGCTCATTATTTTGAAATCCACGACGTTTCCAGAAACGACCGAAAAAATTGTTCAGCCGATTTTGGAAAAAGCAGGTTTGAAGGTCGGCCGCGATTTTTATTTAGCTTTTTCTCCGGAACGTATTGACCCGGGCAATAAAAAATTCACAACCGCTAATACACCCGTCATCGTCGGCGGCGTGACAAAAAAATGTACGGAATTAGCTTGTTTGATTAATTCTCAGATCATAGAGATGGTGGTTCCGGTATCCAATCCCCGCATTGCGGAGATGACCAAGCTGCTCGAAAATATTTTTCGCAGCGTCAATATTGCGTTGGTAAATGAACTGGCGCAGCTCTGCGATCGGATGGGCGGCATCGATATGTGGGAAGTCATACAAGCGGCCTCGACCAAACCCTTTGGGTATATGCCGTTTTATCCCGGCCCTGGAATCGGCGGGCATTGCATTTTGATCGATCCGTACTATCTTTCGTGGAAAGCGCGCGGATATGATTTCCATACCAATTTTATCGAGCTGGCTGCGGAAGTCAATGAGAATATGCCGTATTATGCGTATTCGATGATCGTTGAATCGCTGGCGGGTCAGGGTATCGCCATATCGAAAGTGAAAATCCTGGTATTGGGTGCGGCGTTTAAAAAAGATGTGAATGATATCCGCCATTCGCCCTCGTTGAAAGTCATGGAGATCATGCTGAACAAGGGCTTTCAGCAAGTCATGTATAACGATCCGCATGTGCCGAAAGTGACCTTACTGGGAAGGGAATTCCAATCGCAAACGGTTTCCAAAGAATTGTTGAATGCGGTTGACTGTGTCTTCATCGGTACGGATCACGGGGGGTATGACTTCGACCTGATCGTTGAAAACAGTAAGATCGTGGTGGATTCGCGCAATGCGACTAAGAATGTGAAAAACGGCCGCCATAAAATTATTCTCCTCGGGTCCGGTAAATCATTTCACACGTAATCCGCCTATGAAGTTCGTGAAAAGACCATTATTGAAACTCGGAGTAAGGATGAGAGAAGTCATTCCATATTTATTTATTTTATTTTGTTCCTGTTTTGTTAATAGCGGTTACGCACAATTCAATCCAACCGGTGAGACGGACAAAGATAAAGATAAAACCGCTTCCGACAACAGCTACGAGAGAGTAAAACAGGCTAAGAAAAAAAGTTTTGACTTCAACGCACTTACGTCGAACACGAATATTATTCTGGAATCGATCATTGACCCCGATAAATATTTTGTGGGGCCCGGCGACCGCTTCCTCATTTCAATTTGGGGACAGGTCAACGAATCTTTCACATCCTTCATTTCTCCGGAGGGCTTTATTGTGATTCCTTCGGTGAAAGAAATTGATGTTCGGAATTTGTCCCTGAGTCAGGCGAAGCAGCAGATCAAACAGGAAATGAACAAGGTGTATGTAAAGGCGGAAGTTTCTATCAGTTTGCTTTCGATCCGTGCGTTTCGCGTGAGCGTGAGCGGGATGACCGTGGCGGGCACCTCCGTAGTCGTAACGCCCGTGGACCGAGTTTCGGACGCCCTTCTGCAGGCGGGCGGGTTTGCTGACACGCTCCGGTCATCCTTGCGTAACATAGAAATCCGGAATATCAATGGCAACGTTCGACGTGCCGACCTGGTCAAACGCAATAATACCGGCGATCTGGACTCAGACCCGACGTTGTCTAACGGGGATGGGATTTACGTGCCGCCGATCCAAGCCTGGTTCTACGTTTTCGGAGCCGTGAATATCCCGGGACGTTATGAATACGTTCAAGGTGAACGGCTGCTCGATATCGTCAGCTTATGTGCCGGTTTGAAATACGGGGCGGATTCATCGGTCGTGGAAGTCGTCCGTTTCGTCAAGGATTCTGTCAATGAAACCAAAACCGTCACCGCTTCGATAGACGATTTGCATAAATTCAAAGAAGACGCGGATAAAAACATTTTTCTCAAGCCGGACGATCGCATCTTCTTTAAACAAAAGTCAAAATTTCACGAAAAGAAAAATATAGTGCTGCGCGGTGAAGTGATGCATCCGGGTGTCTATGCTATTACCGAAGGTAAGACTACTATGACCGATATTATCGCCGCCGCCGGAGGATTTGCATCCGAGGTGTCTTTCGAAAATATCATCATCTATCGCGATCCGTTGTTGGAAGGCCAGGATCGTGAATTCGAACGATTGAAATTAACCCCCATAACCGACATGAATGAGATTGAACGGGCGTATTTCAAAGCCAAAACCCGCCAGTATTATCCGAACGTGCAGACGGATTTCTTAAAATTGTACAATAAAAACGGTACGGTGAACAAGATCTACGATGTTCAGTTGAAGGGCAACGATCTGATCGAAGTCGGAAAAACCAAAAAAACGGTCACCGTGCTTGGCGGCGTCTTTTCACCGGGCATTATTGATTTATCGCCGAGTGCGAACTATGAATTTTATATTGAGAAAACCGGCGGATTCACCAAGAAAGCAAGACGAGGCGATGTGCGAATTATTAAAGGCCAAAACCGTCGGTGGGTCGATGCGGACAAGAAAATAAAAATTGACGACGGCGACATCATTTTTGTGCCTGAGAAAGAACCGAGCAGCGGATGGAAAACTTTCAGAGAAACGCTGGCGGTTGTCGGCCAGCTGGCGGCCATAGTTTCCACCGTATTTGTCATTATATTTTATATTAAACAAACCAAGAACTAGTTATACTTCTGCACCATTATGATCGAAGACAAAGAAAAAAAAGATCTCGACGCTGTTCCTCATACGGATAACGGTGAACATGACGTTAACGTTGGCTGGACGGACGTATTTTTTATCCTGGTAGAGTGGAAAAAGAAAATTATGATAACCACGGCCGCCGTGATGGTTCTCACGGCCGGCATCTCACTGGTCATGGATAAATGGTATGAATCAACGGCCGTCATTTTGCTTCCTGAAAAAACAGGCAGTCCGATGGATCTCCTGATGTCTTCGAGCGGCGGCGGGAGTGCGTTGGCAGGACTTGGCGCAAGTATACTCGGCGTAGGTTCGACCAATATGACCCGCTATATGGCGATCTTTAACAGCCGGCGGCTTCGGGAAGATCTCATCAACCGATACAATCTTATTGAAGCTTATGACGTAAGAAAAATAGAAAATGCGTTGAAAATTCTGGAAAAAGACCTGTTTGCCGAAGTAGATAAGAAGTTCGGCACGATCGTGATCAAGTTTCGCTATTTCGGCGACAATGAAAAAACAGCAGAGATGGCCAATTATGTGGTTTCGAAATTGGACGAGATCAACAGGGAGCTGTCCACGGAACAAGGACGCACGACACGTCAATTTATTCAGGACAGATATAGCGTGGCGAAAAAAGATCTTCGCGCTTCCGAAGATTCGCTGAACAGGTTTCAAAACATCTACGGCGTGATCTCTCTTCCGGATCAGACTAAAGCGGCCATTGAAGCGGCTGCGAAACTCCAGGCCCGCGTCGTTGCAACGGAAACCGAGTACAATGTCATGAAAAAAACGCTGGGCGAAGATCACCCGGATTTGATGCGGCTCGAATCCGAACTGCAGGAAATGAAAAAAACACAGGAACAGATGGAAAACGGCGGTCTCGATCTGAGCGTTTTCCTTCCTTTCAGGAAGACGCCGGATCTTGCGCTGCAATACATACGGTTTTACCGGGACGTACAGATCAACAGCAAGATCGTCGAATTTTTAGTGCCGCAATTAGAACAGGCTAAAATTCAGGAAGCTAAGGACACGCCGACGCTGCTGATCCTCGACAAGGCCCAGCCGGCAAGTTATTCGTACTTTCCGAAGAAGAAGATCATCGTGTCTCTTTCCGGATTATTGGCTTTTATGATTTGGGTTCTGTTGGCGTACAGTAATGATAAAATCCGAAGAATATTAAGTACGCATTCGCAAAAAAGGGCGATGTGGCTGAGCATTCTGAATTTTCTAAGGTTGGGCAAACTCTTTAATTGAAGGGATTGATGGGCCAAAAAAAAGTTTTGATTACAGGTATTACGGGGCAGGACGGTTCGTACTTAACCGAGCTGCTATTGCAAAAAGGATATGAAGTGCACGGCTTTGTCCGAAGAGTCGCACTGGAAGATCCTGAACACCGTATGTGGCGCCTTCGTCATTTGCTCAAAGACATTCAATTGCATTCCGGTTCCTTGGAAAGCTATCCCAGTATCTTTAAAGTCGTGAATTCTCTCAGGCCGGACGAATGTTATCATTTAGCCGCTCAGAGTTTTGTGAGCTATTCTTTTGAGGACGAGTTTTCGACGCTGAATACGAATATTAACGGCACCCATCACATATTAGCCGCGATTAAAGAGGCTTCTCCGGAGACCCGGTTTTATTTTGCAGGCTCCAGCGAAATGTTCGGCAAGGTGCGCGAAGTGCCGCAAAAGGAAACGACGCCATTCCATCCGCGCTCGCCCTACGGGATATCGAAAGTGGCCGGGTTTGACCTTACGCGGAATTACCGTGAGGGTTACGATTTGTTTGCTGCGAGCGGCATTTTATTCAATCACGAATCCCCCCGCCGCGGATTCGAATTTGTAACACGAAAGATCACGCGTGGCATCTGCAATCTTGCCCTGGACAGGGATTTTTCCATTGAATTGGGGAACCTGGATGCCAAACGTGACTGGGGCTATGCGCCGGATTATGTAGAGGCCATGTGGATGATGCTTCAGCATCCGGTGGCGGATGATTATGTCGTCGCAACCGGCGAGTCGCATTCCGTCCGGGAGTTCATTGAATTGGCCATCACTTATACGGGTTTTAAACTGGAATGGAAAGGTCAAGGGGATTCCGAAACGGCTGTAGATTCCAGAACGGGCCGAACTCTGATCAAAATCAATCCGCGATATTACCGGCCGGCCGAAGTAGATCTGCTGACCGGAGATTCCTCAAAAGCACAAGGAGATCTGGGTTGGAAGCATAAGACCAATTTCGAATCCCTCGTCAAAATCATGATTGAAAGTGAATTGCGGGAGCCTTTGAGGAACCAGCTGTGACGCTCGATTCGGTTATCAAGAACAGTTCTTACTTGGTTGTCAGCCAGGTTGTGTCTAAGGGCATTTCGATGATCTCGTTAATCTGGTTGGCAAGATATATTACCGTTGAGAACTATGGGTTTTTAAATTACGTCTTGTCCTTTTGGGCGATCGTAATGAATTTCGTTGAAGGAGGTACGGGAATTCTGGTTATCAGGGAAGTTGCCCGTGATCATTCATTGTCTCAACGCTATTTTACAGCGACGCTGGTCATAAAGATCGTAATTGGTCTGATTGCTTTGCCCCTAACGCTTTTGTCGTTTTTTCTTCTGAACGTCTTTGATGCTTCTACCCTCTGGATATTTGTGTTAATAGGGTTAGGCCAGTATCTTCAGCAAATCATATTTTACACGATTGTCGTGTTTTTTCGAGCTCATGAAAAATTCAAATTTGAAGCGATCCTCTCGATGGTTTCTTCTTTCGTAACATCGGGTTTTGTTATCACATCTATCGTTTTGGGTTTTTCATTTCAGAATATCGTGGTGGTCATGTTTGCTGCTAATATATTGGTAACCATGATCGCGATATACGTTTTCTGGAACAAAATTGAACCTATCCGATTTTCTTTTTCAAAGACTTTTCTTTCAAAATATTTTTCCGCCTCGATTCCATTCTCGGTATCGTTCATAGTGGGCGGGATAGCTCTTAAGATACCTGTACCGATTATCGGCCAGTTTTACGGCGCCAGCGGAGTCGCTATGTTTTCCGCACCCATGAGAGTGGTTGAGGGATTCATGTTCATTCCAAGCGCCATCATAATAGTTCTTTACCCGTTTTTTTCCAGGTCATTTACAGAGGGCAGTTCACACGCGGTTGCCAAGCTGGATGTTATTGTGAAATTTCTAGTAGCCTTTTGCATGCCGATCATCATATATTCATTTGTTTTTCAGAATGAAATTGTGAGTATGCTTTATGGGACTAAATATTTGCAAGCCTCTCCGATTTGGCCGCTGTGGATGTTGTGGCTTGCCATTTGGGCGGCTAAATCCGTTTTAGTCTTGTTTGCCCTGTCTATTGATGATCAAAAAGCGGTGATGTATATCAACGGTGCAGGGTTCATTATTACCGGCGTTTTGAGTCTGCTGCTGATCCCGCCTTGGAGTTTTGCCGGTGCGACCATCGCCATGCTTATCGCCGAAACCTCTATGTTCGTAATGGCAAGTCTTTTCCTGATCAGGAAAGGCTACCGCATTTTTGACTCAAAAAAATTATCCGGAATTGCGTTATTGAGCCTCTCCCTAAGTGGTATGCTGACCCTGACAGGGATTAATGATCCGTTTGTAACACCGGCCATTTATCTTTGTTTTTACGTCGGGGCCATTCTCAAATTTGGCATTATTACGGCCAATGAAAGAAAATTATTGTCTTCAGTATTTCGCAAACAGCCTACATATTAAAGGGGGAGAAATCTTGGGCGACCTCAAAGAGAATCACTATCTTGATATAGAGCATGTCGGGCCCGATGAAGCCAGCGTTCGGAGGTCATACGCCCTTCTGCTAGAGTATTTTGAAGGATGTAATGCCGTGCTGGACATGGGTTGCGGGCGTGGGGTTTTGCTGGAGATGCTCCGTGAAAAAGGTATCCGTGCGGTCGGATGTGATTCCGAGCCGGTTATGGTACAAGCTTGTTTAAGTAAAGGGCTGACCTGCTTCCAGGAGGACGTGATCAGTTTCATCCGGAATACAGATCAAAAGTTCGACGGCATTTGTTGTGGACATCTCATTGAACATCTACCACCATCTGCGGCACTGGAGCTATTAAAGCGGTGTTATGATAAATTGTCTCCGGGCGGCAGGTTATTGATCATTACCCCCAACCCGGAGGATTTAAAGATAATCACGTTTTATTTCTGGCTTGACCTGACCCATGTCAGGCCGTACCCAAGGTTTTTACTGGAACAGATGTTAAAACATGTTGGGTTCACGATTGAACAGAGTCATGATTTAACGTATGTGATGCGGAAAAGAAATGTGATAAAGCGGTTTTTCGTTCGTGTGATCAGATGGTTAATATATAAAATTACACGTTTGGATTTACTCTTCAGAGGGGACACTGTTGTTCTCGCCAGAAAATGACAAATAGGCGTGAGGAAGAGAGTAAGCAAAAAATGAAAAACTTCAATCAATCTGGCGTCTCAACTGCCGTACTTTGGAATTTGTTTAGCTTCTTGATAATACCTCTATTACGACTTAGAAATAAGGTTTATGTCTCGCCAAGGGTGGAGGTTTACCTTTCTCGTTTTCACATGGGCGAGAAAATAACGATGGAGAAAGTAGCTTGGATGAAAGTTTACGGGAACCGAAGCTTGAGCTGAAAGTCACTTCTCGGCGTCTGCCCTGGTTACTGGAGAAAATAAGAAAAGCAAATTTTCGCGGGAAATCACATTTGGTCCGGAACCTTCCATGGAGGTTGCCTGACGAAGTCATTGCCGACTGCGACGGATTTCTCTATCGGTTGTTCCTGAACGATGATATTCAGTTTGAAATATATTTCAATATCTTTTCTAATCTTGAGATCTTTCAGCTGGAAAAGTTAATTCCGAGCGGCGGCATCTGTCTGGATATAGGGGCCCACATAGGTTATTATTCACTGCATTTGGCAAGGTGTGTCGGCGGAGACGGCCGGGTCTATTCTTTCGAGCCCGATTCCGGAATACGTGACAGACTGAACGAGAATATACGCTTGAACGCGATGAATAATGTTTCCGTGTTTCCATTTGCGGTAACAAATAAAACAGGGTTGGCCTCATTCTATCCCAGCGATCAATCTCATTCGGGCTGGGGAAGTCTTACGGAGTTCAAAGATATATCAGCAGGTCGAACAGAAGTTCAGACTACCACACTCGATGAATTCATAAAAAATGAAAAGATCCGTCGTATCGATCTTCTGAAAGTCGATGTGGAAGCTCAAGAATTTGAATTAATTGAAGGAGCCTGCAGATCGTTTGAAGAAACGCGTTTCAGTTATGTATTTATTGAATTCAACGGTCCAAGACTTTACCAAAGAGGCAAGAGCTTCGGTGAATTCATAAACATGTTCAAGCAATTAGGATATGCGCCCGTGATACTAAACCTGCCGCTTCTGGAAAAATTCAAAGACGGAAGAGCTGATCCGTCACAGGTAGTAACCAATTTCATCTTTGCTCCTGAAAAGCGTTAACCCCATGCTAATTGACTTTGTCATTAATCGCTACCCTCCATCCCAAGGCGGTGCGGAATTTTATGCCCAGTCTCTTGCGGAACATCTGGCGCAAAAAGGCCATCGTATCAATGTGTTTTCTTCCCGGCTGAGATCGAATTATGATCGCGAAATGATCGACGAGATTCCGGAAACAGAGGAAAAAGGGCGGTTACGGATCCGCCGCTTCCCGCCGGCATTCATTACACGAACCGATAATTATCCCATATTTCCAAAAATGATCAGGGACCTTCTTAGTTCTTCCTCGGACATTATTCACGGCCATTCGCTATATTACTTTTCCGCAGATATTTCCGGCGGGATCAGTAAGTTCAGGTCGAAGCCGTTTGTCTTGAGTCCTTATTTTGCCTATCGGCCGAAACCGCGGTGGTCTCTGTTGCGCAATTCTGTAAACCGCAGGATTTTGTCGGCAGGGGTCGTGGCGGTTCTTACAGAGTATGAAAAGATCGAAATAGAAAGATATTTCCGTGGCGTCAGGCGTTTTGAAACCGTTCCGCCCGGTGTGGCGATCGAAGAATTTGATTCGGTTTCACATAATGTTCTTGAAAATTTTCTTGAGAATCGTCAGCATCGGGTGCTGCTTTTTGCCGGACGACTGGACAAAGGAAAAGGAGTTGACGTCCTGCTCCGGGCCATGCCGGCCATTTTGAAAAACGAGCCCGATACTATATGCTGCATTGCCGGTGAAGATTTCGGCGAATTAAATAATCTAAAGTCACTATGCCGGGATTTGAAAATATCCGGTTGTGTGTTCTTTTTAGGAAAGCTCAGCCGGCCGGACCTGTGCAGCGCGTTCGTACATGCCGACGTGTTTGTATTTCCCAGCCGGTATGAGGCGTTTGGAATCGTTTTGATCGAGGCCATGGCGGCGCGAACTCCCGTCGTAGCGGCCCGCAGTTCGGCCATACCCTGGGTAGTGGAAGATGGAGTCGACGGACTTTTGTTTGAACCTGAAAATCCGGAAGATCTGGCTTTGAAAGTGTCCGGTACATTGAAAAACGATCGCGAAACCCAATGCCGGGTCCGGCAGGGACGTCAAAAAGTTGAACGGCTTTACAGTTGGCCCGTGATCACGGACAAGCTCGAACAGATCTATTTATCGTTATTGGAATAAATTATGTGCGGCATTTTTGGAGTCGTTTCTCAGAACCTGCAGCGTTACCCTCTGGAACGCCTTCGCCGATATGAATCAGTTCAACGCCATCGGGGACCTGATGACAGCGGCGAATACAGTGATCGCCATGCCTATCTGGGTTTTAACCGTTTAAGTATTATTGATCTTTCAGCCAACGGTCACCAGCCGATGCCGGATGTTTCCGGACGATACCGGATCGTGTTCAATGGTGAGATCTATAATTTTCCGGCATTAAGAAAATTAGTTGAAGAAAAGGTTCCTTTAAAAAGCCGGACCGATTCTGAAGTTCTGTTGTATCTTTATATCGAGCACGGAACAGGCGTCTTGCAGCAATTGGACGGGATGTTTGCATTTGCCATCTGGGATTCCCACAAAAAAACTTTATTCTTAGCCCGCGACCGCTTTGGAGAAAAACCGTTGTGGTACAAGTTTACCGATGACGGCATTGTTTTTTCATCGGAAATCAGAACCCTGATCAGAACCGGTTTGGTCGAACGGGCTATTGATAAAGAAGGCCTTTACCGGTATCCGTGGTTAGGCACCCCGGCATTCGGAAAATCGATTATCGAAGGAGTCCGTGGAATTCAGCCCGCGCATTATATTTTGTACGAATTAGGAAAAAAACCGGAAGAAAAATGCTACTGGAGGTTAACGGACCGCAGCTCTCTGGCCGCAGTGACCCGCCCGGATGCCGTGGAACGCGTTAAAGAATTATTAACTGAATCTGTGAAAAACAGGCTCCTGAGTGATGTGCCGCTGGGATTGTTTTACAGCGGAGGCATTGATTCCTCGGTTATTGCAGCCTTAGTTAGTAGAGTTCATCGTGAAGAATTACATTCGTATTCCATTGGTTTTGACGAAAAGGACTACGATGAAACGAAAGAAGCCAATAGTGGCGCTCAGTATTACGGCCTAAAGCATCATGCCTTCACGATTTCCTTGAAAGAGACATTTGACCATATCCCGAAATTTATCAAGGCAATGGATTTCCCGATCGCCGACGGGATCAACACGTACTTTGTTTCAATGTTCGCCAGGCAAAAACTCACGGTGGCTCTTTCCGGAGTCGGGGGAGACGAACTATTTGGCGGATACAGCACATTTCGTTATCTTCACCTGCTGAAGAAACTGAAGGTGTTTTCTCTTTCAGAAAAAGAACGTACCGGAAAATGGTTCGACCGCCTTTCTTCCGAAAAACAAACGAATTGGAAGATCAGAACGCTGGCGTATTTGGCGGGAGGATTTGCGACGGAAGGACGGCAGCATGAATTGGTTCGAACATTCTTCAGAAGCATCGAGCTTCAAAAAATATTCTCTGAAGAATTCTTAGATCACCGAAAATTTCCATTGCCGGTCACCATTCTCGATGACCGGATACGTACGCATGAGACGAATCTTTTCGGACGAATCAGTTTACGGGAAATGGACTCGTACCTATCCTCCCTGCTGCTCCCGGCTATTGACACGTTCAGCATGGCCTTTTCCCTGGAGGTGCGGGCTCCTTTTCTGTCTCACACGCTGGCGGAATATATGTACGGGCTGCCGGAGAAGATCAAATTTCATCCCGGACGGCAAAAGGGTTTACTGGTCGAAGCGTTCGAGAAGTTACTCCCGCCGGCCCTGGTAAACCGGAAGAAGAAAGGATTCGGCTTTCCGTTGGAACGCTGGATATTTTTATCTCCTTTTCGCGAGTTGGTCAATGATACCTTAAGCAGCGCGTCTCTGGGTTCCCGAGGTTTTTTTAACCGGCCATTTATCGAGAGGGAAAGAAAAAATGTTTTCAAAAGAAAAAACGGAAACGCTATTCCGCATCAGACCTTTATGAGATTATGGACGCTGTGCGTGCTTGAACTTTGGCTGAGGGAGCATTTTGATGCCTAAGATAGTACTGATTACCAGAACTTATTTTCCCACTGTAGGAGGGATATCCTCTTACATTTATGATATGTATTCTCAATTCGGCAGCGACGAAGTCAATGTGATTGCGTTTGTTCATCTGAATCAAGAAGAATTCGACGCGACCTCGCGATATAAGACATTCAGAACTCCGGGATACTCACGATGGTTTGAGAACGGAAAATGGGCAATGATACCCTTGTTTTTCACGGCTTTCGGCCGCCTGATGGTTACTCGGGGCATTCAGGAAATTCATGCCGAACAAGTACAATCCGGCTTGGTTGTTTTTTTACTGTCTAAGATTTTCAGAAAACCGTATAGAATTTTTGCTCACGGCATGGAGGTAAATACTTCAGACCGATGGGGATTCAAGCGCATGGTATTTAGTCATTCCAAGACGGTCATAGCCAACAGCCGATACACCAGAGAATTATTGATACGACTTGGGATTGATGCCGGGAAAATAATTATTTTTACGCCCGGAGTGCCAAAGATCTATTACGAAGATGCATCCGGCTTATCGTTAAGTAAGTCCCGAAAGGAATTAGGCATTCCGACCGACAATAAAATTCTTCTCACCATCGCCCGGCTTGACGCCACTTCACGATATAAAGGAATCGACACGATGATTCGTGCGATGCCGTTGATTATCCGACAACATTCGCATATTCATTATTATATTGCAGGGTCGGGCCCCGATTCCGGATGGTATGAAGAATTGGCACGTCAAAGTCATTTGGAGCGTTACGTTACGCTGGTAGGGTCCGTCAGTGAAGAAGTAAAAAAGAAATATCTTGCCGCGTGCGATGTTTTTGTCCTGCCCAATAGAATTGAATATGAACGCGGCGGTGAAATTACGGAAGGTTTCGGAATCGTTTTTATAGAGGCCAGTATTTTCGGGAAACCAGTCATCGGCGGGGACGGCGGAGCGCGGGACGCCGTGGAAGACGGAGTCTCCGGCTATTATGTTGATCCTCATTCCGCCGAAGCGGTTGCCTCGAAAGTGAATCGGCTGCTGGAGGATCCGGTCTTAGCAAAAGCTTTAGGCGAGCAGGGGCGTGAGCGCGCGCTCCGTCTCTTTGATTCCGAAGAAATCGCAAGAACATTTACTGATTTCATACGAAAAAATGGAATCGATAAAACTTAACGGAGTGTATGGCGATTGAAGCAGTAACCTATGCGACGGTTCGGAATCCCAACTGGATCCGGATGCTAAAAGTCCTTTTCGTCGTTATCGTTTATATCAATCTGACAAAAGTACTGCTGGGCAGCCGTTTTTTTACGCTCGCCGCAGACGGGCTGACCTTGTGTTTTGCCATCTATCTTATGTCCTGGCGCAGGTCCCGGGCACAGCCGTTTCATGGGGTCGAGAAATGGACTTTGACTTTCATGACGTTCGCTCTTCTTGCTATGTTTCATCCCAATATTCCGGATCTTACCGTGGGGATGGAAGGCTACCGGCGCCTGGCTTTCCAAATGTTGGGAGTCATAGTCGGTTTCAGTATCGGCGGCGACCGCCGCTCTTTTTTTTCGGTCGTTAGATTTTTGACGTGGATCTCAGTACCGGTTTTGATCTACAGTATCAAACAATTTGTTTTCATGTCTGATTTTGATTTGCAGCTGATAGAAAGCAATACCGCCGACATTGTGACCGTGACCATTTTTGACCGGATCCGGGCGTTCGGTATTTTTAACGGCCCATTTCATCTGGGCCTGTTTGGCGGATTCATATTTTGGCTGTCATTTGCTTTGTTTCGGGAAGATAGAAAGATAGTATATCTGGTGATCATGCTGCTCGCGACCTGTTCCGTAGTGGCAAGCCTTACGCGCGGCAGTATTATCGCGCTCGTGTTGTCCGTCGCGGTCATATATATTTTTTTCATAAAAAGCGGACGATGGAAAACGCTGTTCTCCGTTCTCGTCCTCGTCCCGGTATTGGTTGGGTTGTTCACTTATTTTTCGGACGAACTCCAGGATGTAGACCAGGTTCTTGAAACCGTTTCGGATGTGGAAAGTATCGGCACGGACTCAAGGCTGGAATCCCGGTTTCATGTGTATGAGGAAGGTCTCGAGGCCGTGGCAACGGGTCCCTTTGGGTACGGGATGGGCAGTGCGGGAGACGCGATGGAATTTTATTTTGAGCCGACCGGCCGGTTTCATATGACGACCCACAATTTGTTTTTGCGCGCCGCCATTGAAATGGGATGGTTCGGCCTTATTGTGTATGGGTATCTGTTCACTTTTTTTTCGCTGGCAGCCTGGAGATTAAACGGCCGCGACAGCAATATGGCCGTGGTTTTTACGGGAATGCTCTTCATGGTCCTCATCACTGGCATTACCGGATCTACCATTGAAGCATACCCGATGAATCTTATTTTCTGGATATTCATGGGCATACTGGTTCGAAACAGTTTAAAAAATTCGCCGACATGGACAAACTAAGCCTGGTGATCATGCCGTTTCATGATTGGAGAAAAGTTCAGCAGGAAGGCGCCCGGACGCGGGACGCGCATCTGATCGAGCATCTGTCGAATCATCCTGAAGTTGAAAGTGTCCTGATCATAAACCGGCCGATGACCGTGGTCGAAATGATCTACCGTAAGACCCATTGGAAGACTTCCGGTGAATCTATTTCGAAGAAATTTTTTTCCCGGATGGTCAGGGTCTCTCCTAAAACATATGCCGTTGATTTTTTGTGTCTCAATCCGCTGCCTCAAATGAGGCAGGGTAAGGCATGGTTTTTCCGGGCATTCCAGGACCAACGGTTTGTCGGGGAAGTACGGGAGTTTTGTAAAGAGTTGAATATGACGCCCGATACCGTCATCAGTTTTAACCCCTTTGCAGCCGGGCTTTGCGATCAGCTCAACCCCTCACGGTGCCTGTTTGATGCGTTTGATAATTTTTTAAGAATTCCTCAATACCGTAAATTAAACACCCTTTTGCAAAGCGCCTATGGAACCTACGCCAAAGTTGCCAAACGCTGGACGACGAATTCACTGAGTAATAAAGAGTTTTATGAAAGAGAATTTGGAGTCTCTCACTGTGAACTGATACGAAATGGCGTCGATCCGGAAAAGTTCCGGGCCCCGCGTCCTTTACCGCAGGATATGGCGGGAATCCGGCGTCCGATCATCGGCCTTGGCGCAAAGGTTACGCACTTGATCGACAGCGATCTTTTCAATGCTGTCTCGGCAGCGCATCCTGAAAAGAGTTTTGTCATTATCGGACAAATTTTGGATCACAAAAAGTTTCGGTCCATCCGTAAAAGGCCTAACGTGCATTATTTGGGTGATAAGCATTACGACAGCTATCCTTCGTATGTGGCGCACTTTGACGTCTGCATCCTTCCTTACGTGGTAGGCGATCGTGAACATGGCCAGGATTCGATCAAGCTGTACGAATATCTTGCCGCCCGCAAGCCGGTTGTGACAACCAACGTGAACGGTATCGATGAATTGAAAGATCGCGTGCACGTCGGGCAGGACGCCGCGCAATTCAGCGCTTTGATCACTGCCGCTGTCGGAGTCAAACCCGCAGACACTGTGCCGGACGAATTTTGTTGGAAAAATAAAGCGGATCGAATACTCCGGATAGTGAAAGGTATGCCACATGCCGAATGATATCTTAACGATCAACCGGGCTTTTTACGACGGCGTATATCATCCAAAGAGTTCTCGTTTGAAGTATATTTGGGTAAAATATTTTTCATTCAGTGTCCGGGTGAAAGTCGCGCCTGTTTTATCTGAACTGAAGGATTGCCGCGGCAAGAAAATTTTAGAAATCGGATTCGGGTGGGGACTCAATATCATCGCCCTGGCAAAAAGCAACCGTGTTTACGGGGTTGAAATTTCGGAAGCGGCCATTCATTTTGTTAAAGCGATCGCAGAAAAAAAAAATTTGAACAATGTTCAACTGGCTTTGTACCAAGGAACGGGGGCGTTTTTTTTTCAGGATAAATTTGATATGGTCATTTCTTCCCACGTGCTAGAGCATGTTCCGGATGACCTGGAGTTCCTGAAACAAAACTATCATGCGCTGGATGCGAATGGATTGATGGCGCTGCAGATTCCAATACGGCAGGACCTCGATTATGACAAAGACCCCAATCATGCCCGTGAATACACGGAAGGGAGCATCACGGCTGTACTGCAAAACACGGGGTTTCGGGTCATGCACGTGGTGCATTCGGGTTATTCTCTTTCGTATTTTGATGAAAGCGGGAACGGGGTCGTCAGGGTATTTATGAAAATCTGTTTTCTTCTTTTTTCGTATCGGCAGTTTTTGCGTTTTGAACGGCGGTTTTTTGGCCGGCGCTATGCGCCTACGCAGGCGCTGTTTATTTGCCGTAAAGATTAGAGGAGATCTCAATCCTTGGTCGTAACCGAAACCCCGCACGAGAATCCTTAGGGGTTCGGTTGAATGTTCTCAGTACACAAATAAATTTGATGTTTCACGACGCTCGAATATTCACATGAAAAATACGCGCTGCCCGCTGTGCCATGACGATTCGAAAATCATTATTCACAGAAAAACGAATGCCGAAAATCTGCCATTCGATGTGGTCAGATGTACGCGGTGCAACCACGTCTATACCTTTTTTGATAAGGAAATAAATGATCACTCTCTCTACGCCGACGAGGTCTACAAAGTTGTAGAAAACCGGGAATCCATCTACAATAAAGTCATCTCCTTCGAGTCACATCGCATACTCAAATATCTTGACGGCGTATTTCCTTCACAAGGCCGGCTGCTGGACTTCGGCTGTGGAAAAGGTCATTTCTTATTCTCGGCCAGAAAAAAGGGTTGGAATGTAAAAGGAATTGAAACATCCCGGCCCAGGGCAGGTTATGCAAAAGACGTGTACAAGCTGGATGTCCTGACGGATGTTTATGAAAGAGGGCAAATCGGAGATTCCAAAATGGACGTGATTACGTTCTTTCATGTCGTCGAACATTTACCTTCGCCTGAAGAGTTAGTATCAAATATTACAAAGGAAAATTTATCGGAGCATTCCCTCATGATTATGGAAGTTCCGAATTACGGCAGCCTGCAGTCTAAAATCGCAGGACACCGTTGGCTTCATTTGGATATCCCAAGGCACCTCTCCCACTTTACGCGCGAACGCATTGGTGATCTTGTCCGGCAATTGAATTACGATATTGTCCGGGTCCAGAACTTCTCAATACATTTGGGAGTTTTGGGAATGGCGCAGGCGCTGATGAGCTGGGTCGGGTATCATGGTAATATACTGCATGAACTGAAAAATAATTTGAATCATGTTAAACTGAAAATAGTCTTTGTTTTACCTCTTGCCATTCTTATCGAATTTATCGCATCGCAATTATCATCGGGCGGAATTATCCGATTGTATTGCCGGCGGAAAAAATAGATAGCACGTCTTATCCTGGCTCATCCTAAAAAATAATTCCTCCTTTTTCTCCATTGTCTCCCCGCCTTCACTGCGTAATCTTGACCAACCACCGACGGCAAAATCGTCTAATAATGTTTTTCCGTCAATGAAACCAATCATAATTATTATCATGAGGGGTTAAACTCAAGCTTTTGAATGTTTTGATCCCGATCCGCGATCTTGGCATAAGA
>CAZLWA010000032.1:0-14675 GCA_964563165.1 uncultured Bacteroidota bacterium | reverse complement strand
GATACGATCATACCGACCAAGGCGATGATGGATAGTTTTGACGTCGTACTGTTGTATGAAGACGGGCTTACAGGATATTCGGATACGCTTGGCAATAACGTCTATGACTATGTCATGGGAGGCGGAAATCTGGTCCTTGGCACTTTCTATTGGCAAGACCGAACAGACGGCGGACGCGGAACGGCCGGTTGGGGAAATTTGGAAACGATAGATCCTATTATGTTCAAAACAAGTTCCATCGATGTGCTGGATGCATACGGAAAAGATACCGTCGACGTGGCCTCTATCATCGATAATCCTCTCGCACAAGGTGTGGATACGCTAATTTCCCCGAATTATAGCGGCGGACCCGATTCCGCGCGCTCGAATACCACCGTAGTAGCTTATTGGAAACAACGGGGTATTTTTCTGGCGACCAACAAGCCGAACGGCAGGATTGTTGCCGTAAGCCTCATGCCGGCAGACCCCTTGATAACCGGGACTGGCGGCAATTACTATAAAGGCTTTTATAAGGTTTGGGAGAATGCATTATTGTACTCGGCATGGGGAGGCGTGCGTGAAACGGCCGCCGCCGGCGCTCAGTCGATAACGACCAATGTGATCGGTAAGGCCAAGCCGGCGCGCATACGTAAGGCGCATCGCGGCGGTTCCTCAGGTATTCGATGAGAATTCAATTTTTCATATGAAATAAAAAACCCATTCGTATTTATATGAATGGGTTTTTTGTTGGTGTAAATGATTTTTTATTGTTTATGAAAAACAACGATCCTGTTTGAATTGGTCCCCTTGCGGTTATTCTTAACTCCCCATATATTTGAGGTCTTGGTAAATTGCTGCGAGTTGATCACGATTGCTTCACAGTGAAACCCGGCTTCTACGCCGATCGGAACCAACAACTCATCGAGTTTGACCGTTCCGTTTCTCACCTCCCCGACTTCAAATGCAACCCAGCCGCCTGCCTTCGTGACCCTGAATAATTCTATGAAAACCGCGCGCATCAATTCTTCCCATTGTCTTACGATCCTTGACATCTTGATGCTTTGATCCACCTCACTGCCGTCGATGGAATTAAACCAGCATCGCAGCCAGTTGTCACCGGAATAATCTATGATGTCGAGGAAATGCGGCGACGTAATAGTCAAATGTACTGAATTCGATCTAATGCCGGCTGTTTTTTGGGCATCGGCCGTGAGAAACTTTGCCCCTTTTCCAATTCGATTCAATTTTTTAATCTGTTCTGAAGTCAAACCTCGAAGCAGCATCTCGGTCTTGCGCAGGATGATCTCCCGTGTATCCCGGTAACCGGGCTTTTGTTTTAATTTTTTATTAATTTTTATCTGTCTTTCAGGGCTCACGGCCTGATTCGGCGGCAGCGTGTAAACGGAAAAAAAACCTTTGGAATGTCCGGTTAAGCGGTTGGTAGAGACCATCCTGATCCATTTATCGAGAAAATCTTCTTTTCCGATTTTTCGTCGCTTATCTAAATATTTTTTCAGCGAAACGATTTCCGATTCCGTTTCCGGATGATAGAACATGGAGAGATCGATATCGGCTTTTGTTCTATCCCTAATATCTATTTTATAAAGCCTTTTTTTCAGCCGGTCCATATCCGGGATGAAAAATCGCGGCCGGCATAATATCTTGCTGAGCGGGTTTAGGTCATTGGCAATGACTTGCCTTCCCAAGAGCCCTGCTTCTATCACGCTGGTGCCGCGCCCGCTGAACGGATCGTAGACGACATCGTTTTCTTTGGTGAAAAGTTCAATGAAAAATCGCGGCAGCTGAGGTTTGAAGCACGCACGGTAGGAAACTTCATGAAGTGAACATCCCTGACGCTGCCTGGAAGTCCAAAATTCATTCGTGTATCGGGGAATTTTCAAACCGCCGACTACGACCGTATCGGAAATGGCGTTTTTAAAAAGAGTTGAACTTAGGTCCATCACGGAATTGCGTTTAGGAATTTATTATTAACCCGGTACATGAAAAGTACATCAAAATGAAAACACAAGCAAGATAACAAAATCAAAACCGGATATTCTTTTTGCTTTTAATTTTTTTTTGATTATTTTCTTCATCCATTGAATGGAAACATCATTTAACATATAAGGAGGATCTATGTCAATTCGTAAAGCAAGCGCCGAATGGAACGGCGACCTGAAAACCGGCAAAGGACAGTTCGCCACGGGCAGTGGAGCGGTGAGCGGAAAATATTCATTTGCCACGCGCTTTGAGGAATCGCCCGGAACGAATCCGGAAGAACTGATCGGCGCGGCGCACGCGGCTTGTTTCTCCATGGCGCTATCCGGCGGCCTCACTTCCGCGGGCTTTATTCCAACCAGCATCAAGACGGAAGATAAAGTTCATCTTGAAAAAGTGAATGACAAGCCGACGATCTCGAAAATTGAAATAAACTGCGTAGCGGTAGTACCCAAAATTGACCAGGCGACGTTTCAGAAAATTGCCGAAGATACGAAAGTCAATTGCCCCGTTTCACGCGCATTGAAATCAGAGTTTATATTGACCGCCGTATTGAAATCGGCATGAGAATTCAAATTCTCAACCGCAAAGACGCAAAGTTTCTAAAATAATTTCTTCGTGCCTTAGTGTCTTAGTGGCCGTCTTATTTCTGCATTTTATTCAGCAGGAATATCCAGATCTGAGGCAGGTAAGCTCCGAGAAGGATCAGGACGAGTCCGGTCATAGTCCATGTAGTAATAATAGACACGGAACTGAATTTAACAAGTCCCGCATCAACAATACTCATGTACCATCCGATAACGATGAGAATAAAGCCGATGCCCTGAGGCAGCGCGCGGCGCAATAATTTTTCAAGCATGGGTTCCGTCCCTTATGAATGATGGATAGTCTGCGGCTAATGTATATTTCAAAAAGCTGAATGTCAATCGTCAAAAAAAATACCTTGATAGTGTTTCGATCTTTTTCTACTTTAGGGATGTATCATGACCCCGGCAAAAAAAAAGATTCTTCTCAATTCTATCTGTCATCGGTTTTCTTCCTGTCGTTATTACCGGTTTTGATTTAATCAGTCAAGGCAAAGTAAAAGTCGGATGGGTCACTGCGATAGGCGGCGCCGTTGGATTAACGGCCGCATTGATTTCGGCGGTCGTTTCAAAACAAAAAGAAAATAAATCTCACCCTTAACCTTCACATACCAACATCGTGTCAGATACCGTTTCCGGAATACTTGAATTAGATCCGAAAGGTTTTGGATTCATTCGTACCGTTTCCCTCACGCTGCAAAACAGCGCAGGAGACGGTTACGTTTCAAGATCCGTGATCGACAAATATCTTCTGCGTAACGGCGTTTTCATTCGCGGTTCGGCAGAGCCTGACGGAAAAGGCAGTCCGCAGGTGACGTCCATCGAAACGATCAATGAACTGGCTCCGGACGCCTGGATGAAGGTCAAAGAATTCTCTACACTCGATCCCATTCAGCCGAATCAGCTGATCCGCCTCGAGGGAAAAGATAACAACCTTTCCATGCGCGTTATAGACCTGTTTTGTCCGATCGGCAAGGGCCAGCGCGCGCTCATCGTCTCGCCGCCCAAAGCGGGGAAGACGATGCTGATGGAGCAAATTGCGCTGGCGATCAGCGCCAATCATCCGGAAATCGATTTGCTTGTTTTACTCGTGGATGAGCGCCCGGAAGAAGTGACGGAAATGAACCGGGTGATCAAAGGCGAAGTGTTCGCCAGTTCCAGCGACAGCGCCGGCGCGCAGCATATCCGCCTCGCGCAATTAGTGCTGGATTACGCACGGCGAAAAGTGGAGGCAGGCAAAGACGTGGTACTGCTGCTCGATTCGCTGACCCGCATGGGACGGGCGTTCAATGTACATCAAAAAGGCAGCGGCCGCACCATGTCCGGCGGCGTGGACAGCCGCGCATTGGAAATTCCAAGAAAGATCTTCGGCGCCGCACGCAAAGCCGAACACGGCGGATCTCTCACGCTCATCGCCACGGCCCTGGTGGATACCGGCTCTCGTATGGATGAACTGATTTTTCAGGAGTTCAAGGGAACGGGTAATATGGAGTTGGTTTTGATGCGGGAATTAGCCGAAGAAAGAATTTTCCCGGCCATTAATCTGAATGCTTCCGGCACGCGGAAAGAAGAACTGCTATTCGGCGACGCGGTCAAAAATCATCATAATCTGCGCAGATCCTTGACCAAACTCAATCCGCGGGATGCGATGGTCAATGTGCTGGCTTTACTTGAACAATTCTCCACCAATGAAAAACTGCTAAATAGATTTCAATAAAAATTAGTCGCACCTGGGTAAAACTGAAACGATTTATGGAAACGATCTAGCTAATTGTAGACTATCATAAAGTTCCAGAAGATCAAAATCCGGACTTCAATCATGCTTACTGGTCTCGTAATGTTGCCGCAGTAAGTCCTCGCCGAAGTCATCTTCCAAATCTCGCCAGACTGAATGAATATGATTCGCGCTGTTCTGACTATTGTCGTACTCTATGAGAAATGTCGGACCATGAATGCGATAATAATGTCCGGTGCCGGGCTTCAGGCCGCCTGCCCAAGCGAAGTAAATGTTTTCGATTCCCGCCCGCCGAATTTTTTCCATTTGTGCATTCGCCAAATCCGCCCGCATGTTTAGGACGTACACTTCGACAAGTTGCAACAAAAGCGTTTGCTGCTTTTCATCCATTGATTTGGAGTCTAGCCCTTCAAATTTTGCCAGCCTTGCTTTGCGGTCGCTGCCGGTGGTGATATCGCGCGGTGCGCTCACGGCAATAGCCGCTTGACTGCGCCGCTTGTCGTCGAAACTGATGACGAGCTCACGTGCCAGGTCTTCTTCGGCGGCGAGAATACGGTGTCCTTTTTTTGGACCGAAAGGAATCGTTGCAGGATGGGCTCCGAAAAAAGCAGGTGTTGTTGATTGTTGCGCTGTCAGTTCGTTCGTCACCGATGAGAAATTCAGCGAAAGGTGATGCCCTTCCAACCTCCAACCCCACGGCTGACTGACCGAAGGGGTTCCGAAAATTGTAAAAAAGTAAAGCCCGGGATCACGATATCCATTTCCTTCTATTTCTCCCAGGATTTCTTCAAGCGCGAAGATCCCCGTGCTTTTCTCGTATCCTTTTGAGCTCAATGCGCTGCGTAACAGGTTCAGTCCCGCATTCCGCTGCGCGAAATTCATTGCTTTCAGGCTGACCCCTCTTCGTGACCGCGGAACATAGTGCCAGTCATATCGCTCTTCATCGTTGAACGGAATGACGGCCTTCGTTTGTAAGTCCCGGCTGAGTGAATCAAGAAACGCCTGTGCGGCGGCGACCATCGGTTCTTGCGGCAGGCTGTCTCCTAAGGAATTGCGCAAGACCAAGATTGCAGGCAGCAGAGCAAGGGATGCAAAAAGTATTAAACTCCTGCTTTTCACTGATTTTTGCACCGACTGTAACATCGGTATTACCTCAAATATTTATCAAAAAAATCTGTAGTCCGTTCCATCACTTGCGGCCACAGATTAATGAATTCGTGTTTCTCTTTTGGATAGGAATAAAACGTCAGGTCTTTACCGTGCGCTTTCAGGGAATCCGCTAAGCGTTCAGACCATGGATACGGACACGATTCGTCGTCCGTTCCGTGGTGCAAAAGTATCGGAGCTTTGACGTTGTTCAAAAACGTCATCGGAGAGATCGCATCCCAGAATTTCGGATTGTCCTCCGGGCGGCCGTAGGCGTGTTCGATTTTTTCCGCCAGATCCGTGCGCTTAACGTCCCAGCGATAGAAATTATCCCGCGCATCCGCGCTGACCGGCGCAAAAAGCACGAATGCTTTTACCAAATCCGGATGCGTCACCATGATCGTCAGGCAAATTCCGCCGCCCATGGAATGCCCCAGCATGCCGATATTTTTTTTGTCAAGGTACTTCAAGTCGGAATTCTGCACCGCATTCACCGCATTGATCGCGTCTTCTGCATAGCCCAATCGAAATCGAATGCCGTTCAGCGAATCTTTATCCGAATCCGCATGATTCCTGTAATCGGGATGAATCACCACGTAACCTTTTTTCGCGAGATAGTCCTGTTCGCGCTTAAGCCCGCGCCCGTTGGTGTAAATTGTTGGATTGATGTAGCCGTGATCCAGGATCAAAACGGGAAAAGGGCCTTTTCCTTTCGGCACGTTCATGATGCCGGAAATGGTCAGGCCGCCGCTTCGATAGGTCATGTAGTACCTTGTATATGCGGGGCTGTCGGCTAAAATCTTTCCGGGCTTCAGATCGTAACCGGAAAATGCGCGCTTCATGAATTGAGGAAGCGAGACGGAATCACTGAACGCGCTTACGGATACGGAGTCCTTCGGTGCGTTCTCCGCTCCTTCCGTTGTGGCGGAAAAACGGTTTTTGTAAATAAAAGCGAAAACGGCCGCCGTCATCATTATGATCAAGAACATCTGAACAAATTTGATCTTTTTCATAGTTACTACGGGTGTTTTATCCGGGGTCCGTGCGCGGAGTGATCTCGCCGGTGAGCGCGTTGAAGAACCGCATTAATTTATGCTCATCTAATTTCCCGTTGGTGCGAACGCCGCTGCACAGATCCACGCCAAAAGGCTCGACCCGCCCGACCGCTTCCATGACGTTGTCAGGGTTCAGGCCGCCTGCCAGGAAAACAGGGACGGTAACCGCTTCGCGAATTTTCTTGCTGACTTCCCAATTATGAACTCTTCCCGTTCCGCCTAATTCCTTCACTTTCAAAGACGGATTACCGGAATCCAACAAAAGCGCATGCACGTGCGGAGCAATTTCTATGGCTTCTTCGAGCGATTCGGCTCCTGTGACATGGATCACCTGCACGATGGAAATGCCCGGCAAAGCTTCCCGCAATTTTTGATAGGTGCCCGGTTCCGGGCGATCGCACAGTTGGATCGTATTCGTTCCGCAGCGCCTCTGCTGATCTATGATCGACGCCGCGTGTTGTTTGCTCGTGAGAAGAAAGGTCGCTACCGGCGGCGGAACGGATCGTGCAATTTCTAAGATCAGTTTTTCAGAAATGACGCCCGGCCCGCTCGGCATTTCCGAAACTAATCCCAGCGCGGACGCGCCGTGCCGGATCGCCAGATGCGCTTCCGCGACCGAGCCGATGCAGCAGATTTTTACTCTTGGATTTTTAGCCGGCCCCATGTCTCATTCCATTCTAAATACGGATTCCGGAATTACTTCGCCTCCATGGTTTCCCGCAAGCGCTTGACCAGCATGGCAAAGATACTCTTCGTAATTTCGATTTTGTCAAATAGCAGCGAATAAAAATCATCCGAAGTCAATTTGAGCAGCGTCGTATCTTTCAAAGCCGTGATCGATGCGGAACGCGGTTCGTTGTCCAAAACCGCCATCTCGCCGAAATATTCTTTTTCGCCCAGCACCGCCAATTCTTTATTGCCCTTATGCACCAGCACGGCGCCCCGGCTGATGCCGTACATTGCATCGCCCGTATCGCCTTCGAGAAAAATATCCTGCCCTTTTTTGTAGGTCACTTCTTCTATCAAATTAGCGAGCAATAGCGTGTCTCCATCCGACAAACTGGAGAATAAATTAATTTCTTTTAGAATCAAAATGCGTTTGAGCAGCGCCTGGGTGTCTAATTCCGTGTCTGCCATACTCATATTCATATCCACGTCCTGTTCTGATCGTTCCGTGACCGGCGGCTTGCCTCCTGCTATCTTTGCCAACTGCTGGCGCAGCCGCATGGACAGCATCCGGATGACGCCTTTGGCAATTTCGATCTTATCCGCAATGATATCATAAAAAGTATCCGACTCCAGTTCAAACATAATAGTATCTTCCAGCGCCGTCACCGACGTTGAGCGCCTTTCATTATCCAGAATGGCCATTTCCCCGACGCATTGCCCGGATTCCAGTTCGACCACCGGAACGTCTTTCTTGTGCACCAGCACTTTTCCTTTGATGATGATGTAAAACGAATCGCCCGGATCCCCCTCCTGAAAAACTGCCTCTCCCTTCAGCGCCTTGGCTCCTTGCATATTGACCGCGATATTCGACAGGTATTCCCCGGTCAATCCGGCGAAGAAACTGACCTTTCTGAGTATCGCGACTTTCTGAATGACATTGACCAATTCCCTGCGATCATAATCGACTTTGCTTTCCTGGATCATTTTTTTCAACGCAAAGCATCTGTTCCCGTCCAATTCCTCGAGCTTCGGCGCCATGGAAACGAACTCAATCACCATTTTGATCCAGTCATTCTCTTTTTTGAATAATTCGGCGAGCGTTTCAAACAGCAGTTCTGCATCCCGCGCCCCCGGCTTTTCCTCGGAGGAAATTCTTGAAACTACGTCCAGCACTTCATCTTTCAGATCGCCTTTCAAAAGATTGTCGAGAATCTCGACGGCATTTGCCTGCACGCGTTTCTCCTGGCCGGACAAATTATGAAAAACGGTCATCATGATCTTGGAATCGTATTCAAATGACAGTAATTTAAAAAGCCTCCCCAGGATCTGATGGCGAACATTATTTATGGCCTCGATCAGGATGGCAATGCCTTCGAACGGCCGTACGGCGCGCAAGCACTGCGAAAAAAATTTGTGCTCGCCGAGTTCGAGTTCAATGAGTTTTTGATTCGTCTCCGCGGGAATATTCAGGTCACGGACGCGCAGCCGCATCTTGGCAAGGGAATCGAGAATTTTCGAGCGTAAATACGGCGCAGATCGTTCATAATTGTCGATCAAAATATCGGCGCATTCCTGCGACGCCATCAGTTCAAAAATGCGCGGAACGTAAAGGCTGATATCTTTATATTTGGAACTGAATTCCAGATACGTCTTCAGTTCCGGAACGATCTCCTTATGGTCATAGCCGGCCAGCGCTTCGATGGCCTTCAAGCGCGTTTCTTTTTGTTTCAGCTTCTTGATAATATTCGGAATAAGATCGACCACCTTGAGCCGTTTCGCGGCTTCGATGGCGTAGGCCTGAACTTCCTTCGACGGATCCTCCAAAAGTTTTACGAGCGGTTTGTAAAAATTCTTGGCGCCGATGCGACCGATGATGCGCGCGACTTCTTTGCGTTCATCGATCCGCAAGCTCCCCATCATCTGTTTGAATATATCCACCGAATAAAAAATACCGTCGATGCCGTAATGCTGCATCAAGCCCGCGATCGCCGCCCCTTTGACCTCGAGATTTTCATCCAGAAGAAAGGCGAGCAATCGTTTCATATTTTCATCATCGCCGTATGCGGCGAGCGTGAGAATCGCCTGAACTTTTACGCCCTCGTCCCTTTCGTCCAGCAGGCGCAGTACGTCTGCACGCGCGTCGGGCGGGGTTATGGTCTCGAGTATCTTAAGCGCTTCGACGCGCACGCCCGGCGACGGATGAACGAGCATCATGAGTAAATGCGGAATGAGGTAAAAACCTTCGATGTTTTTTAACGCATCCAGGCAGTACAGTGCGCGCCGATCGTCGGTGCTTTCAAGCCCGTTGACCAGGATCGAGATCGTCGAACTGTCGGAAACATTGAAGTCGATATTCTTAAAGTCGATTTGATGGCCCGTCAGAGTAGAGAACAGCGACTTCATGTATTCATTTTTCACCATGAACATCACGACGATGCAGATCAGCAGGGAGATAACAACGGCCCAGCTGATTTCCTGCACCGATACCGGGTAAAAATGCACCGACAAGATCAGCAGTACGGCGCCGAGCCCTTTGGACAAGGGTTTGATAATGCCGTCAATGAATACTTTGGCGCGCCCGCGAATGTTCGCATGCAGCGGTACGTACATCAATTGGCTGGCCGAAGAGTAGATCGTGTCGCTGAAGATCTTATCGTTCGATTTGGCAAAGACCGCCGCCGTCAAAACCGGGATCAACGTCACGGCCAGCGAGCCGAACGCCAGTGTGCCGGGAATCGAATCGGCGAACAATAACGTGAGCGAACTCAGCAAAAGAAAAACGGGCAGGATAAGCAGGGAAACGAGAATGCCCAATTTGGATAGAATTTTAGAACTCAGAAAAAGCTGAAACCCCAGCGCGATGATGCCCGTGTATCCGTAAAACTGGCCCAAAAAAGCGGCGAGTTCCTCGTTCTGGTAATAGCGCGTGATAATGACTTTGAATTGATAATCAATGAAGATCAGCACCATGGTGATGATGCCGACGGATACGGCAATGAGTTTCAGATGGAAAATATTGCGAATGCTTTTTTGCTCGGATTTAGCCGGTTTCTTTTTTTCAGTGCGCGCGGCGATCTCCAATTCATTGAATTCCCTGTGCGCGATGATTTGTACCAAGATCAAACACACGGCCATGAACCCCGCATAGAGATAAATTAAATTGGCCGTACCCGTGTACCCGACAACCCCTTTGATACCGAAACCGCTCGCCATGCCGCCGAGAATGCCGGCGCTGCCGATGAAGCCCAGAAGGCGTTTCGCCTGCCGGGTATCGAGAATGTCATTCGTGAAAGTCCAGAACTGGAGAATGAGTAAAAAATTAAATACTTCATAACCGACGAATATAAGCGGATAGATCAGCGGTATGTCCATATCGAGAGCCAGGCGCGAACCGATGACGAGCGCGATGAGCAGGGTCGTTACGACGTACGTCAGCCGGTCTTTTCGAAACCGGTCGACGATGCGGTGATAAATAATGCCGAAAAAACTCAGCGAGATCGAAATGGCAAGATACATGTAGGAAAGGTTAGACAGGTCGAATTTGCTCAGGAACATCGTATCGGCCGCGGTGCGCCCGATGATGGTCGCCGCTGTCATGAAAAATAAATACAAGAACAGCAGAAACGCTTTCGCGAATTCGCCTTTTTCGATCGACAGGAGTTTTTGGACGGGAATGGCAGAACTCATAACGGATTCCGATTTCTTTTAAATGCAGGAAAGTCCGGCGGCAGAAAAAATAAACGCTCTTAAGTAAAGAAATTTTCACTTGAAATTCAATTAAATATTCAATTGGAAGTGTGCTATTTCTAAAATCGCGGCTCAAACACATGACCAATGTCATAGCTTACTAATTCCTGCACACTGATATTGGTCCGGAAGGGAATGTAGAGTTTGTCCGTACAAAATGTTTTACAAGAAGTGTTTATGCATTTTACACCTTTTTTGCATCTATTATATACTAGAGAACGTAGCGCAAAATCGCTGGCTTTGACAACGATAAACCTTTATTTTAAAGGGGGTGATGAAATATGAATGAAGGAAGTAACATGAGATCTAAGACCTTAGTTTCACTGATAACTCTTTTTATTACTTTTATTTTCTTATATGCTTGTGGTGAATTGGAGAGAATTGGCCCTGACCCCTGCTCAGACGGTATTATCAGCGCGTCCGATGCAGTGTGGACGCACGGGGATGGAGATCTTCAGAATACAAAACGCGCCCCCGGTGCGCGAGTTAATGGCTGCATCACTGGTCCCATCACCAAACCAACACTGCAGTGGAGTTTCGAACTTGGCGGACCTGGCACGGCCGCTGCTCCCGTTGTCGGCGATGACGGCACTATCTATATTGTCGGAGAATATCCGGGCGAGCCGATCGGCGGGGGTGTGCGAAATTCCGGGCTTTTCGCTATCAATCCCAATGGAACGATGAAATGGTTTTTTAGTATTCCACTGGATATAGGTAATGCTCAAGGAGTTCTTTGGAATGAAAGCCCGGCCCTAGGGCGGGATGGAACAATCTATCTTGCCAGTTGGGATTCAACTCTTTATGCGTTCAGTCCAGGTGGAACAGTGAAATGGAAACATCAATTCCGTCGGGGCCGCGCGTTTCGGCCTGCAACTCCCGCTATTGATGTAAACGGGAATATTTATACTGGAACGGACACTGTATTTTGTTTTCGACCCGACGGTTCGATTAAATGGACTTATGTGCCCGAAGATACAGTCGGCGGATGCACGAAGATTTCGCTCAGTCATTCCCGCATTTTTTGTGGGTTTTATTATCCGGCAGGGCTCGTCGCCTTAGATTATGAAGCTCGCAAAATTTGGTATTCGTCTATTGATTTCTCGGATTTTTTTAACAACGGCATCCTAGTAGACGAAGACGAAAATATCTATTTCAAGGGCAATGGCAATCTGTATTCGCTGGATCGCAACGGTCAGCAACGGTGGGCTGGTTCCAGTGGAACTGTCGGCGGTCTCACGCAGCCGGTACTGCGTGGAGACAATCTTTATTTCGGCGTAGTCTTTTCATTTATTCAAGTAGATAAGAATACCGGAATAAAACAAAAGGATCTTGTAAATGTGTCACCGGCTTATGCTAGTGAGACAACCATGCCAATAGTGGACGATGCAGGCAACATGTTCTGTGCAACTGCCAATAACTTTATTGCAGCGACTGATAATACTGGTAAAGTTTTATGGTATCTCCAGGACATGGAACCTGATTTTATGCCAAACGAGGGTTACATGGCTATGACATACGATGGCGGGTTGGTTTTTGCGACATGGAGCATTGACCGTCCCGGCAAACGCAAATTGTACTGCTTAAAATAAAAAGGATTTTTTATGAAAACAATTAATGAAATTTGGTTTTTTGTTTTATTCTTATTTCATTCTCTCTTTGCACATAGTAATGAGTTAGTCGGTAGTTTCACCAGTGGAAAACTTGCGTCATATAAAGTGAGAGCCTTCCCTGTGGCTAATACAATTCTCTATGATGCAAATTTTGTTTTACCGAGTGATGCCGGCGCTTACACACCTGTCATAGACGATGAAATTGATTTTGAAAGTATCTACAGTGGTGATTCGGAGGGTGGCAATAATGGATATGTTTATTACGGAATTTATCAAATCGAATTTTGGAATGCTACAGAGCGCCGAGCCTATGCTATAATTGACTTTCGGGATGCGGATTACATTAAGGCGAATATCGGACTCGGAAAACCCTATGTACTTGCGGATTTTTATGTGGATTGTGATGTAGTAAACGACGTTTGGAAGATTTCTGTCTATAATAATACGCGACCAACGGGGGGTGGCTGTGGACCTTCGGGTTGTCTTGAAAAACCAAACGGAGGTGATAGCTTTACAATCTGGGATTTGGCTCAAAAAAATTACTCCAATCAAACAGCGTTTAAAAATCTCACACTCAGCGTCTACGGCAATGATGCTTCGGCTACGGTTACTGTCACGGCGGGTGCAACCAATTACCTCATCACCGGTAACAATTCAATTTCTGCAAACAATCTGATGGTCCCACTACTCTAATTACCGACAGCCGAAGTAGCAGCGGAAAATTTTTCAGCTCTTGGGCAAATGGAGCAACCGGTCAGGTGATCAAGCTTTTCGACCCGGATCTGCCAGAGACTCTGGATCTTGACCATCCTATTAACCGTCAGGCTCGATACATCTCCTCCAACCAATATAACACCATCACAGGCCCCGGCTCATTCGACCATAAATACTCCATTCCTTATTACAGCACTCATAACGGCGGAGCGCATCCATCCGGTGGCCGGTTTTATTACTTATGGTTCGTCAGATGGGATTCCTTAGGAGGTGTATGGCAGAATACGTATGGCGATTCCCTTTGTCAGATCACACCTTCTGCTCAGTGCAATAATAATTTCACACTCAAATGTTATATGCAGGACAGCGCAGGGCCTTTGGCGATGTGGTCGTCGAATGAACGTCATGTCGTTTACTACGGTTGTTGGGGTGAAGAACAACGTGCTTTCATGACCGGCGAAGGTAATCAGGCAAGTTCAAGTAACCAGACTTCTTCCGAGAGTATTGCGTTCAATCCTGACCTCCTGACGCCGAGGCAGAAGAAAGCGTTACTGCTCCCGATCGAAGAATCAGTAAGAAATATGCCGTATAAATTCCGCTGGAAAGAAAGCGATCCGAATCAAGCCGGAGATACGTTTGCAGACCTGGACAGCCAGATTGTTGCCTGGGACAGGCGGGCCATGATAGCGGGAAATCAGGCGATGTTCAAGTCCAAGGCTAAAGAGAGTCTAGTCAAACAGAACGTATCGCTTCCCAAAGCCTTTGCCTTGGATGCGAACTACCCGAACCCTTTTAATCCGAGCACGACGATCAGTTATGCGCTTCCCGGGACGGCGAGTGTGAGTCTGAAAGTCTACGATGTGATGGGACGGGAGATCGCAGAATTGGTGAACGAAACAAAACCGGCAGGATTTTACAAGATCACATTCGACGCATCGAAGCTGGCTTCGGGAGTTTACATTTACAGGATCGAAGCCGGAGAATTTGTGCAATCGAGGAAGATGGTGTTGGTTAAATAAAAATACATTCAACCGCAAAGTTCGCAAAGAGCGCAGAAAAAAATCTTAGCGCCCTTGGCGGTTATCGTTTTCAAAGCCCCGTATTAACTTGCGGGGTTTTTATTTTTCAATTTAACTTGAATTGAATCGTCTCTTTATTTAAATTAGCTAACGTTGTTTGCCCATCTGCGAGCTGTCCGAACAGCAACAAAATGAAAAGATAAGCGCCCGAATGCGAAAAATATCGACCGGCAGGCGGACCAAGGTTAAAAAATAATTGACGCAGAAAATTGAAATAGTAGTATTCTCGCTTTAGCAATAAAAGTAGGAGTGGATGTATGACTCGCATCATTTTGAAATCACACCCGATACGGATCGCCGCGCTGCTGCTGCTCTGCGCGAGCGCCGTTTCCGCACAATTGCGCGTGGCGGTTTTTCCG
>CAZLWA010000031.1:0-2397 GCA_964563165.1 uncultured Bacteroidota bacterium | reverse complement strand
GATACGAACCGCAGGCGTCGGATACGAAAAACCCCGTGCTACAGGACGTCGTTTCGATGCTTCAAGCCTCGCACCGCCAGCTGGATAAGATCGTGGATGGTTGTAAAGACGACAAAGATTTACTGCGAAAGAGCTCTTCGCCGGACGCCAAAGAGGACGAAACCCTGGCGGGCGTGGTCAAGCACCTATCCCAGCATTATTCATATCATTTAGCTCAGATGATCTATCTCCGCCGGGCGCAGGATCGCGAGTGGGAATCGCCGATCAAAGAATGGGAATATGCCACGCACGTCATTGCGGACTACTTGTGGTTGAAGGCCTGATGATGACCGGCGGAAAAATCGGTGTTCTCGCGCTTCAAGGCGATTTTGAGGCGCATGAAAAGATGCTCGACCTGCTCGGCGTTGCACACATCCAGGTCCGCACACCCGTGGCTTTGGAAAAGATCCAAGGCCTCATTATTCCCGGGGGTGAGAGCACTTCGATGATCAAGTTAATGAAATCGTTTGATCTGATTGAACCGATCAAAACATTTTACCTTCAGGGAAAATCGATTTTCGGAACCTGTGCCGGTTCTATCTTGTTGGCTGAGAAAATCGCCAACAGCGATCAATTCCGTTTTGGTTTCATTGATATTTCCGTAGAGCGTAACGGCTATGGCAGGCAGGCTCAGAGTTTTGAAAAAGATATAGCGATTAAGGAATTGGGACCTGAACCGCTGCACGCCGTTTTCATACGCGCTCCAAGAATCCTGCGGACTTCTAAGAATGTGAAAGTTCTTGCCGAACTTGACGGATGCGCCGTTGCCGTTGTTGAAAAAAATATCCTGGTTGCGACTTTTCACCCGGAATTGACAGAGGACACGCGATTGCATAAATATTTTGCAGATTACGTCACTTTGTGATAACCTATACTTCAATCGGTCCGTCTCACCAATTCTGTACCCGGATGTGATAATGATTTCTTATTTTGACACCTACTTTCGCAATAATGAGAAGACTCTGAATTTTCTGTACGCCATTGTCTTCATGGCCCTTGTGGGAGCTGCGGATTACCTGAGCGGACCGGAAATTGTTCTTACCGTTTTCTATGTGCTGCCTGTTATTTTCATTGAATGGTACACAAACCTTAGATTGGCCTATGCCGCGGCGCTCATATCGGTCGTTATCATGCTGTTAACCGATCACTTGATCAGGGATTTCAGCCATTGGCTTATTCAGGGTTGGAACTTTATATCGCGACTCGGGTTCGTGATCATTGTAGTTACGCTGGTGGAGATGATCAAACGTATGCTGCATGACGAGTATGGGTTGGCGCGCATGGATTCGCTTACCGGCCTGATGAACGGCCTTGGTTTTCATGAAATCGCAAAACTGGAACTCGATCGTATGGCACGACTCGGCCGGCCGATTACGTTGGCTTATTGTGACTTGGATAATTTTAAACAGGTTAATGACACGTACGGCCATGACCAGGGAGATAATTTGTTGCGCGAGGTAGCCAGGGTGTTAAGAAGCAATTCGCGAAAAATCGATTCGGCTGCCCGATTGGGGGGCGACGAATTTGTGCTGCTGCTGTCGGAAACGGGCGCCGAAACCGCCAAAATCGTCATGCGAAAAATTCAAGACAAACTTCTCGAACTCATGCAGCAAAAAGAGCGGCCTGTCACCGTGAGTATCGGAGTGCTCACATTTGAGGTGCCGCCGGTGTCCGTGAGCGCAATGGTCAAAATGACGGATAAACTGATGTACAGGGTGAAAAACTCAGGTAAGAACAATATCACGTTTCAAAGTTACCGGCCAACTGTCACGGAAGTATAGGGGCACAGATAGGGATCATGAAAGCCACAAGACCCGGTGATCGAACTTCGTTTGAGGCGCCGCGATGTATGAATGAAGATAGGTATGTTTTGCCATCGTATTACTGCAGCCGATCCCGGGAACATAGCAAACAGAGAATCCCCTTTTGAACCTACTCAAAAAAATAGTCAATCAGTATCGCATTCCGCCTGAAGCCAAAGAAACTTTCCGGTACGATTTGCGGTACGGAATTTCCAAAGGCTTTGTTTTAGCCGGCTCCGCGAGCATTGCCGGCGTGATCATTAAAAAAACATTTCAGGCTTCGAATTTTGAAGTGGCGCTTCTTTACAGTTCCATTAATGCCGGGCTGCTGTTCAGTATCTTTCTTGCGACGGAAGCTGAAAAATCGAATAAAATGAATTACGTTTTCTATCCGGATATGATCGCCCGCGGGTTATTTATTTGCACCGCCATCGTTTCTGTTTTCTTCCCCGTCTCCATTGTTTTCACTTTGATCCTGTGTACTGCCTACGCGTTCAACGGACTCAATATACCTGTTGTGACGAGCATCTACCGGACCAATTACCCTAATTACGCG
>CAZLWA010000030.1:0-67447 GCA_964563165.1 uncultured Bacteroidota bacterium | reverse complement strand
ATCTGCCTTCTAAGCAGAGGGTAATCCCGCCGCGGCGGGATCGGACCATGACGAAGTTACAGAAACTTTGTGCGCCCATAGCTCAGATGGATAGAGCATCTGCCTTCTAAGCAGAATGTCACAGGTTCGAGTCCTGTTGGGCGTACTAGAATTGCAAATTTGTAATTGTAGATTTGGAATTGGGTCCGTAGCTCAATTGGATAGAGCATCGGTCTTCGGAACCGAGGGTTACAGGTTCGAGCCCTGTCGGGCCTACAACCGGTAATTAAGAATTAAAAATTAAGAATTGAGAATTGGAAGTCTGCATTCAAACAATTTCAAATTTTAAATTTGCAATCTGAAAAGCGGGGTCCATTGCAGGTTCTGCGCCAGACCTGTCAGCCTCTGGCTGAGGCGCATCCGCCTTTGGCGGAGAGCCCTGTCGGGCCTACAATCAAAAATTAAGAATTGAAAATTGAGAATTAAGAATTGAAAATTTGAAATTGCAATTTGAAAAATTGCCGATAATTCCAACCAACAGGCCTTCGCTTTTTTCATTTCTCTGTCCATGAAATAAAATCGTGAACAATCCTGCAGACTTTCTTCTGTCAAAATGGTATCTCGACTGTGTCAGCGATAACGGGGATACGCTCATTGCATACTCAGCCCATCTGAATTGGAAAGCCCTGACCCTTCACTATTCCAGTATCTTGCTTCACAATCGGAATATGGGCGCCCGCACGAAAACATCTTTGGAAAAAAGTCCCCCTCCGCAAATAGAAGCCTCATCCATACGCTGGGCCTCTCCGGCTTTGAACATCGAGGGTATTTGGAAATCGCTCGCACAGCCTATTCAACGGAATTTGTATGAAGCTTCAGATGGCAGCGGCATCTTGTGGTCCTGCATGCAGCCCTGCGCCGAGGCGGAAGTGCAGATCGGAAAGCAAAAGATCAAAGGGATCGGATATGTGGAACGGATTGAGATGACCGTCGCTCCCTGGAAATTGCCTATCCGCGAACTGCGCTGGGGGCGGTTTCATTCACCCGGCCATGCGATCGTTTGGATCGACTGGCGGGGCGCCGAACCGAAAACTTTTTTGTTTCACAATGGTGAACCGGTCGCCGGCGGCATCATAACGGACCATGAAATTCTCCTCCATGATGAGAAGGCCGCTCTCACGCTTGGGAATAATCTTGTATTGCGGGACGGACCCATTGTCTCAACGGCGCTTTCCATGATCCCGGGAATTGAAATGATTCTTCCGAAAAAGTTTTTTTCCGCAAATGAATGTAAGTGGCGAAGCGAAGGATGTTTAAAAAAAGCCGGCTCCCCGCCTGTTTCCGGAAATGCAATCCATGAGCTCGTGACCTTCTCATGAATACGTTCAACAAAATCCTATACGGATTTTTGTTTGTGGTGATCGTTCCTGCCTGTCTTTGGCTTTGGGCCTGCCGGAGCGATGCATTCGTACCCTTGCCGGTTCCCGAATCGGCCCCCGTCGGAATCGCATTCGTGATCTTCGGCGGGATAGGTATCGCGTCAGGTATGGGCGCAATCATGAAGTATGGCAATGGTTTGCCGATGAATGCATTCCCTCCCGCGCGCTATGTAACGCGGGGCATCTTCCGATATACCCCGCATCCTATTTACGCCGGTTTTTCTTTTGCGTGCATTGGCATATCAATAATATTCAAGTCCCCGGGCGGACTCTGGCTTGTTTCTCCGGTCGTGATGCTCTGCTGCGCCGCTCTCGTCTTTGGTTATGAAAATCCCGATCTGGTTAAGCGATTTGGGTCTGAACTTAAAAAGCCGTTGATCCGTTTGCCTTCGAACGAGATGGCTTCGCCAAGTTACGCCGAAAGGCTGTCGGTTTATCTTCTCGTTCTGCTGCCGTGGCTGATCTTATATGAGGCCGTTGCGGCCTTAGGAATTCCCAAGGACGCGGTCGTTGCTTATTTGCCTTTCGAAAATAATTTACCCGTGTATGAATGGACCGAGATCTTTTACGGAAGTACGTATCTTTTTGTGATCTTAGTACCACTGGTTGTAAATTCATCCCGCGGGCTGAGGGAATTTTCAATCTCAGGACTGGCCGCGACCGGTTTTATTGTGCTGATCTTCATTGCGATTCCCATCATCGCGCCGCCTAGGGAGTTTGTACCCCAATCTTTTCTTGGAACCCTTCTGATTTGGGAGCGCTTGGCCGATACACCTGCAGCGGCATTCCCGTCGTTTCATGTGGTCTGGGCTTTTTTGGCTGCGAGAGCTTATTCCGGATCGCTCCCGAATTTAAGAAAATTATGGTGGAGTTTGGCGTGCGCGATTTCGATAAGCTGTATCACAACCGGCATGCATGCCGTCGCCGATGTTTTAGGTGGAGCCTTTGTTTTCCTCATGGTTTCACGACTGCGCGGGATATGGGAAAAACTTCGAAGAGCGTCCGAGCGAATTGCGAATTCCTGGAAAGAATGGCGCATAGGTTCCGTCCGGATAATCAACCACGGCGGTTACGCCGGAGCGGGTACTTTTATCGGACTCTCCATCGCGGGATTTCTGCTGGGCGAAGGTTACATTCTGTATATACAGATCGCAGGATTTAGCAGTCTTATACTATCTGCGCTGTGGGCTCAGTATATAGAAGGATCTCCAAGCCTTCTGCGTCCATACGGATACTATGGAGGAGTCATCGGAATGTTCGCCGGCTCGTTCGCCGCCTATTTTCTTGGCGCAGATCTCTGGCTTCTTCTCGGCGGCTATGCCGTGGCAGCCCCGTGGATACAGGGACTGGGAAGAATGCGGTGTTTGGTGCAGGGATGCTGCCATGGCCGTGAGGCCCCGCCGGCCGTCGGGATCCGTTACGTGCATCCGCGGAGCCGTGTATGCCGGCTCTCCGGACTGGCCAATGTACCCGTTCATCCGACGCCTCTGTATTCTATATTATGGAATATATTTACGGAAATTATTCTGGCGCGCCTGTGGTTTCTCTATGCATCGCCGACACTTATCGGAGGGCTTTACCTTATTCTAAACGGGATCGGGCGCTTTGTTGAGGAATCGTATCGGGGCGAGCCGCAGACGCCTATGCTTGGAAATCTGCGGCTTTATCAATGGCTTGCCATTGCAAGCATCATTGCCGGCGCGTTCATCACAACCATAGATCCCTCGTCGGCGATACCGGTTCCGCGATTTAATTGGCCTTCCGTATTTGCAGCGGCCGGATTTGGTTTGGCGACCTGGTTTGCGCTGGGTGTGGACTTTCCCGATTCGAATAAACGGTTTTCCCGGCTCGTGTAGAAAATAAAGATTCGAACGAAAATATTATTTTAGAACACGCCTCAAGAATTTAGTTGGATCAATTTTTGAATATCAATAGGCCGGTTGCGCGAAAGAGTATCTTTCAGAACCCTTTGCAAAAACATAATTCGCGGGCGAGACGTGAATTGAGGAGCAGAAGTCAGTTTATTTTCTACTCCGAACGGATAGAGCATTTTTTTATTTTCGAGGCCGCTTTTCGGATTCATCACGTCCCATCGAAAACACAACTGCGCGGCACGGTCAATAAATCGTAAATGTGCTTGAGACGGCCTCCGAATAAGTACCTTTCAGGGTATACGGGATCCTGTTCCGATACGTTCCGGGTTTGACAACACGGATTTGAAACGTCATCGCAGCATGCGGTTCTATGATAGTTGTTTCTAAAGAGTTATTTCCGCATTGGTAGGCCGTTAGGAATACCCAGGCACCATTCACCAGCCTTTCCCGGATGTGATAAAGTACGCCGCCGCACGTTTCAACCGCCATAACTTCAGAAGTGCGATTTTCGAGGGTGACATAAGTATACCCGCCCCGATAGAACTCTGAAGACATAATGGCAAGGGGTTGATCTTCGCTGGAATTCCCGCCATACGGCCCCTGGTCAACGCATCCTATCGAGGTGAGAATTCCGATGAAAAGAAAAAAGAGAGTTTTCATAGGCCACTCCTTTCAATGGGAATGTACGGAACTTTTTCCAAAAAGCAAATGCAAGAGGGGTTCCATTGAATGCCGGGAAAACATTTAGTCATTGTTCAATTACAGGTTTTTCCTCGTGTGCTTATCTTTTCGCCGTGAATAAGTTTTGGTACCATTTCTGATATTCGCTTATCGAATATTCCAGGACCGCTCCGGGCGTGGTTAACATTTTTTGGATCAGGTCGGTCTGATCCGCTTGATCTTTTGCAAAGTGAAGGTTATAGTATCCTGTGGAACTCAGAAAAATCGATCGTTCTGTTCCCGTATTCAGACGCGGCGCTTCAAAAGAAACATCAAACCAATTATGGCTCGTGGGCATCACCCAGTAGTCCTCATCTTGATCATCCATCTTGCTACCGATCATTTTACCGTTTTCATCCTCCGCAGAAACCAAAGGGATCTCCGTCATGTCGGCTATTTCATCCTTGTCGTAATTCATTCCGACATAATCGAGCGCCCAGAATCCCATCGGAGGATTCAGACGGATCGCTACGGTATCTCCCTCAACATGGCGCAGATCGATCGCATGTACACGGTCTTCATACCCTCCGAGTATACTCCCCTGCTGAACCCAGGAATTCCCTTCCTTGACCATGATCTTGAGAGCATATAGTTCTTCCCGCTCATTGAAACGGATAAATTCGTCCAGTTTCGGTCCGCCGCGGCTGACCTCATCAAACCATGCCTGCGATTTGTTCCCTGTCAACTGGAGCAGTTCACGCACCATGTGAGAACCCCAGGTGTCGCTTCCCGAATTGACCAGCAGTTTGGCCGTCGGTGTATGTGCCGGCTTTAAGAATTTGAATGTGAGCTGGTGCCGAAGATCCGCCGGTTTATAGAGCGTTCCTCCCAGAAGTTTCGTCTGCCAAAGTATCAGATCATCGTGACCGATCAATTTCGAAATATCGATGCCGCGTTCGTCAACAGCTTCCACCGGCCCGGACGTATGTTTGATCAGATGAGGAACTCCTGACCAGTCATACATCACTTTCGTCCCGACGGGATGATCGGCTATTATTAATTTTAATTGATCCAGGTAAAGCGTCTGATCATTTTCATTTTGAATGCGTAACCGGTATTTCCCGCCTACGGGCTTCAGATAATCCATCCGAGAATAATCGGATTGTTCAAACAGCTTGCAAATGGCAGCTCCCAGCGGATCTGCATCCAGCACATAACGTTCCCCATCGAATGAATAAACAAAAAAGCAGGCTTCGTCGGGGGAAGTCTGAGGAGGGGTATCCTTATCGGTTGAAGCACCGTTAATCAGCAACACAAGCGCCGCAACCGCCGCAATCAGAATAAGCGTCTTCGCACCACTCATTTGAACAACCTGGGCCGACGCTACCTCCTCGACCGGCACACTTATGAATTCGCCCTTGTCCGATATTCCTTCAATAACTGCGTGATCATTTATTAATTGACCTCCGCGGCTGTCAAAGGTGAAAACTGAATTAAACGAGGAAACGATCTCGGTGACCCTGGAGTCCATCGAATCGAGTAGTTGATCTTTAGGAATCGTTAACGGGCTCGATGACCGGATTTCTTTTATTTGATTAATAGTTATTCGGTGAAGAATGCCCGCAGCATCGATGCCCTCAATATTTCTCGTGGCCTCGTTACAGTGTCCGCCGTTCGCATTAAATTTCATGAGCTGATTATTCAGTAAAATAACTTCGGCAATACTTTGATCTTTGAGATCTTCTTTCGGCAGAACTTCAGGTTTTGAAATTCTGATCTCGCGCACAGAACTTCTATCAATGCAGACTGCTCTATCATCCGTCGTGGTTCCGGCGATCGCTTTTTTGAGAAGTTTGAATATGCCGCCTGGTTCACTAAACTCTATGGTGCGGTGAGAGCGGAGAAGAGTAACTCCTGTAATTTTACCTGTTGACCCGGCATTTGAAACTTCTGACGACAGAATCGTTTTCTGGCTCGTACAACCTATCACGTAGTTGAAGAATGTGACCAGGACAATTGCGGAAGATAATCGCATGATCATCACATCCTCCTTCTTTTAAATGAATATTCAGGAAAACTGCGAGAAAACATTGCTACGTGAATTTTGAGCGGCTGTCCAGGGTGAAAAGAGTAGGTCCTTTCCGGAAGGTAGACATCGAAAGACAAAATCCCTATGACCCTGGTCATATCCATAGCAGAAGTTCCAAATAAATTTGAACGGATTCTGCCGCTTTTGGGATTTTATACATCAAAACCTGATTAAGAACAGGTTGCGTGCCGGCCGGACATGGAAACTCAGGGCGCTTTTCATGTACATTTCAGGAGTGGTTAGGGAATCCCGGGAAATTCCGGCGATATTTTTGGAATACGCGGTTCGAACGGAAACAGAGGCCGAAAATAAAAAAAGCCTTGAGATCGTTTTCTCAAGGCTTTCTAAAACGGTATTACCAATGTGGTCTCACATTCCTTTTTCCCACCAGCGTTTTGCGGTGAGTTCATACAGCGCGTTCTGGCGTTCGCGCGCTTTTCTGTAAATTTCGTGATTCTCTACGTTCGGATTGAACGTGCGCCCGATCGGCATTGGCACTTCCGCGATGTTGCTTACCTGGCCGATCCCTTCCAGAGCCAGAATGGCCGCTCCGCGCGCGGATCCTTCGGCCTCGCCCGACTGCGTGATCGCGATGCCGAGCACATCGCTCATGATCTGCGTGAGCACCGCGGAGTCAATGAACCCGCCGCCCGACGCGATGACTTTTTTCACATTCATATTTTGCCGTATGAAAATGTCGTGGATCGCCGCATAACGGTAGCACATCGCTTCAAGCGTCCCGCGAAGGATTTCTTCCGTGCTCGTATTCAGATTCAGCCCACTAACCAATCCGCGCGCATTCTCATGCCAGCCCGTGCTGCGCTCGCCCGCCCAGAACGGCAGCACCGTCAGGCCGTGCCCGTCCGGTTTCGTGGAATCCAATGCCTTGTCCACGCCTTTCTTGCCTCCCTCGACGCCCAGGCGGTTGACCAGCCACTTCCGTAAATTGCCTCCGTCACTCAGCGCTCCGCCCATCAGGAAACGTTTTTTGTCAACGCGGTAAACCCACAGTTCGGGAGGAATGATCACCGAATCCGCTTCCCACAAAACGCGCAGCGCACCGGACGTGCCCATGACGATGCAAATATGATCTTTGGTCACGCAGCCTGTTCCGACGTTTGAACTCGCCCCGTCGCCCACCGCGGGAAACCACGGAACGTCCGTCAGCGTCGGCCAGCGTTTGGCAAAGATCGGCTTCAAACCGCTCAGCGGCGTGTCCATATCGCCCAGTTGAGAAAGATTATTCGGCGTGATCGGCAGAACTGCAAAAACTTTTTCATCCCACTTGCACGTATTTTGATTCAGCAATCCCGTGCCGGACGCCATCGAAATACTGCATAGCGCTTTGCCGAAAAAAACATAATACAGATATTCGCCGATGGACATCCACGTTTCCGTTTTGATGAACGTCTCGTTGTTTTCTTCGTTCAGCCACAGCAGTTTGGCAGGCAGATAACTCGGATGGATCACACAGCCCGTGCGGCTGTGAATCTCTTCCGCATTCAGTTTTTGCTTAAGCGAATCGATCACCATACGCGGGCGCGTATCGGCCCAGTTGATCAGGGGCGTCGTGGGTTTGCCGCTTTTATCGATCCCCATCATGTTATGCCAGAACGTATCGAATCCGACGGCTTTCACTTCATTGGCATGCCTGCCTAATTCCTCCATGACTTTGTCTATGCATTCGACGGTGCTGTCCACGATATACTTGGGGTCGGCAAATACGCCGCCGTCCGGCGTGGTCTGCATCACGTAACCGACCTGATGAACTAATTTTTTTACCGGCCTGCCCAGCGCATCATAGATCAACGCGCGCGTGGAAGAAGTTCCGATGTCAATGGCGAGTACCAGCGGCCGCTGAGCGTTTCTCAATTTGATGGGCTGATTCGTCTGAGTCTTCATGATTTCCTCCGGATGAGAGAGTATGTAAAACAAAATATCTTTTGAAAGGACAATCTTATGGAGAACGGATAGAGTGAATTCAAAAAAGGGAGCGTAATTTATCGAAATAAAAGAGAAGGGTCAAGCATTTTTTTGTTCACCGTGCGCGGATTGACCAAAGTATGGCGGATTCAGAATCCGCCATACAACTACACAATCGCTCTTTTCAATTCTTCTTCAGGATCAACGATCTCTTGATATTGATAAGAAAACCAGCCCTTTACTTCTTTCTCTCTTCCAAAGTTTTCCTCAGAATCGGCAAAACGGCTTTGTCTTTTTCCATTCCGATTTCTTCTTTCACGGCGATCAGGCTCCTAAGCGATTGTACTCGAACGGATAGAGCATCGAGATTTATTTGTTCCGTTTCTGTAACAAGCGCCTCAAAAGTTTGTCCTTTGCCGATACTTCCGAGAACATCCAGCGGCCCGAACCTAGTCATCAAAAGATGATGGCCCGGTCCCATGAGGGTGGATACTTCCGGCAAGATTTCAATATCCCGGCGGGTTCTATAATGAGCTTCCATTTCATTTAATGCGGCAACCAATCTCTGAACATTTTCCGATGATCGTTTGTGAACGATGTCAAGATCAAACGTGGTTACCGGTGCTCCTTGAATGACGGCGGATATGCCGCCCGTTATCAAAAAATCGACTTCGTGTTTTGCGAGCGTCTCGAGTATCCGGATAAAATCAGGATTCATTTCAAGCCCTTCCGCAGCCGCTCGATATTCTGCAGTTGATTTTGCAGCATTTCCAATCTCTTTCTCGGCGTAAACGTTAACATCCACCGAATTAATGTTACGTCAACTCCCTCAGGACTAATTACTTCCTCCTCGCCTTTCTCAATAATTTCAGGCTTTGTATCTTTCACGATTTACTTTCGATTGACAATGATTTTTCGCTGCGGCAAATTCAGTAAGTGTATGGCGGATTCTGAATCCGCCTTACACAATCGCTTTCTTCAGAATATCTTCAAAATCCACGATCTCTTTGATATTATTTAAGAACCACGGGTCAATGAACGTGAGCTTGTGAATTTCGTCCACGCTTATGTTTAATAGTAATGCGTCCCGAATGGCAAAAATTCTCTGCGCGTTGGGGATGCGTAATTTCCGGATCACGGAATTCCTGATCTCCGCGCGGATCTCCGGGTCGGCATTTTCGATATCTAAAGTATCTTTTCCGTCGGCGCCCAGCCCGTAACGGCCGTTTTCCAGCGAGCGCAGACATTTCTGCAGCGATTCTTTGAAATTACGCCCGATCGCCATCGCCTCGCCGACAGATTTCATCTGCACATTGAGCGTCTCATTAGCGCCCGGAAATTTTTCGAAATCCCACCGCGGAATTTTCGTCACGACGTAGTCGATCGTCGGCTCGAAAGACGCCGGCGTTTTTTTGGTGATGTCGTTCGGAATTTCGTCGAGCGAATACCCGATCGCCAGTTTCGCCGCAATTTTCGCGATAGGAAACCCGGTCGCTTTCGACGCCAGCGCGGAACTGCGCGACACGCGCGGATTCATTTCGATCACGATCATGTGCCCGTTCTGAGGATTGATGGCAAACTGAATATTCGATCCCCCCGTTTCGACGCCGATCGTGCGGATGATCTTGATGGCGGCGTCGCGCATTTTTCGATATTCTTTATCGGTAAGCGTCTGTGCGGGCGCCACGGTGATCGAGTCGCCGGTATGAACGCCCATGGGATCGAAATTTTCTATGGAACATACGATCACGACATTATCTTTGTAATCGCGCATCACTTCGAGCTCGTATTCTTTCCAGCCGATGACGGATTCCTCCACCAGCACTTCACTGATCGGGCTGGCCGCGATCGCTTTTTGAATGAGATCGGCGTATTCGTCGATGTTGTATGCCACCGCGCCGCCCGTTCCGCCGAGCGTGTACGACGGCCGCAAAATGATCGGATACTCGAGATTCTCCGCCGATTCCATCGCTTCTTTGATGTCGCGGACAAAAAAACCTTTCGGAACGCTCAGCCCGATATTTTCCATCGCCGCTTTGAACAGCTCCCGGTCCTCCGCGGTTTGAATGGATTCAAATTTCGCCCCGATCATTTCCACGCCGTACTTATCGAGTACGCCGAGTTTCACCAGATCCACGGCGACGTTCAGCGCCGTCTGGCCGCCCATCGTGGGCAGCAGCGCATCGGGCTTTTCGCGCTCGATGATCCTTTCGATCGTAGACGCGGTGATGGGTTCAATGTAGATGCGGTCAGCGGTTTCCGGATCGGTCATGATCGTTGCGGGATTGCTGTTGATCAGGATCACGCGGTAGCCTTCTTCCTTCAAGGCGCGGCAGGCTTGCGTTCCCGAATAGTCGAATTCACACGACTGCCCGATCACGATCGGCCCGCTGCCGATAATCAACACGGAATGAATGTCGGTTCTTTTTGGCAATTTCTTCTTAATGAATAATGAGTAATGAATAATGAATAATAGAATTCATTTCCAATGAATAATGAGTAATGAATAATGATTAATGGAATTCATTTCTTATTTATTCGGGTCGTTTTCAAAATTGAAAATAGCAATTTACAGAGCTCATTACAATCAATCATCATGGAATCAAATGAAGTTTGATCCATATATCTTGTTTCGTTCAGCAATCTCAGCCAATAATGAGTTTCTTTGGCTTCTTTATAGGCGATGGAAATTTTGTTTGAAAAATCAGCTTTGGATATGCCGCCATCGGCTTCTTCAATGTTCGCTCCAATAGCCGTGCCGCTTCTTAAAATTTGCTTTGATAAAGTGTATTCTTTTCTATTTTCGCATAGATATTTGTACAAATTCACAACCCGAACCGCAAAAGCAAATGACTTATCTTTAACAACATTCTCCCTCATTACCCGTCCCCCCTCATTACTCATTACTCATTACTCATTACTCATTATTCATTATTCATTACTCATTACTCATTATTCATTATTCATTACTCATTATTCATTACTCATTATTCATTATTCATTGTCAGTAAACTTCACGTCCGCGCTTTCCTTCGGGTCGAGCTTCACCGCCGACGCATCGACCGGCATGGGAACTTCTTCGTTGCACGTCATGCATAAATAAAAATCGCCTTTGCGTTTCAGGGATTTTTTCACCATGAACACCGCGCCGCAATTCGGGCACGGCTTATTCACCGGTTCGTTCCACAAAATAAAATCGCAATTGGGATAATTCGCACAGCCGTAGAAAAACTTTCCGTAGCGCGATTTTCTCCGCGCGATCTGCCCGCCGTCTTTCGGGCATACGATGTCCGGCATGATATCCAGGATCGGCTTGGTGGTTTTGCATGTAGGATAGTCCGAGCACGCCAGGAATTTTCCGTACTTGCCGATCTTGATCACCATAGGTTTCGTGCACTTCGGGCACTTTTCGTCCGTCATTTCCGGTTCCGGCGCGGCTTCGCCGTCTTTGGTTATTTTCTTAATGTTCTTGCATTCGGGATACCCCGAGCACGCCATGAATTTCCCGTAACGCCCCCATTTGATGATCATCGGTTTTCCGCACAAGTCGCACACTTCGTCCGTCTTTTCCTGCATGGACTCTTTGACTTCCGCTTTTTTAGATTCCACCTCTTTCATATTCTTCGCGAACGGTTTATAAAAGTCGTCCATGACTTTCTTATATGCCAGCTCGCCCGATTCGATCTTATCCAGTTCTTCTTCCATCTCCGCGGTGAACGATACGTTGAACAATTCCGCGAAATATTTGCTCAGAATGTGATTCACCGATTTCCCGAGCTCCGTCGCAAACAATTTCCGCTCTTTGAGTTCCGCGTATTCGCGGTCCACGATCGTGCCCACGATCATCGCATACGTGCTCGGCCGCCCGATGCCGAGCGTATCCAGTTCTTTGATCAGCGAACTTTCCGTATAGCGCGCCGGCGGCTTGGTGAAATGCTGTTCCGGCAGAATATCAAGCAACTGAAGCAGGTCATTGATCTTCAGATTCGGCGGCAGTAGTGCATCTGAATCTTCATCTTCGTTGTCTTCTTTCTTGTCGCCTTCGTCCCGCCCTTCCTCATACACCTGCAAAAATCCGCGGAACCGGATGGTAGAACCCGCGGCGCGGAACAAATATTCGTCGGCGGTAATGTCAATCGCCGTTTGATCGAGTACGGCCGGCATCATTTGCGACGCGACGAAACGGTTCCAGATCAGTTCGTACACTTTCAACTGCTGCGGGGTCAGATATTTTGCGATCTGCTTCGGCGCGTATTTCATGCCCGTCGGCCGGATCGCCTCGTGCGCGTCCTGCGTGTTCGCTTTTTTACTTTTATATTCATTCGGCGCGGCCGGCAGGAAATCCTTTCCGTACGATGTGTAGACAAATTCCCGCACCATCGCGATCGCCGATTCCGCCACGCGTGTGGAATCCGTGCGCATGTAGGTGATCAAACCCGTCGGTCCTTCGTCGCCTAACGCAATGCCTTCGTACAATTGCTGCGCGAGCATCATCGTCATTTTCGGCGAAAACCCGCATTTGCGCGAAGCTTCCTGCTGAAGCGAGCTCGTGATGAACGGGGCGGACGGATTGCGCCTCACTTCTCTTTTCCGAATGTCCTTTATGATAAATTCTTTTTTGCGAATGTCGTCGACAAGGCCTTTCGCGATCTGTTCCCGGTCGATCACGGGTTTTTTTCCGTCCACGGAATGCAGCATCGCCGTAAAAGGATCGGAGTCCTTCGCCTGCAATTTCGATTTGATCGTCCAATACTCCTGCGCGACGAACGCTTCGACCTCCGCTTCACGTTTGCAGACCAATTGCAGCGCCACCGACTGCACGCGGCCGGCGGAAGTGCCGCGGCGGATGACCGTCCACAGGAACGGGCTCACTTTATATCCGACGATGCGGTCGAGTACGCGCCGAGCCTGCTGGGCTTTCACCAGTTTGTCATCGATCTTCACCGGGTGCGCCATCGCTTCCGATATGCCGGTTTTGGTGATCTCATTGAAAAGGACGCGGGAAATCCTTTTATTATGCGGTTCGATCTCGCCGGCGATATGCCAGGCGATCGCTTCGCCTTCCCGGTCGGGGTCGGTCGCGATAAAAACTTCCTGCGTTGAGGCCGCCATGGTCTTGAGTTTGCGGATGACTTCCTGTTTACCGTCTATGACGCGGTATTCGGGAACGAACCCATGCTCGATATCGATGCCTAATTTGCTGGAAGGAAGATTCTTGATATGGCCGACGGAGGCTTCAACGTGAAAATTACTTCCGAGATACTTATTGATCGTCCGGGCTTTGGAAGGCGACTCGACGATCACGAGCGATTTTTTTCCTCGCACGATATCGTCGGCAATGGTGATCTCGATATGATCTTTGACCGTTTTGGTTTTCCGCATCGGGGCGCGTTTCCCGAACGGGCGCTTCGTTTGTTCTTTGGGCGCTTCCGGAGTTTTGGGAACTTGTTCCCCTTTGGAAATTTCTTCGGGCTTGGCCTTTGCAACTTTTACGCTTTTTGCAGGTTTAGTCTTTTCGATTTTCTTTTTCTTACCGGCCATGAAAAATGCTTTCGTAAAAATAAAAACTCTTAAAAAAATTTTAAGAATTTATTAAAAAAAGATGTAAATGCAAGAATTTAATAAAAATTCATTTTGAACGCATTCAAATACATCACCACGGAGGCACTGAGACACGGAGTTCAGCTTCCAAAAATCTCAGTGACTCTGTGTCTCCGTGGTAAGTTTTAAGTATTTTGGGGGATGTTAAAGGATTTTGAATTTTGCAATTTGCATTTTTCATTTTGCAAAAAGCCGTAAACGGATCAAACAGATTTAACGGATCAACTAAAAACTGTAACAGACCAATCGGGTATTCTTCTATAATCCGTTAAATCAGTCTACAAAAGCCTCTGCCGTCCAGGCCACATTACTACTATTATATATATTTTATATACTATTTTTTTGGACCGGCGGCCAGATTTTCCGCTGCCATTTTCGTCAAATTGGCGTAAATGTCATAAATACAACCGGTATCCTTGTGAAGGTAATCACCAAGTTGCGATTACAACCTGCGATTTACGCCTCTTGACAGACGCAATTTCGTGCCGTACATTAATGAAGTCATTTCGGTCCTATCAAAGCGGTAAACGGATTAAACAGATTTAACGGATTTTAAGACAACCACTGAGGCACCGGGACACGGAGTTTCAGTTTGCAAAAAATCTCAGTGTCTCTGTGTTTAAGGAGCCAAAGTCAGATATTCGTTTTCTATCAGTTGAATCCGTTAAATCCGTTTACAAAGGACGTAATTCGAAAGCGGTAAACGGATTAAACAGATTTAACGGATCTTAAGACAACCACTGAGGCACCGGGACACGGAGTTTCAGTTTGCAAAAAATCTCAGTGTCTCTGTGTCTCTGTGTCTCTGTGTTTAAGGAGCCAAGTCAGATATTCGCTTTCTATCAGTTCAATCCGTTAAATCCGTTTACAAAAGCATTAAAGAAAGTAAACAGAATGTCAGATCTCACCTGTGATCATTGCGATAATTTCAATCCCGTGCAGTGTATCGTTCCGCCTTACATCAGCGACAAGCTGATGTCAAGCAAAAATAAAAACACGGTGGACAGGGCGGTTCTAAACCGCATGCAGTCTATAAAAATGCGCGCCAGGCGCGAATTTCTCGGCGGATTATCATTGGCGCAAAGATCGGTCTTTCACCCAGCGCCAAAAGTCTCAAAGAAAGCCAAGCTGAACATGCAGGTATTCGACATGAAGCATGGAACGAATTTCGCCAAAGCTCAATTGATCTGGAATAACGGCAAAGCCAAAAAGAAACCGGATAAAGATGCAAAAAATGTTATTGCCGCCGGAGCCGCAACCTGGGATCTTTATTATCAGATCTTCGGGCGCAATTCATTGGACAACTTAGGCCTCCTGATGCGGCATTATATTCATTATTACAAAAAGTACGACAATGCTATGTGGGACGGCAATGAAATGGTTTACGGCGACGGAGATAAAACGATATTCGACAGCTTCACATCCGATCCGGACATCATCGGGCACGAACTCACGCACGGCGTGACACAATACGAATCCAATTTAGCCTACCACAACCAAAGCGGCGCGCTCAACGAATCGCTCTCGGATGTTTTCGGGATCATGGTGAAACAGCGGCTGATGAACTTAGACGTCAAGCAATCCAACTGGCTGATCGGAGAGAACGTGCTGCTCGGAAAAAAATATGCGCTGCGCAGCCTGAAAGCGCCCGGAACGGCTTATGTCGATCATCCCGACCTTGGCACCGATCCGCAGCCTGCGACCATGAACAATTGGGTACAATCGCCCGACACCAATCAAGGCGACTGGGGCGGAGTGCATACGAATTCCGGCATCACCAACTACGCATTTTATCTGACTGCAAATGACATCGGCGGTTATTCGTGGGACAAAGCCGGTCGGATCTGGTATGCGGCAATGACCGATGACACCCTGTCCGCCAATGCAACATTTTCCGAATTCAAGAATCTGACGATTCAGCATGCGGAAAAACTTTTCGGCGCGGGCGGCAAAGAATCCAGTGCCGTTAAAAATGCGTGGAGCACAGCAAAAGTATGATATCCAGTTGTTATTTGACTACAAACAACAATTTCATGCGCATCAAAAAGATTGCATATATCGATCGATGTTCTTAATATCTGTAGCTTTCCATTTTTTCATAACATGACTGAAAGGAGCAATATGAAGAAGGTAAAAATGATCTTGTCGCTCGGCATTGCGTTGACGTACTGTTTCACCGCATCGCCGCTCAAAGCCCAGAAACTCGACAAGTTTACTTCGGACCTCGGTGAAAAAACCGTCATGGGCAAAAAAGTCCGTATCCCTTACACCTCCATGATCAACTACTATGGCTATGTTAAACCGGGATCGGCTCCCGATGAAACGGTTGGAGGCAAGAAGTTCTACTATCTGTACGTGTGGATCCCTATCGTCGCTCCGGAGATCGGAGTCCGGATGGTCTCGCCGGTTACGACCATGAAACCTGACAAAGATGACTTCACTTCTGCCGCATGGGCGGACGGACAGGCGGACAAGACCAGTTACTTCGATACGTGGATCAAATTCGAACGCGCCGAGATCGTCGTTTTACCGGAACAGATCTTGTCAAAGACGAGCACTTCCAAATGGATCACTTTTGCGGAGAATGATGACAGCGGCGATCTGCCGGCCAATCCGGGCGGCCAGAAATATAATTCGCTGCTGCGTATTACAAGCGATCCGAATAATCCTATGAAGTCTCTCATCCGCGGGCTTTACAGGATCGGTTTTACAACTTATAAGGTCGGAGAGGTCCAGGGATCTTTTGTGGCCCAGGTAGGCGCGCCGGTTAAACTGCCGGGCGTGTTCATATCCAATGATCTGAAAGCTCTTTCGGAAATGGTTTTAAAAACGAAGTAACAAGAACGGCGGAAGCGTTTTGGGGTCTTCAAACACACCCCGGTACTTCTTTTCAATTCAACGGAAAAGGGGATTGATCTATAAAACCCGCGAGGATTTAGAAACCTCGCGGGTTTTATTTGCAACATAACCATTCAATAAAAATGAATACTCGGATATTAATGTCTGCAAGCGCTCTGACTATGGGTGCGCTTGGAATTTCGGCGTCTTTTCTTCCAGATGAAATATTGAATTATATCGGCATAGAGTCAACCGGACTTGCTCCGTTGTTTGTACAAGTTTTGGGCGCCCTTTACCTGGGTTTTGCAATGATGAATTGGATGGCAAAATCTGTTCTGATCGGCGGAATATATGCGCGCCCGCTTGCCATGGGAAATTTCATGCACTTCATCATAGGCGCGTTGGCGCTGGTCAAAGGAACGCTTGCCAACTCAACGCTTACGGCGATGTGGGTAGTGACAGCCATGTACGCAGTATTTGCGATATTATTTGGGTTGGTATTATTTGGTCGCCCGCTGAAGACAAATAGTGAATAATGTGATGGCAGATAAAATGACTAAAGATTTTATTTACCGGTTCATACAAAGCCACACGTTAGCCGTTGTTTCAACTATTACAAAGGAAAATAGACCCGAATCGGCATTGGTAGGCATTGCGGTCTCGGAAAATTTAGAGATCATTTTTGACACGGGTGAAAGACTCGAGAAAATATCAAAATATTTTGCAGAACAGGCACGTTTCCGTCGTAATCGGCTGGAACGATGAAACCACTGTGCAGTACGAAGGTGAAGCGTTCGAAACAGATTCGGAAGAATTAAAGGAAATTCACTTAAGTGTTTTTGTCCGCGGAAGAGAAAGAGAAAAGTGGCCGAATATCGTGTACTTTAAGATCCAGCCCAAATGGGTTTGCTACAGCGACTTCAATGAGCCGCAAACGATCAGTGAATTGACATTTTAGAAATCGGCCATTCATCGCGGCAAATAATCCCCCTAACCCCCTTTTCAAGGGGGAAGAAAACCTTGTCTAGGAAAAACAAAAGCGAAAGGCTCGTCAGAGAAAAACAAATCCTCGAACCCTTTTGATAAAGCGTAAACAAATCTGAATTCCAAAGTCCCCCCTTTACCAAAGGGGGGTGGCGAAGCCGGGGGGATTAATGGAGCGCGCGAAGCGTGGGGATTCACTCGGGCGAAGCGGATTTCAGAGGGGTTCGGCTGAGCGTATAGTCGAATTCGTAGAAATGTTTCTTATCGACAATGTTGATCATCATTTTGCCGGCGAGCCCGGTGAGTTCATCCGTGCCTGAATCCGGCACGACCGTCACAACAAGTTGCGGTGTCCCGCGCGTCATCGTACCGCTGTGCTGCAGCGCGAAACTGCCCTTGTGGCCTTGCAGAGTTCCGGTCACCCTCTCCATCGCGACGTAACCGGCAGAGCCTTTGACGTCGGAACTCACTGCCAGCATCTGGCCTTTGCTGACCGCTTCGAGATCGCCGTGAAACTTCTTGTCGATCAACATTCTCCTTACGGCCGTGTCTCCGGCTTTGTCATCCGCTTGAGGATTCAGCTTCACTTCAAATGTTCCGCTTGCATGATTCGCCATGACGCCTCCCTTAAGTCTGTATTTGAAAAAATTTTATCTGCTTATCCTGCGGTTCGCGCACCGTGAACTTGGACGTTCAATAAACTTTCACGGTTCATTCGAAATCGGGAATTCTGATCCCCGCGAATTATTCCCCCACAACTCCCGCTTCATTATTCGTCATGCGCGCAGGCGCTCCGCGTTTGAATAGGATCATGCTCAATGCCACGGCAATCAACATCACGCCCGTTGCGAAATAATAAGGCGACTTGTGCCCCGTCATATCGTAGGCGAACCCGCCGATCGTGGGGCCGGCCATGCGGGCAAGACTGGCAAAACTTTGAGCCACACCGAGTATCGAGCCTTGTTCCGCCGGATCGGCAAGCTGCGACGTCAGGCTCATAGCCGCGGGCGTAAGACAGCTGCTCCCGATAGAAATACATGCGGTCGCCGTTGCAAGGGACCATACATTCCATGCCGGCACCACGGCGGAAATCGGAAATCCGATAAAGCCGAGTGTAAGCAAGATAGCTCCGATCAATACTAATTTCCTCTCGCCGAATAAGCCGGTCAATTTCCCGATGAGCCCGCCTTGAATGATCACGCTGAAAATTCCGATCTCCACAAAAAAATAGCTCATGCCCGAACTGTTCATATTAAACGGGCTCTCCATCACGAACAGCGGGAACGAAGTATAAATGCTCGAGAATGCGACGACGACAAGAAAAAACAAAACGATGACCAGGCTTAGATTCGGCGTATGCAGCGCGCGGGCAAGCGCGGGAATATCAAGTAATTTGAATTGGTGCGTATCGTTGCGCAATTCAGGTTTGAGTGATTCCGGAAGAAAAAAATAGGCCGAGATCAAATTAACCGCGCATAATCCGGAAGCGATGTATCCGGGCAGCGCGTATTTCATATCGCCGAATGATTCCGCTGAAAACACGCCGCCGATCAGCGGCCCGAAAATGAATCCGAGCCCGAACGCCGCGCCGACCATGCCCATGCCTTTGGCGCGATTCTCCACAGTCGTCACGTCGCTCACGTACGCCTGTGCCACGGAGATATTTCCGCCCGCGATCCCGGAAAGGGTCCGTGCCAAAAATAACAGCGCCAGAGAGTTTGAAAATGAAAAAATAATATATCCGATACACCCGCACGTGATCGTTCCTAAAAGGATCGGCCGGCGGCCGTACCGGTCCGAAAATCGGCCCCAGATCGGCGCAGCTACGAAGGTCATCAATGAAAATACGCTCAGCAGCAGCCCGATCGTAATTCCTTTGGCCCCGAATGTTTGCGCGTAGAACGGAAGTAAAGGAATGACAATACCGAAACTTACGAGGTCGATAAAAATCGTGATAAATACAACAAGTAATGGAGAGCGTTTCATGGAAATCTTCCGGTAAAATTACTTTAATATTCCCCTACTTTTCAAGAGCCTGTCCTGAGCCTTGCGAAGGAAGGGCTTAGGGGGAATATTTTTTTCTTAACAACGGCGCGAAATGTAAGAAAGTATGTTAGAAACGACAATAAAAAAGTTGTTGTCGCGATAAACCAGCCAGCCTATCTACGACGATCAGCCTTCAACGAAATTCATTACTCATTACTCACTATTCACTATTCATTATTCATTATTCATTATTCATTATTCATTATTCATTATTCATTATTCATTATTCATTGTTCATTATTCATTATTCATTATTCATTATTCATTATTCATTATTCATTATTCATTATTCATTATTCATTATTCATTAAAAATCGTTTTCGCCTCTTTCGCCTTCTCTTCGTTCACAAAAAATAGGAACGAAATGCCTGCAATAAAAAATACGATCAGCGAAAGAATGGAAAGCCTCGAACTTCCGGAAACCTGACGGATGACCGCAAACGCGAATGGGCCCCAGATCGCCGAAAATTTAGTGAACACCGAATAAAATCCGTAAAATTCCGCCGAAGCTTCCGCCGGGATCATGGCGCCGTAATACGACCGGCTTAGCGATTGCGAACCGCCCAGAATAATTCCAACCACCATGCCCATCGCAACATATTCTGCCGCTGTGGTCATAAAATACGCGTAGATCACGACGCCGCACCAGACCAGGAGGGATCCTAGTATGGTTCGCTTCGTTCCGATCTTTTCCGCCAATTTGCTGGACGCGAGCGCGCCGGCCATGGCGATCAGCTGAATGATGAACAGCGTGATCATCAAAACCGTCGTCGAAAGATGAAGTTCTTCTCTGCCGTAGATCGTCGCCATGACGATCACCGTCTGAATACCTTCATTGTACAGCATGAATCCGACGAGAAACAAAACCAAATGTTTTAATTTTCCGACTTTTCGCGTGATTGCGATCGTGCGTTGAATACCGATCAGCAGATACGCCAGCATCCTCGGTTTGGATTCATAAGCGTTTGGAAACGTTTCGCCGGCTTCCGCTTCCTTCAGGTATTTCCACGTGAACATCGCGAATCCTGCCCACCACAAGCCGGAAAAAACTAAAACGATCCGCACGGCCAGGCCGGTCGTCAGTCCGAACGCCTCGTGATACGTGATCAGGAGCAGAGAAATGAGAAACTGAACATCGCTTCCGATGTATCCGAAGGCGAATCCTTTTCCCGAAACCCAGTCCATTTTTCCCGGCGGCGCGATGTGCGGCAAGAACGCATCGTAAAAAATATTGCCCGCAACGAAACCGATCTGCGATACCGCGAGAAAACACAGCGTCATCCATACGTCGCCCGTGCCGCAGAAGAACATCAGTACCGTAAACAGGCTTCCTGCGTTGCAAAATGTAATTAAAAATTTCTTTTTGGAGCCCGAAAAATCCGCAATCGCTCCGAAAACGGGAGCGCATAAAAAAACAAACAGCGCCGAAGCGCTGATCGAAAACCCCCACAGCGACGTCGCGCTGTAGACCATATCGCCGATCCTGAAACCGTCCTTAGGAACGATGACATCGGCAAAATAGACGGGAAGCACGGCGGTGACGACCGTGAGAATATAGGCCGAATTCGCCCAATCATACATGCACCAGCCGAAGATCGTTTTCTTGTTATCAGTTGAGATCTCTTGAGTCGTCATAACTTCGATAAATGCTTTTTTTACCGCAAAGTTCGCAAAGCAATATTTTGCGTTTTCTTTGCGCTCTTTGCGGTTAAAGTATTTGACAATGGTCTTTCATCAATTTATATTACGCCATTCACAATTCAAAAGGAAAATTGCCATCATGAAAACGGGTATTATTCTCTTCCCCGGATCCAATTGTGATCACGATGCGTTGTATACCATGCATCACACCATGGAACAGCCGGCGGAACTGATCTGGCATAAGGACCGCAGAGACCTGCGTGAATTCGACCTGATCATTTTGCCGGGGGGATTTTCTTACGGCGATTATCTCCGCACGGGCGCGATCGCGCGCTTTGCGCCGGTGATGCAGGACGTGATGGCCTACGCCGCTTTCGGCGGCCCGATCCTCGGCATCTGCAATGGATTCCAGATCCTCACCGAATGCGGACTTCTGCCCGGTGCCCTGCTGCGCAATGCCCATTTGAAATTTGTCAGCAGGAATATTTTTCTACGCGTCGAAAATAATACAACGAGGTTCACCAACGCCTATTCAAAAAATCAGGTTATCACCGTTCCGGTCGCGCACGGCGACGGAAATTATTTTGCCGATGCGGTTACGCTTAAAAAACTGGAAGAGGAAGAGCGCATTCTGTTCCGCTATTGCACCGAAGACGGCCTCCTCGATGACGGGGCGAATCCCAACGGCTCGGTCAACCACATTGCGGGTGTGGTCAACGAACGCGGCAACATCATGGGCATGATGCCTCATCCCGAGCGCTGCGCCGATGCGGTTTTGGGAAATACCGACGGGATCGGTGTCTTTCAATCACTGATAAAATCGGCGGAAAACGTAGTCGCTTAATTATGAATTACGAATTACAAATTACGAATTAAGAATTATGATTGCTGCTTGCTGACCGCTTATTGCTGCTTGCTGATCGCTTATTGCTGATTGCTGACCGCTGATTTACTGATGACTGACAACTTATTTACTTATTTTCTTAATATAGAATTCGATTTCCTGGAAAATCTTGTGAAACAGCCTCACGTCGCGGTCTTCCAGCGGCGTTCTCCCCATCACCCGCTTCACACCCAACATAAAATCCTCCGTGGTCTTGCGTGATTTGAATTCAATAAGATCCAAGACGCGTTTGATCCGGCCGTAAAGAATTTCTATTTCTCCCGGCCCGGCGTAATCCCAAACGAACGCCGGATTACCGGACAGCGCCCCTTGAAAAAGTTCGTAAACAAAGATCATCACGGCGTGCGAAAGATTGACCGAGGCTTGATGCACGTGCGTCGGAATCGTGGAAATAATCTGACAGCGATGAATTTCTTCCGTGGTCAGGCCGTTGTCCTCCCGCCCGAAGACCAATGCGATATTTTTTTCCGATGAAATTTCTAAGATCTTTCCGGCCGCCTCCCGGGGAGTGAATGCCGGGAAATGTGTTTCGCGGCGGCGCAGGGTCGTTGCCACGGCAAAATGGACCTCCTGCAGCGCCTCCGCCAGCGAGGAAAAAACCTCTGCGCGCTCAAGAATGTCTTCCGCGTGAACGGCCATGCGCCGCGCTTCTTCGGCGAGATGGTCGCACGGATTGACCAGGCGCAGCCGGCTCATATTAAAATTTTTCATCGCGCGGGCGACCGAACCGATATTGCCGGGGGTTTGCGGCTCGACGAGAATGACCGCAATGTGACGGAGATGGGGAAAAATAAAATTCTTGGACGGCATGACGCTTATTCTTCGTCCATGTTTTTGAGGCGTTCTTTGAGGCGCTCTTCGATGTCGATCACGCGTGACGGCGCTCCGGGCATTTCCGCGGTCTCGATAGCTTCACCGCTCTCTCCGACTTCCCTCACCATATCGTTCAACGACTCGATCACCGCAACGATGCGTTTGGTCTCTTTCAAACAGAGGGCGACCAGTTCATGGTATGTTTTCAATTCATCTATTTGATGTGAAACTTCCGCTTTCGCGGAAATGACCGCGGCGGAATTACGGATATAATGCGATACCGTGGTCAGGGACTGCACAAGCGCTTCGAGGCGCGCCGCACGCTTTTCTTTCTCGATCAGGGTGAGCAGTAATTTATTCTGGTCGGAAACGTCTTTCGCGATCATCGATACCGCGACCACGTTTTCATTTTCGTCGTAGACCGGCGATGCCGTTATGTACACGGCGGCGATACGCCCGTCCTTGTTGGTCAGTTCGCATTCCAGGTTCTTGAGCGTACCTTCTTCGAAAACTTCCACGACCATCGAACGCATTTGCCGCTTATTCTCATAGGGCGAAAGCATATCCACATTTTTGCCGACGATATCCGCCGGCTTGAATCCGAGTAATTCCTCCGCGCCGCGATTCCAGAAAAGAATCGTCTGCGTTTTACCGACAGCGAAGATCGCGTCGCCCGCGTTTTGAATCAAATTGTCAAAATAGCGATGAATGTTGTCCATAATCATTAACCTGTTAATCCAAATTCCTTACCGTGTAAAGCCGATCATGCCCAGCATGCGGCCTGTTTTGCCGCCGCTGGCGCGATGCGAAAAAAACAGATCGCGATGCGTGAACGTGCAATAGTTCGATACCGATATATTCCTGATTCCTGCCTGCCGGAGTTGATCCGCGTTAGCTTTCCATAGGTCCAGATGCGGCTTTCGCGTGCCGTTTCTCACAACAAATTCCGGATCGAACTTCTGTGCTACTTCTTCGCTCACTTCGTAATGTTCCGCCCCGATCGACGGCCCGACGGCGGCAAAAATCTCGGACCCGTTCAGGTGAAACTGATTCTTCACTTTGTCGATCGTGTGAAACGCGATCCGTTTTTCCGTTCCGCGCCACCCGGCGTGAATAACCCCTGCAATATGCTTCTTCGGTTCAAAGAACAAGATCGGCACACAATCCGCCGCGCTGACGGTCAAGAATAAATTCGGCACGTCGGTAAACATTGCATCCGTACTGTCCTGCAATCCGGGCTCGCTCACATAGGCGACCGCCGCTTCGTGAATCTGATGCTGCCGCACGATTCGATCTTCCGGTATTTCCAGCGCAGAAAATAGCCGCTTCCGGTTCTCCAGGACATTTTCTTTCGGATCGTCGGAATGCAGGCCTAAATTCAGCGAATCAAACGGCGCCTTGCTCACGCCCCCGGTACGGGTCGTGAAAAAAGCCCGGACCGCGGGCGCGTTTTCAAAGACCTCGAATCTTCCTACGCAGATGCTTCCGATCGTTTCAAAATACATACCCACGTTCATCCGGATCCAAATGAGTTAAAGCGCCGGTATTTCCGAAATTTCAGGGTGGATCACAATATGTGAAATTTCCGGAACGGCAGTATGAATTCTATTTTCCAAAGCCGTGGTCACTGCATGAACGCCGTCCAGCGATAAGCCGGGATCAATGAGGCAATTCATCATGAGCTTTTTTTGCCCTTCGACCTGCATCACGATTACCTCCGTGCATTCCCTGATAGCCGATTCATCGATGGCCATGCGTTTGATACGCCGGATCAGCGCCTGCGACCGGTCCGTAATATCTTCCGCGGGGAGCACGCGGTCGCGGGCATCTTCGATGTGGATCTTTACGGTTTTGATCTCCGGGATTTTCTGCATCAATTTCTTTTCAATGCGCGTGGACGCAAGATGCGCATCGGCAAATGAAATAATCCCTTCGCACTCCAGATGAAAGTCCACGTAATAATCGTTGCGCACTTTTTGCGCCCTCACGTTATGGCAGGCCAGACCCTCCTCCACAACGATCATGCGGATCTTATCAATAAGGCTTTCATCCTCGGTCTCATACGGCTCCATGTGGATGACAATGTCTGCGTTACGCACAATGATCGAAATCTTATTTTCCACCTCATCCGTGACGTGATGCGCCAGCTCGAACGGCACCGTGCGTTTGATATGGACGTACATATCGACAAAGAATTTTGAGCCCGACTGGCGTACCCGCAGATTATGATAGCTGTGCACCCGATCGATCGTCTTCATCAGCGCTTTGATTTTTTCTTCAATGTCCTTCGGAATGGAGTCGGTCAGCGCTTCGATGGTTTTTTTCAGCAGGCGGCCGCTGATGATCAGGACAAAGATCGCCACGCCGATCGCCGCGATGGAATCGCCGCTGTGAAAACCAAAATACGTAAACGCCAACCCGATCACGACCACCATCGAACTCCAGATGTCCGTCGAAAAATGCAGCGCATCCGCTTCCAAAGCCTGGCTGCGGTAAGTTTTCGCCATCCTCGACAGCGCACGTGAACGCGTGTAATCCACCGCTACGGAAACGATCAGCACCGCAAAACTCCACGCCGTCACTTCCACGTCAACGTGTTGAAAAAACAGGCGGCCGATCGCGGCTCTGATAATAATAAAACAGGTGAGCATGAGAAGGCCGGTCTGCAGCAGCGCGGAAATATTTTCGATCTTGCCGTGCCCGTAGGAATGATCTTCGTCCGCCGGTTTGTCGGACAGCCGCACGGCGATATACGTGATGAGGGCGGCGCCCAGATCCAGCCCGGAGTGAACGGCTTCGGACAAAATGCCCAAACTGCCGGTGCCGATTCCGACGACCAGTTTTGCCGCCGTGAGAAAAATCGCCGCAAAAACGGAAGACAGGGCCACACGGGCCTTATCCGCCTGCATGTGTTTGTCAAACGCCATGATGATTCTAAAAAATGATGCCGTTTTACCGTTAACAAAATAAATGTAGGTATTAAAGAATTCTTTGTCAAGACAGTTCCAAAGCGCTGTCCGGCATTTCCGTGACGAAGTTTTGCCTTGCTTATTTCGCGGGCAATTTTTAGATTCTTTTGTTTCCGGATAACGGTCTTGCGATATTTTTTGTTTTGATTTGGAAGGAAACTGTCTTTGAGCACGATGCTTCCCAAATCCATTCAGAATGGATTTACACATCTGATTCAGCCTTTGATCCGATTATTCAGCCGTATGAAAGTCAACCCCAATTGGTTCACCACGCTGGGATTGCTTTTGAACGTAGCCGCGGCGCTTTCGTTCGTTCTCGGGGCGCGCTTCGGCACGCGCCAGGATCTGAACTACATCGGCTGGGGAGGTTTTCTGATCTTACTCGGCGGTCTCTGCGACCTGCTGGACGGAAAAATTGCTCGCGCAGCGGGATTGACGACGCGTTTCGGCGCGCTGTATGATTCCGTACTGGATCGTTACAGCGAAGTCATCATGTTTTTAGGCATGGGAGGGTATCTTGTGGCGCAGGGTTATTTTTATGAATCCGTATTTTGTTTTATCGCGCTCGGCGGTTCGACCATGGTCAGCTATATTCGGGCAAGGGCGGAAACGCTGCACATTGACAGCAAAGTGGGGCTCATGCAGCGCCCGGAGCGCATCGTTTGGCTGGGCTTCGGATCCATGTTCTGCGGAATGTCCACATTGATCATGGACCCGAATTTCATTTTCGAATTTAACGGCATTCATCTTTTCAAACCGATCTATATTTTCACCGTTCCCATCGTCATCGTTGCTTTTTTGGCCAATTACACTTCGGTCCAGCGCATGATCCACTGCCAGCGCCAGATCGCCAAAATGGAAGCTGCGAGCGAACGGATTCCCGAGAAAAAAGAAAAATCATTGATATAGTTCTCAACGTTACGGAGGAAAGAACTTGGACAAGAAACCGATCGAAATAAAAAGTGCTCAAGGCAAGCTGGGTGTGCTTACGCCGGGTATGGGCGCCGTTTCGACGACCATGATCGCGGGCGTGATGGCCATTCGCAAAGGGTTGGCCAAGCCTATCGGATCACTGACCCAGATGGGCACCATCCGCCTCGGCAAACGCACGGAAAAGCGTTCCCCGTTCATCAAAGATTTTATTCCGATCGCCGGATTGGATCAGATCGTTTTCGGCGGCTGGGATATTTTTGAGGACAACGCCTATCAGGCCGCGATGAAAGCGGGCGTGCTGGAAAAGGACCTGCTCAACCAGGTCAAAAGCGAACTGGAAGCGATCAAGCCGATGAAAGCTGTCTTCGATCAGAAATATGTCAAACGGCTCACCGGCCCGAACGTTAAGTCGGGGAAAAATAAAATGGATCTGGCGGATCAACTGCGGAAGGATATGCAGGATTTCAAAAAAAATAATCACTGCGACCGCCTCGTCATGGTATGGTGCGGTTCGACGGAAGTGTTCATTCAGCCGACCGACGTGCATCAAACGATCGAAAGTTTTGAAAAGGGACTGCGCGAAAACGACCCCAATATCGCCTCCAGCATGATCTACGCGTATGCCGCGATCATGGAAAAAATCCCTTACGCCAACGGCGCGCCGAATCTTTCCGGCGATGTGCCGGCGCTGGTGGATCTCGCAATCAAGAATCAGGTGCCGATCATGGGGAAGGATTTCAAGACGGGACAAACGCTGATGAAGACGATACTTGCACCCGGATTCAAAGCGCGTCTGCTTGGCATGAACGGCTGGTTCTCGACGAATATTCTGGGCAACCGCGACGGCGAAGTTCTGGACGACCCGGAATCGTTTAAGACCAAAGAAGAAAGTAAACTCTCCGTACTCGAGCATATTCTGCAGCCGCAATTGTATCCCGACCTGTACGGAAAAATTTCGCATGTGGTGCGGATCAATTACTATCCTCCGCGCGGCGATAATAAAGAAGGCTGGGACAACATAGATATTTTCGGCTGGCTCGGGTATCCGATGCAGATCAAAGTGGATTTTCTTTGCCGCGATTCGATCCTGGCGGCGCCGATCGTCTTGGATCTGGCGATATTTTTGGATCTCGCGGGGCGAGTGGGTTTCAAGGGCATTCAGGAATGGCTGTCTTTTTATTTCAAAAGCCCGCAGCACGCTGCTTCGCTGTATCCCGAGCACGACTTGTTCATTCAATTGATGAAATTGAAGAACACGCTGCGCTGGATGAAAGGCGAGGAACTGATCACGCATCTGGGATTGGAATATTACGATTAGATAACTGATGTGTCTGACCGTTGCGCCTTCAGCGGGATAAACTCCGAACGCAAAGAAATAAAAAGCTCTTTGCGCGCTTTGCGGTTATGGTTTTCAAAGTCTCGTAGGGTTGGCTTACGGGGCTTTTTTTTACTTCCTTCCTCATAAAGATTCCTGTCATTCGTCAGCCGATTCAATCTAAATCCTGATTTCTCCAACTGTCCAGGTTTTGCGTATTTACTAAAATTTCTTTGTCATTAAATGACCAATCTCATTGCCTTTTGTTTTGACACAGTTTAATCTGAATAAGCTGCATGACGGCTGTTTTTGAATCTATTGTACATGCGCAGAACGCAGCTGTCTCTAAAATCGCTGGCTTTGCTAACCGTAAACCCTTATTTTAAAAGGAGGTGATGAAAATGAATAAAGGAATTAACATGAAATCCAAGATCTTAGTTTCGCTGATAACTCTTTTCCTAACCTTCCTTTTCTTCTATGCCTGCGAGCATGATAAAAGAGTTGAACCCGAGAGATGTGTCGATGGAGAGATTAGTGCATCGGATGCCAACTGGACGCACGGACGTGGAGACTTACAGAACTCGAAGCGAGCGGCGGGAATCAGACAAAAGGGCTGTATTACGGGACCTAAGACGATTCCTCAGGTGCAATGGAGTTTTGCTATCGGAGGCCCCGGATCAGAAGCGCCCCCGGTGATCGGCGATGACGGAACGATCTATATTGTGGGTGAATATCCGGGAGAAACTACAGGTGTCGGATTGCGCAATTCCGGTTTAATGGCAGTCTCATCTTCCGGATTTTTAAAGTGGTTTTTCAAATGTCCCGAAGATCTCGGCCCGAATGGAATTGCAGCAGTGTACGAGCAGTCAATCGCTCTTGGCAAAGACGGAACATTGTATTACGATTGTCCTGACAGCGGTTTGTTTGCGATTCGGCCGGAGGATGGGTTGATCAAGTGGCATTATAAAGTTACAATTAATTCGAGCGCAGTGGATGACAATGGAAACATATACACTGGAAATGATACGATTTATTGTTTCAATTCCGACGGCAGCATTAAATGGCGTTTCGTGAATGACACGTTTATCGGATATTGTTCACAGATATCGCTAAGCAAAAGCCGTATTTTTTGTGCTTTTTTCCAGTATGGAATTCTCGCTTTGGATTTCAACGGCCACAAGAGATGGTTCTATCCGGTGGACTATGAAAATGATGGCGGCAAAGACGGTATACTCGTTGACGAAGATGAAAATCTCTATCTCAAGACAAATCAAAATAACATCAAATCATGGGATAGGAACGGAAATCTCAGGTGGGAAGGAAGCGTGGGATTCATCGGCGGCATGACTCAGCCCGTACTGCGGGGTGACTATCTGTATTTCGGCGCTTTCGGGGCTTTGTACAAACTCGATAAATTAACCGGAACGAATATTACGGTAGTGGCTGAAGCGCCAGCCTATCTCTCCCAATTTGCCGCACCCCTCATTGATGATGAGGGAACCTTGTTTATTGTAAGCGACGGAGGGCCGAATTTTGATCCGTATATGATGGCAGCTTCGAGAACAGGTACAACAACGCTGTGGACAAAACAAATCACAGAGGCTAATTCAACAGGCTTTCATGCATATTTGGCGTTATCACCTGATGGAACAATCTATTTCGCCACGACCAATGTTGAATCCGGACAAGGAATAAACAAACTTTATGCAATCAAGTAAAAACAATTTGGAGGAGTCATGAATAAATTAATTGTGATCTTCGCTCTAAATATATTTTGTTTTAACAAAATATATTCTACTGATTGGGAATTGGAAGCGAGTTATAAAAATAAGCCTGCTACAGGTATTTATAAAGTATTCATTCGGCCTATTAATATCGGTACCGGACCTTCATATCTTTATGACGGTAACTTTAATCCGGTGCCTTTGTCGGACACTTCCTATAACAGCAAGGAATTCGATTTCGTGCATTTTAACGCTGTTTATCCTGATGCCGGTGAAATGGGAAGCAATAATGGTTTGGTTTATTACGGAAAATATTATATCGAGTTTCGAGAAAAAGATCAGTATGGAAATATCCTTAACACATTAGCAAGTGCTACCATTGACTTTCGCGATTGCGATTATGGGTATCCTTTAGGAGCAAGTGATGTCTATACCGGAGTCGGAAATCCGCAGGATTTTTACATTTATTATGATTTCACTTTGATAAGTTGCGGCGAAGAGTCAGAATGTGTTAGAGGCCTCTATTTTAAATATGGTAACGCGGAACTTGAAAGTAAAAGCAGCTATGGTATTTGGGAATTACTCGATTCGGCTGCTCAGTTGACTAAATCTCAGAACACCTCTCGATTCAAAAATCTCACACTCAGTGTTTACGGTAATGATGCTTCGGCCACAGTTAATATCACAGTGGGTGATAGTAATTACAATATTGCCGGTAACAATTCAATTTCCAAGAACAATTTAAGTGGTGCCACGACTCTAATTACCGATAACAGAAGCAGCAGCGGAAAATTTTTCAGCTCTTGGGCAAATGGAGCAACCGGCCAGGTGATCAAGCTTTTCGACCCGGAGCTATCAGAGACTCTGGATCTTGACCATCCTATTAACCGTCAGGTTCGATACATCTCCTCCACCCAATACAACACGATCACAGGCCCCGGCTATTTCGACCATAAATACTCCATTCCTTATTACTGCACTCACAACGGCGGAGCGCATCCATCCGACGGGCGGTTCTATTACTTATGGTTCGTCAGATGGGATTCGTTAGGAGGCGTATGGCAGAATACGTATGGCGATTCCCTTTGTCAGATCACACCTTCTGCTCAGTGCAATAATAATTTCACACTCAAATGTTATATGCAGGACAGCGCAGGGCCACTAGCGATCTGGTCGTCGAATGAACTTCATGTCGTTTACTACGGTTGCTGGGGCGAGGAGCAGCGCGCTTTCATGACCGGCGATGATAATCAGGCAAGTTCAAGTAACCAGACTTCTTCCGAGAGTATTGCGTTCAATCCTGACCTCTTGACGCCGAGGCAGAAGAAAGCGCTGCTGCTCCCGATCGAAGAATCGGTAAGAAATATGCCGTATAAATTCCGGTGGAAAGAAACAGATCCGAATGAAACGGGAGACACGTTTGCCGATCTGGACAGCCAGATTGTTGCCTGGGACAGGCGGGCCATGATAGCGGGAAATCAGGCGATGTCCAAGTCCAGGGCAAAAGAAGCTTTAGACAAACAGAACGTATCGCTTCCCAAAGCCTTTGCGTTGGATGCGAACTACCCGAACCCTTTTAATCCGATGACGACGATCAGTTATGCACTTCCCCGGACGGCGAGTGTGAGTCTAAAAGTTTACGATGTCATGGGACGGGAAATCGCAGAATTGGTGAACGAGACAAAACCGGCAGGATTTTACAAGATCACATTCGACGCATCGAAGCTTGCTTCGGGAGTTTACATTTACAGGATCGAAGCGGGAGAATTTGTACAATCGAGGAAGATGCTGCTCGTGAAATAAGAATTTATTTAGCGCAGGGCGATTTGCCAAATCGCCCTACAGCGAAAATCCATAACCGATCAGGGCGCAAAGAGCGCATAAAGATTCTAAGAGCAGGACGCGCAAAACCACAAAAAAAATCTTGGCGCCCTTCGCGTGAGTTTCTTGGCGTCCTTTGCGGTAAAGCTTTCAGGGCCTCGCAGGCTCACCACTGCGGGGCTTTTTTGTGCTTGAATTTTTACCGCTCGCCGCCTATATTATCCCGATTTTTTTCGAATGGACCCATCTGAATTAGTTTACCATTATGTTCAAACTGCTCCGACGATTTCACGACTTGCTTCTCTATGGAATGCTCGTCTTCATATTCGTGGTGATATTTCTCACCAACGAGTTCATTTTCGAAAAATATTTTCCACGCGTCAAGGATATCTATCAACTATCCATCGAGGCCTTCCTCATCGTCGTCATCTATGAACCGCTGCGCAAGCTGATCGAACTATACATCAAGAAGATCTTATTCAATTATTTTTACCGACGCCAGGAACGGCTTCGGCGCCTGGATTCGAAACTGTCCTCGAGCCTCTCTTACAAGGAAATGGCGGATCTGATGACCGAAAAATTACGCACGATTCTCGACGTGGGACATGTATCGCTGTACCTGAAAATCCCGGAGATGTTCTCTTTGGTAAGTTCCACCGGCAGCGCCGGATTGCAGACCCGAAAAATAAAAACGGATATGCCTTACTATGACAAAATCTTTGAGCGGCGCCGGGTTCTCGGGGCCGAGGAGATCCTGCAATCTGAAAACGGTCACGCGCCGCAATATTCTCTGGACGTCCTGAAGCACGAGGGTAGTAAATATATCATCCCGTTATTTGAAAAGGACGGCGTAAGCGGCATCATAGCGGTGGGGCCTGAATCGAATGACCGCTATGAACTCTCCGGCGAAGACAAAAAGATCCTGTGGCAATCGCTCCAGCGCGTGGGGCACACGCTGGAAAATGCACGCCTTTATGCGCAGTTGCGGAAAAGTGTGACGGAAAAAGAACTTATACTGGGAGTCGCAAAAAAATTCAATTCCGAAATTCACCTCGAAAAATTACTCGATATGATCCTGGATGCGATCCAGTCTATCGTGCCTTATGACGCGGCGGGCATTTTTTTGGTCAACGAGACCAATCAGGACATCGAGCGCGCCGTGGTACGCGGGTACAACGAAAAAGTACTGGATCAACTGAAGATAAAAGTCGGCATGGGCTTGATCGGACATGTTGTCAATATCGGCAAACCCATTATCGTGAAAGACGTGAATTTTGATGAACATTATATTTTGGTCCGGGAAGACACGCAATCTCAGATCACCGTCCCCATCAATGACGGCAGTACGGTGATCGGCGTGCTGAATCTGGAAAGCGACAAACTGGGCGCGTACCACGAAGGCTATCTCGATATTCTGAGCGCGCTGGCAGGCGAAGCCGGCATCGCGATCAAGAACGCTCAGCTCAGCGAGGAAGCGATCCGCAACGATGAGCTGGAAAAAGAATTAAAAATTGCCGGCAAGCTTCAGCAGGCCATACTTCCGCAGAACCTGCCTGCCGTTCCCAATCTGGAAATGTCCGCGCGCAACATCCAATGCAACGCTGTCGGAGGCGATTTCTACGATGTGATCAAGCTGAGCGAATCGCAGATCGGAGTCTGCATCGGCGACGTCGCGGGTAAAGGCGTGCCGGGCGCGATCATGATGTCGGTGCTGTTCACCAGTTACCGCGGTATGGTGCGCGAATTCAAAATGAGTTCGGAAGTGGTCAGCGCTCTTAATAATGTTTTGTGCGCGAATACGGCGGAAGGCCGCTACGCGACGTTTTTTTACTGCATCATTGATTTTCAAAATCTCGTGATGTATTACACCAACGCCGGCCACAACCCGCCGCTGGTTCTAAAGAAATCCGGCGAATGGCTGAAACTTGAAGAAGGAGGCATTGTACTGGGATTCATGCTGAATCAGGAATTCACCCAAACGGCGCAGGACCTGGAATCCGGAGATATTCTGGTGCTCTACACCGACGGCGTTACGGAAGCCTTCAGCGAGGAACAGGACTTATTTGGCGAGGAGCGTTTGAAAAAAATCATTCAGCAGAACCGCACCGCCTCTGCGAAAGAAATTCAAAATAAAATTATTCAGGAGGTTTCGGCCTTTGCGCCGGATTCCGAACAGCAGGACGATATTACGCTGGTGGTCATTAAAATCGGACAAAAACAGTCGGAGTAACAGTATGGCAATGGATATTAAGGAACTCAATGAGCGCATTCACCTGGAAAGCGCCTTTGTAGATCATATCCTGAATGAAATAGGCCGCGTGATCGTGGGGCAAAAATATATGCTCGAGCGGCTGATGGTCGCGCTTTTCTCCAACGGACATATCTTGTTGGAAGGCGTTCCGGGGCTGGCCAAAACGCTGGCCATCAAAACGCTGGCGCAAACGATTCAGACGAAATTTCAGCGTATTCAATTTACGCCCGACCTGCTTCCGGCCGATCTGCTCGGAACGCTGATGTACAACCAAAAGGACGGAAAATTTTTGACGCGCAAGGGTCCTATCTTTTCCAATTTGATTTTGGCGGACGAAATTAACCGCTCGCCGGCGAAAGTGCAGAGCGCGCTATTGGAAGCGATGCAGGAACGGCAGGTCACGATCAGCGACACGACGCATATACTCGAGGAGCCGTTTCTCGTTCTGGCGACGCAAAATCCGATCGAGCAGGAAGGCACTTATCCGCTGCCGGAAGCGCAGGTCGACCGCTTCATGCTGAAATTGAAGATCGGCTATCCGTCCCGGGAGGAAGAATTGGAGATCATCCGGCGCATGGGGAATACCAACAACAAAGTTCAGCTCAAACCGATCGTGAAACCCGAAGAAATTTTGCGTGCACGAAAAACGGTAAACGACATTTACGTGGATGAAAAAATTGAAAACTACGTCGTGGATCTGGTTTTCGCGACGCGGCATCCGGATAAATTCGGTTTGCCGGATCTGAGACCGCTCATCCATTACGGCGCGTCGCCGCGCGCCTCGATCAATCTGATCCTCGCGTCGAAAGCCTTTGCATTTATCAAACGGCGCGGGTACGTGATTCCCGAAGACGTGCGCGCGATCGCCATGGACGTGTTCCGGCATCGCGTGATCCTCACGTACGAAGCGGAAGCGGAAGAAATGACCAGCGAAGAGGTGGTAACGCAAATCATCAATAAAATCGAAGTACCTTAGTTTAGTTAGTAGTAGTAGTTAGTAGTTATCAGTTATTAGTTATTATTCTTGGCCGTTTATGACCAGAAATGGAACTTATGGAAAAACTATTCGGCATGTCGCTCACGGTTAAAAACAAGATCGCGTATCTTGTTTTTGACTATCCGAACGAAAAATTCAACAAGCTTTCTACGCCGGTGATGCAGTCCCTGGATCGTGCGGCGGATCAGATGCGCGCGCAGGCCTCGTCCATCGATGCCTGTGTGATTTCGAGCGCCAAGGACGGCATTTTCATTGTCGGGGCGGATATTGAAGAAATCAAAAATATGACCGACGCAAAGGCGGGAGAACAAGCGGCTTCCCGCGGACAGGCCGTTTTTGCAAAGATCGAACAGTTACCATTTCCGGTAGTCGTATTGATCAACGGCATTTCGATGGGCGGCGGCACGGAACTCGCGCTGGCGTGTCATTACCGCCTCGCCACGGACTCTCCCAAAACAAAAATCGCTTTACCGGAAGTGATGCTCGGCATCATTCCTGGATTCGGCGGAACGCAGCGTATGCCGCGCCTGATCGGATTGCAGCGGGCGCTGCCGCTCATCTTATCGGGCAAAACGCTGGATGCCGTCCGCGCATACAAAAACGGGCTCGTGGATAAAGTCATTCCGTCCGCGTTCGCCGAAAGGTATGCGGATGAATTTGTCCGGGAAATTTTAGCCGGCAAGCATTCAAAATATATCGAACACCGGAAAGTCAAAGGATTCTTCAATATTTTTCTGGAAACCCTGGGAAAAGGAATTATTTACAGCCAGGCGCTTAAAAGCGTTTTGAAAGAAACCAAGGGCCGCTATCCGGCGCCGCTCAGGGCTTTGCAGGCAGTCCGGGAAGGCTTTTCCAAACCGCTGGCAGAGGGGTTGGAGATTGAAGCGCGTTATTTGGGCGAAATGGTCGCTACGCCGATCTCGAAAAATTTGATCCGGATTTTCCGGCTCACCGAAGACATTAAGAAAAGCACGGGCGTTGCGGGTAAAAGTATTAAGGCTCCTTCGATCACATACGCCGGAGTTCTGGGCGCCGGTGTGATGGGCGGCGGCATCGCCTATTTATTTTCAAATAATAATGTTGAAGTGCGTTTAAAAGATATTAATCATCCGGCGGTCGCGCTCGGGCTCGATGCGGCAAAAAAACTTTACGACCGTCAGTTGAAAAGCCGGCGATTGACCAAACCGGAGTTCAAGCGCAAAATGAGCCTGATCTCCGGAACACTTGATTATCAGGGATTCGGAAGGTGTGAGGTCGTTGTGGAAGCGATCGTCGAAAATATGGATATTAAGAAAAAAGTCATCGCGGAGATTTCACCCAACCTGAACCGTAACTGCATTCTTGCCTCCAATACGTCGTCCCTCTCCATTACCGAAATGGCGAAGGCCAGTAAATCACCGGAGAACTTCATAGGTATGCATTTCTTCAATCCCGTACACCGTATGCCGCTGGTGGAAATTATCCGCGGTAAACGAACGTCGGATTCGGCGGTAGCAGCCATTTATGCGTTTGCCAAGAAATTAGGCAAGACGCCGATCGTTGTCAAAGACGGCCCGGGATTTCTCGTCAACCGTTTGCTGATGCCCTATCTTAATGAAGCCGGCTTTTTACTGGAGGAAGGGGTCCGTGTGGATATGCTGGATAAAGCGATGACCGATTTCGGCATGCCGATGGGTCCGTGTTTGCTGCTCGATGAAATAGGAATTGACGTAGCTTACAAAGTCGGAAAAATATTTGAAAGCGCATTTGGCTCCCGCGTCCAGGGATCCCACGCGGTTGAAAAACTGCACCAGGACCAACGGCTCGGTAAAAAAGGAAAGCTGGGTTTTTATATTCATGCCGGCAAATCTGCGGCCGTGGATGAAAAAATCTATTCTCTGATCCAACCCGAGGTGGCGGCGGCCCTAACGCCCGAAGAAATGGTGGAGCGGATGACGTATACGATGGTCAACGAGGCGGCGATGTGTTTGTCCGAAGGCATTGTCGGAAGCGTCGATGATATAGAAATCGGCATGATATTCGGAACCGGATTCCCGCCGTTCCGCGGCGGACTGATGCGCTATGCGGATTCCGAAGGCATTGACAAAATTGTCATGCGCCTGGAAGAATTCTCACAACGATTCGGCGTCAGATTCCGGCCGTGTGATTATCTGATTCAAATGAACAAGTCGGGAAAGAAATTTTATAATTCTTAACTTCTGCGCCACAAAGGCCCTAAGACGCGACGGTGATTAAATCCCAAAATCCGAAAAACAAATGCCAAACAAAATTCAAATACCAATTCCGGCAGAAAAACTTGGTTTTGAAATTTGAAATTTATTTGTAACTTGGCCATTGGAATTTGAAGTTTTTATGTGTTAAAATGAGTCAACTTAATCTGGAAAGGAACGGGTCATGTTAGGAGACAAACTGGTCAGTATGGGTGTGATTACGCAGGCGCAGCTGGATGAATGCCTCAAAGAACAGGCGGCGTCCGGAAAAAAGATCGGCGAAGTGATCATTGCGAAAGGTTTTGCCACGCAAGCTCAGATTGATAAGGCATTGGCGGGATAATAATTACGCCGCGCCTTTGATGGTGATGAGCACACCGGACGCCGTAAAAAACACAGTTCATGTGCCTGCGAGCCGACGGTGTGTGCAGGCGGTTGCTCTTTCAATATTTTGAGCCCGGGTCGAAAAATCGGCCTTGAGCTCGGTTCATGAAGTTCTTTTCTTTAATTTCTATATTCTACAAATAACGTATCAAACATTCTTTCTTCATGGATAAAGATCTGATTTCCGTACAAGAGGCTCGGGACGCAGCGCGGACGGCCCACGCGGCGCAAAAAGAATTCGCCAAATTCTCCCAGGCTCAGGTGGACAAGGTCGTAAAAGCCATGGCGGATGCCGGGTACGCCGCCGCGCAGTCTTTGGCAAAAATGACCGTCGAAGAAACCAAGATGGGACGATACGAAGACAAGATCGTTAAGAACCAATTCGGCACCAAAGACGTTTACGAGTATATCAAAGACATGAAAACCGTCGGCGTCATTCTTCACGACGAAAAAAGAAAATTATACGAGATTGCCGTTCCCATGGGCGTTGTTGCGGCAATTATCCCTACGACCAATCCCACGTCCACGGTCATGTACAAGATTTTAATTTCCCTCAAAGCCGGCAATGGCATCGCCATTGCGCCGCATCCGCGCGCGGCACGATGCACGTTTGCAGCGGCGGAAATTTTGCGCAAAGCTGCCGAAGCGAACGGGGCGCCGAAAGGCCTGATCGCCTGCATGGAGCATCCGACGATCGAGGGAACGCAGGCGCTGCTGCGTTGTCCGGAAACGTCCGTGATCCTTGCCACCGGAGGCCATGGGATTGTTCACGAAGCCTACACATCCGGCAAGCCGGCTCTGGGCGTCGGCTCAGGTAATGTGCCTGCATTCATTGAAAAGACGGCAAACGTGAAAAAAGCCGTCGCGGACATTGTGGCGGGAAAATGTTTTGATTACGGGTTGCTTTGCTCTTCGGAAAATTCGCTCGTAGCCGACGCGTCACTGAAAGACCAGGTACTGAAAGAATTGAAAGCCAACCGGGCGCATGTTTGTTCGGACGAGGAGAAGACCAAATTGGAAAAATTGATGTTCCCCCGCGGTAGACTGAATCCGGAGATCGTCGGATTGCCTGCCCCGGTGATCGCGCAGAAAGCCGGCTTTTCCGTTCCGGCCGATGCCACGATACTGGTGGTGCCTTGCAAGGAAGTCGGGAAAACCGATCCGCTTTCGGCTGAAAAATTATCGCCGGTACTGTCGATGTTCTTTGTGAGCGGTTGGGAGGAAGGATGCGAACTCTGCATTAAGATCCTGAATTACGGCGGTATCGGACATACGATGTCCATCCATTCGTCGAATATGGATGTGATCATGAAATTCGGTTTGGAAAAACCGGCATTCCGCATTTGCGTCAACACGGTCGCGACCCTGGGCGCCGTCGGATACACGACCGGCGTGGCGCCGTCCATGACGCTCGGCCCGGGCACGCTGGGCGGTTCGATCACGACGGACAACATCATGCCGACGCATTTGATCAATATCAAGCGCCTGGCTTTCGAAATTCGGCCGTTCACATCGACGCTCGTTCACGGAAAATCACGATCTTCCGCCGCTTCGGACAGTTCCTTAACGGGCACCCATGTTCCCACGTTCGACTCACGGCCTAAGAAATTAAATCGGGATACGCCGTCTCCGAAAACGGAATCCGCTAAAAGTTACGGCTCCTCGTCCCTGGCGGAAACGGACATTGATAAAATAGTCCGGGAATTTATCAAGGGCAGAAAATAAGAAATCTTGCACAGGTTCAGAACAAAAGGTAATCTTTGGTTAAGATTGCCTTCTGCATTTACATGGCCGAAGGAGTACCGTGCTATTTGAAATAACCGTTGTCGTTTTTCTGATCCTCATAAATGGATTCTTTGTAGCCGCAGAATTTGCCATCGTGAAAGTTCGATCCACGCAGATCGAAATGATACTGAAAGGCAACCGCCGCGCTAAACTGGCAAAGGAGATCATATCTCATCTGGACGCCTATTTGTCGGCTTCGCAGCTGGGCGTCACGGTGGCCAGCATTGCGCTCGGCTGGATCGGCGAGCCGCTCGTAGCGCGGTTGATCCAGCCGGGTCTTCTCTTTTTCGGAATCGATAACCCGAAGGTCATCGAGGTTATTTCGTTCACTGTTGGGCTTTCCATCATCACATTTTTCCATGTCACGTTCGGCGAGCAAGCCCCGAAATACGCCGCCATTCAATATCCCGTTCCGGCCGTGCTGTTCGTCGCCTATCCGCTCAAATTATTCTACATGATGTTCAAGCCGTTCATTGTTTTTCTGAATGCGAGCTCAAATTTCATCCTGAAAGCGGTCGGCATATCGCCCGTCGAGGGGCACGAACGCTCTCATTCGGAAGAAGAAATCCGCCTGCTCATCGCCGACGGCCGCAAGAGCGGCGTGATTGACGCGACCGAATTCAAATTGATCGAAAATATTTTTGATTTTACCGAAACGACGGTGCGGGAGATCATGGTGCCGCGCACGGACGTATTTGCCCTGGATATTGAAACGCCGTTCGATGAAAATTTCAAGGCGGCTGTCGAAAGCGGATTCACAAGGATCCTCGTCTACCGTGAAGCGATCGATTCGGTCATCGGCATTTTATACGTCAAAGATCTTTTTAAAATTGACCGGGCGCAGCCGCAAAACAATTTTGAACAAATATTACGGCCGGTGTATTTCGCGCCGGAAACCACAAGTATCAGTAAACTCATGCAGGATTTCTTACAGCAGCGCGTTCATCTGGGCGTCGTCATCGACGAATTCGGCGGTGTGAGCGGTATTGTGACCCTGGAAAATATTCTGGAAAGGATCGTCGGACAAATTCAGGACGAATACGACGATGAGAAAAAAGAATTTGAAGCGCAGCCGGACGGCAGTTTTACCGTCAGCGCCAAGATGCGCATTGATGAGTTCAATCGGCAATTTCAATCCTCGCTGCCCGAAGATTCCAATTACGAAACGCTGGCGGGATTCCTGAACGATCATGCGGGACACATCCCGGGTCTTTCGGAGGATATTACCTACTCCAATTTGATCTTCCGGGTCACAAAAAAGTCTGCGCGGCAAATACAGCAGGTGCGGGTGGATAAAGTCAAACAGGGCGTCTGACGCAAGTTTCTTATTTTAAAAATCCGGCTTCGTGAATTTTCAATTCTTCTTTTTCATGCTTATTCTGATACGCTCAATAGCCGCGGTTCCCGCCTCCTCCCCCTGGGCGATCAGCTCATGAATTTTATCAAACTCAGCCCAGTGGATCTTACCGACGCGGGGTTGAATGACGATCTGCGCGCGTTCGCAGGCCATCGCATCGTTGCGCAGCGCGGTAATCAGGTTCGTACGAAACAGAATATCCACGACATTTTCCGGCATCGGTTCTTCATCCAGGGACCGGCTGACGTTGACGGCAATCACAATATCCGCGCCGAGTCCGAAGGCCGGCTCGACCGGGATCGAAGCGGAAACCGCGCCGTCCACAAGAACCAAACCCTTATATTCTATCGGCGGCAAGAATCCCGGAATCGCAGAACTGGCTTTCAGTGCCTCTCTCAGACTGCCGTTTCGAAAGACGACGATTTCACCGGTGAGCAGATTCGTCGCCACGGGCGCAAATTTGATCCGTGTGTTTTCGATCAAACCTTCGCCCACCAGACTGTCAATGAGGACGGCCAATCGGTTTTTCTTCATCAGAGACAGCCGGCGCCTGTTAACCTGAATAATCAGTCCCGTATCGGTCAATCGGGCGATCTGTCCGAAAAAATTTTCGGCGTGCGTGTCCGGCCGAAAAAGATGCAGCCCGGTTTTCTTGAAATCCTCGCCCGTAAAAAATTTCATCGCGCGGGCTTCCACATCTGCGGCGTTCGGCACTTGCGCATACATGCCGCCAACGACCGCCCCAATACTGCTACCGGTAATCATGTGGATCGGTATTTCGGCTTTTTCCAGCGCTTTGATCACGCCGATATGTGCCAGTCCGCGGGCTCCGCCTCCGCCCAGGGCTAAGCCGATTTTAATTTTTTTGAACATCATGGAAACTATGTTGGCGACGGGCGTAAAGGAATCGAGTGTTATTTCACCCGGTGATCGATTCTATTCTTCTGAGGCCCATCCGGGGAGAGTTGTTTTACCCGGTCTATTTCAAAGCGATTTCTCTTTTCTCCCTCGCCGACTGATAAATCGACTCGGAGACGCGCAGGACTTCCGCCGCTTCGTCGCCGCTGGACAAAACCGGACGGTCGTGCTTGACGCATTCTACAAAGTGCTTCAATTCGTATTCGTACGATTTCTTATAGTTGTTTTCCGGTTTTTCCATTTTGGTAGGGGTGACGTTGACCAAATTGCCGTGCATTTCCTTATGAATGCGCAGCGGGTTGAGCAGAGCGCCGCCGAGCGTGCCGAATAAATTGGTATACATGAAATCGTTTTCCATCAATAACGTCCAGCTGACCTCGAGGCTGAGTATGGCATCATTTTCAAAGCGGATCATCACCGTCGCCGAATCCTCAATGCCCTCTTTTTGATAATGATTGTACATCGCGCTGTAGACGCTCTTTACTTTCGGGTTTTCCATAAGCCAAATCGAAAGATCCAGCATCGGAATCCCCAGATCCATGAATACGCCCCCGCCGGAAATGTTCTTCTTCTTTGACCATTCGGATTCATTCCAGCTGCCGCGCCGCCTCAGCCAGCCGGATTTCGTGTAAAAGATCTTTCCTAATTCTTTTCCTTTCACAAAATTTTTCAGCACCATCGCATCCGGGCGGAATCGGTGGTTCATTCCTACCATTAATTTCTTTTTCCGTTTGCGCGCTTCGTCCGCCATCATTTTCGCTTCGTCGTACGTGCGGGCGATCGGCTTCTCCACCAACACGTGCTTTCCGGCCGACAGCGCCTCTACCGTCATAGACGCGTGCAGATGATTCGGCGTGCAGATGTGCACCGCGTCCATATCTTCCAGGGCGAGCAATTTCGTGTGATCCGTAAACGACTGCACTATTTTGTATTTCGCCGCCAGCGCTTCCAGTTTTGTCTTATCGTTGTCGGCGATCGCGACGATTTCAACGTCTTCCATTTTCGACAGAACGGGCAAATGAATGATCTGAGTGATCGCGCCGCATCCGATAACTCCGATTCTAACCTTTTCGTATTTGTCCTTGGACATAAACCCTCCGCTGATGTACTTGCTTCTCTATTCTCATTTCAATTAATTTCCAATTCGTATGTGTCCGTTTCGATTTCCAGATAATCGAAAAATTCCGGAAATGAAATGTTTACGCATTCCGCATCTTCGATAACGGTTTCCTTATCGGCGGCCATTCCCGCAACGGCAAATGCCATCGCGATCCGGTGATCTCCGCCGCTTTGAATATGCGCGGCATGCAGTTCCGATGGATGAACAAAAAATCCGTCGTCGAATTCGTCCGCCGCCGCACCCATCGCCCGTAAATTGTTTACGATCGCCTCGATGCGATCGCACTCTTTGGTTCGTAATTCCTGCGCGTCTCTTACTTCCAGACCGTGATCGCAGCGCGTACCCAAAACGGCAAGAACAGGAATTTCATCCATGAGGTTCGGAATTATTTTTCCCTTTAGTGAAAGGCTTTTTAATTTTCCCTGATGCGTTTTCACGATCACATCGCCGTAAGGTTCGACGGCATCGTGAGACCTGTTTTCCAATTGAACGGACGCGCCCATGAGGCGAAGCGCATCGAGAAAACCCGTTCGCGTCGGATTCAAACCGACGTGACGGATCCGGATTTCCGAATTAGGAACCCACAGCGCCGCTGCAATCAAGAATGCCGCCGAAGAAATGTCCCCGGGAATCGTCATGTTTTGAAAGGAAATCTTTTGCCCTCCGATGACGGACAGCAGCGTCGTATCTCCGGCTTTTTCTTTTTTTACCGGCCCCATTCGTTCCGTGTGATCTCTGGAGGGGATAGTTTCCCGAACCACCGTTGTTCCTTCGGCAAACAGACCCGCGAACAGCACGCACGACTTCACTTGTGCGCTCGGAACGGACAGAGTATAATCTATCGCTTTCAATCTATTGCCCGAGATCTCCAGCGGTAACTTTCCGACGTTTGATACGATACGGCCGCCCATTTTTTTCAGCGGCTCCAGAATGCGCTGCATCGGCCTGCGAGAGAGCGACGCATCACCCCTCAACGCCGAATCAAAGTTTTGGCCGGCCAGAATTCCCGCAAACAATCGCGCCGAAGTCCCGGAATTACCGCAATCGAGCGCCCGGGCCGGTTTCCTTAGACCGCCCAATCCGTTCCCGGTAATGACCATTGAATGAGGCTCTCTTTTGATGGCAACGCCGAGGGATTCCAGGCCTGCAAGAGTATTCGCGCAATCGGCGCCGGTCGAAAAATTTGTAAGAGTTGATGGCCCCTCGCTAAGGGCTGCAAATATCGCGGCGCGATGGGACATCGATTTGTCGCCTGACAGGCTGACATCCAGATGAAGGCCGGAATGCGGTTTTATTTTCGCCGATGCCATGGACAAGTCTTTTCAAATGAAAAATCAAAAAAAAATAGAAAATAAAACGCATAAATGCAACGGCCATTTTCCCGGCGAAAAGCGCGCTTGAACGGTTCCGCGGTTATTAGCTTTCTGTAAACCAGATCGGATTCGTATAGCAAAATAGTTTTTTGGTCGTCACGGCTTCGCACCGCAGGTAGGAGGCGCCTTGGAAATGGAAATCGAGATCAAAATAAAACGGCTGAGGAAATACTTTAATCAATTTCACAACGGTCTCTTTTTTGTGAAGTTCACCCTGAATGATCCGGATTTCCTCCAGCGCGCCCATCTCTTCCGACGACAGGCTGTTGATGAAAATATGAAACCGCTTGCCGGAGGCCTCGTCGCCCAGCTGAAAACATTGCTTCGATTCATTGAACGCGGAAAATAACACAAGCGGGCCGTTGGTAATCACTGTGCGTCCGTTTTTCATACTGCGAATGATATTGTCCACCGTCGGCGGCTCCTCACCCAACCTCACGCACGTTTTCGCCCAACCGAATCGCTGATGGTTTTCAATTTCATGAAGCTTCAGCATCGGTGTTTTCACTTGCCGAAAACGATTGAAATTACCATGCGCATCATTGCCGGCAAAAATAAAAATGCGGTCGCCCAGCAGCAGCTGATCCGTCCACTGCGTGAGGCCCGCCCGGAACGCGCGATTGTCCAGCCCGTTGAGGATCTGTAAACCTGAAATATTTTTTGCGCGGCAGTCCTCGGAATGCCATTGCCCGCGCCGGATGAAAATTTTTTCAAACAAAGGCGCCGGATCTTTCGGATGCGCTGCCAGAGCGATGGCAGAAGCTGGAGTCTTTTCGCCGATTTCCGGGACCGAGAATTCCGAATCCGTTCTTAACCAACGCTCGGCGCCGTCGCCGGAGCCCGGAATAAATTCCGGACCGTTGAGGACCAAACAATGAACGTTTTGACCCTTCGCATTGGCACACGTGACTTCCTCGCCCGGCAATATGACAAATTTGGTTTTATCGGCCAAGTTCCGATCCGCCACGGCACTCTGAAGTTTTTTCCACTTGACCAAATGCGGATCGTTATTCAGATAATCATCTTCACGATCGTCCAGATCGTAGGAATGATCCGTTGCGGCAAAAAAATCCAGCCCGATACTTTTCGCCGCTTCGACGGTTGCGTCGAGCGGCGCGCCGAATTCCACCTGATCGCTCGTATAATTCGTATGATAATGCAGATCGCCATAAATCCATCCGGCCTTACTGGGTAAGGGCTCACGGGCACAAAAAACATTCAGTGGACGATGGCTGAGGCCGGGAAAATTGTCATTGAGAATCTTTTTTTCCTGCGCATGTACCCGGCATGAAATCTCAGACTGAATTTCTATCGCCCTTCCCCGCATTTCATCCGGGATTTCCAGAAAAAACAGCCGATGCCACCAGGCTTCCGAGATCGTTTGATCCATGGAGAATGAGATACTCTGGTCATTGACCGATGCACCTATGCGGAACGTTACGGAATGCAGCCGGATGGGATAACGATCCGCATCCTTGATCAGCAGCAGGACGGGCACGTTTTTCCCGGGCCCGATACGGTACGGAGCATCGGTGAGAATTTCCGGTTCTTCGATCCGGTACCGGCTGAACGGAAAATACTTGAAGGTGTAATGAATTTCCGGATATAGCAGTATCAGCCAGCCGAGCCGCGAAATAATTTCCGTCCAAGGTCCTAGATTTTCCAGTGAAATCATTATAGATCTCTGAGTTTCTGTAAGCGACCGCTCAGGAAGGCTTTTCAGGAAGGATTTATGAAATATACTTAACCATTTTTACTTGATTGCGGCTGCCCGGATGAATATTGAAACTAACTTCATCCATAACTTTCTTGATCAGCGCAATCCCCAATCCGCCGCGCGCATGTTTTTGCAGGCGCTGTTCCGACGATTCAAGTTTTTCCGGATCGAATCCTTCGCCCTGATCGCTGATGATTATCGTAAGTTTGCGGCCGTTCGTTTCCACGGTGATGTCAATTTTCTTGGTCCTGTCGTAACGGTACGCATGTTTGATGACGTTCGCACACGCTTCGTCCACCGCCAATTCGATTTCGCCGATGGATTCTTCGTTGAACCCGAATTTCTTGGCAATGCGGATCACGAACTCGCGGATAATTTCCAAATTATCCGTACGGCTCGGTATCTTCATCGAGAATTTATTTGTATCATTTTTTTTCACACGAAACCTTTACGCCTACCTTAACCGTTCGCCGATAGTAAATTTCTGATGTGCCTCGTCGGTGTCCTTCACAATCTGATAGATCGTGGGAAACCCCAGCAGATCAAACACCTTAAAGACTTTCTGAGACATCGAGCACAGCTTGATATCTCCCGTGTTTTCACGAACCGTTTCGATGAAGCCCATGAAAACACCCAGGCCGGCGCTGGAAATGTAGCTGAGTTCTTTGAAATCCACGATGATTTTGTACCGCTTTTCGTCCACGAGCTTTTGCAGCTCATTTTCAAAATGCGGATACGTGTGGGCGTCCAGATACCCTTTGAGAAAAAGGATCGAGACATCCTGATGGTCCGTTCGCATGACGTCAAATCCATTCATGGAAAAAATTCCTATGGTTTAGAATGAAAAACGGAATGATTAAGAATAATTAATGTTGTTTATTCTAATCCAATTTTCCATCGAATTCAAGCCGAAAATCATAATCCGGCCTCCCTATCGGCAGCGACAATTTCGACCGAAGGCGCTGACGGTTGACTCAAGAGCGCCGTATTTTTAACTTTTAATACAACGCAGGTCAAATCATCATGTGTCTTTGCGCTGCCGACAAAATGCTTCACGTCGTGGATGATCGCATCTTTGATCTCCCCGGCATCGAGATGGCGTGCGGGTTCAATGGCTGCGCAGAGGCGGTCCTCTCCGAATTCTTCGCCGCGCTCGTTCCGTGCTTCGAGCAGCCCGTCCGAATACATCACAAAAATATCGTCGCGCTCGACGTGGATGACATGGTCCTCAATGGCATTCCGGAAGATCTCACCCCGGTCCAGGCCCAGTCCGATGCCGTTCGGCTGAATAAATTTTTGTTCTGTTTCCGAAATATGGAGCAGCGGACAATGCCCCGCGCGGGCAAAGCGCAATTCGCTTTTCAGAATATCGAAATCCACGTAGATCAGCGTGATGAAGGATTTTCGGTCCATACTTCCGAACAGCACATCGTTTACGGCGATCAGTAATTCACGCGGGGTGTTGTAGATTCCCGCCAGAGCCTGAATGATCCCTTTGATCTCGGCCATGTAAAAGGCGGCGGAAGTTCCTTTGCCGGAAACATCGCCGACGACGATCCCCGTGCGCCAATTGGCGAGCTTGACAAAATCGTAATAATCCCCGCCCACTTCATTGGCCGGCAGCGTCATGGCGCCGATCTGCAGCGTCAAAGTTTTAGATTCGTTTTGGATGACCGGGATTTGCTGCGGAATCAATTTCATCTGCACCTCATGCGCGATGCGCAATTCCTGCTCGAGCCGTTCTTTGTCCAGCGATTCTTTGATCAAACGCGAGTTTTCAATCGCCATGACCGTTTGATTCGCAAAAGCGGAAAGAATGGCAATGTCATCCTGGTCAAATCCGAATTGCGTTGATTTGGCGGCATAAATCACGCCGATAATTTCATCGTATGAGATCAGCGGCACACCGACCAGGGATTCGATGGGCGTTCGCTTTAGGTCCTTTGTTAATTTGTCGCGTTTCACCTGGTTGATCAGTATCGGCTGTTTATTCTGCAGGATCCATTCGATCGGCTGTACCAAGTAATGCCGGAAATCCAGATCGTTTGACGGAACGGTATTCGCAGATTTATTTGTCGACAAAAATAATTTAGAACTGACTTCCAAAAAATGAACGCTGAAGTTCTCCCGCGTTTTGACCGCAACAAAATCGAACTGCGTACGCTGCGACGGGTTTTTCACCCGGGATATTTCCAGCCAGCAGGCCTGCGCGCTGGTCGTTTCGCAAACCAATCCGGTGACGGCAGTCACGATTTTCTCAAAATCGAAAAGCGCGTTGATCGTGCGGCTCAGGCTGTAAAAGGAATTAACCTCCTTGACCTTTTTATCATAAATGGCGGCGGTCGGCAGATGCAGGAGCGTGTTAACGGTGGTCGTGATGCTGTACAAAAAAACGAAAATGGTCACAAGAAACAAAAATGAACCGGCTGTCAGGCTGTAGGAATTGACCATGTCCGACAGCGTAACGCTGCTGCCGCCCATACCGGCCGCCAATAGCCCTGCCGTGACAACGGTAAACAAAATGCCGCCGATAAACGTTAAGAATTTCTGACGTCGATTGAGAACCGTTACCCAGCCTACCCGGAAAATATTGAGAGAAAGAAAGATCGTCGTCAGAGTCAGCAAAATGAACGTGAAGACGTTGCTGTTGGACGGATCGTATTTAAGCGGCCGGCCGGTGACCGCTGAGGACAGCATGGTCAACCCGCCAAAAAAAACGAACAGATAAAAATACAGATGCGTATTTTTCTTGCGCCGGTAAAAAATGAGCGATCGGAGAATCAACAGGCAAACGGAAAGGCAAATCAGGGCGACAAACCCGATAACGTTCGCGACCACCATCGCCGACCACGAATTCGGCTTCATCACGAAACTCCCGGAATACGGCGGCGGAATGTACTCCGGCTGTACCGTCGAAGACGTAATGAATCCCACCGCATAAATCAATACGACAAAGAGCAGTGCGAGGCGCAGTTTGCGTGTGATGCTGATATCGTCAAACCGCGCATAGGTGAACGCCGTATAGACGGTTAACGAAACAATGCCGATGATCATCAGTTCGTTCAATATCCCCCCCATAAAAAAACGCACTTTGGCATAGAACGTGAACGAGCTGATCGTCAAACCTGCGGCAAACAAAAGTGCGATGAAAACGAGATTCAGCTTATTTATTTTGGACGGTTGTTCCATGAATGATCTTGTAAAGGGCAATTACACGGTAATACGGTATTCCGCGTGATAAGTTTCTGTTAAAATTAAAGGTATGCAAACACGAAATATAATTCAAGGAGATTTCGAACGCGGTGAAAGTGAGCGGGTCAGGAGATTTTAAGAATTATCTTTCCAAAATTCTTGTTTTCGAGCATGCGTCGATGCGCTTGTTCCGCCAGTTCGATCGGAAAGACCGAATCCACAACGGGTTTCACGATGCCTTTGGCGAATAGCGGTAGCATGTCGGTAATCATTTTTTGTGTCAGGGCGATTTTTTCTTTCAGGGTTTTATTTCTCAGCGTCGATCCGATGACAGAGATGTTTTTCGTCAGGACCTCGGTCAAATTGATATCGGCTTGCCCTCCGCCTAACAGGCCGATAAGGATCAGTCTGCCCTTGGGCGTGAGCAGACGGAGATTGCCTGCAAGATATTTGCCTCCGACGGTATCCAGCACGATATCCACACCGCGTGTGGTTTCCAGGATCTTTTCGGCAAAATTCTCTTCTTTATAATTGACGGCTCCGTCGGCGCCGAGTTCCCGGCAAAGCCGGATTTTTTTCTCGTCGCCGGTGGTAACGAAGATATTTGCGCCGCCATTTTTGGCGAGTTGAATGGCCGCCGTACCTACGCCGCTCCCGCCGGAATGAATGAGAACCGTCTCGCCCGGCGCAAGCATACCGATCAGGAACAGATTTAAATACGCGGTTCCAAAGGCTTCCGGAATGGCGGCGGATTCTTCCGGCGACAATCTGTCCGGCACAGGCATCAGCATATCCTGATGAATGACAGCCTGTTCCGCATACCCGCCTCCGCCGAGCAGCGCACAAACCCGGTCCCCGATCTTCCAGTTTTTCACATCGGAACCCAGCTCTGCAATTTCGCCGGAGCATTCCAGGCCGAGGATTTCCGACGCGCCCGGCGGCGGATCGTACAGGCCCCGGCGCTGCAGAAGATCGGCGCGATTGACGCCCGCCGCCCGGATCTGGACGAGCACCTCTCCGGCTTCAGGGTGGAGCGGCGCAACGGTCTTCCATTCCAGCGAAAATCCGTCTTTATTTACAACGATCGCTTTCATGATCATAAAATAAGAAAATTAGCCCAATGTTATCAATGGTTATCTATCCTATTGTTTTTTTTGCATTTTTCATTGAAATTTGTCAATTTAGCTGAAAATCCGGCAGGAAAATTTTTCACTTCTGTGATTCAGGTCACAACAGTTATTTGAGTTTTTTCGTATATTTTTTAAAATATACCCCCGTCACAGATCAATTTCTTTCAAACCAAGTGGACCGGCTGTATGCCCTCTGATACACTTAGAAGAAAACATACTGTAGTGGCCCGGACGAAAACTCCCATGCCCTCAGCTATTTCGGCTAAAGTCGATGATTGGCAAGCGGTTACGGAGCGTGACATCATCACCTTAGCCTTGAGCGACCCGATGCTGTTTGAACCCGCCATGGTGACGTTGTGGGAGCGATACAAAAGACGGCTCTATCTTTACGCCAAATATAGACTGAACCGGAATTACATCAGCGGATCCGACCAGGAAAAATACGTCATCGAAGACATCATTCAAAATACGTTTTGCGACGTATTGATGAACTTGAAGGAGTACAACCCCCGGTTCGAGGTATCGACGTGGATTTACAATATTACGAATAAATACATTGTTCGCACCATCCGTGAAAATCAAAAATTTCACGGGCGCACCGTGGGATTCGACGATACGAACGAGACGTACTACTTGTCTTCCGATTCGATCAAGCCCGATCAGGAATTTGAGTTAAAAGAGTTTGAACGAATCGTGATGCTTTTTGTACAATCTCTTAAAGCAAAAGCAGACCGAGAGGTATTCTTGTTGTATTTACAAAATTTACATACCAAAAACATCGCCGAGATGCTTGGCAATACCCAGGACGCCATTCGTGCAAGACTGAACCGCGTGATAAAGAGCTTAAAAAAATTTCTAAAGAAACAATATCCGGAATATCTCACTGCAGCCACCTTGTCTCAAATTAAGAATCTAACGATCGGCGAGAACGGGGCGTCACCCACATCGCATTTATCAAAAAGGGGTTCTCATGTTTAAGCAGAAGAAAACGGACGAACAAACGATAGAATCGCTTTTCAGCGAGTTTGTTCACGAACTGAATGAACACAGCACCAACGGCGTGGTTAAGAAATTGGACATAGAGAAAGTTCTGCCCATCGCCGAACATTTTTTTGAGCAATGTGCCACGTACGCGCAGCGCATGGAATTGGAAGATCGCATCCGGATCTTTCTCGTCAGCAAACTGAATTATTCCACGGTGGAATCGCATCTCATCATAAGTGATGCCGTTGAGAAAAACATCCGTCAAAGAATCCGCGAAGCGCTCAAAGAACACTTCCGTAACGCAGCCAAATACGCAGGATTTGTATTCCATTGGGCCGTGCTGAAGCCGGTCAAATTCTTCAAAGCGGTGTTGGAGCCGATCGCGGTCAATACGGTGCTGACCTATTCCATCGCGGTTCATCCCATGTACGTCAATACGATCAATGTCCAATCCGTGATTGCTCAACACGCGGCGGACCGGGATTCGCACGTCGCGGTCGAAACGGCACCGGAAAATAACTTCAAAATCCAAAGTGTCAAACAGTATTCTCAGCAGGATTTGGACAATTTATCCGGTAATTGGACCGCACCCAGGGAGACCAAGAAGGCCGTAACGCAGCCGATCAAGGGCACCGCGCAAACACTGGATCAGGAAACCGCTTTATCGAATCAGAAGAAAGCAGCGAAGGAATTACGGATCGATCTCGAGCGGCGCATCATGCAGCAGGCCAACGCCGCGACGATAGTTCCTAAGAACGCGGCCGCCGTTTCCAAGCGTACGTTCGAGCAGCGGCCGATCGGCGACGTACAACACGTGATCTCAGACAACGATCAGCGCATTTTTATATGCTATCAATCTTACAAGAGACTGCATCCGAAAAAAAGCGGGCACGTGTCCGTGAAATTTATCATTTCTCCCAAAGGCACGGTTAAAGATGTCGCCGTGACGTACAACAGCTTCAACGAGGAATTAGGCGAGCGAATCGTGCTTTACATGAAGTCATTCCGGTTCGCGGAGATTGACTCCAAATTAGGCGAACAGACTATTTATCACTCATTTTATTTTTAAAGTACACAACTACCGCGAAAAGAGGGATTGGTCTTGATCGAATATATGATACTCAAGTACGGCCTCAATTACATGCCGGCTTCGGTTAACATTGTTGCCAAACGGATCGGTATTACGGAGACCGAGCGTAATCTGGATATTTTGAAATGTGAGTTGGAGAGGTTGGTAAGCAGAAAAAAGGCTTTCAAGTCCGGGAACCGCTTCGCTATTGACGCGGAAGGCGCTAAGACGATCGCGAAGACCGCCGGCACGGACGCGATGAGCCGATACCCGACCCCGAAAAATTTCAAAAAGGCTTTTAGAGAATTAGTCGTCAATCAGTAATTTTCAATTCCCCTTCAGGTCCCATACCCAGATCATTTCTTCTTAGTTACCCGCTTGACCGTTTTGACGGGCTTGGGGGGCACACTTCTTTCTTCACGTTTGACCACCGCTAAAGAATTTTCCGTGCTGAAATCATTCGGCACTTTCGGGGCCTTATCGTCGGGATGCCAATAGGCCTTATCCACCCGATACAGGAATTGATACTCGCCCGGTTCTAATTTGATCTCCGCCGTCCAGGTACCGTTCTTGTCTTTCTTCAACGGGTGGTCGTTCCAACCATTAAAATCACCCAAGAGGCTCACTGCCTGGGCCAGCGGCAAGTGAATCTGAAATACCGTTTTCTTTGTTTTAGAATTGAATGTGACCATAATAATAATTCCTTCCTTTTGACTAAGTCAATTTTTTTAAACATGCCAGTATAAGGAAAAAAAGGGCGAAAAACAATCATTATTTCCATTTTATCAACTGTTTTTTTAAAAAACTTGACTTTATTTGGCAGAATCTCTACATTGCCAAGCATTTATTAACGAAATTTATTTGTTTTTGGACGTTTTTACAGGAAATTCAGGTATTTCATGGCTGCGGTATCCGATTTTAGAACCGGAATGACGATTTTGATGGACGGCAATCTGTTTGTTGTCAGTGAATTTCAGCACCGCAACCCCGGCAATTGGCGCGCGTTCGTCGTCGCAAAATTGAAAAACGTCAGAACCGGGCGCGTTATAGAAAAAACGTTTCGTTCGCATGACAAATTGGAAGAGGTTCGTGCCGAAAGCAAGGACATGCAATTCCTCTACGCCGACGGCGACATGATGCATTTCATGGACAGCGAAAGTTTCGAGCAGGTCGGTATCCCTTCTGAAACGGTCGGCGAAGCCGCCCATTATCTCAAAGAAGGCATCACATCGAAAATCCTGTTTTATGAGGGCAACTCCGTGAGCATCGAATTGCCGATCACGGTCGAATTAAGGGTTGCGGCAACCGCACCCGGCGTGCGCGGCGACACGGTCACGGGCGGATCGAAACCGGCGGAGCTTGAGACCGGCGCGTCGGTCAATGTGCCATTTTTTATCAACGAAGGCGATACGATCAGAATTGATACGCGCACGGGGCAATACCTCGAACGCGTGACTAAGTAGCATTTTAACCAGCAAAACGGAGCAAATGGCGCCATGGATTTAAATGAACTCAAGAAACTCATCAAGATTGTTGATGAGAGTAACGTGAGTGAAGTGGAGATCGAACAAGACCATACCAAAACGAAGGGCCGGTTAAAAATCCGCATCAGCAAGAATAACGGCATGGCGGCGATGGCCTTCATTCCGCAGGCGCAGCACCAAAACATCCCGATGGCTCAGTCTCAAATGCCCTGGCCCCATCCGGTCCAATTTGAAACTCAGGAAACGATCGAAAAATCGCAAGCGGAACGTCCACTGGATGTTGTGGATAAAGGAAATTTTGTTGAGGTGAAATCCCCCATCGTAGGAACGTTCTATCGTTCGCCGGCTCCGGACGCCGATTCATATGTTGATATCGGCTCTGCCGTCAAGGCCGGCCAAACGCTGTGCATCATCGAGGCGATGAAGATCATGAACGAGATCGAGAGCGAAGTCGCCGGTAAAGTGGCAAAAATACTGGTTGAAACCGGCCAGCCCGTCGAATACAATCAGACGTTGTTTTTGATCGAGAAAAACTAGACCAAATATTTCTTCAGAACAAGCATCGCCAGATACACCAGCGGCGGAAATCCTTGCAGCATCACACCGCGAATCATTTTCGGATTTGAAAGAAGCAATACCATCGCTGCGCCGAACATGAATGCACACGTGTAGGTCAGGATCGCATAACCGCTGCCTGCGTTTCCCATGCCGATTAAGATGAGTCCGATTGCAATCCCCAAAGTCAAAAACAAATTGTAGAATCCCTGGTTAAAAGCCAGCGGCCTGGTCAGCCTTGCCTCATCGTCATCTTTGAGCCGGAAAGTCTTATACACATTGGGCCGCATCCACCAAACGCTTTCCAATAAAAAGAATAATGAGTGAATGATGCCGGCCAGCCCGGCAAACGTAAGCATGATCGTATGCATAGATCTTTTTCCTTATTGGTTTAACATGTTTCGAACCGTATCCAGTGAACCGTCATTCGGTGCGGGTTTTAATCCGAGAATAAATGCCATCAGGTTATAGATCTGGATATTCTCGAACGGCTCCACTACCAGACCTTTTTTAAATGCGGGCCCGTGAGCAATAAAGGTCGCGCCCATCGAAACCAGCTGGTTATCATAGCCGTGCTCTCCGCCGGTAAAGCGGTCTTTGTGCTTTTCAATGTATTTATGATCGCTGACCGACCATCCTTCATCGGCAATGACCAGAATAGGTGCGATGCGGCGGCTCTTGGTATAATGAAACCGCGGCGGCATGGTATTTTTGTTATATACTTTCAGATGGGGATGGGCGTTAACAAGCGCCTCATAGAGGGACTCATCTTTTCCGTTCTTACTGCGTAAAGCCGCAATCGGTGATTCCATCTGAATTCTGACCGAAGTCGAGTCAACATAATCGTCGAGATAGATGATGTGCTGGCGGTCCACCTTCGACATACCGTGATCGGATATGATAATGATATTAATTTTATCAAAAATACCGCGTGATTCCAGGCCGCCGGCCAACCGCCCTATGATCTCATCCAAATGCTGAATCGTTTTGATCATTTCATCCGAGTCCGGACCGTATTTGTGTCCGGTCTCATCCGACGCGCTGAAATAAAGGGTAATAAAGGTCGGCCTTTCCCGGGCCGGAAGATCCAGCCAGTGCAGCACGTGGTCCACACGAGACGTATCGGGAACTTTTCCGTCATAGCGAAGGCTGTAGGTCGGATGACGTTCTGCAATTTCGACTTCCGAGCCGGGCCAAAAATAGGTCGCACTGATCTGTCCTTGCTTTTCCGCCGTTATCCACAACGGTTCGCCGCCCCACCATCGGGTGTCTTTGGAATTCTTCATACTGAAAGATGCATTCATATCCGGATCCCACATGTTGTTGGATATGATTCCGTTATTTTCCGGATAGAGGCCCGTAACGATCGTATAGTGATTCGGAAAAGTTTTTGATGGAAAAGAAGGAATGAGGCGTTGGGCGCGCACGCCGCTGCGGGTCAGGCGATGAAGATTGGGTGTATCCGTTTTGTCCATATAATCCCAGCGAAAGCCGTCCAGCGAAATGAGCAGGACGGTCGCTTTCAGGTCTGTGATCTTGGCGGCGTTCTTTTGTTCCTGAAAATTGATTCCGAATATTAAAACGACAAGAGATACCAACCCCACGGACCATTGTTTCTTCACGGCTGTATTCCTCCGGTTAACAAATGCGGATCACGCCCGATCATTAGATGGAAACTTAATCCAATGTAGCTTTTTTTAAAAAAAATTACAAAGAATTAATTCAGGGATAAATTTTTCGCCGTTCTTGATTGGGTCGGGTATTTTGCTTATACTTCCGCGCAAAAAAGTTCTTAATGGATGCCCGGGTAAAGTTTTAAAGATCCGGTTCGCGTTTTCCGCAGAAAGGACATCCGGAGTCAAAGCAGGCAGTTCACCGATGAAAATTTCAGACGAAATAAAACGCCGAAGGACGTTTGCGATCATCTCGCACCCTGACGCGGGAAAGACGACGCTCACGGAGAAATTCCTTCTCTACGGAGGCGCGGTACAATTGGCGGGATCGGTGACTGCGCGCCGCCATCAGCGCGCGTCGAGATCCGACTGGATGGAATTGGAAAAACAGCGCGGGATCTCTATCAGTTCGACCGTTTTGCAATTCGAGTATGAAGGTTTCAAAATCAATTTGCTCGACACACCGGGGCACGAAGATTTTTCCGAGGACACGTACCGTGTGTTGACCGCCGTGGATGCGGTCGTAATGGTGATCGATTCGGCGAAGGGCATTGAAGCCCAGACGCGGAAGCTGTTTGAAGTATGCCGGCGGCGGGCCATTCCGATCTTTACATTCATGAACAAGCTCGATCGCCCGACCCGCGAACCGCTCGAACTGCTGGACGAGCTGGAGAATATTCTCGGCATCGGCGCTTGCCCGATGAACTGGCCGCTCGGCACCGGCACGGATTTTCGGGGCGTTTTGGACCGTCAAGCCAAACAAGTGCATCTTTTTGAGCGCACCATCGGCGGCGTGTACCAAGCCCCCGTTTCGATCTACGATATCTCAGATCCGCCCGTCCGCAATCAATTGAGCGCAAACACTTACGCCGCCGTTGTCGAAGAATTAGAAATGCTTGACGCCGCGGGCGAAACGTTCGATCCGGCCGCCGTATTGGAAGGCCAGTTAACGCCGGTGTTCTTTGGAAGCGCCATGAATAATTTCGGCGTACAACTCCTGCTGGATGGATTTCTTCAATACGCCGGCCCTCCGGCACCGCATACCGTCGGAGACAAGATCGTGCAGCCGGAGGATGAGCTTTTCTCCGGATTTATTTTCAAAATTCAAGCCAATATGGACCCCAAACACAGAGACCGCATTGCGTTCATGCGCGTCTGTTCCGGTAAATTTACCCGCGACATGGCGGTCACGCATTCGCGCACCGGCAAAAAGGTCCGGTTATCTAATTCACAAAAATTGTTCGGCCAGCAGCGTGAAACGGTAGACGATGCATTTCCCGGGGACATCGTCGGATTGGTGGGTCATTCGGATTTCGGCATCGGAGATACGTTGTCCGAGGATGCGTCCATAGTCTTTACCGAGATCCCGCGTTTTCCGCCGGAATGTTTTTCATTCCTGCACAATCCCAATCCGTCGAAATTCAAGCGTTTCCGCGAAGGCTTGGAGCAGCTGCTCCAGGAAGGCGTCGTGCAAAAATTTGAATTGAAGAATTCATTCGAGAAAGTGCCGATCCTTGCGGCGGTAGGGCCACTGCAGTTTGAAGTGGTACAATTCCGTTTGGAAAGCGAATACGGGGCGGAATGCAGGCTGGAGCCGACGAATTGGAAGCAGCTTCGGTGGGTCTCGCCGGAAACTCCCCCGGAAACGTTATCGAAAATATATCTGCCGACCGGCTCGTCGTTTGCAGAAGATATTGCCCGCCAGCCGGTGATCCTTTTCTCGGACGAATGGTCTTGCAATTATTTCATCGAAAAGAATCCGACGGTCAAGCTGTCCGAATTCTCATTCAAAGATGAAATCGTAAAAGTATGACCGCATCATGCCGCAGACAGCGAAACCTCTTCGACGAAACTTACTTCCATTCCTTCACGAATTTCGTACGCGTGTAAACAACGCGAAAATCGAAACGCTCTGCATTACGCTGTGAGCCCGAGCCCGGCGCGGTCGCGATCATGGCAAGATCGCAATCTTTTGATGCCGCGGCAAGCCGGTAATTCAAGAGCGCGTTTTGTATGCCGCGATTACGAAATGCCGGCAGGGTGCTGGCTCCAAAGAATGATGCCGTATGATTGTGAAGAGAAAAGAACCCACCGCCCGCTATTTCGCCGCCCACCTCTGCCAGATAACTTTTTGTTCCTTCCCGTTCCGTAAACGCTTTAAAAAGATCAATGAACATTTGGGGCGGCTCGCCATCGGGAAATGATTCGGAAAATCCTTTGGCAACTGCATGCGCCAAGCGGCCGTATTCTCCGCGGACGGCTTCTCGTACGGAAACGGCGGAAGCGCCGTCCGCGCCTGAATATTCAGTACGATTCAACGGCCGGACCAGGACGTTGGTAAATTCCATCGGACGATAACCGCGTTCATTAAACAATTTTAACAGCATTACATCCGCAAGCGGGCACGCTTCGACATTCACCGCACTTCCGCGGCTCCTGTAAAATTCTTCCAATTGCTCCAGATCCTCTTCAGCCGCTCCGTTTAATCCCAGTCCAAACGCCTGCGTACACGGGGAATCTACCCCGGCAAACGTTGCGCAGCCGCCGCCCACGGCCATGGAAGCTGCGCCTGTTTCAGGAAACAATTTCACATGCGCGTCGGCAAATGCCGCTCCGCCCAGCGCATCCGTCATTTCAATTCTGCGAGCCAGTTGAATATCCGAAAATATCATTTATGTTAATCCCAGGAATAAATTAAAATAACCCGGCATAACCGGCGCTTATTGTTTTCCTAACCTTGAAAACCGTTCGTTTTGTGCGTTCCGTCGCAGAAAGGCTTGTTCTTTGAACCTCCGCAGCGGCAAAGCCCAAAGGTCTCTCTCTTTTCCATCGGTTGGCCATTCGCATCCAAGAGCTCACAAGCGCCCTTGATCAGAAGCGGCCCGTTCTTCGCAAGTTTGATTTCTGTCTTCTCTCCCGGCATGAAGTTCTCCTTTGTTTAGAATATTCAATTTAGTTCGGTTAAATAATCGCCCGCGATCAGTTATAAATTCCAGGGGACTGATATTGTTTCTTAAAATCTTCCAGTCCGCGCTGCACTTCCTCACGCGGCAATTGCCCGGCGATAAGTTCATGATCCGGCTTGCACGCCAATCGTTCGAAGAATGCGATACCTTCGTCGTACATCTCCTTGGGGCCGGTTACCGGCAATTCAAACAGCACATCTTCGGCCTTGTGAAATTTCCCGCTGTTCTCGTAATATGAAAATAATTTTCGCTTGACGTCAATTGGAAATTCAATCGTCCGGGTCTTTTCGATCAGACCTTCGATCTTAAGAATAATCTCCGATCCTCGCATTTTTTCACTTTGCAGAAACCCTTCCAGAAACAAACTGAGCGCCGTTGTCTGTCTGGCCAAACATTCATCGTGTTTGTTCTGAAGGCCCAGGATCTCCGCTTCCTGCCGCAGCAGCTCTGCCAGCACACCGCATTTATCGATATCCAAAAAGCCGCCGGACCTGAGCAAACGGATCAGGTCGGTATCCGACAACAGCTTGATCAATTTGAAGTCCATGCCGAAAAACAGTTCGCCCGCGCGGTCAATTTCAGCGACGGCTTCTATATATTGTTTCTGCTCTTTCAGGCCGAGTATCTTGGCAATGGAGGCGGCAAAGAGCTCCAGCATCCGCATAATGTAATCGCGATGGATCATGATAACTTAATATTTCGGTGTCAGGCCCATGTTGAAGAACATAAAAGAATACAGATCGGCATATTCCTCAATGCGTTTACTCACACTGCTTGCGCCATGACCGGATTTGGTCTGAATACGGATCAGCACCGGATGATTTCCTTTGTACTTTTCCTGAAGCGTGGCAATATACTTGAACGAATGCGCCGGTACCACGCGGTCGTCGTGATCGGCCGTTGTTACGAGGGTCGCGGGGTAGTTTACGCCTTCCTTAATATTATGGATCGGTGAATACTTGTACAGGTATTTAAAATCCGTCGAATCGCCGCTCGAACCGTAATCCGGGATCCAATTCCATCCGATAGTGAATTTCTGAAATCGCAGCATATCCATCACGCCGACGGCAGGCAGCGCGACCCTGAACAATTCCGGCCGCTGATTGATGGCCGCGCCGACGAGGAGTCCACCGTTGGAACCGCCCTGTATCGCTAAACGGTCCGGCAGGGTATATTTATTCGCGATCAACCACTCCGCCGCGGCTATAAAATCGTCAAAAACATTCTGTTTGTTCAATCGCATCCCGGCCTCATGCCATTTTTCTCCGTATTCCCCGCCGCCGCGCTACCCATGTTCCAAAATAATTATCCTTCTGATCCCTTTTGGGGGAATGGGGATACGGCAGCGTCTGTCCGAACAAAGACGCCGTAAAAAGAAAAATGAAGAGGGATACGCCTGAGCCAATGGATTTTTTTGTCATGATGCTTACTCCCGGGTTAATGAATTCGTTTCGAATCGGAAATGTAATAAACTAATCGAAGATCGGAAATAAAAAAGCTGAAAACTGGTGAAGACAGTTTTCAGCTGAAGATACTTGTTGTTGAAATAAGTTTATTTCTTCACTGCTTTGGGTTTTTGGGGAACGGCTTCATTGGACGGTGCATACGCCGGCAGGCTGCTGTTCCAGCAAGCCAACGACTGTTTCCACGATCCATCAGATTGTTTTCTCCAGACGGCAAGATATTTGCCGGAATCCGTCTGTGCCGAAACAGAACCGGGCGCCTGATAGGTCATCGTATAATAGCCATATTCAGTTACCATTCCGCCTTCCCCATCTATGCCTTCCGTTTCCAAATTCGCATTCGTGACCTTTATTCCGGTTTTCCAGAAGGCATCGTACCAATCCCGTATCGCTTTTTTCCCTTCAAGCAACGGCTCATTGGGCGGCATGACAATGCCATTGTCCGCATAAAAACCCGTTGCATCGTCCGTACTGGCGGTTTTCATTGCGTTGGCCCATTTTGCATCGGCTTCTGCAATGACCTTTCGAACGTGCGCCTTGTCCAATTTAGAACCGCAGCCGGTGTTCAGCAAGATGATCCCCGCGAGGATCGAATAAATGACATGTTTGATAGTTGGCATAACTGCCTCCTTTCGTTTTTTTATAATGACGTGATGCTTGGTAATTCTTACGCAAGTGAATCGGTTAATATAGGCAAAAACAACAGTAGTATCTGCGTTTCAGGTTTCCGGGATATGAAAATTCGTTGAGGTTTATTCGATCAGATTACCGTCAAAGAAATCCAAATGCTTGATAATCTCTTCCGGAATTTCTCTGCGGGTATCCAGCGCAAGCGGTTCGCGACCGGTTTCCTCCAATATCGGATTCAGATCGCCGTGCTGCGCGAGTTCGAGGAACACCGGAAGCAGATCCTGATCAAAATGTGTTTCGGCAAATTGTCTCATGATTTCACAAGCATCGCGCTGCCGCAGTGCGGGACGATACGGGCGTGCGCTCGTCATCGCGTCAAAAACATCGGCAATTCCTATGATCCGCGCTTCGATCGGAATTTCTTCTGCCATAAGTCCGTACGGATATCCCGTTCCGTCCATACGCTCATGATGATACAGTACGATATTCATTAAAGGGCGGCTTGATTTTAAGGGTGCGCAAATTTTCATTCCGATCTCGGGATGTTTCTTAATTTCCTCGAATTCTTCGTAGGTTAATTTTTCTTTTTTCAAGAGGATCGAATCGGAGATACCGATCTTACCTATATCGTGCAGAATGGCTCCTTTAAACAGCAATTGTCCGTAGCGCTCGTTCAAACCGAGCCTTTCGGCGAAGGTGACCGCGTATTTACCGACGCGTTCCGAATGTCCGCGCGTATAAGGATCCCGCGCTTCCACAGCGCGCGTGAACGCCAAAATAATCTGATCGAAATTTTCCAGCCGTGAATTCAGCGTTTTCACGCGCAGGAGCGATCGTACGCGCGGCGTCAATTCGAGCGCGTTAAACGGCTTGGAGATGAAGTCGTCCGCACCGGCTTCGATGCCGCGGATCATGTTGTCCGAATTGACCGTCGCTGTCAGAAGGATGAAGGGGATCAGGCGTGTGGCTTCATTCTGCTTGACCGCCTGGCATAATTCAAATCCACCCAGTCCCGGCATATTTACATCCGAAATAATGAGATCGGGTGATTGCTCCTTGACGAATTCCAGCGCGTTTTTTCCGTTGTACGCAACGAGGACCTGATAGCCTTCGTCTTCGAGAAGCAATTTCAAAACCTCCGTGATGGCTTCTTCATCGTCCGCAACCAGGATCTTCGCCGCAGGTTCGTCTCCCCATTTGAGATTGCTTAATTTTTTCTTGAGCTGATCATCGCGCATTTCTGACTCCGATTCATCGCCGGACGGATAGCATATGAGGCTGGAAATAGATCTTTCTAATAGTTCAAGATAGAACATTTATGCGTAACAATGAAGCAAAAAAAACCTGGACTGAGTTCGTCACGTTGCGCACAAGGAATGGTCCGTCGATTCATAAAAAACTCTTGCCGACCAGGATACTGTATCCCTCCACTTTCATATCTCCGCTGCTTGCCCCTTGTCCTCGCGATTCTTTCCCCAATTGCATTTTCCATTGATACACTTCCGAGAAAGTATGCGCCACTTTCTTGGTCAATTGAGCAAAAACCCCATTCTGCTCGTACGCGTCCGCATCGCTCTTATTGTCCCAGATAGATACCGAGATCACCTGCTCGTCCTTCTCATTTTCACTCAGACAGACGTAGCGGCAGCCCTTCACTTTTCGAATGGCTGCAAGAATTTCCTCGTTATAAATTTTCTTGAATTCTTCAAATTTGCCCGGGCGGATCTGCGGAGACACGAGCCGAACATGGAGCGTCGCAGCCGTAGGGATCGGCGTCTGATCCTCCGTTGCCATGTGGTAGGCTTGCACTGTCGGTTCAACGGCAACGGGCTGATACTGCAAGGTCAGATCTTCCGCAAGTTGAATTTTCCATTCGGAATCCGCAAGGAACGGGGCAGCCTCGTTCATTAACATGGCAAAGGTTCCGCTCCGCTCGTAAGCCTGGGCGCTTTTCAGCTCATCCCAGAGCGTCATCGACATAAATTCGTCGACGTGGCGCGAATTCTGAATGAGACCCGCGTACAGGCAGCCGGGCGTTTTTTCAAAGGTGGGGATTACCCTCGTTTCGTACATCCGGAGGTAAACCGAGAACCCCTCGGGCTTAGCTTTGAGGTGAACAAATCGCATGAACATAACGTTACTCCTTTCTGATAAAGACAGGAGATGAATATTAATTATTGAGTCATTTAGTCATTAAGCCATTAATTCATTGGATCATTGAATCATTGGATCATTGAATCATTGGATCATTGGATTATTGGATTATTGGATTATGAAATCCTTGATTCTTAATTCTTAATTCTTAATTCGTAATTCTTAATTAATTACGGATAGAGTCCGCGCAATTTGAGCGCTTCCGCGACCCGGCCGATCCCGAGCATGGTCGCCGCGATGCGCGGCGTAACTTTTTTATTGCGGTGCAAGCGATTCACTTCTTTGGTAGCCGACTTCATCACCTTTTCCAAACGATTATACACATCTTCCACTTCCCAGAAAAGGTGCTGCTCGTTTTGAACCCACTCAAAATAGGAGACCGTGACGCCGCCGGCGTTGCACAGAATATCGGGAATCACATAAATTCCTTTTTCGGATAAGATCTTATCCGCGTCCGGAGTCGTAGGGCCGTTCGCCGCCTCGGCAATCAGTTTGGCTTTGATGCGGGCCGCATTTTCTTTCGTGATAACATTTTCCAGCGCCGCAGGGACAAGAATATCGCATTCGAGTGTGAGCAATTCTTCCGGTGAGACCGGTTCGCTGTCCGGAAATCCGACCACCGTTCCTTTTGCATTTTTGTGTTCCATGACACGGTTGTAGTCGAGCCCATTGGAATTGTGAATGGCGCCTTTTGAATCGCTCACCCCGACAATTTTATTGTCCGTTTTAGAAAACAAATTCGCCGCCACCGAACCGGCATTTCCAAACCCCTGCACGACCACTTTTTGATTTTTTAATTCTTTCCCCCAGCTTTCGTAAATGGCTTCAGAGGTATAAAATACGCCGCGGCCGGTCGCTTCATCGCGCCCGAGCGATCCGCCTAAGCTCAGCGGTTTTCCGGTAACGACACCGAGCACGGGAAATCCTTTGGTCATACTATAGGTGTCCATGATCCACGCCATCGTTTGCGAATTGGTGTACACGTCCGGTGCGGGAATATCGATATTCGGGCCGATGATCGGCAGAATACCGCTCGTATACCGGCGCGTCATGCGTTCAAGTTCGGTTTGCGACATCTCTTTCGGATTGCATCGCACGCCGCCTTTGGCGCCGCCGTAGGGAATATTCACGATCGCGCATTTCCACGTCATCCAGCAAGCCAGCGCTTTCACTTCATCCAGATTCACGTCGGGATGATATCGGATGCCGCCCTTCGCGGGCCCGCGCGCCGTACTGTACTGCACGCGATAGCCTTCGAATCGCCGGATGTGTCCGTCATCCATTTGGATGGGAATGTTCACAATTAATGCCCGTTCCGGATAACGCATCCTCTCACGGAGATCGGTTGGCAATTCCAATAGATCGGCGGCCGTGTCAAAATTCTCCAGGGCATATTGGTAAGCCAATTGTCCGCTTTCAGAATGATCGGTGCTCATACAAATCTCCGTCGGTTAGGTTAAGATTTAGTCATTGAATCATTTCATTATTCATTATTCATTATTCATTATTCATTATTCATTGTGTCTCTGTTCCAGCGCCTTGGGTTATCAACAATGTATTTGCGAATACGCTCTAAAGATTGGTCGGTGCGTATGATATGTTCGAAATAATTCCTTTGCCACAGGTGAATGCCGGGTGTTTTGCGTATTTGATTGATGCATTTACCGGAATTCGTTTTCAATCGGCCGACAATTTTTGGCAACAACATTCGGCGCCGATGCATGGCCGGTGTTGGCGATTGATTTGGCATGGGCGATTCGTTTGGTAGAGACGATTGATAATGATTTGGTAGGGGCGATTCATGAATCGCCCCTACGTCAATAATAACAATTATCCCATGAATATGATTCGCCATCACCACAAATGCATCCAAACGTATATTGTCATAATGATTCGGCAAATCATCCCAACCATCCCGGATAATTCCGCCATATTCGTTTTCTGTCATGCGTCCGTTTTCGATGCGGCCAAATAACGGCATTCGATCTTTCACACAGGCCGTCACGAAATACATGCCCGGCTGCGAATAGTCATATTCCTTCAACCGAATAGATCGGCGACGTCTTAACATGGTCAATGAATCTTGTAACGTAATTATATGCAGATCATAAATTAATTTTCCATTTGTTGTATAACGATTCAGCGGACAAGTTCGCCCGCATTGAGCTTTTAGAGAATCTTGTCATAGGAAAATTTGTCCGATCCTAAAAGTTCATCCGATCTCAGCAAGCAGGGTCTTAAATTCCGGGTCGTCGTGAAATGAAGTAAAGTCCGGATCTATCTTAACCCAATTTCCCACGTTTTTGTATCCACTTTGAATGGCATTGCGTAAGCATGCGAGCGACTCTTTTTTATCGCCCATCGCCGCGTACGTGCAGGCGGAATTGTATTGGACCAGCCCGTCGGTAGGATCCATTTCCATAATTTTCTTGAGGACGGCGTAAGCTTTTTCTTTCTCTCCAAAATGCGCCAACGCACCTGACATGCGGCTCAAGGTTACGGCATCGTCCGGATTAACTTCAATTTTGCGGGCGCCCAGATCGATCAATTTGCGCTTAGCCCGATCGGAAGCGTCGTTATTGCCCATTCGGCGATAGGTCATTTCAATATGCATCCACGGTTCCTCGCTATAAGGTTTTATCCGGGCACATTCTTCGTAGCAGCGCAAAGCTGCATCATAATCCGCCGAGATGTCTGACACAATTCCAAGCCAGCGAAACGCATCGTAGTAATCAGGATTCTGCTGAATAACCTTCTCCCAGGTTCGTTTGGCCTCGTCGAGCCGCTTTTGATGAAAATAGACAGTCCCAATGCTAAACTGGGCTTCGATAGAGTCCGGATCCAGATTCAGCGCTTTTTCGCTGATAGTAATGGTTTTTTCTAACCACGTTGGGGCTCCATCATACCAGCTGTACATATAGGAATAGGCCTCCGCTAAAGCGGCGTATACTGCTGCAAAATTGGAATCCAGCGACCGCGCATTCTCGAACATTTGAATGGCCGCTTCATTATTCTTCCGGCCCCGTTTATATAAAAATTCACGGCCGCGCATATAAAAGTCGTACGCCCGAATATCATCCGTAGGTTTTTTACCGAGAGATTGTTTCTCCGATTCCGAAAGCGATATTCTCAGCGCTTTGGCGATGCTCTGCGCGATATCGTCCTGCAACTCAAAAATGTCCTCGATGAGGCGGTCATACCGTTCGGCCCACACATGGAACCCGGTCTTCACGTCGATCAGCTGAGCGGTGATGCGGATCTTATTTCCGGATTTGCGTACGCTTCCTTCGAGGATGTAATTCACCCGGAGCGTTTCGCCGACCTGCCGGGTGTTTATCTCCTTGCTGCGGAACGGGAGAACGTCACTCCGCGAAACAACTTTGAGCTCTTTGATCTTTGAGAGATCCGTAATGATATCCTCCGTAATTCCGGCACAAAAATAGTCGCTCTCTTTTTCGGAACTCATGTTTTCAAAATAAAGCACGGCAACCGATTTCTCCGCGGCGGAAGACGGCGCAGTAACTCCGGTCCTTTTCAGACCTACAATAACCTCAGCCGCCGTAGGGATGCGTCGGGAGGCGTCTTTTTGCAGTAACCGGGAGACAACGATTTGCAGATGTTCGGGGACATCGGCTCTGGCAGATTGGATAGCTTGCGGCTCTACATTTAAGATCTCATACATGATAGCCGCTTCGTGTTCGGCGCGGAAAGGACGCTGACCCGCAATCATCTCGTACAACACGACCCCGAGCGACCATAGATCCGTCCGCTCATCAACTTCAGCGCCTTGAATTTGTTCAGGCGACATGTATCCGATCGTACCGACCGTACTTCCGGATTTTGTGATATCCAGCCCTCCTTTAATTTTGGCTAATCCAAAATCCATAATTTTTGCTCGGCCATCCGGCGTGATCATGATATTTTCTGACTTGATGTCCCGGTGAATGATATTTTTCTGATGGGCGGCTTTCAGTCCGCCGGCAATTTGTATCCCGATATCGACCGTTTGATCGATGGTTAACGGTTCCTCTTGAATTTTTTTTCTTAGGGTGGTTCCTTCCACATTTTCCATAGCGATGAATATGTTATCGCCTGCTTCTCCGATTTCATAGATCGTTGCGACATTGGGATGATTAAGGATGGCGGCCGCTTTGGCTTCCTGGAGAAATCGGATCTTCTCCGGCTCGGACTCAGAAAGATGGGATGGGAGAAATTTCAGAGCAACGAAGCGGTCGAGTTTAGTATCATGGGCTTTATAGACCACACCCATTCCGCCTTCGCCGAGCTTGTCAAGAATCTTATAATGTGAAATGATTTGACCGATCATAGAGATTTATTCATTTTGTCATTGAGTCATTTGGTCATTTAGTTATTTAATTCATTTTGTCATTATTTCATTATTCATTATTCATTATTCATTATTCATTATTCATTATTCATTATTCATTATTCATTTGCCTGGCATTTCGCGCTGCAGCTCTG
>CAZLWA010000029.1:0-7156 GCA_964563165.1 uncultured Bacteroidota bacterium | reverse complement strand
CTCATTATTCATTATTCATTATTCATTATTCATTACTCATTATTCATTACTCATTATTCATTACTCATTATTCATTACTCATTATTCATTACTCATTATTCATTACTCATTATTCATTAGTGCTCGTACCGCCGACCGTCATTTCGCTGATCTTGAGGGTCGGCTGGCCGACGCCCACGGGAATACTTTGTCCCTCTTTGCCGCACGTTCCTGCGCCCGTCTCAATTTCCAGATCATTTCCGACGGCAACGACTTTCGTCATGATATCGGGCCCGTTACCGATCAAATTAGCGCCCCGGATCGGATACGTTAATTTACCGTTCTCAATAAGATACGCTTCCTGAATCTCAAAAACAAAATTGCCGCTCGTCATATCCACTTGTCCGCCCCCGAGCGATTTCACATAAATTCCTTTTTTTACCGATCTCAAAATTTCTTCGGCATCCGATGTACCCGCATCCATGAACGTATTTGTCATGCGCGGCAGCGGCGGGTGTGTGAAATCTTCACGGCGCCCGTTGCCGGAAGAATGGACATTCATCAACTGCGCGTTCAATTTATCGAACAAATAATTCTTCAAAATACCTTTTTCGATCAGCACATTTCTCCGTGTCGGCGCTCCTTCGTCGTCCATGGCCGAGGAGCCGCGATGATGCGGGATCGTTCCGTCGTCAATGATCGTGACCAATTCTGAGGCAACTTTTTCACCGATCCGCCCGGAATACACGGAATGTCCCCGCCGGTTAAAATCGCCCTCAAGCCCGTGGCCGACGGCTTCATGGATAAGCACTCCGCCCCAGCCTTTGTTGATCACGACCGTATGCGTCCCGGCCGGCGCCTCGATGGACCCTAATTTTCGAATCGCCTGCGCCGAGGCCTCGCGGGCTGCGGATTCAGGAGAAGCTAAATACGCAAAACCGAGTCGACCGCCGCTCGATGCAAAGCCGGTGCTTTTTTCACCGCCGGACATCGCCATTGTGAAAACATGAACGTTGAACAGTCTTTGGTTGTCATGGGTCCATAGGCCCTCGGAATTTGCAATAATAATTTCTTTGTGTTCATCCGAGTACGTGCAGCTTACCTCGCAGATGCGGGCGTCATGATCCCGTGCGGCAAAGTTCGCGCGGCGGACCATTTTCATTTTTTCTGAGATCTCAACGTCGTGCCACGGCGCCCGGCCTTCCTCCTTTTGACTCGTGGAAAGGGGATGAACCGGAACGGGAGTTTTTCTATTGCTGTGAGCAAGGCAAAATGCGGTTCGAGCGGTGCATTCAATACTCTTTGGATCCAGCTCATCGCTGAATGCATATCCTGTTTGTCCTCCGTGAATCACACGAATACCGATACCCTGCTTGATTCCGCGTTGGGCCACATTGATCTTGTCTTCCGCCAGCATAATCACGGTGGAGCGGCGGCATTCGATATACACCTCGGCAAATTCGGCGCCGCTCTGTAAGGACGCGCCTAAAATCCGATTAAGAATATCTTGATCATTCAGATCGTGAATGGAAAATTCCCTATCGGCATTTGGAGTACGAGGTTTAATATCGGTATCATTTTAATTCTAAAAGAAACCTGCAGTAAACAGATTTAACGGATTGTGAAAGACGAATATGACCACAGAGACACAGAGCCACTGAGATTTTTTGGATACTGAAACTCCGTGTCCCAGTGCCTCCGTGGTTATGTTAAATCTGTTAAATCTGTTTACGAGCAAATTCACTGATTCGTTTTCTCAACCAGTTTTTCCAAATCTCTTTTCAATCTTTCCAAATATTCGCCGTATTTCGTCCAGTTGCCTTTTTTCAACGCGTCCTGCGCATTGCCATAATTGTCCATAGCCGAGCGGGAGAGATCGCGCACCGCTTTCAGCCCTTCGGAAGAACCGCCGGAAACATTCTTGGAAGTCTGAGCAGCCTTGCCTTCTTCGGTCAAATCCAAGGTCATTTTTTCCGAATTGAATTCTCCGGTGCTGCCGCCAAAGATCCTTTCGAGACACAATTCCAGGTTATCTTCCATGAAAATACGATTGTCATAGGCGACGATCACTTTTTTCAATTCGGGCAATTTGCTCTGACTGGATTGCAGATATAACGGTTCGACATAGACGATCGAATTCAGGATTGGTATGACCAGCAGATTGCCCCGCGTAACGCGCGAGCCCTGCTGATTCCACAGCGTCAGCTTCTCGGAAATCTCCGGCGTCTGGTCTATGCGGCTCTCTACCTGTATCGGTCCGTAGACCAATTCGCTTTTTGGAAATTTATACGTCAGCAGTTTTCCGTAATTATCGCCGTCGCTGCGTGCGCAAAACCACGCGATCATATTCGTTTTGCCGTTCGGCGTGAACGGAATCATCAGCAGGAATTCTTCTTTTTTCTCGTCGGGCAGTTTCATGATCACATAATAACTTTCCATACGCTGCACCTGGTCGCCGTATTTTTCTTCCGCGATATTCCAGTTGTCTTCGCGGTTAAAAAATACATTGGCATCTTCGACGTGATACACGGTAAACAGGTTCGCTTGGATATCAAAAAAATCCTGAGGGTAGCGTAAATGCTTTCTTAAGAAATCCGGCATCTCCGTAATCGGTTTGAAGACGCCCGGAAAAATTTTTGAATAAACGCGGATCAGCGGGTCCTCCTGAGGATTGAAACTGTAAAACGTCGTGACGCCGTTGTAGGCGTCAATAACGACTTTGACTGAATTGCGAATGTAATTGAAGGACCTTGAAAAGCCGAATCGTTCATTGGTCTTTTCAGACCATGTTTTGGCGTACGGAAACTGATCCGATGTGGTGAATGCGTCGTAGATCCAATACAGACGGCCGTTCTCAACGACCATATACGGATCCTTGTCATATCTCAGATACGGGGCTATCTTTTTAACACGCTCGGCAATGTTGCGGTAATAGATGATCTTGCTCGTGGCTTGAATATAATCGTTGAGCAGCAGATTAAATTTACCGAACCGGATCGCGAATAAAAGCTTCTGCCACGTCGTGCCGATGCTCACACCGGCGTCTTCCTTATAAAAGGTGTGCTGATTTTTTTCGCCCAGCGGATAGTCGAATTCTTCTTTCGTGGTTTTGACAATAATATAATCGTCGAGGGTCAGCGTTTCGCCGAAATAGATTTCCGGCCGGTCCAATTTCAACTGGATCGACGTTTCCGGTGGAATGTTCTTCATGAAAAATTCAGGCTGGCCTTCCGTCGTGACCACATTGACGGGGCTCATCACAATGCCGTGCCCGTGCGTGTAGATAAAAGTTTTGTTGATCCAATTGCTTCCTATTTTTTCCAAATTGATCTCCCGGGCGGAGAGCATGACCTGCCGGTATTCGCCGTTGACCATGTAGCGGTCGATATCCACGTCGTTGAAAGTATAATACGGCCGGATCTCCTGGAGCTGGGAATACGAATCTTTCAGCGGGCGGTAATCCCATAAGGTGACGTTCTTGATCGTTGTGTTATTCGCCTTGATATCGTTGGCGGTAAGCGTTAGGTCGTATTTGAAATCCTGTTCGACGATCTTATCGAGCTGGTACGCACGGCGTGTCTGGCGAATATTCTCCTCGATGTACGGTTTTTCTTTTTCCAGTTCATTCGGCTTAACAACAAACCGCTGAATCAATGACGGATACATATTCAGCGCCAGAAAGGCTGCGGCAAATTGGAGGGCGACGCTCCACACCATGATCTTCCAAGTGCCGCGGAAAGCGCTGACCAGCGTACCGATGCAGCCCAGCGCGGCAATCCCCATCATGATCTGGTATCCCGTCAGCGCGGCATGCACGTCGCTGTAACCCGCGCCGATAAAAATCTGGTTGTCTTTGTATAAAATATTATAGGCACTGTAATGATAATCAAAAACGTACAGCAGTAATATGAGGCCGATCAGCAGCAGGATATGGCGTTTGGCCTGTATGCTGAAGCTGATCCCCTGCGGACGCAGCCCGATAGATTTCTTAAAAACATGAACCGCCGCGACGGCTATGATGGAAACCATCAGGAGGCCGAAAACCCAATTAATGGCGCTTTCGTAGAACGGCAATTCAAAAACGTAGAATCCCAGGTCTTTGTTAAAGACCGAATCCGTTTGACCGAACGGATCATGCTGAAAAAATTGAAGAACGCGCATCCACTTTGCCGCCGGTGACGCCGACATGACGTAACTCACAAACAGCAGTATGCCGAAGAACACGTATTTCGTCGGTTTCGCAGCCGTCGCCGAACTGATCACCTGCTGAAACGGATCGTCCGATGTCGTCATGAACGCCGGTTTGACACGGCCGGCAATGAATACATTGGCGCCGACGAAGGTCCAAAAAATCAGGAAATAAATGGCGCCGACCACGTATTCCGTCGTATAGATCGTCCAAAATGTTTTGTCATAACCCAGGGATTCAAACCACAGCCATTCGCTGTAGAAATCCACCCAGCTTGTTATAACGAAAAAAACGAAAATGGCGGCGATACCCAAAATGATCAAACGGCGCATACGATTCTCCGGTTTATTACATTTTCATGTTCTTTTTAGTGAATTTACGGTCCGATAAAATATCCAGTATGGTGAAAGCCGCGCGCATGCGCACGATCATTTCCTCATCATTTTTCAATCGCTCGAACAGAATCGGCAAAACGACATCGTTTTGCAGCGGCGTATCCTCGATGCTTCCCAATCCGGCCAGAGCCACCGAGCGCATGGAATATTGTTCGTCCTTGGCGTATTTTTTCAGGCTTTCGAGCATCAATTTACCCTTGAACCTCGAAAGCACGCCCAGTGCGATTTCCCTGACTTCCTGCGATTTATCTCTCAGCGCATTTTCCATCATTGGAGCCGCGTCGTAATCCTTGAGACTGCCCAGCGCGCCGATCGCAGAAATCCGGGTCCAATCCGACGGATCCTTGATCAGTTCTCTCAGCACCGGCAAAACTTTTTCCCTCGATGCGTTCGATCGGACTTCGCCCAGGGCCAGAATGATTTTGCTTCGAAAATCGTCGTCCGGGCTATCCAGCGATTTCAGCAGATACGCGATCGCCGTCGATTCATCGGTCTTTAACAGTCCCATGGCGGCATTCACGCGGACCTCTTCAGCTCCGTCGCCGTTCAGGATTCTCTTGAGCGCTGCGGGTGCGTCCTGCGAATCCGTTTTTCCCAGAGCCTCCACGGCTTTGGAGCGCACATAATCCGAGCGATCGTTCAGAAAACTTTGAAGTAAATTCGAAGCATTCGGCGGGTTGATTTCCTGGATCGCATTAATGAGGGAGATCTTCGTTTGCTGGGGAAGTTGTTTGGCAACGCGTTCGAACTGTGACTTGCCGGAATAATCGCGCAATTTCATCAGCGCAATGCCGACCTTCAATTTTAATGTTAATTTGTCCTGTGCAATTTCGGTCGAATCGTACAGCAGCGTGTCTCCTTTGACGCTGTCGGTTTCGGCGGAAATTTTCCTGAGCAGGCGCGCAACGAGCGAGTCGGGATACAGATCGTGCATTTTTGCCAGCCCGGCAACCACCTGTCCCCTCACGCTAAAATCGGACGATTTGGAATACTGGAGCAGGGCCTGAAACGCGCTGCTGTCGTGAAGGTGGGACAGCGTCGACACGCAGGCTTTGACGACGGGCGGTTTACCGCCATTGTCTACCGTTCCGATCGCTTCGATCGCGGTGCGGTTGCCGATCCGGCCCAGGGCCTGGATGGCGGCGATCTTGACGAAATCGCTTTTATCCTTAAGTCCGAGGTCAAACGCCTGCCAGCTGAAACGGATCATCATCTGCTGCGGCGGCAGTTTGGCGTATTCGGTTGGTTTCCGGCAGGCTTCGGCAAAAACAAAAACCAAAACGGGAAAAAGATATTTCAAAATAAAACGTCTCATAGAGCTGCTTTCTTTGTTCCGGGGAGGCGGCGGGTCCGCATCGCCGGGATTTTTCTTGCGGGTTAATGCATCAAATATAGAAATAACCTTGCTAATTTCGATTAAAAATGATATTATTTTTCAATCCAATTTCAGTAAAAATTTCGTTCAAAATATCATAATTATCGTTAAAAGTCAATTTAAGTTTCCCCACGCTCATGGCCGGAAAATCGCTCAAAAAATCAGCGCCGAAAATTCGAAAAAAGATTTCCAAGCCTTCCGCGCGGTTCATTCCGAAGGATCCCCTGCCGCCCCACGCCACACGCATCCTGATCATTGAAGACGACGCCGATGCGGTAGCAATACTGAAACTGTTTTTTACCAAGCACGGTTACGAGATGGATATTGCCCAGGACGGCGAAGAGGGGCTGCGCCTGTTGAAGCATCGGCATCACGATCTCGTACTGAGCGACGTGATGATGCCGAAAATGGACGGGTTCAAATTTTGCGAGCAGGTGCGCAGCGATCCGGAAATTGAAATGACGCCGATCGTGCTTATCACGGCTAAAAATGAAATGCCCGATAAGATCGCCGGGCTGGAAAAAGGCGCGGACGACTATCTGACCAAACCTTATAATCTGACCGAACTGCGCGCACGGATAGTTTCGATGCTCAAGCTGAAAAAACTGCGTGCCGAGCTCATTCTCCGCGAAAAAGAACTGGAGCGGATCAAAACGCTTGAGCAGACCCTGATCGCGATCTCCCATCATATCAATAATGCCACGGCGCCGATCCAGGGCCGCGCGCAGCTGTGCGACCCGGCCAAAACGGAGAGCGTAAAAAAACTGATCGAAGTTTGCCTGATCGGCTGCCTGAAGATCACCAAAACGATCAACCTGCTCAGCCAGGTGATCACCGCTATGAAAGAGCCCTCGAACAAAAGTTCATTCGACTTCACCAATACCAGCGTCAACGAACTGCTCGCGCAATTTGAAAAAGAGAAGAAGTAGAATATACGCCATGCGCATACACCACTGTTTTTGAAAGTTACACGCAATGCGTGTATGCACAAGTTATCGGCGATGCGCTTTTGGAATAATGGCTGAATTCGTTTTGCTTTTGAAGTTTTCGTTGTCGCTCACGAAAGGTTCGTGTTTATGTGATTCTGAGCTCAGTCCAGGAATAATTTGGTACGATTGGCTTCCGTGATAGTTTGATACTCTGGTTCTTTGAGCAACGGCGCACCGCCGATAACACTGCGCACACGTTTGCTCACGCCGACTTTTTAGCTACGATAGA
>CAZLWA010000028.1:0-110904 GCA_964563165.1 uncultured Bacteroidota bacterium | reverse complement strand
AGAGAATTATTTAAGAATATTTGTTCATCAGCGAAATACAACATTTACGAACCCTCAAGGTTTGGAGAACCTTGAGGGTTGGTTACGTTTCTCATTAAAACAAAACCTCATAATCAAAATTATCCACGCGGTCTTCAATGAACGACCGGAACTCGCTTACCGATCTGAATTGCGAAAGAACAACCGATTTATCCGGCAGGGTTCCGAGTCTTAGTCCGAAATAATCCGGGGCACATGAGTACGTCCACTTCTCCGGCCTACTGCCGATGGGACCGGAGGTTGGAGAGAAAGACGTTATCGTAGGAACTTGTCCATGGACAATTGAAAACGTGATCAATCCGATCAGTCAAATCTGTAAAATGATTCGTTTCATAGTTCTCTTTCTCGAAAGACCTTGAAGGTTCTTAAAACCTTCAAGGTCCTAAACAAGATTTGGTTCACAGAGAATTATTTAAGATATTTGTTTCTTAGCGAAATACGACATTTACCAACCCTCAAGGTTTGGAGAACCTTGAGGGTTGGTTACGTTTCTCATTAGAACAAAACTTCATAATCAAAGCCGTCCGTGCCATCCTCAATGAACGACCGGAACTCGCTTACCGACTTGAATTGCGAAAGAACAACCGATTTATCCGGCAGAGTTCCGTTCCTTAATCCGAAATGATCCTGCGAACATGCCCAACCACCCCCTTGGTCCCCCTCCTTGCAAGCAAGGAGGGGGTCGGGGGGTGGTTTCTAAATTAACTTTCGGATCTCATCAGCGATCTTTTGCACAACCTTATCCGCATTAATTTGCACTTCATCATCTGTGAACCGAAGAAACCGAATTCCATAGCCTTCGATAAGACTCTGCCTTTTTGAATCATATCGGATACCGGCATCAAAATGATGCGGTCCGTCTATTTCGACGGCCAGCTTAAGTTCAGAGCAATGTCCGGGAAACCTTCAGGGTTCTTTAAACCCTGAAGGTTCGGTTATTAACGATTTATGAACCTTCCACGTTCTTCAAACGCGGAGGGTTTTCAGTAACCTAAAACAAAACCTCATAATCAAAAGTATCTGCGCGGTCTTCAATGAAAGACCGGAACTCGCTTACCGACTTGAATTGCGAAAGAATAATCGATTTATCCGTCAAAGTTCCGTTTCTCAATCCGAAATAGTCCAAGGCACATGAGTAGGTCCACTCCTCCGGCCTTTTAACAAGCTTCGCCTTGACGGGATTCATTAAAATATATTTGATCAACCATATAAAATAATTCTGATCTTCGATAAGTTTATTTTTTGTCGGTCCCTGCAATAACACACCGTCTCTACCATATTTTTTGTTCGTTGCCTTCGTGTAGGAATTGGTTAAGTCGCCAATAAATTTCCCTATGGTAAAATCAGCCGTCAATTGCTGAACAAACAAGTGAAAATGATTGGGCATCAGGCAGTAGCCTAGCACAGATATTTGATATTTATCCTTGTAAAATTCGGTCCTTTTCAGAAAATAAAGATAGTCTTTATCGTCAAAGAAAATTGTGTGGCGGCCTACTCCGCGATTGTAAACATGATGGTAAGTGTTTTTATAATAATTTTTCGTCTTTTCCATTTTCAGCAATTCATGAACCTTGAAGGTCTGAAGGACCTTCAAGGTTTAATTCACGGATCCGCCGGAAATGATGCGCCATAGAGTCCCGTGCCGGCGATTCCATTCGCGGATGATTTTTTGCCCAGGATCAAATACGCTCCGCCTACGAGAACCGCGCCGCCCGCGATGAACCATAATTTATTTATTTTTTTCTGAGAGAGTTTTAATGCCTCTTCGTCATTTTGTTTCTGTGCAGCCGCAAATCCCTGAGCAATGACCGACATGACATCCAGCAAGCCGTCGATCTCGCCTTTATGGTCCTGCCTCTTGGCTTGTATGATGGACCCGGTCCTGACGTCTATCAATCTGAGGTCGATCGTGTACGTTAGGCCTACCTTCCCAATGTCCCCTGCGATCATCGCTTCGACGCCCAGCAGCTGGCCGACTTGAACGGCGCACTCCGTATTATTGCACGCATCGGATAACACAAAATCCTGCTCTTTCAAAATGTCCTTCATTTTTTCACGCTCGACAACTTCAAATGCATTCGTCTCGACCAATATACCGCGAAAGCGGTTGGTCAGCGTGAGCGCATCGTCCTGCGTTACGCTGCCTGTCCGCTGGAATTCCAGAACGGCCACATTCATTTTTTTCGGAATTTGCGCATGTAGAAATGCGGGGAGCAAAGCCGCGGCAATTAAAATGAAAAAAAATCTCATGGAGACCTCCAACGTTATATGCTCAGGCGTTAAACACTGAGTGGAAAGGCATAAGCAAAATAATATCGTTTACAGGATAGACCGCAGCTGATGGGATTAGACCATGAAAATTACCAATTGAAACCCGACATGTCAAGGAAATTCTAAGCCCAAATTTTCCTACCGGGGAATTACCGGCCGGTACCCGACCGCATAGATCTTACCGTTGAATGAAAATTTTTGGTAGATGCCCGCCTGTTCGATCACGTTCTGCGCCTGGCGCGCCGTTTCACCTTCCAGCAAAACGCTGTTCTCCTCTGCATTTGGTTCGTAAAAATTGACCTCTTTATTGTAAAGCAGGTCCAAACTGATTTCTTGAATTTTCCATCCTGGCCACGCGCGCGTATCTCCGCCGTCCAGGCGTTTCACATATAATATGATCTTTTCGGCAATATAGGGACGTGAGTTCCTGAAAACCAGCGCATCCAGGTCTTTGCTGAATTCCTGCAGTCCCTCCACCAAAGGCGTGTATAAATAAAAGCCCAGTCCTCCGATCCTGGTAACTTCGGATCCAAAATAAAATTCGGTAACCGGGGCAGCCGCAATCGCCGGATTTTTGGACTCTTCATTTTTCAGAAGGGAATCTGCCGCATGCACGGGCAGGTTCCTTGAAATACGTTGATACCATTTTGCAAAATCGCCCTGAGACATACGACTTTGAACTAATTTCCTTCTTCCCTCCACATATTGATTATAAATGACGGTCCCGTCGGCATACAAGCTGAATCCGGGCGCGATGAGTTCCGTGCCGGTGAGCGCCGCGATGCCGCCGTAAACTTTTTTCTGAAAAACGAGGTCGGTCGGTTTGTGATCTTTGAGATAAACGGAGGGCGTGCAGGCTAAGATCAGCCACAGAGAACACAGAGCGTACTCAGAAATTTTTAAAATATTTTTACTTCGTGTCTTTGTGCCTTGGCGGCTGCAAGTTTTTTCCATTGTCTTTTTCAAACGGAGGGTAGAATCAAGCCACAGGTAGGAGCGTCTTAAAACACTCTTTTGCTTCTTTGCTTCTTTGCTTCTTTGCAGCTAAGGTTTTTTTCCATTTTCTTTTTCAACGATCGCGAGCAGCTCGATGATATCGGCAATTTCATAGTCCGCGCCGGATTCTTTCGTGTTGAATTGGTCCCCGTACCTGGCAAATGCCGTTTTCATCCCGATTTGTTTGGCTCCGATCATATCCCGCTCCGCCCAATCCCCGATCATCAGCGTGTCTTCCGGTTTTACATTCATTAACGCCAATGCTTTCAAAAAAGGCGCCGCGTGCGGCTTGCGCTCGAACGTATCTTCGTATGTTACCACCGCGTCGAACGTGTGGTGCAGTTTCAAATAGCATAGCCTCAGCCAGGCTTCGCGCGATGGCGCATCGCTGACAACGGCAAGCTTGTAACCCCTTTTAGCCAATGTAATGAGCGTGAAGGACACATGCGGATACGTCACCAGCATAGCTTCCCGCGCATGGCGGTACGCCACAATACCGCTTGCCAAAATTTTGTGGTCAATTTTTCCAAAAAAGGTTTGAAGAAAGTCATCAAAAACCTTCTGGTGCTCATAGCCGCGTTCGTCATAAATTTGCCAGATCCGTTTGATGATTTCATCCTTAGGCATCTGCAGGCCCGCATCCATCATCGCCTCGGATGCGCTGATGATGGCGCGCTGCTTCATGGTCATGAAATCTACGAGGGTATTATCTAAGTCAAATACAATTGCTTTTATCATTCTTCCGTTAGTTACTAGTTATTAGTTATCAGTTGTCAGTGTTTAGCTATCAGCCTTCTGGCTTCTGGCTTCTGGCTTCTGGCTTCTGGCTCGTGAATTCCTTAATGAATATCGTACACTTTTTTACGCATTGAAATATTCAGCGCAATACCGATCAGGGACAAATTCGTCCATAAAGCCGTTCCGCCGTAGCTCAGGAAAGGAAGCGGGATCCCTGTGACCGGCATCAGCCCGGCGGTCATTCCGATATTGACAAAAACCTGAAAAGCAAAAAGGGACGCAATGCCGATCAGCGTCAGACTGGCAAATTCATCGTCCACCACGTCGGCAATGATCACGAGCCGAAAGATCAGGATCCCGAACAGCATGAATAAGAAAAGCGATCCGAGAAAACCGAATTCCTCTCCGATGACGGAGAAAATAAAATCCGTATGCTGCTCGGGCAGAAATTTCAATTGCGTTTGCGTGCCGTGAAGAAATCCCTCGCCCGAAAACCCGCCCGCACCGATGGCGATCTTGGATTGCAAGACCTGGTACCCGCTGCCCTGCGTATCGCGTTCCGGAGTAATGAAATTCAGTATCCGCTGTTTTTGATAATCCTTCAGCGAATCCCACAGCGGCTGTGATGACAGGCCGACGATGACGTTGAGTGCGAACACGGCCAGAATAATTCTCGTCGTGCGCTTAGAAAAATACAGTATACTGAGGATGCCAAAGAGCGTGATCATAAACGTGTCAAACGCGTACCCGCTGCCGATATAAATGAGCACGGTCGCGATCGGCGAGAACATCACAAAAATCGCAAACAAGGAAATCCCATGCCAATAGAGAATAGGCAGCGCCACGCTGCCGATGCAAAGGGCCGTACCCAAATCCGGCTGTTTAATGATCAGCAGCATCGGCACGACGGCTAATCCAAACGCCATGGTAATGATGCTGACCTGCGACATATTGATCCGCTGAAGGGCAAGATTTCTCGAAATGCAAATGATGGTTGCGATCTTGGCAATTTCCGACGGTTGAAAGCTGAAGAAGCCCAGCGAAAACCAGCGCTGCGCTCCGCCCCGCATAGAGCCCACAAACAAAATGACTATCAACAACGCGATGGACGCCGCATACAAGCCGATGGACGCGCTGTCAATCAAACGTATCGGAATGAGAACGATCAACATCATCAACACCAGCCCGATCCCGAAATTGATCAATTGCTTCGTAAAGTTAATTTGTACATCACCCTGATATGTGGCGCTGTAAATACACAGGAGTCCCAGACTGCATAACGCCAGCGTCGGCAGCAGAATGAAATAGTCCAGATCCCCGAGGAAGATTTTGATTTTTTGTACTATCATGACGGTCGTCCTCGAACTATTTGAAGGGGAGAGTTCATTCTCTAATTTTTTTTCTCCGTCAGCGTCTGAAACTTTCTCTCTTTTAGATCCATCGGATCGAAAGCTTTCCGTGAGCGTATGTTTTTAAAATAATAGTTCATTACCGCTGCAGAGACCGGCGCGGCCACATTCGATCCCTCGCCGCCGTTTTCCATCAGGACCACGACGGCGATCTCCGGATCCTGATACGGTGCGAAACCGATGAACCATCCGTGATACCCTACCGTGCTCGTTCCAACTTTACCGTGCACATTTTCTGCGGTTCCCGTTTTTCCGGCAACCTGCACGGCTTTGATGGCAGCGCGTTTGCCGGTACCTTCGTACGTATTGACGACGGTGAACATCCCGTAACGCATGAGATCCATATTCTCCGGCTTCACGGGTATTTGCCGGACCGGATAATTGACTTTTCGAATGCCTCCGTCATCCTCGGCGTAGCGTACCACGTGCGGCGTCTGATACTTTCCCGCATTCGCGAGGATCGAAGCGTACTGGGCCATCTGAATGGGCGTTACCAGGATCTCTCCCTGCCCGATGCCCAGATTCACTACCGTTCCGCCTTTCCAATTATTTTGCCCGTAGCGCGTGTCAAAATAATCCGTCGTCGGCACGTTGCCCCTGCGCTCGTTGGGGATATCCACTCCGGTAGCTTCGCCCAAACCGAACATCCGCGCGTACTTCGCCAGTTTATTTATTCCCAGCTTCCATGCGACGTTATAAAAATAGACATCGCAGGATTGTGTGATCGCGTAGCGCAGGCCGATCGTTCCGTGCCCTTTCAAAATCCAACATCGAAACCGGTTGCCGCCGAGCAGGAAAACGCCTTTACAATCATAATACGTGTCGGGCGTAATGATGCCTTCCTCTAAACCCGCGATGGCCGTGATCATCTTGAAGGTGGAACCGGGCGCGTAACCGCTTTGCACGATGCGGTTGAAGAGCGGCTTATCCGGGTTTTCATTGAGCGTTTTCCATTCATCGATACTGACCCCGTTGACAAACCACATCAAATTAAAATCCGGCTTGCTCGTTGCGGCGAGAATTTCCCCGGTATGCGTATCCACCACCACGATGCTGCCTTTATTTTGTCCCATCGTATTTTCGACAAATCGCTGAAACTCGAGGTCCACGCTCAAGTAAAGACTGTAGCCGTCTTTCGGGTGTCTGACGGTTCCCAGATCCTTGACCACCCGGCCCTTCGCATCGGTCTCTAATTTGTGATATCCTTTTTGTCCACGCAATTCTATCTCATAAAATTTTTCGATGCCGCTGGTGCCGACACTCTCTCCGATCTTATAGTCGGTGTCCACGAAATCGCCTGTTTTATAATAACTGATACGATTGTCTGTGATCTGATTCAGGTAGCCCATCAGATGCGGCATACCGATGTCCGGCACATACACGCGGTGAATATCGACCTTATAGGATATGCCGCGATGATAAATTCTTTCTTCATCGAGTTTCGCGACGGTCGTGAAATCCACATTTTCTTTAATGGTGACGGGCGTGAACGGCCAGATGCCGGATATTTTTTGTTTGATTTGCACGGCCGACATATGAAGGCGGTCGGCAACATAATTCCATTCTTCTTCGCGGCTCGTGTCGAATTCTGCCGGCGTAATCTGCACGGAGAAAGTCGGTTGATTTTCAACGATGAGTTTACCATAGCGGTCGTAGATGAGGCCGCGCGCCGGGATTTGGTCGATCGTACGCGTCGCGTTATCGTTGGCCCGAGCTGCGAAATTATCGGACGCGATAATTTGTAGATAAAAAAGCCGTCCAATAAGAACCAGCCACGTAAATGCCATGGTAATCAACAGAATGATAGCACGCGTGTTCATAGATTATTAGTTGATGATTTCATACCGGAGTCACACTTCATACTTTACGTCGTATCTCACAAAATTAATGATTCTATCGGGAATGAACATCCATAAAAGAAACGCCGTCACGGCGGTGTACAGAGAATTCGGCAAACCGTAATGGAACAGAAGAGAGAAAAAATCCAGCCGCGAGTCCAGCGATTGAATACCGTAGAAAATCACGTCGTGAATGAGCGACGAAAATAAAACGACAAACGGGAAATAGAATTTTTCCACAAGCAAAATTCTGGGGCTCAAAAAATAAGGCGCCGTAAATCCAACGAGTGTTTTGCATAACGCCTGTAAACCGTAAAAGTCAATCAGGACGTCCTGAAAAAAACCCGCCGCAAATCCATAGAGCGAACCCGGGATTTGCCCCAGCCGCATGCTGATAAATACGGTAAGGATGAGCAGAAGATCCGGAACGTTATGGCCGATTGCCAAAAAATTGTTAAAGACCGTAATTTGAAAAAAATAAAACAGCGCCCCGGATAAAATCAGGCTGAGAATAAGCAGGTTTCGTTTTCGGCGCATAGGTCATTCCGTAAGGTCATTCCGCGAATACTACAAAGGGTTTCCCGCCGAACCTTCCGCAACAGCGAAACTGCGGAAGATCTTAGGCCTATTCTCCGCCGGAAAAATAACTTTCAAACCCTTTTTGATTCGTTGCGTTCTTGGAAGTTTCCGTGACAATGAATACATCTTCAATAGAATTGAAATCCAACGCGGTCTTTACATGGATGTCCTTGAAAATACCCTCGATCTCGTTGTTGACGCCTGCGACGACGCCGATGCGGAAATTCGGAAGAAAATAACCGCTGTATTCGGACGTCAAAACCACATCGCCGACGCGCACATCCAGGTTCTTCAGCACTCCGTAGAAACCGGCTTCATTCGGACGGCCCTGCCAAAAAACGATCCCGTTCAACCGCGTGCGCTGGATCTTCGCGGCCGCCCGGAAATTTTTGTCCAACATGATCTGGCATACCGCATACTCATTTTCGACGCCAATAATTTGCCCGATCAGCCCGCGGTCGGTGATGACGTTGTGGTGCTCGCGCACGCCGTCCCGGTATCCTTTGTTGAGCGTGATCGTACTGAGCGTCGGATCGGGGTGACGCATGATAATTTGCGCCGGGATCGTCGGCAGTGGAAATCGTTGCTTGAATTTCAACAAGTGCCGCAACCGGATATTTTCGAGATAGGCGTCTTCCAGAACAATGTTGCGCTTGGCGAGATCGACATTCCGGCTTTCCAGATTACGAATCGTTTCGCGGTAATCGAATACATGCGGAACCCATGTGAATTCGCTGCCGAGGAGGGCGGAGATATAGATCGCGCGCCTGCCGATGAAGGTCAACGGCGGATTGTTATTGAGCTGAAGCAGCAGAAAGGAAAAAATGACCAGTGTCAGGAAAACAAAATACTTTCGATAGACATAGATGATCTCATTAAATCCATCAAAAAAATTTCTTAACTTCCACAGCATCGTTGGTTCTCAAAATTTGCTTTGAACGCGTGAGCCGTTTCTTCCGGTGCCTCATAAAAAATCTCTTACCGCGAAGACTCTGACAGATCTCTTGTATTTCGTGACGGGGCGGCGCTCTTAATATTTTTTTCCTCTGAGGATCACCTGCTGGTATTTCGACAGATTTTCCAGCACTCTGCCTACGCCGCGAACCACTGCCGTGAGAGGATCTTCCGCCACGATCACGGGCAACCCCGTTTCTTTTTTGATGCGTTCATCCAAACCCTTGATCAGCGCTCCCCCGCCCGTCAGCACGATGCCGCGGTCGAGAATATCCGATGCCAGTTCCGGCGGCGTACGCTCGAGCGTGTTTTTTGTGCCCTCGATGATCTTTGAAATCGGTTCCATCAATGCTTTCCGGACTTCCGCGGAATCCGTTGCCAGCGTGCGCGGGATGCCGGAGATGATGTCGCGTCCTTTGATCTCCATGGTCATTTCTTTCGGGAGCGGCATGGCCGACCCGATGGTGCATTTGATTTCTTCCGCCGTTTGATCGCCGAGAAGCAGATTATGCTGAATGCGGAAATATTGAATGATCGCCCGCGTCATTTCATCTCCGGCGTTGCGGATACTCCGGTCGCAGACGATGCCGCTGAGCGCAATGACCGCGATCTCCGCCGTGCCTCCGCCGATGTCCATGATCATACTGCCTTTGGATTCATCAATATCGATCCCTACTCCGATCGCAGCGGCCATCGGTTCCGCCACAAGGTACACTTCTTTGGCGCCTGCGTGTTCCGCCGAATCGCGCACGGCGCGCTGCTCCACCATGGTAATGCCGCTCGGAACTCCAACGACCACGCGTTTGCCCATGAATCGCGCCGGGCTGACTTTGCGGATAAATTCCTGCAGCATCAGTTCCGTCATTTCAAAATCCGCGATCACGCCGTCCTTGAGCGGACGCACGGTCAGAATTTCATCGTGCGTACGGCCCATCATTTCTTTGGCTTCTTTTCCGATCGCGATCATTTTATTAGTACGCCTGTTAATAGCGACAATGGAGGGCTCGTTGATCAGAATGCCTTTACCCTTCACATAGACCAGCGTATTCGCGGTGCCCAGGTCGATCGCAATTTCATTATTAAAGATATTGAAAATCTCCATGCAAACTCCGGTGAAAATGAATACAAAACGGTTCCTCCGCGACGCGGCGTCTCAGCGGCGGAAAATCAGTGTTTAAAGTGTCTCATGGAAGTAAAGATCATCGTCAGATTGTGTTCATTGGCGGCGTCGATCACTTCCTGATCTTTCACCGACCCTCCCGGCTGAATCACCGCCGTCGCTCCGGCTTTGGCCGCCGTGTCCACGCCGTCGCGGAACGGGAAGAATGCGTCGGATGCGATCGCAGATCCTCTGAGATCCAATTTGGAATGGGCCGATTTGATCGCGGCCAGCTGCGCAGAATCCACGCGGGACATTTGACCCGCGCCGATACCCAGGGTACGATCGCCGGTCGAATACACGATGGCATTGGATTTTACATGTTTAACGACCCGCCACCCGAAAATCATCGCTTCGAGTTCCAGGGAAGACGGCTGCCGCTTCGTAACTATTCTCCATTTATCTTTATCGGAAAAATCCACGAGAGGATCGTCGCTTTCCTGAACCAAATATCCGTTCAACGCTTTTTTGATCTCAAAAAAGTTTTTGGATGCCGACCGCGAAGCATCGAAATGATAGCGGATGAGCCGAATATTTTTTTTCTTTCCCAGAATTTCCAGGGCGTCAGCGTCAAATTCCGGAGCCAGGACGGCTTCAACAAATACGTTGCCGATCTCTTCGGCAATTTTGGCAACTACAGTACGATTGAACCCGATGACGCCGCCGAACGCGGAAACCGGGTCGGTTTCCCGCGCATGCGAATACGCCCGGTGTAAGTCCTCATCGATCGCCGCTCCGCATGGATTCGTATGCTTCACGATCACGCAGCACGGTTTTTCAAAATCGGATACGATCCGCGCACAGGCGTCGAGGTCAATAATATTATTGTAAGATAATTCTTTGCCGTGAAGCTGTTCGTAGTTTTTTTGCCCGCCTGCGGAATAAAACGACGCTTTTTGATGCGGGTTTTCGCCGTACCGCAGCGGCTGAATTTTCGAAAGGTGAACATTAATCTTATCGGGCAGCGTATCCGGATCTCTCTTCCCGCCGAAATAATTCGCGATCGCACCGTCGTACCGAGCCGTGTATTCGAACGCTTTGACCATAAGATCAAAACGGGTCTTCTCGGAAACATCTCCCGACGATTTGATTTCGCCCAAAACTTTCGAATAGTCATCCGGGTCCGTAAGCACCACTACGTGTTTGTAGTTTTTCGATGCGGAACGGATCATGGCGGGCCCGCCGATATCGATATTTTCGATGGCTTCTTCCTGTTTGACATCCGGTTTCGCGACCGTCGATTCGAAGGGGTACAAATTCACGACCAGCAGATCGATCATTTCAATGGCGTGCTTTTTAGCCTCTTCCTGATGAGCCGGATTATCGCGCAGAGCCAGCAAACCGCCGTGAATTTTGGGGTGGAGCGTTTTGACACGTCCATCCATCATTTCCGGAAATTCGGTCACATCGGATATTTTAATAACGGGAACACCCGCGGTCTGCAAAGCCACGGCTGTTCCGCCGGTGGAAATGATCTTTACGCCCAGCCCATGAAGCGCGTGCGCGATCTCGGAGATATTTTTCTTGTCTGAAACACTAATCAGAGCGCGTCGAATCATAAAACATTTTCAAAATAAATATAATTTTAGTAAAACGTAGCAATGTAGAGAAAGCGGCCGAAAAATGCAAGGGAATTGGCGGAGGGATGATCCGTTATATGCAAAAAAAAGAGTCCAACCCGGGAGTGGGTTGGACTCTGTTGAATCGAAAAACCTATCTACTCCCGCGAGCCTGCGCCCCACTCGAAATCCATGTCCAATTTAAATCCGATCTCTTTGTCATGGTCTTTCGAAGGATTTTCCAGAATTAGGTAGTAAAACGTCTTGGCGGTCTTGTAGAGGCCGGTCAAACGGATCTGAAAATTGTGAGTAATTTTCTCGCCGGAATCGTAGTACGTTTTGTACTGCTCATCATTCTTGAATTTCAGGAAATTTTCCTCGTCCATGACGAATACTTTCGCCTTCCGGTCGCCCCCGTCGTTCACGCGCCATTCGCCCGCCAAACCAATCGCCGCCATTTTATCTTCCAAAACAATTTTATACTCGTAATATTCTTCCGGCTTAATGGTCACTTTCTTTTCGACGTGACTGTTTTTCGCAGTAATGGTCCCTTTCGTCGACCCGCATGAGAGGCACACGGCAAGGCTCGCGATCAGAATGCATGAGATCAAAAATTGGTTTTTCATAACATAGCTCCTGGTTAATTAAACAAATGAATGGAATCAACTTGGTGTTAATTTACGAAAGATCGGATAAGTAAACAGTAAAAAAAAGAATTCAGAAGTCGCAATCCAGAAGAGGCTGGGTGTATCATTCTGAATTCTGGCTTCTGAATTCTGGTCTTATGGTTATCCTTTATAGAAAATCCACTTAGCCAGTTCTTTGTACGTCACTTTTTTTCCGTACATCAGAATACCGACGCGGTAAATTTTCGAGGCGATCCACGTTGTGGCGAGAAAACCCAGAATCAGCAGCGTCATCGAAAGCGCCAGCTGCCAGGTCGGCACGCCGAACGGAACACGGCCCAGCATGACGATCGGGGACGTAAAAGGAATCATCGAGAACCAAAAAGCCACCGGGCCCTGGGGATCGTTAACGGCAATCTGCAGAACAAAAAAAGAAACGATAATGGGGATCGTGACCGGAAACGACAGGGCCTGTGTGTCGCCCGGATCGTTGGCGCCGGAAGCGGCGGCGGCGTACAGCGAAGCATAGAACAAATAACCGCCGAGAAAATAAAATATGAAAAATAAGAACAATTCGGTGAAGTTGATGGAATTCAGATTTTTCATAAACACGGCCATCGCCTCCGCATCCTCGCTTTTAATGCCGCGCTGAGACAGGGCGCCTCCATCCACATTGGTCAATTGACCGCCGAGTATCGCCTGGGCGATATTCGCAAGGACCATGCTGATGATGATCCATCCGGCCAATTGAGTGAGCCCGACGGCGGCGATGCCGAGGATCTTTCCCAGCAGCATCTGAAAGGGTTTGACCGATGAAACGATCACTTCCAAAATGCGGTTCGCTTTTTCCTCAACGACGCCGTTCATCACCATGACGCCGTAAATGATCAGGGTTATGTAAATGATGATTCCCATGATGAATGCCGTGATCAGCGCAACCACTTTGTTGTCCGATTTTTCTCCGGCTTCGGACAAAATGATCGTTTCGATCGATGTGCGTGTCTTCAGGCTGTCGATAAACTTCTGATCCAAACCCCGCTCCGTCAATCGCGTCTTTTCCAATTCCCTTCCGATCTCACTTTGAATATAAAATTCCGAATTGAACCCCAAACTCTTACTCGAGAAATATTGAATGGTGTTCGGATTTTCTGAATTGATCTTCGGAATATGCAGAAGGCCGGAATAATTCTCCGTCTTGTTGTTGTAAAATAATTTCAAACTGTCCAACGGCCGGTTGTCAAATACAAAGGCCACATTCCTTGAATCGTTTAGTTTGCCCTTGAATAAGCCGCTGTCATCCACGACGGCGATGCGGTCACTGCCCTTGCTGCCTGAAATGAAAAAAATCAACACGGGCAAAAGCGCCAGCGCCACCGGAACGAGCAGGGTCGTCAGAATGAACGATCGCTTCGTGACCCGGCTGAGGTATTCGCGCCTGATGATGATCGGTAATTTATTCATGTCCGTCTTTGGTTACTTGTTCGATAAAGATCTCGTTGAGCGAGGGCAGTACTTCGTTGAACCCGTGAATTTCAATTTTGTCCATGAGGAATTTCAACAGCTCATTCGGTTTCTTATTCGACTTGATCTGGATGATCATCTCCCCGCCGGTGCGGCTGACGATCTCAAAGTCGTCGTGGCTGAACGGCGGCAATTCTCCGTGGAAGGCAACGGCATAATGATTTTTCTTAAATTGATTCTTAATTTCCTTCACGCCGCCCTCGAGGATCTTCTTGCCTTTGTTGATCAGCGCGATCGCATCGCAGATTTCTTCGACTTGTTCCATGCGATGCGTCGAAAAAATGATCGTTGCGCCTTTCTCCTTGAGGCGGCGAATTTCGTCTTTGATCAGATCCGCATTGATCGGATCGAGTCCGGAAAAAGGCTCGTCAAATATCAGCAATTGCGGCTCGTGCACGATCGTGGCTATGAACTGCACCTTCTGCTGCATGCCTTTCGAAAGTTCTTCCACTTTTTTATTCCACCAGCTCAGGATGTCGAATTTTTCGAACCAGGCGTGAATTTTCTTATCGGCATCGGCCGCCGACAGTCCGCGCAACTGCGCGAGATAGACCAGATGATCGCCTATTTTCATTTGCTTGTAGAGGCCGCGTTCTTCGGGCATGTAGCCGATGGACTCGGTGTGATCGGAGTTCAGGTTCTCGCCGTTGAACAGGATGCGCCCTTCATCGGCGGCCGTAATTTGTGTGATCATACGGATCAGCGACGTTTTGCCGGCGCCGTTGGGGCCGAGCAATCCGAATATCGTTTGCTTGGGGATCTCTAAACTGATGCGGTCAACGGCGGTTGTGCCGTTGTACCGTTTGACAACGTTTTCGATGGATAAAATATTATCATTCATAGTATCGATACCGGATGAAAACCAATGGGACTGTCTACGACTCTGAGTTCGAATTGTTTCAAATAAAAAACAGATGGAAAAATCCATCTGTTTCTTTAATTGCCACTAACTGCATGTGCGTAATTTAATACTTCGCCAATTCTTCCAGCGCGTTGATAATATCCTGGTCCTGCGGGAGTATGACTTCTTCCAGGGAAGCCTGATATGGGACGGGCGAGTTTTTCCCTGCGACACGGCGCACCGGCGCGTCGAGATATTCGAATGCGTTGGCCATGATCTGCGCGACAATTTCTCCTCCAAACCCTCCGAATTCGCAATCTTCATGCACGACCAGACATTTGTTTGTTTTCTTAATGGATCCGACGATAGAGTTCACATCCAGCGGAACCATCGTGCGGATGTCAATGATCTCGACATTCACGCTGTATTTTTCCTGCATGAATTTCGCCGCGTTCAAGGATTTTGAGACCATCATGCCGTACGTGACGACCGTGATATCCGTTCCTTCTTTTTTAACTGCCGCTTTGCCGAATGGCAATAAGTAATCTTTATCCGGTTCAGGACTCTGCGCGAAGCCTTGCCGGTAAAGGCCCTTATGTTCGAGGAACAAGACCGGATCGTCGCCGCGGATCGCGGTTTTCAACAGTCCTTTGGCATCGGCGGCATTGGAAGGCAGGGCGATCTTGAGCCCGGGAATGTGCGCAAAAAAAGATTCGATGTTCTGCGAGTGGCAAAGCGCCCCGTGAATGTAACCGCCGACCGGGATGCGCACGACCACCGGACATTTCCAATGGTTATTCGACCGGTAGCGCATCGTCGCAAGTTCATTGCGGATCTGCATCATGGCGGTCCATACGTAATCGCCGAATTGAATTTCCACGACCGGCTTCCATCCGCGTAAAGCCAGGCCTATGGCGGTTCCGATGATACTGGATTCCGCTAAGGGAGAATTGAACACGCGATCGGCGCCGAATTTCTTCGACAGACCTTTTGTCGCGGTGAACACGCCGCCTTTGTCGTCCTGAATGTCTTCGCCGAACATGATGACCTTCGGATCGCGCTCCAGTTCCTCCGCCATCGCGTGATTGATCGCATCCACGAGCACAATGTGATTTCCCGAAGGAACGGATTTTTCGTATTTCAAAGGGTCCGGATCTTCGCAAAAAACATGTGTGGCGGCAGTGCTCAGTTCGGGAGCTGCTTGCGTCTCCGCCCAATCCGAGGCTTCATCTACTTCTTTGTAGCATTGCTCCAGGAATTTTTTATCGGCATCCGCATCCAGAATATTATTTTCATTCAGAAATTTGGACATCCATGCGATTGGATCGCGAACTCTGTCTTTAGCCAGGTCTTCTTCCTTGCGGTATTTTCTCTGATCGTCGGAAGACGAGTGCGGAAGCAGCCGGATCACATCGGCCACGGCCAGGCACGGGCCTTCTCCGCGGCGAACGCGGGCCACCACGGCCTTCATCGCCGCATAACTCTCGAGAAAATCCGTTCCGTCGAATTCGATGCGGTTCAAATTCTCATACCCCGCGCCGATCTTGTAAATGGAATTACCCGCGGTCTGCTGCCAGATCGGAACGGAGATGGCGTATTTATTATCTTGAATAAAAAATATCACGGGAAATTTCTCGCGGCTCGCCCAGTTGAGCGCCTCATGAAAATCGCCCTGCGAGGTCGTACCTTCGCCCGCGGACACGTAAACGATCTCATCCGTTTTTTCTTTCATAGCGCCCATCGCACACCCGACGGCCTGCAGGAATTGTGTGCCGGTAGGGCTCGATTGGGACGGAATGCGGAATTTCGCATGCCCGTAATGCTGGGGCATTTGACGGCCGCCGGAATTCGGGTCATCCGCTTTCGCAAAAAAACACAACATGATCTCTTTGACGGTCATACCGACGGTCATGGTCAAGGCCTGATCGCGGTAATACGGATAAAACCAATCTTTGCGCGGCGTCATAGCAAATCCCGCCGCGATCTGTGCCGTTTCATGCCCTGAACAACCGATATGAAAAAAACCTTTACCCTGCTTGAGCAAACGCAGCATTTTGTCGTCCAGGTGGCGCGAGACGACCATGAGCCAGTACGCATGCAAAAGCCGTTCTTTCGTGAGCTCCGGAAAATCCCGCAACTGCGCTTTCCCGTTATTGGAATTCACGACCGCATCGGGTTGCGACTGGACTTTAGTTGGCATCGAAACTCTCCTATGAAAACAGATATTCAATCTTTACTGATGAGCCCCTTGAATGCGAATTGTATTGAAAAATTTAAATAATAACAAGGACATTTTCTTAGAAAGACAATAAACACGGCATCGCCGAATGCATCACGACGCCTGCCCGGCAAAACAAAAAGCTCAGAAAAAATTCTGAGCTTTCAAATTCGGGGAAATGAAAAGCGATTTACGGATGCGCATTCTCAACAGCGGGTGACCCGGTTTTCTCCTTATGTGAAGGGTGCGGGTTCCAGCCAAATGTAGATAATAGGATAAAAAACCCGATGATGTAAGCGACGGCGACATGCCAGCCGAATTTGAGCCACAAACCGACATTGCGCGCGTGCGGAAACATATTGGACAGAGCGACGCCTGCGGAAGAACCAAACCATATCATCGAGCCGCCGTAACCGACGCTGTAAGCCAGGACGCCCCAGTCATAGCCGCCCTGATCCAGTGCCAACTTGGTCAGCGGTATATTATCAAAGATAGCTGAAATGAATCCTAACGAAAAAGCCGACTGCCAGGATGCAGCCGGAAGGTCGTCTACCGGCATCATCGATGCAATAAGAACAAGCGACAAAAGAAACAGGCTTCCTTTCAATGCGCCCGGCAGTTCTCGCCATGCGGTTTTACTGAAAGTTGCGCCGATCAAAATGGCGATCCAGACTCCCGCTGCCGGAAACTCGAGAAAAACATTGGCTGAGATCGCACCGGTGAGGATCAAAATGACAATGATGATCTTCCGCCAGTCAACCATGACGTTCTCAACTTGTTTGAATTCGATCGGTTGAAATTTATGCTGCTGCTTGGCCGCAAAGATGGAAAAAAATATCAGTGCAGGAAACGCTGCGGCATACGCATGAAGTACATCAAATGGGCTTACGCCATCGATCCACATCATGGTCGTGGTCGTATCGCCGACCACGCTGCCTGAGCCTCCGGCGTTACTGGCCGCCACGATAGCGGCCAGATAGCCGATATCCACACGGCCCTTGAAGACGACCAGCGCGATAGTGCCGCCGATCATCGCCGCCGCGATATTGTCGAGGAAAGAGGACATCACAAAAATAATGAAAAGTAAAACCATACCGCCTTTCCAGTCCTTTGGCAGAAATCGCGGAAGGAGTTCGGGCAGTTTCGACTCCTCAAAATGCCTGGCCAAAATGGCAAAACCAAGCAGCAATCCGAGTAAATTGACCAAAATATTCCATTCGTGGCCGAGATGATGAATTAATTCAAAATTTGTGAATGAAAACTTCAAGATCAGAACCGAAGCCAATCCCGTCAGTGCAACTTCCAAAGTGTGATGGTGAAGCAGCGCAACGCCGACCAAAGTCAGTGCAAAAAGTAAAAATTCCGCCCGGATTCCCAAGATCTGAGGGCCGTGACTGTATCCGGTAAAATAGACCGCGAAAAAAATACAAACGGCTGTAAACAGTCCGATAATGATCACTATGTTCTTGCTCATGGTTCCTTCCTCAATTGGTGTCGGAAATTAGTACAAATATTTTTCTAGATCTCAAAAAAATTAAAAAATAACCTCTGCCAGTATGACTAGCATACCTACTAAAATAACTGCAAGAAGAAAAAACAATCCCCATGGCACTTCTTTCGGATTATCTGACGTGTTCATAATTGCTCCTTGATTTGAGACGTACTTAGACTGCACTGTTGCCCGACAGCATAGCGACTTTCAAGTACGGTCGAAAATACGTACACATTTTCGAGTGTCGACAAATGTTGGCGAAATCTTGATTACGAAAATACTGGAAACAGACGAATCGGGGGGCCGCGGGGGGCTTTACAATCTATGAAAATACGGAAACAGGCAGGTGATTCTGATTTGCGGATAGAAGTCCATTGAAATGAAACTAAAACATCGTCGCTAAAACAGGCAGATTCGAAATCAAGGAAATTAGTGAGCAACTTAAGCGGGCGCTCGTGCTCAGCCATGGAGACAAGATATACCTTGAGGGGAGGAGAATCCGTTTCACTCGTGGAATATGACGGAAGCGTATCTACCTGGCATGCCGGAGTGGATTGCTCGGCAATAGCCATATAACCTATGAATACATAAGTCAGCAAAACGGCTTTTGAAAAGAGCAGTTGTTGGAGTCTATGCCAGTTCATGTCAATCTTGTTCTGAATTGCTTAAATTAAGACGACGGTTTCAGATTAAAAGTAACTATTTTGCATGGAATGTCAAGCGGAATCCAAAAGTTTTTTCTTGTTATTACACACAAAGAAGCGTATTTTACTCATAACATGAGTAACATTCTTAAAATACTGTTCTCCAAAGCGGTCATTCTTACTTATCTATTTATCGGTTATGTTGCCATCACCGATAAAGATACGCCGGTTAATTTTTCCGATTCGGTTCCTTGCTTCAGCGTTAACCCCATAAGCTATCCATCTGCAAGTATTATTCAGATCACAACGACGGAACATCTCCGCTCTGCCAAAAAGTCCGTGGACCGCTGCGCGTTTGTAACTTTAGACATGCCTGATTTTTCTCCGTCTTTGATTTTGTTTTCAAGTTTTTACGATCATCCCGTTGTTACTCCGTATGAAAATCTCACCAAACTTCACCAGGGCCGCGCTCCTCCTTCCACATAAGTTTCTCACTTAATCCAGTTTCCTCATTGACGACGCTCTACCGCATTGAAGGGTGTGTTATAGTTATTCTATTCACGCCAGTTTCGCGTGTTTTGGTTTGTGCAATTTGGTTTACGAACGACGTTTGACCATAGCCGGCTTTTTGGCCGATTTACATTAAAGGAGAGCTTTATGGAAGATTTTAATAAACCCAGCTTGTTCGACCGTTCAGTATTTTACGGAGCCCTGGCGATCTTCGCCATTTTCTATGTAGTACTGATCCTGACCGTTATGAACAGATAGTTCGAGCGCAACTAGCGCTCAATGAACTCTAAGATCAACTGAACCCGGAAGCTTCGTATGAACATACGCGTTTTCGGGTTCATTGTTTTTAGGCGAGTTCCCCCCGGTCAGCCGTTGCCGATCATTTCAGATCCTTTAGAATATTCTCGACCTGCGTTCGATACGTCGTACCCGGCGCCATTTCCAGATATTTCTGCAAATATTTTTTGGCGTCTTTATTTTTGTCCGTGTAATAGCACGCCAGGCCCAAATAAAAATGCGCCTCCGCGAGCCGGTCATTGAGTTTGATCGCCGATTCGTATTCCGGAATCGCGAGCGCGTATTTTTTTAATTGGGAATAGGCGTTCCCCAAACCGTAATACGGAAGATAATTTTTGGAATTGATGGCGACGCATTTCTTGTAATGTAAGACCGCCTGATCGAATTTTTTCTGCTTCGCATAAAGCACGCCGATACCGTAGTGGGATTGAAAAAAATGGTCGTTCAATTGTAATGAGATCCGGATCAGAGGACTCTCCGTACTGTCGTTCTCCGTATGAAGCCACAGGAGATAATACGTTTCAGCATCCAGCGAATCCAGGCTCAGTGCGGCGTGAAGTTCGTCATACACCGTTTGTCCGGCCTCTTTGGAATCGGTCGCCCGCAGCGCCTGGGCCAGCGCCCGGTGCGCCGCGGCTAATTTGGAATTTTTTTGAACGGCCTTTTTTCCGTTCTCCAAGGCACGCTCAAAATAAGATCTTCCCGATTCGTGATTCTTTTCCGCTTCGTAGCCCCACAACGCATACGCTTCCGCCAATCCCGCATAGGCCGGGGCGTAATTGGAATCATGATCGACGGCTTTTTGATAGGACGTTACCGCCTCCTGGTAATCTCTTGCCGTGAATTTGAGATAGGCTTCGCGCCCTTCCTCATAATTTTTTTTGGCTTTGTCCGTATTTTGAGCAAAAGAAAAAGAATGCCCCAATGACACGACCAGTATCATAACCGTGTTAATCCATCTCATTTCGCGGCCTCCTCGTTTACGATGTTTTCTGTGCGGGTTTCGATTTCAAAAACCTCGCCGAAACATTTAATAATAGAATCTTCAACTAAATTTAATTCAATTTTCTTTCCTAAAACTTTTTCCATGGAAGTCACACTTTTGTCGGAAATTCCGCACGGAACAATGCCGTTGAAATAATCGAGATTCGCATTCACATTCAGGGCAAAACCGTGCATCGTGATCCATCGTGTTACTTTCACGCCGATGGCGCAGATCTTCTCCTGCCCGCGCGCCGTATCCACCCAAACGCCGGTGATGCTCTCGATGCGTTTTCCCGTGATCCCGAATTCCGAGAGCGTGCGAATGATGACTTCTTCCAGATCCCTTAAGTAGCGGTGTACGTCGCGGTAATAGTGGTTCAAGTTCAGGATCGGATAACCGACGACCTGTCCCGGCCCGTGATACGTGATGTCTCCACCGCGGTCAATTTCAAAAACGGAAATGCCGTTCTCCGCTAATTCCTCTTTGTTCATCCGCAAATGCTTGCCCATGCTATCGACGCCGTTCTTCCCGACGGTGTACGTGTGCGGATGCTCGCACAGGATCAACGTGTCTCCGGTCTCACCAGCCAGGCACCGGTCAAACAGTTTTTTCTGCAGATCCCACGTGACTTGATAGTCAGAGAGGCCAAGTTTCATAATTTGAAGAGGCATTTTTATTAATTAAGAATTAAAATTTTAGAATTAAGAATTGGAATTGCCTGGTTTATTCGTCATAGGTTGCATGTCAAATCGTTCGTGAAATTTTTCGGACATAACTTTTCTTGTTTGTTTAGCGAGACACTGAATATAGGCTTTTTTAAGGACAAAAAAAAGCCCCTCGCTAGCGCAAGGGGCTTTTTCTATCACACTAAGGAATGACTACTTGACGCAGCATTGCGTCGTTGCGCAGGTGCTGCAATCGCCGCAGACGGCGCTGTCATTCGAGCTCTTAAATGCAAAAGCGGATGCCGCGAGCAAAATGAGCATCGCGACAGAAATCACGGTTTTTTTCATATCAATCTCCAAAATTATTTAAAAAAATTCTTTTACTCAAAAACTGAATACGGGATTTACACGGCCTGAGGCGGGTGCCAGAAAGGAGCTTCATATTCCGCCAGGATTACGTTTTCAAAAGCGACCCTTTCATCGGTCGACTGGCGGAAGATCTGAAATGAGAATCGGCCGTTCGGCGCCGTAGCGCATCCGATACAGCCGCTGCAAACCTGCATGGGATCGCAGGTATTCTTTTTTTCATTATGGCTGTCGTTATGTTCAGCTACCGAACAGGAGGCAGCTTTTCTCTGAATACACCCGGCCTCTGATGCCGCAGCGGCGGCCAAAGCCTCCTGCCGATAAGCGATCTCGAAAGAGAAGGCCAGGACGCTTAAAACAACGACGTGAGAGATCCATTTCATAGATTGATGGTTAAGAAAACTATTTCTCGCAGGTAATGAGAATTTCCACCATTGGATACGTGTTAAATGAACCCGGGTTTCATGATCTTTTGTGATATTAACTTCCCGTGGAGCCAAATCCTCCGCTGTTTCTCTGTGTTTCCGATAAATTTTTATCTTCTACGACTTCCACGTGCGCGACCGGTGCAATGACCATCTGCGCAATTTTCATTCCGATCTCCACTGTGAATTTTTCTTTTCCGTGATTGATCAAAATGACCCCGACTTGCCCTCGATACCCGTGATCGATCGTGCCGGGCGAGTTTAACACCGCGATCCCGTGTTTGAGCGCCAATCCGCTGCGCGAACGAATTTGAGCTTCCGTGTCTTCGGGCAGTTCGATTACGATACCGGTATTGATCAATTTTGATTCCCCCGGAAAAATTTCCGCGTTTTCGACGGAAAATAAATCCAGCCCTGCATCACCCGGATGTGCGTATTCAGGCAGCTTGGCGTTCGCATTCATTCGATGAATTTTTAGTGTCAGCATTGATCTCCACGTTAAATCGTTTTCATTCTGAACGGAGTTCCCGGCGCTCTTTCCGGCAAGGTCGAAAGGGGGCGGGACGCAGCGAAGCATCCTCAACATGCGTCGCTTCGTTTCAGGTTGACTCCTCAATTATCCGGATTATTTTTTTCTCCCGCGTTTTCCCTGCGCCCAGTCGTTCCACATATTAAACGACTTCATCTGCTGTCCAAGATCCGTGGAATTGATCAGTTGTTCGACGTCCGCGCGCGATTGACGTTTCCATGTGACGGGATCCGCATTCGCAAACCCGAGAACCACGGCCGCGACGATCGCCGAATTAATTTTCAGCGATTTGAAATCGACTTTGTCGTACGTGTCGGATTCCGCATGGTAATTCGGCCCGTAATTCGCGGACTCCTGGTTAGCTACCAGATTCACCACGCCTTCCATCATGAAATCATAATTATCGGTGCCGACAATGGGCGCATCCGGATTCACAAAAGGACCTAATCCTGAGATCGGTTCCAATATTTTTTCCGTAGCCGCCAGCGCTTCTTTTCGTCCGCCGGTGAAAAAACCGGTGACACGGCCGCTCCCGATATCAACGGACATCGCCATGACGTGTTTATCCATTTCATTTTCATGATTGAGCGTATAACCCATCGAGCCGTACATGCCTTGCTCTTCGCCGTTCCACAGAACAAAACGAATCGTACGCTTCGGGTGGATATTGAGCCTTTTCATTTGCCGGGCAAGGTCGATCATCATGACCGCGTTGCATCCGTTGTCATTCGCGCCGGTGCCTAATTCCCACGAATCCAGATGCGCGCCTACGACGACCACTTCATCCGGCTTTTCATTTCCTTTGATCTCACCGACCACATTATAACTCGTATACGCACCTCCGCTGTTCACTTCGATCTGCATTTTTAGTTTCAAATTCCCGCCCTTTTGCAGCTGCCGCACGCAGCGCATGGCGTCTTCGCGCGCCATGATCATCATCGGCAATGTGTTTCTATCACCAAGTGACGCGTTATGGCGGTACAACACTTTTTTCGGCCGCGAAGCCATATATACCAGGCCTTTGACGCCGGCGGCATTGGCGCGCACTTCGATCTCCGCCGCCTCATAATATTCTTTGAACAAGCCGTCGAGGTCCAGCAATTCTTCCGTCTCGACAAGTATAAAATTATTTTTCATTTTGGCTGCAAGTTGTTTAAAATCGTTGTCCGTACCGCGTCCCGCAAAGATCAGATCGGCCGTGGTTCCGCCCGCCGGCGTGGCTATGGAAAACGGTATCGAAACAACTTTCGGAGAAAAATCCAAATCGCCGCTGATCCACGCCTGGGAATGCTTTTCAAGCCACAGCGACGGCATCGTAAACGCTTCTTTTTTGGCGGAAACGCCGGCGTCCTGAAATTTTTTCTGGCCCCAATCCACCGCTCTCAGATTCTCCTCCGAACCCGTCGCGCGCCCGCCGATCCGGTCGCACAATTCCTGCAGATCGTTCTGAATCGGGGTCGGGCCCAGCATCGCCGCCAGGTATCGTGCGACGTCATCCGGGTTGGCGTCCTTCTGCTGAGCTCCAACGCGAGCAAATGATAACGCTAAAGCTATGACGACAAGAGCCGTTCCGCTAAAATACTTTCTTGAATTCATCCTATCTCCTCCGGTTGGTAAAAAAGCTTACCCGTTTATTTTCTTCTTTTCTTCCAGATCTTTTCCAATCGCTCCTTGAATTTCTTTTCCATTCCGTTTTCTGACGGTTTATAATAGATCCGCTCTTTCAATTCCGGCGGAAGGAAATCCTGCTCCGCAAAATGATCTTCACCGGCGTCTTTGAAATCGTGCGAATATTTATAGCCTGTGCCGTATTCCATCACGGACATGAGCTTCGTTACCGCATTGCGCAGCGGCAGCGGCACCGGAAACAACTTTTGACTTTTTGCATCTTCCATCGCCGCTCCGAGCGCGACGTACGACGCGTTACTTTTCGGGCAGCTCGCAAGATACGTTGCACATTGCGCCAGATTCAATGTGCATTCCGGAATGCCGATATACTCGACGGCCGTAAAAGCAGAGACCGCCAGCGTCAGCGCGTATGGATCGGCATTGCCGATATCTTCCGACGCAAGAACGATCATGCGCCGCGCGATGAATTTCGGATCTTCGCCGCCTTCCAGCATCCGCGTCATCCAGTACAACGCCGCATCGGGATCGCTGCCGCGTATGCTTTTGATAAACGCGCTGATGATATCGTAATGATATTCTCCGGCGCGGTCATAATGAATGTTGCGGTGCTGATACGCTTCTTCGATGATCGCTTTTGTCAAATGAATGTTTCCGTCGGCGCCGGGTTTGGCCAATTGAACGCTCAACTCGAGTGTATTGAGCAGATTTCTCGCGTCCCCGCCGGCATAGAAGAACAACGTCTCTTTATCATCCAAAATAATTTTTTTCGTTTTAAGAAATTCATCCGTTTTCAGGACCTGTTCCAAAATTTCGGCGAGATCAGTTTCACTAAGCTCGTCAAGACGATAGATCTTACACCGCGACTGCAGCGCGTTGATGACTTCAAATGATGGGTTTTCCGTCGTCGCGCCTATCAGCGTGATCGTACCTTCTTCGACGGAATGCAGCAAGGCATCCTGCTGGGATTTGTTGAAGCGGTGAATCTCGTCGATGAATAAAAGAAGGCGTTCACCGGTTTGTTTTTTCAAGTTCTCCGCGTCCTGAATGACCTTCCGGACTTCCGCAACACCCGCATCCACCGCGCTGACTGCGACAAATTTGGATCTGGTTTCTTTCGCGACGATCCTTGCCAGCGTGGTTTTTCCCGATCCCGGCGGCCCCCAAAAGATCATCGAGACCAGTTGTCCGGATTCGATCTGCGCGCGCAGCGCTTTCCCGGAGCCAAGCAGATGTTGCTGCCCGACAAATTCCGCAATCCGCGTGGGACGCGCGCGTTCCGCCAAAGGGGACGGGACCTTTCCCTGTTTGGACGACCGCGCCGGAGATAAATTTTCTTCGTGGAATAAAGACATGGTAATGAACAATGATTAATGAACAATATGACTTCTGACTTCTGACTTCTGACTTCTGACTTCTGACTTCTGACTTCTGACTTCTGACTTCTGACTTCTGACTTCTGACTTCTGGCTTCTGACTTCTGGCTTCTGACTTCTGGCTTCTGACTTCTGACTTCTGACTTCTGACTTCTGACTTCTGACTTCTGGCTTCTAGCTTTTAGCTGATTGAATTTTTTTTGCTTTGACCAATTCAGGATAAAAATTGAAGGGCTTAGTCTTTTCTTCCGTAATTTTCAGCACCATTAAGTGTAAATGCGAAGGGGAGCGCTTGGGAAAAGCATTTTTTCCCGTGCGGCCGACCGTAGCGATGCGCGAACCCGCATTGACGATGCCGCCGAGCCGGACTAAAATACTGTCGTTATGCGCGTAATAATAGAACCGCTGGAGATTGGGATTGTAAATCATGAGATAATTTCCTCCGCGAAGCGTGTCCTCCTCGGTCCAATTATTTTTTAGCGCCACCACGATCCCGTCCGCCATAGCCAAAACATGCACCGGCTGACGCGTGTGATCGTCCAAGCCGTCTTCGTTTTCGTCATGAATAAAAATATCGTGTGCGGGATGGCCGCGATGGACATTGCCGTGCAGAAAATTATAATTACTCTCGGCATACCCGCTGCCTCCGCCGCCGACGGCATCGAGATCATAATTTTCCAGCGGAAAATATACATTGGAATCCTGAGGTACGGAAATTTGCCTGCGCAATAATCCGGTCATCTGGCGTAAGATTCTTCCGGCTTCCCGGCGATCCACGGCGCCATATTGTATCTTTTCGTAAAGCGCATTCCACTGCCGGCAGATTTCAACCGCGGGATCGGGAACCTGAAAGGACGCGAGAAAACCGGCAACCATAAGAATGTTCATTGAGCTTTTCTTCATGAATACCTGCTGCAGAGATAAGAATGTATCATACCTCGAAAGTAAATGCAAAAGAATTTTGATGACTTTTTGGAGCGGAGTCGCTGCCGGGGTCTCTCGGCCGCCGGACATCATGCGGCCGGGGCTTGAATATTTATTTGAAATGAATCGTTTTTTTTGTATACTATTTCGAAACGGTTGATTTATCTCGTATATTCCTTTACGATTGAATAAACTCCCGGTCCTTTCGTTCCCGGTCAATGTTGTCCGAAATTATCCGGCTTCTTCCCCGGGCTCCGGTCGTTTTCGTCATGGATCATGACTTTGCTCATTTTTTCCGGTTCTAAAACAAGGTATCTTACGGAAATTTAACGCCAATCATGGGGAGGTGGATTCTTATGCGTCACAGCCTGTTGATTCTAATTCTATTTCCGGTCATTGCCCTTTCTCAAGAATCGCATACATTAAAAAACATTTCCTATAAGCCGGGGCAGAAGTTATTTGTCGGACTGACGGAAAGTAACCTTGGTGCACCCATTCAAATTCAAGTCACGAATAATCAAGGTAACCCGGTTGCAGGAGTTGCCGTAATATTTGAGGTCATTGAAAAACCCGGCAAAGCACACGGTGAATTGCTCGGAAAAAATATCGTGGAGACCGATTCGGGTGGTATCGCTGAAAATTCTTTTGTGCTGGGCGACATGGCCGGTGACTATATTATCATTGCACGAACGGAAAAGATGTCCGGGGAAACCCCGCACGTAGTCGTAAGGGCACAACGAACACTGTGGTGGATGTTTTTAGCGATTGGCCTTTTCGGCGGGCTCGGCATTTTTCTTTACGGGATGAGCCTGGGCTCTACCGGTTTGCAAAAAATTGCCGGCGATCGCTTACGCAGCGTATTGAGCGCACTAACGAGTAACCGTTTCATGGGCTTGTTCCTCGGGGTGGTCATCACAGCCATTGTTCAAAGCAGTTCCGCAACTTCGGTGATGGTGGTCGGTCTGGTGAGCTCCGCGCTGATGACGCTGCAACAAGCCATTGGCGTCTTGATGGGTGCACATATCGGAACGACGATCACCGTACAATTGATTGCGTTTAATGTCTCCGATTATTCGCTGCTGTTGGTGGGAGCAGGTTTTCTGATGACCTTGATCACCAAGCGAAAATTCTATATTTATCTCGGTGAGATCATATTGGGGTTTGGTTTTATCTTTTTTGGGATGGCAGTCATGTCGCAAGCCATCGCGCCGTTGAAGTCGATGCCGACTTTTATCGGCTGGCTGATCGAGTTTGGCAAAAGTCCGATTCTTGGGATCCTGGCCTCCGCCGGGTTCACGGCTATCATTCAGAGCAGCGGCGCTACGATCGGTTTGAGCGTCGTTTTAGCAAGCGAAGGACTATTGAGCCTGGAGTCCGCCATGCCGCTGGTTTTTGGTGCGAATATCGGAACGTGCGCGACGGCGCTCTTATCCGCCATCGGATCAACGACCGGAGGTAAACGAACCGCGGTAGCTCATACTTCGTTTAGTATTATCGGCGTGGTACTCTTTACGCCTTTCCTTACGCCATTCGAAACATTGATTACCAACGTTACCCATTCGATGGGAAGCGATTCCATTCCGCGACAGATCGCCAACGGGCACATGATTTTCAACATCATGACCGCTGCCATTCTGATTTCTTTCGTGCCGCTGGCCGCCAAGCTTATTTCAAAATTAATTCCGGAAAAAGCGGAAGGCGACGAATTCAGACCGAAGTATTTAAACAACGCTTACCTGGAAACGCCCGAGCTGGCGTTGCAGCAAGCTCAATTGGAAGAAGCCCGTCTGATCGATATCGTGAAACTCATGTACGGAGAAGCGCTCAATCTATTCAAACCGGACAATGAGGAACGGCTGGCCAAAATGCGTGAGCATATGAAAAACATGGTCACGCTGGAGTATGAAATCCGACGCTACCTGACGCGCCTTTCACAAAAGAGCATCAGCTTGACTCAGTCACGAAGATTGATGCGGTTACTCTTGACCATCGATGATCTGCGTCATATCAGTGATCGCTTAGGTATCGCCATTAGCGAACAAGCCGAGCACTTCGTAGACAACAAATGGAAATTTTCAGCGGACGGGGAAAGAGAAATCGGTCACTTCTATGAGCTCGTCAGAGGACGCCTTGAAAATGCGCTCGAGGCCCTGCGTAAAGAAAGCAAAGAAATGGCGCAAGCCATTATCGATACCAAACACGCCGTTTCGGAGCAGGAAGTTCATTTGCGGGAGACGCATATGAAGCGCTTGCAACAGAGCAGTCGGGAAACTTTGGATTCAAGCAGTACCCATCTAGACTTCCTCACGGCATTGAAACGCATTGATACTTTCTGCGTAAAGATTTCTCACGAGATCGTAGAGCAATATCAGATGTAATCTCCGGAGTTGAGAAAAAAAAACCTCATTTCCTGTGCGGAATGAGGTTTTTTTTTGCCGGAATACAGGCTAGAAAAATAATCTTGTTTAATTCTCCAAATTTCTTGACATTGGTCAGTCTTATCTTTTGATTCTTTTTTCATTTCAGTAAAATCATATCACATCGGAAATTTCATGATCAAAAACTTACTTCGGCGGAAAACGGTCGCCAGCATCCTGGCCGAGGCGCAAAAAGGATTTGCGGATGCCGAGCATGCCGCGGCGCTCAACAGAACGCTGACCGTCAGGGATCTGACCGCATTCGGAATTGCCGCCGTGGTCGGTGCGGGTATTTTCAGTACGATCGGTAACGCCAGCGCCAGCGGAGGGCCGGCCGTGTCTCTGCTTTTTATTTTCACCGCACTCGCCTGCGGATTCTCGGCGCTTTGTTATGCGGAATTTGCCTCCATGATCCCGGTAGCCGGGAGCGCGTACACTTACGCCTATGCTTCGTTCGGAGAACTCATCGCGTGGATCATCGGATGGGATCTGTTGATGGAATACGCCATCGGCAATATCGCCGTAGCTATTTCATGGTCGGATTATTTTACGGGATTTCTGAGCGGTTTGGGAATTAATATTCCGCCGTATCTCACCATGGATTTTCTTACCGCATGGCGTGGACATGACCAGGTGATCGGTCTGCTCGCGCAGGGAAAATCCGATATTCCTTCCGCGCTTGCCAACGCATCGCAGGCCTGGGAAACCGCACCGGCCATCGGCTCGTTTCATTTCGTCGCGGACCTGCCCGCCCTGATGATCACGCTGCTTATTTCCTATTTAATATATATGGGAATAAAGGAATCGCGCAATGCGAGCAACATTATGGTCGGTATAAAGCTTTCTATTATTTTAGTCGTGATCATCGTCGGATTTTTTTATATCGATCCCGCCAACTGGAGCCCGTTCGCCCCAAACGGTGTCAACGGCGTTTTGAAGGGCGTGTCAGCCGTGTTCTTCGCGTACATAGGATTTGACGCCATTTCGACCACGGCGGAAGAATGCCAAAACCCGCAGCGGGACCTGCCGCTCGGGATGTTCTATTCGCTGTTGATTTGCACGGTTCTCTATGTCATTATTTCCCTTACGCTCACGGGAATGGTCCATTATTCTGAATTAGCCGTCGGCGACCCTATGGCGTTTGTTTTCAAGAAAGTCGGCCTTGATTTTTTCAGCGGCATCGTCGCCATCAGCGCGGTCGTGGCCACGGCCAGCGTGTTCTTGGTTTTCCAGATCGGGCAGGCGCGCATTTGGATGTGCATGAGCCGCGACGGGCTCTTACCGAAACGTTTTTCGAATATTCATCCGAAATACCATACGCCGTCGTTCTCTACGGTCATGGCCGGTTTAGTGGTGGCCATTCCTGCGCTGTTCATGAATCTCACGGAAGTGACGGATCTTACGAGCATCGGAACTTTATTCGCATTCGTGCTCGTATGCGGAGGCATTCTGGTTCTGCAAAATTCCAAAAATGTCCCGGATCGAAAATTCAAAATGACCTATATCAACGGCCGCTACATCGTGCCCGTGTTATTTTTTGGAACAATTTTCATTCTTTACCGTTTCTATAACGAGGACTGGAACAATTTTTTCAGCCTACAGGATCCGGCCGGCCAAGCGCACGGATGGGATGTTTTTAAACACAAAATTCCCCTGATCCTATTTATGGTTGTATCCGCCGGCGTCACCGCACTGTCTTTTATGAAGCGATTATCGCTGATTCCGGTATTGGGTTTGTCTTCCTGTTTATATCTCATGACAGAACTGGGAATCACCAACTGGTTCCGCTTCGTCATCTGGCTGGTCGTGGGCCTGATCGTTTATTTCAGTTACAGTTACCGCTCGAGCAAACTTCATTCAATGAATAATGATTAATGAGCAATGAATAATAAGTTATCAGTTATCAGTTTTCAGTTGTTAGTTCTAATACTATTCTCTTTGCGTGGTTTTTCTCAGGACGCTGCGGCCATTAAGTTTTCTGAATTAGAAAAATATTTCCATAAAAATGACGACACGACGTATGTCATCAATTTCTGGGCTACGTGGTGCAGCCCGTGCGTCGAGGAATTGCCGTATTTTGAAAAACTAAATGATAATGCAAAAATCACGAATGAGAAATTAAGAATTATTTTAGTGAGCCTGGATTTCAAGTCGAAATTGGAATCGAAGGTCAATCTTTTCATTCGTCAAAAAAATATTCGATCGCAGGTTCTTCTTCTGGACGAAACCGACGCCAATAGCTATATTGACAAGGTTTCGAAAGATTGGTCGGGAGCGATTCCGGTAACTCTGATCGTAAATTCTAAAAAAAATATGCGGCAATTTTTCCAAAACAAATTTGACAGCTTCAAACAACTGGATTCAATCGTCGTTAAACTAAATGAAAGGAACTAAAATGAAACGAGTTCTGTCAGGTATTCTCTTGGTGTCTTTGTGCCTTAGTGGCAAAGCATTCTCCCAGTATAAAGTCGGCGACAAAGCGACAGATTTTTCTTTAAAAAATATTGACGGTAAAATGGTATCCCTCAAAGATTACAAAGATGCGAAAGGGTTTATCGTTACGTTTACCTGCAATCACTGTCCGTATGCCAAAGCGTATGAACAGCGAATCATAGACCTGGATAAAAAATTCGCCGCGCTCGGATATCCGGTCATTGCCATCAATCCGAACGATCCTGGTGCAGAACCGGAAGATTCCTTCGACAACATGGTCAAGCGCGCGAAAGAGAAAAATTACACGTTCCCGTATTTGGTGGATGAGACCCAGGCGGTAACCAGGACTTACGGTGCGAAAGCGACGCCGCATATTTTCTTATTGAAGAAGAGCGGGGCGGATCTGGAGGTGGTTTATATCGGCGCGATCGATGACAATACGGAAGATGCCGGCGCGGTCAAAGCCAAATACGTGGAAACGGCGATTGATGCGGTCTCGAAAGGGCAAAAACCCGTTCTGAGCTCCACGAAAGCGATCGGCTGCAGCATCAAGTGGAAGAAGAGTTGACTTATTGAACCTTGAAGGTTTTAGGTCCCCGTTTGAATTTTTAAACGGGGATTTTTATTTTCTCACCGGATATAGATTGGGCACGACAGGGTAACCGTCAGCCCGCGATTCAAAGCCGTAATCCCGTCGTCGCGGTGAAGCATGTGCAAATAAAGGATCGAAGCCTGCAGATCCACCGCCTTCGAGACCTTGAAGGCGGGGAAGCTGACCATGACGCCGATCGCGTGAAATGCGATCTTATCGAAATAACCGGAATTATTCCAATTAAGAACCGACCCATCTCCGTAAGCGGATGAACATTTGATCTGCAGGCGATTGATCAGGTCTTTGGCATCGGCGTTCCTGAATCCGTCCGCGATGAGGATCGTATTTTCGATGGTCCAGATTTTTGACAGGTCGAACGTCAGCACCAATCCTCCGATAACGTAGGGAGATGAATATAATCTGCCGTTCTGAGGCACTTCCACGATGGCGTATTGTGAAGTCGAGAAATGCGGCGTCACATTGAATCGGCTCATGAGGCCCGACTGAAAATAATTCACCTCCGACGCCCCGGAACTCAGATCGGCGTTTTCAAACGCAAACCATGTGACCGGATGCCCTTCATAAGAAAAAAATATTCCGGCGGACGGATGCGTATTAACAATTTTCCCGAATAGGGCAAGAAACCCGCCGAGCTGAACCGGACTCTCAAAACGGCGCGGGCGGGCGCGGCCGACGAATCGGCCGTCTCCACGGCTACCGCGGCGCAGAAGGAATAGTGCAGGATACACAGCATGACCAACTTAACACCCGCAGAAACCAATGGATTCATAAATCTATCCGTTGTTTTGGGAAGGCTGCTTATTCTGATTGAGCACTTTGGAAAATTACACACATAAAGAGCTTCATCAAAGCGAAAAAAACATCGCCAACGTCCATTTGGAACCTTGAAGGTTCTATCTGTTTATGAAAAATTTCGAGTCCTTCGTTGAAGGAACCTTCAAGGTTCAATTTTATTTGTTCAATATGTAGTTTAAGTATGGCGAATGCCACCCGCTTCTTGCTATTTGAGAAAAAACCATTTGATACAAGAAATAATTTTACCTAAACTTGCATACCAAATCCTTCTAACATACCGCCGACAGAATCATGTTGACGAGGCCCCTGATGAAGCGCTTTTTGCTTTTAGTTTTCATTTTGAACGTTTCTCTTTTTGGTCAAGACCGAAAAGACATTCCGGTTACGGCCATCAAAGCCGGGCGATTACTTGATGTCGTTAACGGAAAAGCTCTGGAAAAACAAATCATTCTCATCGAAGGCGACAAAATCAAAGCGGTGGGAAATGAAGGCAGCATCCCGATCCCGTCGAATGCGATCATTATAGACTTAAGCGATGCCACGGTCTTGCCCGGGCTGATCGACTGCCACACACACATCACCGCTCAGCCGGAAAATTACATTGACGACCTATTCCGCAAATCGCCGATCGATTATGCCGTCACGGCTCATCTATATGCCCAACGTACGCTGCAGGCGGGCTTTACGGCTTGCCGCGACGTCGGGTCGGCGGAATTTATCGACGTCGCTTTGAAAAAAGCCATCGATGCGGGAAAAATTCCGGGGCCCCGTTTGTTCGTTGCCGGATACGGGATCGGTTCGACCGGCGGGCACGCCGACCTCAACGGATTCTCGCCGTACCTTCGTTTTGATAATTTTGACGGCATCGCCGACGGCGCGGATGCGATCCGGAAAAAAGTCCGCTGGAACATTAAGAACGGCGCCGACGTGATAAAAATGATCGCCACGGCGGGCGTGCTGTCGGAAGAAGAATCCGTCGGCGCTCCGCAGTATTCATTGGAGGAAATGAAGGCGCTGGTGGAAGAAGCGAATATGTGGGGGAAAAAAGTCGCCGCCCACGCGCACGGCACGGAAGGCATCAAACGCGCCGTTACCGCAGGTGTGACGTCCATCGAACACGGCAGTTTTCTCGACGACGAGGCGATCCGGATGATGATATCGCACGGTACGTATCTCGTTTCGGATATTTATAACGACGATTATATTCTATCGGAATACGCTCGGCTGGGCTATCCCGTCAAAATACTGGAAAAAGAAAAGAAAGTCGGAAAAACTCAACGCGAAAGTTTTCAAAAAGCGGTCAAAGCCGGCGTGAAGATCGCGTTCGGAACCGATGCGGGAGTATATCCTCACGGGTGGAATGCAAAACAATTTGCGTACATGGTTCAATACGGCATGACGCCCATGCAGGCGATCCAATCCGCGACCAGTGTGGCTGCGGAACTGATCGGACAATCCGATCACATTGGAAGCATCCAGGTCGGAAAATTTGCCGATCTGGTTGCGGTAAAGCCGGACCCCCTCAAGGACATCTCGGTATTAGAAAAAATCCCGTTTGTAATGAAGAGTGGAGTTGTTTACAAAAACGAATTACAAAAATAAAAATTAGAAAATTATGAACGATCCTAATTCCATCGAGCAGCTGGAGAAACGCATCCAATTTATCACCAATTCGCTCATCAATGCGCAGGTCGATCTGGCGAACGTCAAACAGGAACTCGCCGCGCTCAAAGGCGTAAAAACGGCTGTCCCCATTCCCGCTGAGCAAAAAATCGCCACGCCCGTGGTAAAACCTCAGGAAATCAAGCCGGCTGCAGTTCCGGCGCCCACAGCATCTCAACAAATACCGCAGCCAAAGCCGGCGTCCCATAACATCGAAGAATTTATCGGCGGAAAATTGATCACCATCATCGGAATTATTGTTCTGGTGATCGGGCTCGGTATTTTTGTGAAATATGCGATCGACAACGACATGATCGGTCCGATCGGGCGCGTATTCCTCGGCGTCATGTCGGGTGCGGTTCTATTGGGCATCGCATTTAAGTTGAAAGAAAAATACGAAGCGTTTAGTGCGGTGCTCTTGAGCGGCGGTATGGCGACGCTGTATTTTTCAACTTTTGCCGCCTACGATTTTTATCAGCTCATCCCCCAATGGGCCGCCTTTGCCTTCATGGTGCTGTTTACCGCGTTCACCGTTTTTTCCGCCACCATCTACAATCGCCAGATCATCGGCGTACTCGGATTGGCGGGCGCTTACGGCGTTCCGTTTTTACTGAGTGACAATTCCGGGCGGGTGTTGATATTATTCTCCTACATGACCTTGATCAACGCGGGTATTCTTTTTCTCGCATTCAAAAAATATTGGCGCGTGCTCAATTGGGTCGCGTTTACGTTATCGTGGATCATTTTCTCAGCCTGGTTCTTCGACAAATACGATCCGGAAAAACATTTCGCCGTTGCAGCTATGTTCAGTGCCGTTTTTTTCCTGATGTTCTATCTCATGATCACGGCTTACAAATTGATCAAACAGGAGTTATTCGGCGCCAAAGACGTGGTGATGATAGGGCTGAACAGTTTCACGTATTTCGGGATCGGCTACACGATCTTTGAAAAAATCGACGACGGAGTCTATGTGGGCCTGTTTACGCTGGGCAATGCGCTGGTACATTTTGCATTCGCAACCTATACGTTCCGGTCGAAGCTTACGGACAGAAGATTTTTCTATCTCGAAATGGGCATGGTTCTGACCTTCCTCACCATCGCCGTCCCGGTGCAGCTGAACGGGAATTGGGTCACGATGTTTTGGTCCGCGGGTGCGCTGCTGATGTTCTGGATAGGGCGCACGCAGAAAGTTATTTTTTACGAACGTCTGGCGTATGCGTTGGTCTTTTTGGCGGGGATCAGTTTGATGGATGACTGGAAGAACTACGATAACGAGTCCTCGATCATGGCCATGCGGTCGATTGCGAATATCACTTTTTTTACTTCGCTTCTGTATATCGGTGCGTTGGCCGGTATATGGATCTTGTCGTCGAGCAAAAAATATATTTACGAAGCTGTTGAAAAATCCAAGATCGTTGTGTTTGCCGGTTATGCTGTCGGCGGACTTCTCCTGGTATTCAGTTATTTTGCGCTGGGACTGGAAGTTGCTCACTACTGGCAAAGGGAATACTTTCTCACCGCGATCCCATTGCAGGATTACAAAACGTATAACGCGGATCTGCTGCATTTCCAAAGCGTGTGGATGATGAATTATTCCGCGCTCTTTCTGTCGGCGCTGACTCTTCTCGTTTGGAAAAGGCAGCCGCAGAAGTTTTGGTTATGGACCGCGCTCGTTTTGAATATGATCTTCATTTTAAGTTTTCTCACCGGCGGTTTACAGGAATTGTACCTTTTGCGTCAGAGTTTTGTTCATGCGGCGGAAAATGTTTATTTCCCGGCGGGATATTCAGCTATCGCGATCCGTTACATCTGCTATGCATGTGCCGCCCTGCTCATGGTCTTGACTCATCGAATGCTGAACACCCATGAAACCGCTCTTGCCAAATATTTTCCCGTCATGACGCATTTTGTCATTCTCATTGCCTTAAGCCGCGAACTGGCAACCTGGTTCGTCCTGACGAATCCCGCCGACGAAATCGATCGGCAGGAATTGGCGCACAAAGTCGGATATTCGATATTGTGGGGCGTGTATTCATTGGGTCTCATAGTCATCGGGATCTGGAAACGCAGAAAAGTTTTACGCCTGTTTGCCATTTCATTGTTTGCCATTACGTTGATAAAACTATACCTGTTCGATCTGCGGGACATTTCGACGGGCGGAAAAATTATTGTTTTTCTGGCCCTGGGCGTTCTGTTGTTGATAGTTGCTTTCTTATATCAAAAATTTAAACAAGCGATCTTCGGCGATGATGAAAAATAAAATATTTTGGTTGTTACTTTTTCTGGCCCTGAGCGGCTCCCTGTTTGCACAAATGGATTCGTACGCGTACAAACGGAAACTGCAAAGCGTTCAGGAAAAAAACTGGTATGCCATAAAACTTCCGCCTTCGTTGGTCGCGCGGACCGGAGATGCCATCAACGACCTCCGCGTGTATCGCGTGTCGGGCGATTCGACGGAAATTCCGTATGTGCTCGAATCGTTGGAGGAAAAAAATGAGAAAGCCGAAATTCCGTTCGCGGTGATCAACAAAGGTTATGACGCGAAAAAGGGTTGGTACGAAATTACGCTTCGGCAAAAAGAGTCCAATACCGTCAACCACATTGAATTGGAATTTGTTGAAAAAAATTTCGATTGGCGATTGGCAGAATTGGAAGGCAGCTTCGATCAGCAGGCGTGGGTGGTCCTTTCGGAGGGGCAGCGATTGGTGGGTATTCAAAATGAGGATGTGCGCTTTCATTATACGGCCCTGAATTTTCATGACTCCAATTATCCTTATTTCCGGCTTCGTTTCAGCACCGAGTCTAGGCCCGGATCATTGGACGAATCGGAAACAGCACGGTTGCGGAGCGCGTTGACCGGGAACAAATTGAAATGGACCCCGTTGGATCTGGTGAAAGCGACGGTCTGCGAGGTCAGGGAAATCCCCGCGGCTTACGATACGTTGGGCATCGCAGCCTGGAATATCACGCAGGACAAAAGGGCAAAGAAAACGGTGGTAACGATCTCCTTAAAAGACCGTTATGCGGTCCGTCGCCTTCAGATGGCCGTGACAACAGAAAAGGACTATTATCGCAGCGTCACGGCGTATGTCCTCCGCGATAGCGTGAAGACCGCGAATGGATACGTCGAGGACTGGAATGTGTGGCAATCATCGGTTTTTTCCTCTCTGGAGCCGAACCGGATCGACGGCCCGGCCGTGCGGACAAAAAAAATCAGATTGGAAATTTCGAATTACAACGATCAGCCCCTGGCGATTCATGATGCGGCAGTCCTGGGCATTCCATACCAATTGAAAGCGGAATTGGCGCCCGACCGGAATTATTGGCTGGTTTACGGAAAACAAAGAGATGAGCTGCCGAAGTATGATCTGGTCTATTTCAAAGACAAAATTCCCTCGAACCTTGTTACCTTAAGCCTGGGCGATGAATTTAAAATGGCATTCAGCGAGGAGCTGCGGGGCCCGTGGTTCGGAAGCCGCTGGTGGGTTTGGGGGGTAATGGCCGTCGTGATAGTGATTCTGGGCGCAATGTCGCTGAGTATGTTGAAAAAAACAAAAAACTCAGGCTAGAATGCCATTGGAGCTATCGTGAAGAAAATCCGCCGCCTTAATCCGTGTTTAACGGATTCACCAAGGTCATCCGGCTGCGAGCGCCATCAAATCAACCTCCATTTCTTTTGTTGAGACCATATCTCAATAATTTTTGTTTACCATTTGCAAATATGCACCGAAACGTGTAATTTGGGCGGCATTTTGAGAACACCTGGAAATCCGATTTTAACAAAAACTAACTTGAGAATGTTTAATGAACGCACGTTCGAAAGGGATTAAAAAAACTTCCATTCTGACTTTGGCGGCTTTGGGGATTGTCTATGGTGACATTGGCACTTCGCCGCTGTATTCTCTTCGCGAAGTTTTTTTTGGAAGCGTCTTCATCGAACGCAGCGCGCCGCACGTGATCGGCGCGCTGTCATTGTTTTTTTGGAGTCTGACCGTGGTGGTCACTTTCAAATACCTGTTGTTCATCATGCGCATTGACAATCACGGCGAAGGCGGAACATTTGCCTTGCTGGCCATCGTCCAATCCAATAAAAAGAATCAAAACAAGACAGTATTATTCGCGTTGTCGGCGCTGGTTTTTGGCGCGTGCTTACTGTACGCGGAAGGATTGATAACACCGGCTATCTCTGTGCTGTCGGCGATCGAAGGCATCGCCGTGGCGGCGCCGGCCCTTAAACACACTATTATCCCTTTGACAATCGGCGTGCTGGTTGCCTTGTTCGCCATTCAAAGCCGCGGTACGGAAAAGATCGGAAGGTACTTCGGGCCCGTGATGGCCGTATGGTTCGTTTCCCTGATCGTCATGGCGTTGCCTTATCTGTACAAACATCCGCAAGTTTTTGCCGCGCTGAACCCTCTCCTGGGTTTTCAGTTTCTCATAGACGAAGGGATCGCTCATTCGATGCATATACTGGGGGGCGTCGTTTTGTGCATTACAGGATGCGAGGCGTTATATGCGGATATGGGCCATTTCGGGGTCAAACCGATACGATTAGCCTGGTTTTCTCTGGTCTATCCCGCGCTGGTTCTCAATTATTTCGGGCAGGGCGCTTATCTCATTAGCGCTGAAATAGGTTCGGAAACAAATATATTTTACCTAATGCTTCCTCCGGAATTAGTTCCTTTCATGGTGATATTAGCGACGGCAGCTGCCATCATAGCGAGCCAGGCATTGATCGCCGGCGCGTATTCATTGACACAGCAGGCCATCGGACTCGGGTATTTTCCGCGATTAAAAATCGTTCACACAAGCGCCTCGGTACACGGGCAGGTCTATATGCCTTCGGTAAATTGGCTTTTATGCTTGGGATGTATCGGATTGGTGCTGGGATTCCAATCGTCTACGGCTCTGGCATCGGCGTACGGAATGACTGTAACGGCCACCATGACTATCACGACGATGGGATTTTACGTCGTGGCGACGCACAATTGGGGGTGGAGCAAGCGGATCATTGCGCCGCTTTGTGCGCTGCTGATAACCGTGGACTTGAGTTTCTTTTCATCCAATATTCTTAAATTTTTTGACGGCGGATTTGTTCCGGCGTTCTTGGCCTTGTTTTTGTATTCGGTCATGAAGATGTGGGAATGGGGTAGGGCCCGGCTTTCGCAGATCTATACTCCGGAAGGCCTGACCGTCGACGATTTACTGGCTTTAAAAGATATTGAATGGAAAGACCGCATTCCGCGCCGGATCGCATTCTTCTCGCCCGTGCCGATCACTTCGACCGACAGTATGATCCCGCTCACGCTGCAAACTTTCGTGTCGCGCATTCATGTGCTGCCTAAAGAGATCGTCTTCGTGACCGTGCGTATCTTAACACAACCTTATTTAGAAGGCGATCGGGTTCAAAAATATGTTCTGCATGAAGAGATCTCCTCCATTGTCATCAGCTACGGTTACATGGAAGACCCTATCATATTTGACATACTCAATGATATGGGCTTCAAGGGGAATATTGTCGTCGGCGATCATGAGATTTTCTCGGACAATGCTTCCCGTTGGCATGACTTCAAAGTTCGCATTTTCCGGCAACTCATGCGTTTGTCCCTGCCGTCCTACCGTTACTTCGGCCTGAGAGGGCAGACGAAGATCATGAAAGAAGTCATTCCGGTGGAGTTTGGCGCAAAACAAGCGACGCTGCTGGAAGTGGATTATTAACTTCGAGGACAGATGGCAGGTTTGAAGACCTATACGGATTCGCCTCACCGCTTCCTGAAGGAGCCCGGATTAATCCTTACAGAAATTTCATTCGAAAAATATAATTGACTTTCACTGGGGATTTGATTAAAATCTTAAGTCGATTCAAGTCTAAAAATTTTAAAAATCCTTTCGCATAAAACTTAATTGGAGGATAGACAATGTCACTTGATGCATTAGGCATGGTTGAAACCAAAGGTTTAGTCGGCGCGATTGAAGCGGCGGACGCCATGGTCAAAGCCGCTAAAGTTGAACTGATCGGCAAAGAAAAGATCGGCGGCGGGTACGTCACCGTGATGGTGCGCGGCGATGTCGGTGCGGTCAAGGCTGCTACCGATGCGGGAGCCGCGGCGGCTGAAAAAGTCGGCGAACTCGTTTCCGTTCACGTCATTCCCAGACCGCATGCGGAAGTGGAAATCCTTCTTCCTAAAAAAGGTTCCAACTAACTCCATCTTAGTTCGAGGCAAATCGTAATGGAAGAACGCGCATTAGGTTTAGTAGAAACGTTAGGTCTTGTCGGTGCGATCGAAGCGGCTGACGCGATGGTCAAGGCGTCCAACGTCCGGCTCATCGGAAAAGAGATCACGGACGGGGCGATGGTGACGATCAAAGTCGTCGGTGAAGTCGGCGCCGTGCAGGCGTCAGTTTCCGCTGGGGAAGCGGCGGCCAGGCGCGTAGGCCAGGTGGTTTCGGTGCATATCATCCCGCGACCCGATGAAATGACCGAAAGTATCGTATACGAAGACCCTTCCTTTCCACCGCCGAGTTCAGGCGGTAAAAAAAAAACGATCTCCTGACCTTAGCGCAGCAAGATTTCTTCAAATCGGTCCAAAAAGACGAATCCATTCTCAAAAAGAAAAAACTTACCAAACCCAAAGAAGAATATCGTTCATTCAACGTCCCGGCTCTGAGGCGATTGGCGCGAACCGTTCCCAATTTTCCCATGCAAGGCAGGCAAATTTCCAAAGCCAACCGTGATGAACTGATCAAGGCGCTGGAGAAGATTTTTGAAAAATAACCCCGGTCCGTCGGGGTTTTTTCATTTTAAAGCACCATGACCAAAGCGTTCCACAATCTGGCCGTCAAACTCAAATCGCTGAGTATTTTTAACCGGATTTTTTTTATCATCTTTCCGATGACGGTCGGCGGCATTTGTTTGCTGGAAGTCATTATCCGTTGGATGGACATTACGATGATGCATTACAACGGTCTGTGGCTCGTCCTCATTCCGATCGTTTTTTCCGTTATCATTTCCTTTCTCACCGCCAAACTGGCCGCCGACGAGATCAGCCTTCCGATCAAAAAACTGATCGAAAGCGCAAAGGAGATCGCCCGCGGCAATTTCGATCACAAGATTCAAATTCAAAGCAGCGAGGAGATCGTGCAGCTCTCGCGCATATTCAATTACATGACGCTCGAGCTGAAGCGCATTCTGCAGATGAATGTGAATCAGATCATCCGCGAAAAGATCAAGACGGAAGCCATTCTGCGTAATATCGCAGACGGCGTGATCGTGGTCGGTACGGAGGACGAGATCCTTTTGATCAATGACGTCGTGGAAGGCTGGTTCGATGTAAAAGAAAATGACGTGCGCAATTTTTCGGTCAGCTTCTTGTTTCCCGATTTGAAATTTCTGATCGCCCATATCAAAGAAAAAACCGAGCAGGAAATGTTTTTGGAAGAAGTGGAAATTATTCCCGCCGGTTCCAATTCCAATATTGTGCTGGCGGCGCATGCGTCCAAAGTCACGGACGACAACGAGGTGATCGCGATCGTGATTGTCTTGCGCAATATTACTAAGGAAAAAGAAATTGATAAAATGAAAACGGAACTGGTCAACGTCGTCGCGCACGAACTGCGCTCTCCGCTCACTTCCATCTCCGGTTTCAGTGAAATTTTAAAAGATCCCGAACTGCCGAACGCGACGCGTAAAGAATACACCGAGATCATTCATTACGAATCGGGCCGTTTGGCGGAGATGATCAACCGTTTTCTCGATATCAGCCGGATCGAAAGCGGCCAGACCGTTCTCAATAAATTCCCGATAGATCTCAGCGCCATTCTCTCCGCCATTCTCGGCATCAACGCTCATCTGGCGCAAAAAAGGCATATTTCGGTAAAGACCCACTGTGCTCCGTCCGTGCCGCCCGTGCTGGCGGACGCGGATCTCATCGGACAGGTCGTGCTGAATTTATTTTCCAACGCGGTCAAATACAGCCCGGAAGGCTCGGAAATTACTGTTTCGGTAAAAACGACCAACGAAGAAGTGCTGGTGCAGTTCACGGACCAGGGCTGCGGTATTTCCAGAGATAACCTGAAAAGCCTGTTCAAAAAATTTTTCCGCGCCAAAGAGGATAAGTTTGTGAAGGACGTGGAGGGAACAGGACTGGGGCTCGCGTTCGTAAAGGAAATTATTCAACAGCACGGCGGCAAGATCGGCGTCGAGAGCGAACTCGGCAAAGGCTCGACGTTTTCATTTGTTCTGCCGGTTTATAAACCCGAGGAAGTGCCCTCGCAGGAAGATAGGCAAAACGCGTTGGTGAATTGACAAGTGGCGATATTTCGGAACGGGTGACGTTTACAGACATTCGATCTATGACTGCACGTATATCGCGGTTGACTTGTCAAGTTGTCTCCCCTTATTTTTCTTCATTCTGTTCATAATTTCTCCATTTTAGCGGATTGCGGATGATATAATTGCGAATGTTCACCAATCCATTTTCATCACGAATGATATGATCATGAAAGCGGTTCTGCCATTGAAATAATGTTTTATCCTGAATACGGTTGATGGTTTTCGTGCACGCGGATTTATAAGAGCGGATGATTGTTGATAATGAGCCGGCCGTTGGGGAAATTTCGGACATTGTCATACCAATATTTGGGCGACCCAATTTTTCGGATTCGTTGCATTTTGTGACGATGTTGCATTCGGCAGAAGCGTTGCGTTCGGTAGAGACGTTGTGTTTGGCAGAGGTAGAGACGTTGTGTTTGGTAGACGTAGAGACGTTGCGTTCGGTAGAGACGTTGTGTTTGGTAGACGTAGAGACGTTGTGTTTGGTAGAGGTAGAGACGTTGTGTTTGGTAGAGGTAGAGACGTTGTGTTTGGTAGACGTAGAGACGTTGCAATGCAACGTCTCTACGTCCGGTTTGTCAATCATGATGATGCCATGAACGTGGTTGGGCATGACGATAAACACATCTAATCGAACGAACGGAAAATGACACGGAATTTCCCGCCAATATTGATCGACAATTTTCCCTATTTCCGACAAAACCATTTTTCCGCCATTGACCGATCCGAAATGGCATTCTCGATTCCTGACGCAAATGGTGACGAAATAATAGCCGTTATTTCCGTAATCAAACTTTGTCAGGCGGGCTGATGCCGCCCGGTACTTCCCGCGATAGAAATTGTCGCCGCTCATTCATTTCTTCTTCATCATGTATTGGTATCTGACCGCAATTAAATTTACGAACAATTCCATGAATTTTCTGTCAGAATTTGAGAAAATTTGTGAGGAAATTTCGGGTTGGTTGTGATATTTATTTGCAGATTATTATGTGGGGCAGGCTTACCTGAGAAGCATTCAAAAAGATCGGTGACATTGAATTGATGATCGGACTTAAATTGCTTTACTCATGTATTTCGGGTTTTCCTGATCTTTGTATTGCAGTTGATACAGCCTGTAATAAATTCCCCCCTGATCCAGTAATTCGTCATGACTGCCGCGTTCGCGGATACGGCCTTTGTGCATCACGATAATTTGATCTACGTGGCGGATCGTGGACAGACGATGCGCGATCACGATCGACGTTCTTCCCGCCATCACCTTCTTGATCGCTTCCTGCAGCAGCCGTTCCGTCTCGGTGTCGATGCTGGACGTGGCTTCGTCGAGTACGAGTATTCTCGGATTGAATGCCAGCGCGCGCGCCAGAGAAATGAGCTGCCGTTGTCCCACGGACAGTGTGCTGCCGCGTTCCTGCACGGGTTCGTAATACGTATTCGGAAATCTCTCAATAAAATGATCCGCGCCTACCATCTCGGCCGCACGCCGGGCATCCTCCGGCGTCAGGTCCGTTCTGCCCAGACGAATATTATCCAAAATATTTCCCGAAAACAGGAACACGTCCTGCAAAACCACCGCCATGCTCCGGCGCAAGTCAAATTGATCCACTTGTGAAATATCCTTGCCGTCGATCAGGATTTGGCCGCGGCTGATTTCGTAAAACCTGGAAACCAAGTTAATGATCGTGCTTTTTCCCGCGCCCGTCGCCCCCACCAGCGCAATGCTTTGACCCGGTTCGACTTTCAAATTGATGTCTTTAAGAATGTAATCCGAGTCGGATTTGACCTCCGCGGTGCTGTAAGTAAAAAAGACGTTCTTAAATTCCAATTTCCCCTTCACGTCTTTGAGAGGAAGCGGATGGGCGACGTTCGCGATCTTATTTTCCGTGTCTATTAATCTGAATATGCGTTCGGAGGAGGCCATGGCGGTCTGCAGGATGTTGTATTTATCGCTCAAATCCTGGATCGGCCTGAAAAATAACAGGGCGTATTGAATAAAGGCGATCAGCGTGCCGAGGGAAATGTGTTTTGAAACGACCTCCCCGCCGCCGTACCACAACAGCAAACCGATCGCTACGGAGCTCATCACATTGACCGCCGGATAAAACCACGCATAATGAAAAACAGAATCCAGATGTGAATCCGTGAGCGTCTTATTCAACGCGTCAAATTTCTCAAAATTCTTTTTTTCACGATTGAAAATCTGGACCGTGCTCACACCGGTAATATTCTCTTGCAAATAGGAATTCAATGCGGAGATTTTTATTCTTATTTCGCGGAATGCGACCCGGACTTTCGATTTGAAGACCATGGAAATATAAAAGATGACCGGCAGGACGGCAAGTGTGACCAGGGTCAGGCGGGTATCCAGCATGAACATGCATACGATAATGCCCAGAAGTAAAAAAACGTCTCCGAACAAATATACGAGTCCCGACGTGAACATGTCGTTGAGCGATTCGATATCCGACGTCACACGCGTGATCAGGCGTCCGACGGGATTGCGGTCGAAAAACTGCAAATGCAGGATTTCAAGATGACCGTATAATTTCATTCGCAGATCGAAAATAATTTTTTGGCCCATCAATTGCGTCAGATAGATGACGACATACTGTAAAAAAAATTCTCCGGCCAATAGCATGACAAAATAGATCGCGTATAAGTTCAGCTTCGAATAATCTCCCGCCTCGATCGCGTCATCTACCGCCAGCTGAAAAAGCATCGGGCGATACGCACTAATCCCCTGCGCGGCGATCAGCAGCAGGATCGAACCGACCAGCATCGATTTATAGGGCAGCACAAATCGCATTAAGCGGCGCATCAGGCGGCCGTCATATGCTTTGCCCATTATTTCTTCGTCGTGCACGCTCACAGCCATTCTTTTCACTTTCGACAGAAAATATTAATTCCCTCAATATTGAGACGCCGCGGTGCGGTTACGGATTAAGGAATTTCAATGATTTATAATCCTGTCCGATGATGACCGTGACATCCAGATACAATTGCGGATTTTTTTGCTGGATAATTCCAGACTCGCCGATGCCCAGAGCCGTGGCGACCTGCTGGGCCTTTTGAAGGTCCCCGAGCCGGTCTTGAACAATGGACTTTTTAAAATTCGAATGCGGCGCATTGCCGGTCTGAACGACGTCAAATCCTTTCGCGCGCAAGAAATCGGCGGCTTTGCCTGCAAGTTTCGCGACCCCGGCGCCGTTCAAGACTTCCACGCGGATCGCTTTGGTTTTGACTTTGGCATTGTCCTCCGCCGCAGCCTGACTATTGGCAGGAACGGCGTTTTCTCCGGTCGGCACTTCGGCAGGTTCCTGGTCCGCAGAATTGCCCGACGAGGTGTTCAATCGAATGATCAGCGAGATCACCAGCGCAACGACGATCAGGCCCAGCCCGCCGATAAGAATGTTGAGCAGTTTATCCCAGCCTGCGGGCGGCAATCTTTGCGGACCGGTCAGGTTGGTTTGAGTGGATGAAGACGGCAGCGGTTCTCTGGATGGCTCTTCTTCCGATCGCATCTTTCGTAACATACATTCTCCTGAAAAAAAATAATCCCGTGCCGGATGGTCGGGACGGGATTGTCTTGGATATTAAAAAAAAGAATTATTTCTTTCCGTCAACTCGATAATCGTTAAATGAGCCGTTCGTTCCGCGTGCGAATGGATTTTCATAGAAACCGGCATTGGAATAGTAAGGGTTGTTACGGTAGCCGACCTGCATCATGAAATGGTCGCTCGGCCGGTAAATCAACTCGGCGCCGTGCATAAAATGTGCATTTTGATTTTGCAAGCCGGTCTTGGGCCCGCCGAACGGCTGATGCATGATGCCCATATCCACACGCAGCATGAGCGGATTGGAAAGCTTGAAATTAAACGTATTGGTGAACATACCCAGGGAACCGCTTTGTCCGCCGCCGCTGTAAAAGGATAACGCATAACTTTGGTTCATCGAAAACCTGTCCGCGCTCAAGAAATTGAACAAGGAACCTCCTCCGGGGGACGTGATGCTTTCTTTCACATCGATCTGTTTCAGTTCCGTCTGTGATCTCAACTGCGCTTGCGCCGAAACGGCTAAAAAAAGGCCGATTAAGAATACTATGCGTCTCATGGCTCTACCTTCCTTTGCATCTTTGTTATGCAGATAAATTTTAATTAAAATTGAGATAAAAGTCAAGTACGTGGTGGAATTAAACCGAATGATTCCGCGCGGAATTAACATCCCCCGGGGAAGGCATTTTCAATGGTTTTATTTCACGTTGACTCTCGGATCGGCCACGGCGTACAAAATATCCGCGAGTAAATTTCCGAAAATGACCATCGTTCCTGCCACGAATGTATTCGCAATGATCAGCGGATAATCGCGGGCAAAGATAGCATCCATCGTCACACGCCCCATGCCGGGCCACGCAAATATAACTTCCGTGATCACGGCCCCGCTCAATACATACGGAAAAGACAGCCCGATAATCGTGATTAGCGGCAGCAAGGCATTGCGCAGCGCGTGTTTCCAGATCACCGAACGTTCGCTCAGACCTTTGGCCCTCGCCGTACGAATATAATCCTGCCCGATCACTTCCAGCATACTGCCGCGCATATAGCGCGCCGTGGACGCGGCGGAAGCAATGCCTAAAACGAACACCGGCATAAGCAGATGCCGGATCACATCGACAAAATATTCGAGCGGCGGCAGTTGGTCCGCGTTAACGGAATGCATTTGCGACGCGGGCAGCCAGCCTAAGCCCAACGAAAAAATCAAGATCAGCATCAGCGCCAGCCAGAAATGCGGCATGGAATACACGAATAACGTGCTCAGCGTGACGAGCTGATCCACTTTCCTGCCGCGCCTTAAAGCGGAAAAAATCCCGACACTGACCCCGATAATCAAATCCAACACCAGTGCGGTGACGGTAAGAATCAACGTATTGACCACTGTTTCCGATATGATATCAAAAACCGGACGCTGTTTGCTGAATGAAATTCCGAAATCACCCTCGAGAACGCCCCGGAAAGGCGGCAACACGCCCATCCATTTACCGTACTGGACCGGCAGCGGATCGTTCAATCCGAAGTTAGCTTTTAATTGCTCTGCTGCGCGCGCGTCCACGCTCGGATCAATGAACATCGCCGTCGGATCGCCCGGCGCCAAATGAATGATGAAAAATGTAACGGTGAGAAGGCCGAAAATCAGGGGGATCGCGTTGAGTAAGCGGCGAAAAATGAAGAGGAGCATAAAATTAAAATTTGGGCTTTGTGAATTCCGCCGGAATCTCTTTATTTCTCAGCGGTCATATACCAATCGTAGTACCGGTGATACGGCGTCAGAATATCCACGTGCGTCCCCTGAAGGCGGTTGTTGATCCCGACGATGTTGTCGTACCAATACAAGAACGTCACCGGCTGATCTTCATAGATCAAGGCCTGTAAAGCCTTATAGACAGAACCTTCTTCGGCCCGGTCTGTTTTCGTGGCGGCCAGTCTCAACAAGCTGTCCGCCGCTGCGCTTTGATACGACTCCGCGTTGAATAAATTTTTTTCCAGATCCGAGCCGAATTGCGCCTCCAGATCCGGCGTCATTGCCGTCGTCATGCCGGTGATAAATGCGTCGAATTCTTTATTTTTTAGTCCGCCGTTGAATGCATTATTCTCCAGAAGCTGCACGTGACAAACGATGCCGGCTTTTTTCAGATCGGATTGAATTTTCAGCGCGGCAAATTCACGACGCGGGTTGGCGCCGTTCGTTGTGAGCATGAACTCAAATTTCTTTCCGTCCCGGTCCAAGATCCCGTCGCCGTCATGATCCGTCCAACCTGCCTCGGTCAGCCATTGTTTTGCCCCCCGCAGATCGTAAGGAAGCGGATGGATCGAATCGTTGTAAGCCCATGAAAAGGCCGGTGAGATTGCGCCGACCGCAGCCTGCCCGTATTCTCCGAGCCAGCTTTGAATGAGGTCGTCGCGGTGGATCGCCAGCGTCAGCGCCCGGCGGACCCTTTTATCGCCGAACAACGGATGCGGCTGAATGGTTTTATGTTTGCTCTTTTGATACGCTTGAATATCCACGTTGCTCCAGCCCACGTATTCGAAGCGGCGAAACGACTGCTTCTCGATGCGCAGGTTTGGGTTGTGTTTTTGAATGTCGTGCGCATCATCCGGCGACAGGCCTTCCACGATATCCAGGTTCCCCGTTTTCAGTTCCACTATGCGCGTGGTCATTTCCGGAATGATGCGGAAAACGATCTGATCCAGATACGCTGCATGAGGAATTTTCCAATCGGCATTCTTTTGCAGAACGATCTCTTGTTTGCGCGCCCATTTCAGCAGCGTAAAATGCTTACCGGTCACCGGATTCATGTTGAAGTTCGCCGTGCGGACTTTTTCCGGGTCCATGGTTTCAAAAACTGATCTCGGAACAAAACCGAGCTGCGTGCTTTCAATGAGTAAATTTTTCTGATATGCCGAATTAAAATTAAAAATGATCGTCGTGTCATCCGGCGTCCCGATCGCCTTATCGAAATCGACGCGGCCGTTCACATGAATAAGAAAATTCAATTTGCTTTTCCGGACGCTGGCGACTTTCGGATGGTCGTACAGCTGATAGGATAGCTTGATATCGTGCGCAGTGATCGGCGTTCCGTCGCTCCAGCGGGCATCGCCGCGCAAATGGTAGACGAGCGATTTTTCGCCGTTCGTCCATTCCCACGATCGCGCCAGCGCCGGCAGCAGCGTGTCCATACCCCGGGACGCATCGAACTCATGATCCGTCAGATCCGGAAACGTGAAATACAAGATAAGCGTGCCGTTGACGTTGCTGCTGATAATGGGATTGAGGGCGTCGGCATCCGAGCCCAGGGCGACAACGGCAGTGCCTCCGAGGGGAATGGTTTTGTTTTTTCCGCAGGAAAGATAAGAACAGAAAACAAAGAGCGTCAAAAACATTGTTTTTTTCATACAGGTTGCGTTCGGGGTTTCGGATACCGGAAAGATTGCGGGAATTAAAACACAAAAAAATAAACGTAAAGATACAGCGCCGGTGCGACGAAGAGCAGGCTGTCAAACCGGTCCAATATGCCTCCGTGTCCGGGAAGCAATGCGCCGGAATCCTTGACTTGCGCATCCCGCTTGAGCAGCGATTCGGCCAGATCACCGACCTGGCCCAGGGTGCCTGCAAGCCCCCCAGCTATCAACGTCTGCAGCCACGTTAATGAAAACGGAATACCTGATTTTTCATAGATCAGTTTAATCATCACTGCCCCGAGCACCGATCCTGCAAATCCTGCGGCGGCTCCTTCCCACGTTTTATTCGGGCTGACGCGCTCGAATAATTTATGCTTACCGAATGATTTTCCGCCGAAGTACGCGAGCGTGTCGCACGCCCAGATACCCGCGAAGACCAAAAAGACCAACTGCGCGCCCGCATCGCCCGGTACCGCCCGCAGAAGAAGCAGCACCCCCATCAAAAATGAGACGTAAACAACCGAAAAAAAAGTCGAGGTGATATTCAGCAGCGCCGAGCCGGTCTGGCGAAAAAGTTCTACCGTGAGGAGCGTCATTAAGAAAACAAAAATGCCGGGAAGCAGCAAACTCATTTTTCCCAGAAAAAACAAGACTCCAAAGAGCGAGGCAAACGCAATGCCCAAAAGATTCTGTGGAGACGTGTTTTTTTGTTCCGTTAAATGCAGCGCCTCGACCGCGCCGAGAATAATCATACCTTCCACAAGAGCAAAAAAATAAATGCCGCCGTAAATGGTCGCGGCCACAAAAAACGGAATGGCCACTAACGCCACCACAACACGCGCCCAGGATGAACTCACACGCACCTCGAAATTCGAATTTGTTTAAGAATGGGCCGGACCGGCCTGTTTTAGGCAGCAAAATATAGAGCGGTGGGCTGCGATAATCAAGTGAAAATGATGGTGGAAAAATATTTAAAAGGAGTGCTGGAGTCAGGACTTCATGAGGCGCTGGAAATCGGATTCCGTCAGAATTTCCGATTCATCCACAAGCATGATGGGAATTTGATTTTTAACGGCGTATTTTCGGCGGCACGCAGAGCCAGTGCACAGCAGATACTCCCCGCTTTCTTTCAATGAAGATTTGCAGGCGGGGCAAACCAAGATTTCCAATAGATCTTTCGCTATCATCCGACGATGACGCCGCAGTTACCGCAAAGTTTTACTTTCTTTTCCAAAAATTTCCAGGCGCCCGTTTTATCGGAAATCTTGGAGTCCACGAATTTCGCATAGGTGGTTACGGCTTCTTGTTTGCAGGACGGGCACGTGATCTTATCGGCATGCGCCGCCACTTTCGTCATTTTGTCAACAAATGTCTGCTTTTTGGCCATTCAAAAAATCCTTGTTCTGATTAAGGTTGCTGAATTCTTAACGTGTCTCTTTATGGAGCGTGTGCTTGCGTTCGACGCGGCAATATTTCATGATCTCCAAACGCTCGGTATTGACTTTTTTATTTTTTTCGGTCGTATAACGTGACACGCCGGGGAGCCCGCTATTCTTGCATTCCGTACATTCCACGGTGATCACGATGCGGTTGCCTTTGGCCTTTGCCATGTGAATTTCTCCAGTAAGTTAAGCGGTTAGTATATTCGCTGCTTCATTTTTAAAATGGGGAGAAATATAGTTGAATCGGGTTTTATTGTCAAGGTTTTTTCCTGTTTTTAAAGGGCCTTTTGAAACCAAGGTTGAGCTGTTTTTTTGATATTTCCGACGTATTTACTTTTTATTTTCATCGATTCTTATTATTATATTCCCAATAAACTTGGAAATAGCATGATCAATCCTTTTTCTCCAAGCGCTTTCCCGCGCTCCGAATTTCGGGTGCGCCTGCGCGACCCGAGGCTGACGGACGCGGAACACGTTTTCAGGTGGCGCAGCGAAGAATTTCTCAAAGCGCATCAGCCTTTGATCTACCTCAGCCCGGATCAGATCCGCGCCGATCTGGAAAAAACGCTGGCGAATGAGCTTCCCAATTACGGGCGAGAACGTTTTCAGTGGATCATCGAACGGTTGTCGGACGCCCGGCCTTTAGGCTGGATCACACTGAGCATTCGCTCGTGGGAACATCAGATCGGCGAGATCGGTTACAGTTTGTCGGAAGATCATCACGGGCAGGGCTTCGGTACGGAAGCGCTCAAACTCATACTCCGGAAGGCTTTTTACGAAGCGCATTTATACCGCGTCGAAGCCAAGTGTTCGGTTGATAACGCCGCTTCTTACAAACTTCTGGAAAAAGCCGGATTCAGAAAAGAAGGTATTCTGCGCGGATATTTTAACATACGCGGAAAACGGATTGATCATTATTTTTACAGTCTTTTGAGAACGGAATATGTCGAGGCGGGATGAACCACCTCTTAAGACCCCACCCCGTCCCTCCCCTTGCTTAGGGGAGGGAGACAGGGAGGGGTCGGGAAAAACTATTTGCCTTTAAAAATCGAATCCTATAAATTGGCGCGTTATTAAGAATTTCCGGGGCTGTAGCTCAGTTTGGGAGAGCGCTTCGTTCGCAATGAAGAGGTCAGGGGTTCGATCCCCCTCAGCTCCACTTTTGTAATGAATAATGATCAATGACCAATGACCAATGCATAATAGAATTTGTTGGTCATTTTTTTGAATTAACTCAGTGAAAATTATCTATACGATATAACCGCGTATATTTCTGCCCTTCGAGAAAAGCAACGTACCTTCAGGGACAGGCACTTCAATGATACGGGCTATGGGACAAAAGAGCATCCGCCACCGATCCGTGAAATCGTTTCAAACCTTATCCGGAAAAATGTATCCGAGCCGATTTCGAGTCCTCGTTTTTTTCCAATAGCCCTTTGCATTTTTATCTATTCTTGCCTAAGTTATTTCCGCATGCGTGCCGGGCGTCCCGGGTGACCGCGCGCGCGGCAGCCCGCGCAATGGAAATGCCGGCGAATAACACGATTTACAAAACGACTATAATATTTCCCAATGAATCCGATCGCCGAAATATCGAATCGCAAAGCCGTTGGCGCGTGGTTATTGACCGGATATGTCATGGTGATTGTCATGGTCATGCTGGGCGGCATCACCCGGCTGACGCAGTCCGGACTTTCCATAGTGGAATGGAATGTTATCATGGGAACGCTGCCGCCCGCGGGCCCGCAGGCATGGCAGGACGCGTTTGACCGCTACAAAGAGTTTCCGGAATTCAAAATTCTTAATCAGCAAATGAGCCTGGATGAATTCAAACATATTTTCTGGTGGGAATATGTTCACCGGCTCTGGGGACGGATTATCGGCATTGCTTTCATTATTCCCTACCTTATTTTTTTCATCCGGAAAAAACTCAATCGCCCGTTACAGCGCCGTCTCTGGCTGATCTTCGCATTGGGAGCGCTGCAGGCGCTGATCGGCTGGTACATGGTGCAAAGCGGTCTACTTGACGTTCCGCACGTGAGCCATTATCGTTTGGTCCTGCATCTGTTGTTAGCGATGACGATCAGCGGTATGCTGTTGTGGACGGCTCTGCAGGTGCTCATGCCCGGGGACCCCACCCCACCGTCTCTCCTGACTAAATGGGTAAAAGGCGCGCTGCTTCTGGTTATATTTCAGATCGCTCTGGGCGGATTGACGGCGGGACTGAAGGCTGGATTCATGTATAATACGTATCCAAAAATGGGAGACGACTGGCTTCCGGAGAGCGCGTGGATGATGCCGTCGCCGGTAATGAACTTTCTTGAGAACGGCGTCATGGTCCAATTCATGCATCGCTGGGCCGCATGGCTCGTCTTGGCCGCGGTTCTCGCCCTTTGGTTTCGCGGACGAAGAATGAAGTTATCGCCCGGGCTGAGGTCAGTAATTCATTCAGCCGTTGCGGTCGTGTGTGTTCAGATCACCCTGGGTATTTGGACTCTGCTGTATCAGATACCGGTCCCTTTGGGCGTGCTCCATCAGGCGGGGGCGTTTTTGCTATTTAGCGTACTGCTGCTTACATTGTACCTGGCGCCGCAAAATGGGAAACAATAACTTATTATTATCTAATGGACTGATTTTATGGCCCTGTTGACCTCAGCCACACTCGGCTTTCTAAGATCCCTGAAAAAAAATAACACCCGGGAATGGTTTAAGGCCCACAGGGATATGTTTGAACCCGCCCACGATACATTCGAGGCGTTCGTAAATTCTTTGATTCACGAGATCAGCCGTTTCGACAAAAGCGTATCCGACCTGACCGCGAATGATTGCCTGTTCAGGATCTACAAGGATATTCGTTTCGCCAAAGATAAGACCCCTTATAAGACACATTTCGGCGCGTGGATCACCCAAGGAGGGAAGTCCACACCCGACCGTTCGGGATATTATTTCCATCTGGAGCCGGGAAAATCCTTTCTGGCCGGCGGCATCTGGCAGCCGCAGACCGAAGCGCTCAATCTGATCCGGTCGGAAATTGAATACCGTATCAAAGATTTCAAAAAGATCATTTCGAATAAAACCTTCGTTACTCATTTCAAGGAGATTTCCGGCGAAAAATTGAAAACCGCTCCGAAAGGATTTCCGAAGGATCATCCGGACATCGAGCTTTTAAAATTCAAAAGCTACATCGCAGCCCACTCAGTTAACGACAAGACCGTTTTGTCCAGCCAATTTCTGAAACATGCGTCGCAAGTATGTAAAGCGATGGTTCCGTTGAATCAATTCTTGAACAAAGCGCTCCACTAATGCCCTCCCCCATCGTCCACGAAATCCCCGACGCATTCCTCCGCTATTTGGAAACCATACTTGGGGCGGATAAAGAAAAATTCCTGAGCGGCCTCAATTTCCCAAAACGCAATACGATTCGCGTCAATACGTTAAAAATCTCAAAAACCGAACTGAAATCTATATTGGAGAAAAACGGTTTTGTTTTGAGTGCGGTTGATCTCTATGACGACGTCTTGATCGCAGTTACCGAACCCACGTTGATCAGCAAGACCATCGAACATTTTCTCGGTTTGTTTTACATTCAAAGCGTCGCCTCGATGATCCCGCCGCTGGTCTTGCATCCGATTGAAACTGATTTCGTTTTGGATATCGCGGCGGCGCCGGGATCAAAGACCACCCAAATAGCTCAGATAATGAATAACTGCGGCGCCCTGGTCGGCAATGAATGGGACGGCAAACGCATCAAAACACTGTCGCATAATCTGGACCGCATGGGCGTTCTCAATACCGCGATGGTCAACATGGGCGGAGAACGTATCGGTAATCTACTCCCGGAAACGTTCGACAAAATTCTGGTGGATGCGCCGTGTTCCGCGCTCGGGGTCATTCATAGAGCGCCGGAAGCGGCTCAGAATCTGAATTACCTCAACAAATTTGCATTCATACAGGAGCAGCTCCTGGTCAGCGCCATCAAAGCCGCAAAAGTCGGCGCAACGATCGTGTATTCTACGTGCACGATCTCCGTGGAAGAAAATGAAAAATTATTAAACGCCATTCTGAATAAATATCCGGTCGAGATCGAAGCTATTTCTCTTCACGGATCGCTTTCCGCCATGTCCGGGATAACACATTATAACGGTGAGACATTTCATCCTTCCCTGGAAAAGGCGGTCCGGCTTCTACCGTCCGAAATTAACCCCGAAGGATTTTTCATTGCCAAACTAAGAAAAACCGGCAGCCTGACCGTGCGCGAAAACAAGGATTCATTTAACAATAAGAAAATTGATTTTAATCTTGTGATGTCTTCGGACGCGTGCATTCAAAGAATGACAGACTATTTCGACAGAACCTTCGGGATCGAACCCGCATTTTGGGATGCCTACGCCTTTTTAATTAAACAGGATGAAATTCTGATCGCCTCGAAAGAATGGCTGGGCCGCGAAGAAATTCTGAACCGAATTTATACGCACCGAATCGGTACGCGTCTCGCCCGCACGCGTCGTGTCGACGAGTGGAAATTGTCCACCAACGTGGCGCAATTATTTTCACACGCCATTACGAAAAACCGCATCATGCTAACCGACCCGAAAGAAATTGAAACGTTCGTCAGAGCGGGAACGATTCGCCGCGCATTTGAAATTGAAAAGGGCGGCGCAGTGGTTTTCGCCAATGGGCAGGCGCTCGGCTGCGGCGTCATTCACCAGGGCGCGCTGAAAAGCCAAATGCCGAAAAGCCGCACGGTGATCGGTGTGGACTGGGCGCCCTGAACGGTTTTGGAATTTTCGATCCGGCTTTTCGTGCCTATTTCAAATTTTTAGAAAATTTGCTGGCATGAGACTTGGAATTTATTAATTTATTGGTTTGACAGTGAACTCAATAAAAAAGGTGTGGAGCAAATGAAGCTGATGATTTTATTCATAAGTATGGCATTACCCCTGGTCAGTTGTTCTAAGGGTGCGGCCGAAAGATTTTCCATGCCGCCCATGCCGGTTGAAGTCGCGAAGGTGAAAACGCAAAAAGTTGTGGACCGATTCGAAGTGGTGGGAACTATTCAGGCGCTCGATGAGATCACCGTGGCCGCGGAAATAGACGCCTCCGTTGTAAGCCTGCCTTTTCAGGAAGGCGGCGGCGTAAGACGCGGCGATCTTATTGCGCAGCTCGACGATTCGGAACTTGCAGCGGAAGTCGCCCGTACCGAAGCGCTTCGCGATCAGAGTCGCAGCAATTATGACCGGACCAAAGGGCTGCTGGAACTGAAATCCGCCACTTCGCAGGACTTGGACAACGCGTCTGCCGCGCTTAAAGTGGCCGAAGCATATCTCACCGTGTCCAAAACCCGGCTCGCTAAAACCCGGATCGTGGCTCCGTTCAGCGGAATCATCGGCTCCCGCAAAGTGAGCATCGGTACGTTTTTGCGGATCGGACAGGCCGTTACGGAATTGGCAAACATTGATGAGATCCGTGTGAAATTTTCCGCTCCCGAGCGTTTCCTTTCGCAGATGAATTACGGGGCGGAGGTTGACGTTTCGACGACAGCTTACCCGGGCCACGACGTAAAAGGAAAGATCATTGCCATCGAACCGGTTCTGGATGCGGAAACACGGAGTATCAAAGTTATCGCCCGTGTTCCTAATCCCGGGCGGAAATTTCGCCCCGGCATGTCTGCTACGGTTTCCGCAGTCCTGAGCGAACGATCCCAGGCGCTCACGATCCCGAATGAGGCGATATTTGCGAGCGGCAATCAATCTTTTGTTTTTGTTGTGAAAGCCGACAGTTCCGTTGCACGGGTGGCGGTTACGCTCGGCACAAGGTCGGCGGACGTGGTCGAAGTGATCCAGGGCCTGGATTCTCTTTCGCAAGTAGTACGAGCGGGTCACCAAAAGCTCTTTGATGGGGCCAAGGTCATGCCGATCGCCGATCAAAACTCAACATCCCACTGACGTTCAACCGGAAGGTGTAAATAATGAAACTGAGTCAAATTTCCATTCGACGCCCGGTCTTTGCCACCGTGATGAGCTTGACGATTCTGCTGTTCGGCATCATCGCCTTTACACGATTGCCCGTACGGGAATATCCCGATATTGATCCGCCGATCATTTCCGTCGTCACCCTCTACCGCGGCGCCAGCCCGAGTGTGGTGGAAACGGGAATTACCAACTTGCTCGAGGAGCAATTCGCCACGCTGCAGGGCGTGAAAACGATCACGTCATCGAGCCGCGAGGAGGGCTCTGTAATCACCATCGAATTCGAATTGACCCGCAGCGTGGATGAGTCTGCCAATGATGTCCGCGACCGCGTTTCGCGCGTTCGCGGAACGCTTCCGCGCGAGATCGACGATCCGATCATTTCTAAGGTGGATGCCAACGCGCAGGCCATCGTCTGGTTGGCAGTCTCCAGTAAACACCATACGGGATTGGAATTGACCGACATCGCCGATCGCTTGCTGAAAGAAAGAATTTTGCGACTTCCCGGCGTCGGCTCGGTCATTATCGGCGGTGAACGTCGCTATGCGATGCGCGTCTGGCTGGATCCGCAGCGTTTGGCCGCCCACGGATTGACGACACAGGACGTCGAATCGGCGATCCGAAGTGAGAATACCGAAATCCCGGGCGGAAGAGTCGAAGGCAATGAACGGGAATTTGCCGTTCGCACGCGCGGCGAGCTTTCAAAATCCGACGAGTTCGGCGCGATCATCGTTTCGCAGAAAGTCAACGACGTCGTGCGTTTGCGCGATGTGGCGGATGTGACGGTCGGCGCGGCTAACGAACGTACCGCCGTTCGGTACAACGGCGAACAAGCCGTGGGCCTCGGAATCGTCAAACAGTCAAAAGCAAGCACGGTTGATGTCGCGGCTGCCGTCCGCGCGCTGCTTCCGGAACTGCTCAAACTCCTCCCGCAGGATATCCAATTAGATGTCGCCTATGACTCCTCCACATTCATCAATGACTCCATTGATGAAGTCCAGCAAACGTTACTGATCGCTATGATCCTCGTGGTCTTGGTCGTGTTCGCATTCCTGAAAAGTTTTCGGGCTACCGCGATCCCTACGCTGGCTATTCCGGTTTCGATCATCGGCTCGCTGGCCGTAGCGTATTTTGCCGGTTTCACTATTAATATTCTCACGCTGCTGGCATTTGTGCTGGCAATCGGCCTCGTCGTGGACGATGCGATCGTGGTGCTTGAAAATGTTTACCGGCATATGGAAATGGGAAAAAACCGGTGGCAGGCCGCCGTGGACGGAAGCAATGAAATCGGATTTGCCGTTATCGCCACGACGATCGCACTGGTTGCGGTGTTCGTGCCGCTTGCATTCCTGACGGGATCCGTCGGGAGGTTATTCAACGAATTCGGCGTATCGGTGGCGGCCGCCGTATTGATCTCCGGTTTTGTCGCGCTTTCTCTGACCCCGATGCTGTCTTCAAAGATCCTCAAGCCTCTTCACGGGACCGGCACGGGTTGGGCGTCACGTTCGTTTGATGCTTTTTTTGTATGGCTCAATCGTTTTTATAACCGCATTCTCAACGGTGCTTTAGGCAGCCCGCGGGCAATGATTGCCGGCGCGTTGACTACGTTACTATTGAGCGTCGTTCTGTTCAAGCTTCTCCCGAGCGAGTTGGTTCCGGTGGAAGACCGCGGATTCTGTTTCGGCATTGTGATTTCTCCGGAAGGTGCGACCCTCGACTACACCGACCGGTATATGCGTCAGGTCGAAGGCCGCCTGATGGCGCTTCCGGAGCGGCATGCGCTTTTCACGGCAACAGGGCTGGGATTTGGCGGACCCGGATCCGTGACGAACGGATTCATGTTCCTGCCGCTGAAACCGCGCGATCAAAGGGAAAAACCGCAGCAGCAGATCGTTCGCGAACTTTTTCCGCAGCTCATTTCCATTCCCGGGGTGCTGGCTTTTGTGATCAATCCGCCCAGCATAGGCGGCGGCGTTAATTCCAATCCGATCGAATACGTTCTTGAAGGAGACAGCTACGAAGAGCTGAGCGCAGCCGTCGGCATTCTTATGGGCGAGGCCTCTAAGCTGGGTTACATGGTCAACATGGACACCGACTTGCGGCTGAACAAGCCGCAGCTCGATATCAATATTGACCGTGAACGCGCATCCGGTCTCGGAGTTTCTGTAGCCGAAATCGGGTCTGCGCTGGAAACGTTTTTGGGCGGCCGGGCGGTGACGAATTTCAAACGGGGAACGAAGGTGTACGACGTCATTTTGCAGTTGAAACCCCGGGCGCGATCCACACCTGATGCGATCCGGGATATTTATGTGCGCGGATCCGGCGGATTAGTCCAACTGGCGAGTGTCGTGAAGATCAGTGAAACCGTTGCGCCGAAGGAGCTCAATCATTTCAACCGCGTTCGTTCCGCGAAGATCACGGCGACGCTCGCGCCCGGTGTCAGTCTCGGGCAAGCGCTGGATGATCTGGACCGCATCGTACAGGAAAAACTGCCTGCAGGAATCAAACGTGAATTAGCAGGTCAGTCGCTGGAATATAAGTCGTCCAGTTCCAGTCTCTATTTCATGTTCCTGCTCGCGATCATTTTTATTTATCTCGTCCTTTCCGCACAATTCGAAAGTTTCGTTCACCCGTTTACGATATTATTGTCCGTTCCCCTGGCTGTGTTCGGTGCACTGCTGACGCTGTTCCTGTTCGGCCAAAGTTTGAACATCTATTCGCAGATCGGTTTGATCATGCTCGTTGGTTTGGTCACCAAGAACGCGATCCTGATCGTGGAATTCGCGAATCAGTTGCGCGGCCGCGGCAATACGGTGATCGACGCCATCGTTCAGGCGGCTACGATCAGGCTCCGACCCATTTTGATGACGTCGTTTGCGACGATTTTCGGCGTCTTGCCGATCGCTATCGGGCTGGGTGCGGGTGCTGAATCACGGCGCCCATTGGGATTGGTCGTCGTCGGAGGTTTATTTTTCTCGACATTTTTGACATTGGTGATCGTGCCGGTGGTCTATACGCTGCTCGCACGTTTCACAAGCGTAGCGAAACCGGGTGTCGAGCAGTCCGACGCCGCCCGAACAGAAGCGGCGACCACGCAGCATAATATGGTAAAGAAATCGGAAACGGCGTTAAAAAATTAATGGAATGTGCGTCCGCGGGTCCGGTACCGCCCAAATAATTCTTCGTGCGAAAGAGGCCCGGAACTTTTGAACTTGTTGGATAGACATTTTCTCTCTATATTCATTCGTAAGCCTCGTCCTTGAATCAGCTTTCAGCTATCAGCGTTCAGCATTCAGCTGTTTTTGAATTCAACATTCATAATTCAAAATATCCAAAAGGAGAATACCCAATGCTCATGCAAGGTAAACAAGGGTTGGTCTGCGGCGTAGCCAATAAGCGCAGCATCGCACATGCCATCGCCAAGAGCCTCCACCGCGAAGGCGCGAAACTTGCGTTCACGTATCAGGGCGAGCGTTTGAAAAAAAACGTGGAAGAAATCGCGGCCGAACTCGGAAGCCGCCTGCTTTACAACTGCGACGTTTCGAAAGACGAGGATATTAAAAAGCTTTTTGAAGATGTAAAAAAAGACATGCCGCATCTTGATTTTCTCGTGCATGCGATCGCATTTGCCAATAAGGAGGATCTGGAAAAAGCCTTTCATACGACATCGCGCGAAGGATTCAAACTGGCGCATGACATCAGCGCGTATTCGCTGATCGGCATGGCACGGGAAGCTCTGCCGCTGATGCAGGAAAAAGGCGGCGCGATCATCACGATGACGTATTACGGCGCGGAAAAAGTTGTTCCCGGCTACAACGTCATGGGGGTCGCGAAGGCTTCACTCGAAGCCAGTGTGCGCTATCTCGCCGCAGACTTGGGCCCTTCGAATATCCGCGTGAATGCGATCTCCGCCGGCCCGGTCAATACGCTGGCTGCGCGCGGCATCTCGGGTTTCACTAAAATTCTCGACATCACGCCTCAAAAAGCGCCTTTGCGCCGTAATGTGGACGTGGATGAGGTCGGCGACGCCGGACTCTTCATGTGTTCTTCCCTGTCCCGCGGCATCACCGGCGAAGTGCTCTACGTGGACTGCGGATATAATATCGTTGGAATGTAAAATTTTCTTCATCGGTTGGTGTCCCCGCGGAACCGCCGGCCTATGTTCGGAATAATAGAAAAGGGGAATCGGATGTATGGATCTCTTCAATGAACTGGTCAATGTCATCCATTACATAAAGCCGCGTCGTTACCTGTTAATAGGCGGATTGGCATATTCCATTTATGCAAAACCCAGATTTACTCAGGATATTGATTTCATAATTTGCGAGGATGACTATGATGCCATTGATGAAATACTGACGGTCCACAATTTTCTGGGTCAAAAAACAATCATGAAATTTGCTCAGGCTAAGATTGCCCGATTTGTGAAGATGGAGGGCGAAAATGCTTTGATCCTTGATTTCTTGATTGACAAGAAAAAAGACTTTAACGGTTTTTATAAAAAGCGAAACACCATTGTTCAAAACCATGTTGAAATCGAACTCATTGGGATCGACGATTTAATTCGTCTGAAGAAGAACCGAAACAGCAAACAAGATCAATTGGATATTGACGAATTGAAAAAAGTGAAAAGAAAATAATTTATGACCGTTGATTCAAAAGAAGCGATTGCAAAACTGAAAAAAGTCTCAGAGTTGAGAGATCTATATTTGCGATTATCGAAATTCAAATTCAAAAAAGCTAATTCAGGTGATCTTTTGTCGAAACGAACAAGAAGTCAAGTTAAAACGAAGACAAATAAATTCCGCGTTAAGTAAAATAGCGGATATGATTGCTATTCTCGGAGATATTATTCAGGCTACGCGCACGAATAACTGAAACCTGCCGCGTATTCGGATAAACAAATTCATTTGGGCCAGTTGCCGTTATCAGTTCCTTGTCAATCCCGGATACGATAAAGGCCGCGGGCCGGTGCATGTGTTTGCGCTTAGAATTCATACGGAAATTTAACATGTCCATAGAATACCTGCTGATGATCTCCCTATTGATGCTCTTGGCCGCCGCATTATATTCCTCGGTCGGCCACGCCGGCGCGTCGGGTTATCTGGCCATCATGGCTTTGTTCAGTTTTGCTCCGTCGGAAATGAAACCGACCGCTCTCGCCTTGAATATTCTGGTCGCCGGCATCGGCACCTTTCGGTTTTATACGGCCGGATTTTTTTCCTGGAAATTATTCTTACCTCTGGCGCTCACGTCCGTACCGCTCGCCTATCTCGGCGGCTCGATCAATTTGCCGGTGAATGTTTATAAAACTGTTGTAGGGGTTGTCCTGCTGTTTGCGGCCATTCGATTGGCCATTTCTACGATACAAACCAATATCGAGGAAATTCGTGCACCCGTGAATGGGTTCTTGGCGGCGGCCGGCGCGGGTATCGGATTTATTTCCGGTCTGACAGGGGTCGGCGGCGGGATTTTTTTGACGCCGCTTTTACTACTAATGCATTGGTCGGAAACGAAGGTCGCTGCGGGTGTTTCTGTTGCATTTATCCTGGTCAATTCCATTTCAGGCATCTTGGGTAATTGGCAGAACATTCATTTGATCTCGCAGTCCATTATCCCATTCGCGGTTGCGGTCATGGCGGGTGGTATGCTGGGAAGTTATTTTGGAGCGAGAAAATTTGACACGACAACCCTCCGCCGCGTTCTTGCGGTCGTTTTAGTGATCGCCGGTATGAAACTAATTTGGGCTTGACATGACCGCTGAAGATCTCATAAAGACTTTGCATCTGGAACCTCATCCGGAGGGAGGCGCGTTCCGGGAAACCTACCGCTCGGCCCTTTCCGCGCGCACGGAAAGGGATCGTTCGGTGTGCACCGCCATTTATTTTTTACTTCGGGGGCGCTCCGAATGGCACCGCGTAAAACATGATGAAATCTATCATTTTTATTTTGGAGCCGCTCTGGAACTTTCAATGATCAGCCCCGTAGGAGTTTTTTCGAAAGTGATTCTCGGAACTGATTTCGAAAAAGGCGAACGCCCACAGATCCTGATTCCGGGTGATTATTGGCAATCTGCGACAACGTGCGGGGTATTTACGTTAATCGGCTGCACGGTGTCTCCGGGATTTAATTTTGCAGACTTCGAAATCTCAAATACAGAAAAATTGAAGTTGCAATTTTCGCATTTAAAAAATGTTTTATAGTATTCATTTCCTCTTCGCGGACGATGTGTGGTTTCCTCATGAACTTGAAAGTATATGAGTTTGATCTTATTTAATAAACGAAAGGACATCTAAATCATGACGATCCGTGATGTTTTTATTAATCAAAAATTTCAACTGCGTGCCGGCTGGAGAATTGTTTTGTATATTATTTTGCTGACAATCATCAGCGTGCCGTTCGGACTGACGTTTCCGCTGATCACGGGTGTGTTCGGTCCGAAAAGCTTCATGAGCGAAGCAATCGTCAAGCTGCTGCTTACGATCCCTTCTGTCATTGCGGCTTACCTTTTACTGCATTTTCTGGACAAAAGAAAATTTTCATCGCTCGGGTTCAATTTACGTAAAGGCGCGCTTCGTGAACTTTTATGGGGCGTTGGGATCGGTTTTGTCATCTTAACCGCCGCTGTCGGAAGTATGGCGATCATGGGCTACGAGGACATTCACCTCGCCGACCAATCCTATGAATATTTTGCCGCCGGATTGTTTATTAATTTGTTTCTCTTTGTCGTTGTCGGATTCAATGAAGAAATCTTATTCCGCGGATATATTTTCCAGTCCATGATTGAGGGCACGAATAAGATCATAGCCGTTGCTTTTTTTTCGCTTCTTTTCGGAGCGGCCCATATGGCAAATCCCAACGTTTCCGTATTCGGCGTTGCCAATATTGTTCTGGCAGGAATTCTATTGTCGCTCGGTTATCTTCAAACGAAATCTTTGTGGCTCCCGATCGGGCTGCACATCGGATGGAATTTTACGCAGGGCTACATTTGGGGCCTACCGGTAAGCGGAACGTCGGTGTTTGAGCCCTTGATGATCGCCCAGGAAACCGGGCCGGACGTGATCACCGGCGGGACCTTTGGCCCTGAAGGCGGAGCCGCATGCACCGTCGTCTGCACGCTCGCGTGTATTTTCATTTGGAAATATTTCAAGCCGACGGATGAAATGGAAGTACTGGTCAGCGAAGCGGTCAATACGATGCCGTTCAAGGCCGCTGAGCCGCCGTCACCGGAAAATTCCAATGGATCGAGAGTGTCGTGATAAAAAAAGCCCGAATCCGGTTCGGGCTTCTATCTCAAGCAATTACGGATCTCAGGTTCATGATCGTTATAAATAAAGCGACCACTCGCTCACGATCTTCGCTGTCTGTCCCAGCTGGCGTCCGTGCAATTGGTGGGTTACGGGAATTTGATAATTTATGCCCAGACCGACTTTGGTCCATTGAAAGCGAACCGCGGGAGAAATCAGAAACGTATGTCCGCCTGTGTTGGGGATTACCGCATGATGATCCCGTTCGCGACCTTCCCATTCACCATCAAAATTAATTCCTCCAAAAACCTGAAATCGGTTGCGTACAGGATCAATAGCGACTATGGCTGTGCTGGTGTCAAATAGCCGGTATCTTGCCCCGAGCCGGTAGTTCATAAAATCCCCAAATTGAAACCCGTGCGCTCCCTGCGCGTTACGGCGATAAACGAAATCTCCAAGGAATTCAAAACGATTAAATTGTTTTGAAATATCGCTCATAAACAGATAATCCACTGAACCGGTCCCGCTTTGAATGCGCATGTCCACAAGATCGCCGTCCGCAGACGTTGCGTTCGTTTTTCCCGTTGGCAGCTTAAATCCGACAAGAAATGACCACTGCATGGCGTAATTCGGTTTCGAATCCGCAAATGCATTAAAGCCGGTGAGCAATGCAATGTCGCTCAATCCCGATGCTCTCATACTTTCTGATCCGCCTGCTGTGACATTCCGGGACGAGCGTTTCGTGATGGGAACAATGGCATTGAAACTCCAGCGGCTGTTGAAACGGAAGGTTAAAATAAAATTCGCGGTTGCGTAGCGCTCATAACTTCCGTTCAGCAGACTGTCAGCCCCGTGCAAAACTTTTGTACTGTTACTTGTCTTTTGGAGCGGCCAAGTCGCGGATGACGTCATCGGGGATTGAACGGATTCCGATCCGTACATCTGGCCGAAATTAGCATGCCGAAAATTCAGGCTCAGAGTAAATTTACCGCTGCCCCTTTGGTTAACGCGGCACTGGCAGCCGTCGCAGGCTTTATTTTGGCTGAAAGGCAAAAATATTAAAACAGCCAATAAAAATAACTTCTTCATGTTCGTTATTCTCCCAAATAAATTGAACCAAGACCGTTTATATATTGGAAAACAACTATGCCTTGGGGGGAGGTGACGGAATGTCGGACGGGGATAAAAATAAACCGGCAAGATTCCTTGTTGAAAATAATTTTCCAACAGGACTTGCAATAATAAGCGAAGTCGAATAAACAATATGCGAATTTACGTCATTGGAATTTTTCAAATTAACATAACTATTTTGTTTTGAATTCTGTTCCGAAGATTTTTTAACTTGCTTCGCCAGATAACATTTGCCGTTGCAATGCATTTGCGGTTTGTCTTTATTCTCACAGAGAACGGTGGAAATATACGCGTAATTCCACGCGTAATTCAGGACAGGATGAAGTGCGCCAAAACAAACCGGCAAATAGGCGGTCATCAAGAGCAGTCTGCCTGTCATTGAAATCGTTTTGTTGGAGCAACATTTCATAATTCAAACATGTAAGCGCGGAATCGGATTCCGTAATACGAAATTCTAATCCCTATAATAATGCTTCTTAAACTCTCACAACATGATATTCGTCATGGTCTCGAATTACAACGCTTCGACGATGACCGCGGCCCCCTGGCCGCCGCCGATGCACGCCGACGCCAATCCGTATTTTTTCTTGCGCCGGCGAAGTTCATACAGCGTCGTTAAGGTCAACCGCGCGCCGGATGCAGCGAGCGGATGCCCGAGCGCGATCGCGCCGCCGTTGACGTTGGTAATTTCGCGGTTCAGTCCCAGTTCTTTTTCCACTGCGAGGTACTGGGGAGCAAAGGCCTCATTGACTTCGACGATGTCCATATCCGCAATTTTCATGTCCACATTCTTGAGCGCTTTTTGTGCTGCAGGCACGGGTCCGATTCCCATGATCTCCGGCTCCACACCGGCGATGCCCCATGTGAGCAACCGTCCGATCGGTTTCCAGCCTTTGGCTCTTGCCGTTTCCATCGTCGTGACGATGACCGCCGCCGCGCCGTCGCAAATTCCGCTGGCATTACCTGCCGTGATCGTTCCGTCCTTTTTAAAATACGGCGAGAGCGTGCTGAGTTGTTCGACCGTCGTTTCCGGCCGCGGATGTTCATCCGTATCGAACATTTTTACGCCTTTGCGGCTCTTCAATTCGACCGGCGTAATTTCTTCTTTCAAACGTCCGCCGAGAATCGCATCTTTCGCGCGCATTTGGCTGAGATAGGCGTAGAGATCGCATTCCATCCTGGAAATTTTCATACGGTCGGCGAGATTTTCGGCCGTCTGCGCCATGGAAAATCCGCAATTCGGATCCGTCAGCGCTTCCCACAGCAAATCTTCGAATTTCATCGCTTGTCCTAAATTCACGCCGAAGCGCGTGCCGCGAACGACAAAGGGTGTCTGGCTCATACTTTCCGTACCGCCGGCGAGCACCACATCGGATTCGCCGATGAGAATCTGCCGTGCCGCTTCGATGATCGCTTCAAACCCCGATCCGCACAAACGATTGAGCGTCAGCGCCGGAGTCGTGATCGGCACTCCGGCATGCAATCCGACGTGCCGTGCAAGATAGATCGCATCCGCGCTGGTTTGCGAGGCGTTGCCGAAAACCACATGGTCCACCTCTTCCGGTTTTGCGCCGGATCGTTTGATCGCCTCCTTGGCCGCAACCGTGCCAAGCAGCGTCGCTGAAAGATCTTTCAAACTGCCGCCGAATTTGCCGAACGCCGTCCGTGCCCCGTTCACGATGACGATATCTTTATTGATTTTCATAGGCATCCTTCCTGATATAGAATGAATTTCATTTACCACGGTATTTTCTTATTACACTCGCTTCCCGACGATGCCCCCTTGATATCGCTTTCTCAAGCGCCGTTTGGCCGTCGGAATTTTTCAAATTCGGATTGGCGCCTTTTTGAAGTAAGAAATCCACTAATAGAGAATCTTGAAAGTCAATAGCAGCATCTAATGGAGAGAAATCGAGTTTATCCATATGAAGTCCGGATTCAAGCAAATATTGTACAGCTTCCATTTTACTTTTCCGGACTCCGCCAAAACAGGCCATGTAAAGCAGTTGTTTAGGGTTTTTCTTGATATCCGCACCGTGGTCCACTAAGAATTTCAAAATGCTTTTATTGCCGGACAACGCGGCCCACTGCAATGGGGTCGGAAACGCCTTCCCGTTAATTTCCGCTCCATGATCAAATAACAATTTAATTATTTCGATCCGACCACTCCGGGCCGCGCGATGAAACGGCGTAGATCCTTTCCCCATTCCATATCCGCCCCCCACCAGCTCTTCGCCTGTACTTTGCAACTCTGGATTGGCGCCTTTGCTTATTAATGACCGTGCCATTTCAAAATTGCCGTGTTCACATGCGGCAAATAACGGCGTCCAACCCCAATTCGTTCTAATATCCGGATCTGCACCACGGTCCAGTAGAAAGTTGACCATGGACAAATTGTTCCTGCTGGCGGCAACAAACAAAGCACTAATGTCTCCCATCACGCCTTGAGGATCGAATACTATCGACTCCTTTCGTGAATTAAATCTGCCGGTTTTGTGATTTACGTTTCCGCCGCGGGCGACCAGATAACCGGTAATGGCAGTATCACCGAGGTACGCCGACCAGACAAGCGGCGTCCATCGATTTCGGTCTATTTTATTAGCATCCGCGCCGGCATTCATCACCAATCGAATAGAGATTAGGTTACCGCTTATGACAGCCCAATGGAGCGCGGGCAAGGAGTCGAGTTCCAGATCGTCCGCATGCGTCTTCGATAAATACGAACTTAATTTCAGGCTGTCGCAGTTGAAGATGGCTATCCACCAATCGAAGAATCCATCTTCTGAACCGTGATACCCATTCGCAGTTAACAACTTTGCCGGATGCACCGGGGGAAATGCGGTTCTGAACTCTTGTATATAATCAATATTCTCTGAAGAAAAATTGGATCTTATAAGTGTTTGGCCTTTGACTTTGGTATTCACATCGGCGCCGCTGCTGATGAGTCTCGAAATGATCGGTGCATCGCCTCTATCAAATGCGATCGCCAACGGGGATCGTTCATACACGGTATCATCAACGGCCGCACCATCCTTGACCAAACTGTCCACACGACCGAGCGACCCGGTTTCACAGGCTTGAATCAATGCTTCGTTCAATGCCCTTTGATCCCTCTTATGGCACGACAGGACCAGGCTTAGAAGAAGCAGGGTAACGTATCTTCTTTTTGACATCATCATTGGATGTTATAATCTACCGCAAGATTACAAAAATCGGATGTTTATTTCCATAAATAATTTCAAAAAAAAACCCGATCGCAGGATCGGGTAATAAAAAATTTTTTTGAATTTTTCTTAAGGATCGTTTTTCTTTACTTCGATCGGCTGTATACTCTCGGAAGGTTCTTCGGCTTTCTTGTCCTTGGCTTCCAATATTGTAACCAGTTCACCGATAGTGATCTTATACGATTTGCGCATTTCTTTGAGAGGAACGAAATTCACACTGCGCTTTTGAATTTCCTGTTCGGAATACAAAATATTTTCCACTTCCTTTTTGCGCATGGACGCCTGTTCCTGAACGATCTGCTGTCCTTCTTTGAAACTCAGATTTTGCGCGCGCGGCGTAATCGGCAAACTGACACCGACAAACATGCGCCAGGCGGGATAATCGGCCTTGGATACGGTCAGATCCTCGATGCCGGTAACCGGGCTGGAAACCGTTGCCGGCGAAGACTGCTTCAGCACGAGAAACTCACCGCCGATGTGTACTGCCAGCCAATCCATCCATTGGTACTTCACGCCGAGCGCCGCATATCCGAAGTTCTGCCTGCTATAGGCGCCTTCGGGCGGTTTGGTCAGGAACATCTGAGTATAAAAATCCGCCGTAATGTACAGAAATCTGCCGCCGACATCAATGGGATATGAACCGCCGATAGAGAAATGCAGGGCGGAAGTATTGTGTTTGGCAATCGAAGTGTCGGCTAAAGAATTATTCACGTTTCTTACGGAATCAACGGAGTAAAATCCGACATACGCCCCGTTATCCAAATGATTCCAATACTGCATATTGAGATGCAGGGCAAAGGACGCTTCCGGATATTCCGGCTTGGAGAAATACGAAGCGATCAAACCCGCGCCCGCTTCTGTTTTTCCGGCGGAATACGGATGAAAAGGTAGATTAGGAAAACTGCCCGTTGAAAATTTCGCCGTCAGCATATACCCCAGGTTGATCTTATCCTGAGCAAGGGTATAGGGTGAGAAACGTAAATTCAAATAAAAATTCTGGGGCACATTAACGCTTTTGAAAAGACCGACGACCTCATTGGTTTGAATCTGGGACGACCGGTTCGGGGTCTGAACAAAATTGCCGCTGACGATCATGTCAAAGCTCTTGGTAAAGGCCATCTGAAATCCCAGTTGCGCGCCGAAATCTTTCACGTCCGACGTACCGCCGTTGCGTTCGCCCGTGCCCTTAAAAAAATGCGTATTTTGAAATACATAAAAGCTGGGGAAATCAAGTGTCTTCGCCGAAAAAGTGAAGAACGATCCGTACCGGTCCACTCCCGCCGATGCGCCTCCGATCTGCGCCCGCAGCAACCCGGACGAACTCAGCGTCACTCCGGCGGTCATCACGCAAACGATAAAAAACATTTTTGATCTCATACCATCGGCTCCCAAAATTTGGCGTGGCGAAGAAGGTTCTGTATAAAAACGGATAGCATGAAAAAGATAAAGCAATACGCTTATAAATGCAAGATTTTTTTATCCTAATTGCAATAAAATAAAGTACGCTTTTTGTGCGCGTATTTTCTGTATCTCCATTCCGGCCGTCTGATGGGCGGCCTGAACTTCCTGTTCTGTCCGGCAGCAAACATGCGACGTCCGCGAATGGCCTTTTGCGCCGAACCGCGGATTTTCCGGTTTTTAGTGTCTGCCGGGAATATTCTCACTTGATTCTTTACCTTGTAATCCGTAATTTCTCGCCGATTTTTTGCTCATAAGCTGAAGTGATCTATGGCCATAGAAATCCGGGAAGTAAGCTTCGGAAACCTCAAAGCGTTCATCAAATTTCCGTGGAAAATCTACGCCGACGATCCTAATTGGGTGCCGCATCTGCTGATCGAGCGCAAAGAATTCTTAGATCCGAAAAAGAACCCCTTCTTCGCACACGCGGATACGGTGTTCTATCTCGCTTACCAAGACGGCGCTCTGGCCGGCCGCATTGCTGCGGTCGTCAATCACGCGCACAGCCAATTTCATCAGGACCAGGTCGGTTTTTTCGGCATGTTCGAATGCGTGAACGATATCGCGGTTGCGCAGGCGCTTTTGGAAAAAGCGAAGTCCTTCCTGAGCGCGCGGGGAATGACCTCGATGCGGGGGCCTGTCAACCTTTCGACGAATGACGAGTGCGGACTTCTTGTGGAAGGGCTCCATCAGCCGCCGCAAATCATGATGGCCTACAATCCGCCTTATTATATTGAATTGCTGGAGCGCAGCGGGCTTCAAAAAGCGAAAGATTTGTTCGCGCACAAGGTGATCGTTCCAAAGGAAGTTCCGGAACGGATCCAGCGCGGCGTGGATTTGATCATGAAGCGCCATGCGTTCACGATTCGCACGGTTCGTATGAAAGATTTCAAAGCGGAAGTGCAGCGCATTAAGCAAATTTATAATGCCGCCTGGGAGCGTAATTGGGGTTTCATTCCCATGACCGACGCGGAATTCGATCATATGGGCGTCCAGATGAAGCAAATTCTCGATCCGGATTTTTTATTTATCGCGGAACATAAAGGCGTTCCGATAGGATTTTCGCTGACGCTTCCGAATCTCAACGAGGCGCTTATTAAACTGCGCAACGGAAGATTACTCCCGTTCGGCATATTTAAATTATTATGGCATTCACGAAAAGGGCAGATCAAATCCCTTCGCGTCATCACGCTCGGCATCACTCCGGAACACCGGAATTCCGGCGTGGACGTCGTGTTCTACCATAAGTCGTTCGCCACGGCCATACAAAAAGGTTATACGTGGGCTGAAATGTCGTGGATATTGGAAGATAACACCGCGATGAACCGTGCGATCGAACGTATGAGCGAGGGTGTATATAAAAAATACCGCATTTATGAAATGCCGATACAATGATATTTGTTTCTTTCCTTCGCAACCTATGACTTCTCCGTAACGTAAAAACGACGCCGGATTTTTCCGGTGAAAATTCTTTGTGACGTGGCGGCTACACGGTAAACCTTTAATCGGGACCCTCATTGAAAGTATTAGTTACAGGCGCAACGGGCTTCATCGGGAGCCATCTCGTGGAAGCCCTTTTGGCAAAAGGGTACTCGGTCGCCTGCACGGTGCGGCCGACGAGCGATCGGACATGGCTGGAGCACCTGGACATCTCGTTGATTTCGGGAGACATCACCGACCGTGAGTCACTGATTCCCGCGGTCAAAGATGCAGATTATATTTTTCACCTTGGCGGAATTACGAAAGCAAAAAGCGAATCTGCGTACTTTAAAATCAACGCCGACGGCTCGCGCATATTATATGAAGTATGCTGGCAGCACAATCCAAACGTGAAAAAAATTGTTCATGTGAGCAGTCTGGCGGCCGCGGGACCGGCCGAGGAGGGAAAACCGCGCATCGAAAGCGATCCGGAGAATCCGTTGACTTATTACGGCAAAAGTAAATGGGAAGGCGAAAAATACGCGATCGAATACGGTAAGAAATTGCCGGTCACGATCCTTCGCCCGCCGGCCGTATACGGTCCGCGCGAAAAGGATATTTTTTTCTATTTCCGGCTGATCCGTCATCACTGGATGCCTCTGTTAGGATTCAAGAAAAAATATTTAAGTCTCATTTATGCGCACGACCTCGTAAGTGCGATTGTGCTTGCGGCAGAATCTCCGCACAGTGCCGGGCAGACGTATTTTGTGGATGACGGCCGGATTTATACATGGCAGGATCTGAGCTCCGCTATCCGTGCGGCGATGCACACCTGGACGATTCCGCTCCCGATTCCCGAGTGGGTGATTATCGCCGTGGCATATCTCGCGGAATTTTTTTCTCGGTTTTCAAAAAAACCTGCGCTGCTCAACCGTCAAAAAATTATTGAACTCCGCCAAAAAGCGTGGACCACGTCATCTGAAAAAATCCGGCGTGAACTCGGATTTGAAAGCCAATACGACCTGGAGCGCGGTTGCAGGGAAACCGTGGACTGGTATCAAAAAGAAGGTTGGCTGTAACGTGGACCATTGGAAAATGAAATACTTATGAGCGATCCTCCGATAACACCTTCCTCGATGAAAAACGCGGTTCGATCCAAGACGTTCTTTGAACTTCTCAATCCGAACGATTGGGGATACCTGGTCTATGTGACCGTGACCGGCACGCTCATCTTGATTTTTCACCGGAATCTTGAGTCCTGGTTCCCGCATATACTGTTCCGCGGGGTGCTACTCATGGCGTTTTATTTCTTAGTAAAATACGGCAGCGGCTCCGCGAACAAATCCACGCAGATCATGAGATATTGGTATCCGGTATTTTCGTTCACTTTCTTTTATATGGAGAGCGGGTCTCTGAATCAAATGATCTTTCAGGGCTATGAGGATGATTTTTTTTATAGCATTGATTTGAAACTCTTCGGCGTGGACCCGAACCTTTGGCTGTACGATCATTTTAATAATTTTGTTATTAACGAATTCATGCATTTATGCTATTTCCTGTTTTATGTCTTGCCGCTTGTCTTCGGTATGATCATATATCGTGATCGCACCACCGACTATTTTAAAATGATTTTTGCCATGTCATGTACATTTTACATTTGTTATACCATGTATATCTTCATTCCCGTGGTGGGACCCTTGGCGCTGAGAGAGGGAAGGTTTGCGGACAGCGGTTGGTTCGTTTCCATTATGGATTGGATCTATGCGAACGGCGAAGAACCGGGCGCGGCGTTTCCGAGTTCGCACGTGGCCATTGCATTGATGGCCCTGATGTACACCTATCATTTGCACCGCCGGATCTTTTGGTTGTTCCTGCCGTTTATCACCGGTCTGATCATCTCAACCGTGTACGGATTTTATCATTACGTGATCGACGCCGTATGCGGAGGACTGCTGTGCGTGGCGTGTTTCTATTTTTGCAACAGATGGTTCGACAAATACTTGATCCATAAATTTCCTTCCGATCTTCCGGGTTAATCGCGTTTCGATTGCGTTCCGGTACTCGCGCCTCCCATTTCTTTTCAGCAATGCGCAGTTAAAGTTTCTAATTGTTATTTTAAGTGTTTGTGTTTAAGATATTTTCTCCGTGCCCTCTGTGGCTCCGTGGCGAATCATTTTACATGGCGTGATATGATAAATTACAAAGAACTGGTTGAGGCTCAAAAAAAGTACTTTCAGGAAACCCTCAAACGCACTTCCGCAAGCGACCGCATTGCAAAATTGGAAAAAATCAAAGCGTGGATCTTTGGCCATCAGCGAAATATCCGCGACGCCATTCATAATGATTTTAAAAAGCCGTCTGCAGAGGTGGATTTGACGGATATCAAACCGGTGCTCTCCGAAATTAACGACGCCGTGTCGCATCTCAGACGATGGATGCGGCCTGAATCCGTACGCGCCCCCATGTTCCTCTTCGGTACGCGTTCACAAATCCTATACGAGCCTAAAGGGGTCGCCCTGATACTTGCGCCGTGGAATTTTCCGTTCATGCTCACCGTCGGCCCGCTGATTTCCGCCGTCGCCGCGGGCAATGGCGCCGTGATCAAACCGTCGGAGCTTACGCCACATACGTCGGATCTCATTGACGCTATGATGCGCGAGCTTTTCGACCCGCGTGAAATCACGGTTTGCCTGGGTGATTATGTGGTCGGGCAGGAACTTCTGAAATGTCCGTTTGATCATATTTTTTTCACGGGCAGCCAGGAAGTCGGAAAGATAGTGATGAAAGCGGCGGCGGAAAACCTGAGTTCAGTCACGCTCGAATTAGGCGGAAAAAACCCCGTGATCGTCGATGAAACGGCGGATTTGAAAGATACGGCTGAAAAACTGATCTGGGGAAAATTCATGAACGCCGGACAATCGTGCATGTCGCCGAATTACATCATGGTCCTGAAAAACAGTCATGATTCCCTGATCGTTGAATTAATAAAAGCGTTTGAAAAATTGTATCCCGGCCGGGGGGCCCCCATCGAAAACAATCCTGATATTGCTCGTATCGTGGATCAAAAACATTTTCAACGTGTGCGTCGGCTGATTACGGAAACCCTTAACACGGGTGCCGCGTTGGTTCTCGGCGGAACGTTCAATGAAAAAGATAATTATATTGCGCCGACCATTCTGAATAACGTACCGCCTGAGTCACCTGTGATGCGGGAGGAGATCTTCGGGCCGGTGATGGCCGTTAGGCAAGTGGAGAGTTTGGACGATGCCGTCGCCGCCATCAACCGGCAGGAAAAACCGTTGGCGTTGTACATTTTCTCGACGTCCAACGCGAATATCCGAAGGATCATCGCGCACACTTCTTCCGGCGGCGTGTGCATCAACGAGACGACGGTATCTTTTGCGCACCCGTATTTGCCTTTTGGCGGTGTCAATCACAGCGGGATCGGAAAAGCCCATGGCCATGCAGGGTTTCTGGCTTTTTCAAACGAGCGCTCTGTGTTAAGGCAAAAGCGGGGAATGACGACGTTAAAACTGACGTATCCTCCGTACACGAATCGTGTGAAAAAAATCATCCAATGGGTGCTCAGATATCTGTAATGCTCCGGAATGACCGGATTCAATCACTTACTGAAGCGAAATGAAGACTATGAAATATTACCTCATCTCCGGCGGCGGATCGGGTATCGGCAGGGCCATCGCGCAAAAACTCTCCCAAGACAAGAATACATGCCTGGCCGTCTGCGGCCGCAATGAAAGAAACCTGGCCGAAACGATTACGATGCTGGAAAATTCTGCAAACCATCACAGGATGACCGCCGACATGGTTTTGCCGGAGAGTATACGAAAGGCCTCAAGAGACTTTCCGTTCCCGCATCTGAGCGGTATCATAGCCAACGCAGGCATAGGAGGAGCCAATCATTTCGGACCGGACGACCGATGGAATGAAATTATGGCGACCAATCTTTCGGGAACTTATCATTTCGTAAATACGTTCTTGCCTTTTCTGAAAAAAAATGAAGGCGGATACGGACATATCCTGCTGATGTCATCTGTGCTGGCCCGGCTCGGCGTACCCGGGTATTCCGCCTATTGCGCCAGCAAAGCGGGTTTGCTCGGGCTCATGCGCAGTTGGGCGGTGGAACTGGCCAAAGAGAAAATTCTGGTCAATGCGGTCTGCCCCGGATGGGTGGATACCCCGATGGCGCACGACGGCATCGGAGTGATCGCCCGGCAGTCAAAAACAACCGCCGAGAAATCATATGAAGCGGCTATGCAGTTCGTTCCATTGAGAAAAATGTCCACCCCGGAGGAGATCGCCGATCTGGTTTTGTATCTGGTCAATCAGAACGGGATCACGGGCCAAACGATTGATATCAATAACGGCTCCGTCATGAATAGTTAATTTTTTCATTGATGCTTGTCATAATCTAACGTATTTTTACTTAACCTAACCGCGAGGCCGGGTTTTATGAAATACAAGGTTACGAACGGCGCCAAAGCGTACGATATTGAAGTCTTAGAATCGCACGACCGGTTAAACGTTCGAATCGGTAAAGAGAACCCGGAAGAACTGGATGTGGATTTCAAAACGGTCGGGCAGGGATCGGTTCATTCGATGCTCGTGAACGATGCTTCCTATCGCGTGATCATTAATAAAAAACAAAACACGCATGCCGTATATACGCGCGGTTATCGGTTTGAGTTTAGCGTCGAGGACGAGCGGACTTTTTTGATGCGCGCGCTGATAGGCGCCGGGCCGGCCCAATCCGGAGGCGAAGTCAAAGCGCCGATCCCGGGTCTGGTCAGTAAAATATTATTGAACGCGGGCGACGCCGTGGCCCAGGGGCAGGGCGTTATGATTCTTGAAGCCATGAAAATGGAGAACGAAATCAAATCTCCAGCTTCGGGAAAAATCAAGAAGATTTTCGTTCTGCCCGGCAAAAATGTGGAAAAGGGCCAGTCGCTGTTTACCGTGGAAACATGAGGATCCTTATGAATAAGAAAATTGAAATACCGGCTTGCAGTTCCTGTCAAACGCGCGTCTATTCTATATTTAGCGACGTGAAAGAGGCGGAAATGAGCGCGTTAAATGCCAACAAGTGCGGCAACATTTACAAAAAAGGCCAGGTCATTTACTATGAAGGCAACAAGCCACTGGGGGTATTTTGCGTCAACAAGGGCAAGGTTAAAATTTATAAAATGAATGCCGACGGTAAGGAGCAAATCCTGCGTCTCGCCAAAGACGGCGATGTGATCGGCTTTGCTTCCCTGATCGGAGGCGAGCCCTATTCATCCTCCGCTTCGGTCCTGGAAGATGCGACGATTTGTTACGTTCCAAGAAATGTCTTTTTGAATCTGATACAGTCCAATTCGGGCCTCTCTCTTAAGGTCATCGAAGCTCTTTCGCACGACGCCACCAGAGCCGAAAGCCGCCTTACAAATACGTCGTACAATACCGTTCGCGAACGCCTGGCGGAAACGCTCCTGGTACTCAAAGAATTCGGCGGATTCGAAGCCGACAATGCGACCTTGAAAACGACGTTGTCACGGGAGGACCTGGCCAATATGGTGGGTACGGCGACGGAGACCGTCATCCGTCTTTTGTCCGAATTCAATAAGGAAAAGATCATTCTTCTCGAAGGCCACAAGATAAAAATACTCAATCAGGCCATTCTCCTCCAAACCGCCAATATCGGGGATTAACTCCGTCCGCGAATTTCTTGCCCATTTTCCCCGGAATATGACAAAAGTCATACCGCCAATCGATTCCTATTGCTACCTTCAAAGAGAAGTTTGGCTCCAGAGGAACCCTTACGCTCATTCAAAAGACCGGTATTATGGAAACGGTAGCAGTACCCAGGCGATTCAAGACTTTTACTTATCACACGGATTTGGCATGGACCGGGAATAGGTCAGGAATACTATCTGCGCTGAATAAACAGGCTTTTCCTGTTTCGGCGCCGCCGGAATTCAAAGGCGAACCTGGCGTCTGGACCCCTGAAGATTTGTTTGTCGCATCGGTCAGTATCTGCCTCATGACCACGTTCATGTCTTTCGCTTCAAAATCCGGTTTGGCCGTCAAATCATACGCGGACTCGGCTGAAGGTGTTTTGGAGTTCATCGATGAACGGTACCGGTTCACTCAGGTCATTCTGAAGCCGCAGATCCTGCTGGAATCGCAAGACCGGATAGAGGAGGCCGAGAGAATTCTCGAAAAGGCGCACGCACAGTGCCTGATTGCCAACTCCATCAAGGCGGAAATTCACCTCCAGCCCGAGGTAAAATCTCTTCTTTAGAGTGACAAAAATCATTTTATTAAATGATGCTCATCCTACCCGTTTTTCGTTTTTCTTGTTACTCTATTATATAGATCTTATGCGTACTTTCAACCGAACAATTTAGTTTTGTCTCCGGTTAGTGCTCCGCTCCCGGCCGATCGCGGGATCATCGCGGGCGGGGTCGTTTTTTAGGAAGTATCACCTTAACCAGTTTCATGTTATGAAAATAAGAAAAATATTATTCCCAACGGATTTTTCCGATTGTTCGCTGCACGCCCTGGAATACGCTGTTTTCCTGGCAAAGAAAAATAAAGCGGACATCCACTTGCTCTATGTTAATGAGCCCGCATACTTATTGGCTCCGATGGGCGGCCCGTATCCGGACATGGACATGGAAAATTTATCGGATAATTTGAAGAAGATCGCCGATGAACGCATGAACGAATATTCGGCTAAATACATCACGACGGACATTTCGGTCTCAAAATCGGTCGTGATCGGAAGGCCGTACTCCCAGATTATCGAGGTTGCCCAGGCGGCCGCGGCGGATATCATCGTCATGGGTACGCACGGCCGAAGCGGCCTGAACATCATGCTCGGAAGCAATGCGGAACGGGTCGTGCGGCAGGCGCCGTGTCCGGTCATGACCGTGCGCCAGCAGAGAGATTTTAACGGATTCCAGAGAGTACTCGTTCCGATCGATTTTTCCAAGTTGTGTAAATGTGTGATGCCGGAAATCGTAAAATTTATCAGAATGTTCGGATCGGAACTGCTCATTCTGTATGTGGCCCTGGAGAATATGAACGAATCGGATGAGTTGATCAAAAATCACTTCGAGAAATTTCTCTCGGAAACGGATATCAGCGGGGTCATTTACAAAGTACTTATTGAAAGGGCCGCCATTACGGAAAGCGACGGTATCATTGCTTCGTCGATCAAGAACGGCGTGGACCTTATTGCCATGGGCACGCACGGACGCACGGGTTTGAAAAGATTCATGACGGGCAGCGTTACGGAAGACGTGGTCAACACTTCCGCGATTCCCGTCATGTCGCTGCGTTCTTTTAAATAGGTAATCGTTAAGGGGGTGCTTATATTGGCTAAGATCATGATCGTCGAAGATGAGCCCAACTTACGAAGACTGTATGAACTTGAGATCACGGCGATGCACCATGAGGTGGTTTCCTTCATGGACGGGCGTGAAGCGGCACAAGAAGTTCTGCTTCAAAATCCCGACCTGATTGTCCTCGATCTGTGCATGCCTCAGGGTGACGGCCTTGATTTTTTGAGCTGGCTGATAAGCAACCATGTGGGTATCCCCGTAATCATTTACACTGCGTATTCGCATTATAAGGAAGACTATATGGCGCGGGGTGCGGATGCGTATCTCATTAAATCTTCGGATCTGACCGATCTGAAAAGAGAAATTGAAAGATTATTGTCGTCAGTCCCCATATAAAAGCAGGAACCGATGAAAAAAGCAAAGGGCATTAAGAAACAAATTTATTCGTTTGAGCAGGGAGTTGCCGGCGGCAGCGCCCGGCTGATCAATATCCTCGGAGGGAAGGGCGCCCATCTTGCTGAAATGGCAAAGATGAATATTCCGGTTCCGCCCGGATTCACTATCGCCGCCGATGTCTGTGCGTATTACTATCAGCACAATCGGACGATCCCCAAAGCGCTGGAATCGGAAATAAAAAAAGCATTGTCCCGCATAGAAAAGGCAACCGGCGCGAAGTTCGGGGATGCGAATAATCCCCTGCTCGTTTCCGTGCGTTCGGGCGCGCGCAGATCCATGCCCGGTATGATGGAAACCGTATTGAATGTCGGAATGAACGAGACCACGGCGGCCGGTTTGATCAGAAAAACGAACGATCCGCGATTTGTCTATGACAGCCAGCGCCGTTTTATTACGATGTACGCGGATGTTGTTATGGAAAAAGCCGGCGGCGTCGAAGTGGGGGATCACAGCGGCATCCGATGGAAATTAGAAAATATTCTGCATGAATCCAAGGATCGAAAAGGCGTCGCGTCGGATAATGAATTGACGGAAGCCGATTTGAAAGACCTGATCATCCGGTACAAAGCGAAAGTTCAGGAAGTTTTCAGAATGCAATTTCCCGAAGATCCTTACGAGCAATTGTTCGGCGCGATCAATGCCGTCTTTGCCGCGTGGAACGGCAAACGTGCCGTTTCTTACCGGCGCATCGAAAATATTCCCGACGATTGGGGCACTGCGGTGACGGTCCAATCCATGGTATTTGGAAATCATGGGGATACGTCCGCGACCGGCGTCGCGTTTACAAGAAACCCGGCGACGGGTGAAAATGCATTTTACGGCGAATGGCTTCAGAATGCGCAAGGCGAAGACGTCGTTTCCGGGTCGCGCACACCCAATCCGATCAACAGCTTCTCAAAAAATGCTCAGAATACTCATCTGGCGACGCTTGAAAAAGCCATGCCTGCCGTGTATCGCCAATTGGAGAGCATTCGGAACAGACTCGAACGGCATTACCGGGAGATGTTGGATCTGGAATTCACGGTCGAACAGGGCCGCTTGTGGGTTCTTCAATGCCGCGTCGGAAAGCGCAACGGTGCGGCCGCAGTTAAAATTGCATTGGACATGTTCCGCCAAAAACTTATCTCAAAGGAAATGGCCGTCCAACGGGTCACGGCGGATCAATTGGACGAATTGCTCCACCCGATCATTGATCCGAATATCGAAAAAAATACCCGCCCGGTCGTAAAAGGTTTGCCGGCGGGGCCCGGCGCCGGATCGGGACAAGTTGTTTTCACCGCACAGGACGCCGTGTTGCTGTCGAAATCCGGAAAGAAAGTCATTTTGGTTCGTGAAGAAACCAATCCTGAAGACGTCGAAGGCATGCGTGCATCGGAAGCCATTCTTACGGCGCGCGGGGGCATGACGAGCCATGCCGCCCTGGTGGCGCGCGGTTGGGGCAAATGCTGTATCGTCGGCGCGAGCAACATGCTGCTGGATTTGGAAAATAAAACGTTTCGAAGCAACGGAACGCTGGTCAAAGAAGGAGATTGGATCACGCTCAACGGCTCGCAAGGATTGGTATATACCGGCGAACTCCCGATGATCCGCGCCGATCTTCAAATGGAAAACATCAAAGCGTTTATTGATTTGTGCCATGATGTGCGACGATTAAAAATTCGTGCCAACGCCGACACGCCCGATGACGCCATGAAGAGTTTGGAATTTGGCGCAGAAGGTATCGGACTATTTCGCACGGAGCACATGTTCTACGGAAAAAATTCCGAAGAACCTCTGTTCTTACTCCGCAAAATGATCATCGCGCAAACGGCGTCCGAAAAGAAGGCCGCTTTGGATGAACTGTTCCCATTCGTCAAGAAGTTCATCAAAGAGACCTTGAGTATTATGGACGGTTTGCCGGTGACCATCCGGACGCTCGATCCGCCGCTGCATGAGTTTATCCCCATGCACGACGAAGAGCGGTTAAAAATGGCGGAAAGCCTGAACATCGGCCTCGATGAGCTCAACAGGCGGGCGGAGAAGCTCCATGAAAATAATCCGATGATGGGTCATCGCGGCGTGCGGCTCGGCATCACGCATCCTGAAATTACCGAAATGCAGGTGCGCGCCATATTCGAAGGCTCGGCCGAATTGATCCGGGAAGGCAAAAAACCGCTTCCTGAAATCATGATCCCGGTCGTAGGGATCCGGGGAGAACTGCGGGATCAGGCGGAGATCGTCCGGCGTGTATATGCGGAGGTGTTGAAAAAATTTAATTTGAAAAAAATTCTTCATACGGTCGGCACGATGATCGAGGTGCCGCGCGCGGCATTAATCGCAGACGAATTGGCTGAGACGGCGCAATTCTTCTCGTTCGGCACGAACGATCTGACGCAGCTGACGTTCGGTTTTTCACGCGACGATATCGGTACGTTTTTACCCGAGTACCTTAAGAAAAATATTTTGGCGAAGGATCCTTTTCAAACGATCGACCTGGACGGCATCGGCGCATTGATCAAAATAACGGTTGAAAAAGGACGCGGGATCAATCCGAAACTCAAGATCGGTATTTGCGGGGAGCACGGCGGGGATTACGATTCGGTAGTCTTCTGCCATTCGAACGGTTTGGATTATGTCAGCTGTTCTCCGTACCGGGTCCCGGTCGCGCATCTGGCGGCGGCCCAGGCGGCGATTCGTGAAAAGAGATCTTGAACCAATACTGCAAGAGAACCTCCTAAATGAGATGCGTTAGACCCATCTCGAGCGCCGGCAATAGACCACCCACTCGTCTTTCCGGCGCTTAACTTTTTTAGAACGCAGAAGCAGCCTATTTGGACGACCGCTCTCCGGATCGGACCCGGTATACGGATATCCAATTAGTGATTACAAACATTAGACTTCTTCAACCCGGACATGCTCGCCCGGAATCCATGCCGTGATCGTTTTGAATTTGCTCCAGCTTTCATCGTCGTCAACGTCAAGTTTATGCAGATCATTGACCGTGACGGTAAATCCGCGTCTTTTCTTTCCATCATCAATGATGAATTTTGTAATTCCGGATATCGAACTGTAAGAAATATCTCGCAAGCCTGATTTTGAAAATCGAACAGCCAGGCCCTCCGATGAAAAAGAGGCTGAAACTATCACGTCTCCAAATACTTCAAAGAATGTTGCAAAATGAAATTGGCTGAAAACAGCGAAGTACAGGTATAGCAACAGGAACACTCCGCCGAGTATTGAGAGCCGGGAGCCTTGCAGCATCAAGGAACCGGATACATACAGGAGAAATCCAATAACGGCAAGCCCGATCATGAAGGCGATGACGATGACCGTTTTTCCCTTTAGCAATTCCCGCGAATAATCTACGTTAATCGTTTGCATATTCTTAACTGTGTCCATTCTTTGTCTTGTTGAAATGATGCTGAAATTTCTGAATGACCACCCTCATCAGATGCATGCTAAACATGGAGATTCTTTAATACCTTTTTATATAGGAGTTCGGACGCCCGGTAGCCGCAACCTTTAGGTTGCGATGGAACACACACGATATTATTTGTTTGAAATGGTGCCGGTAAAGTACCGGAGCGGAGTCTAAAAACATCCGCTTTATGTTCACTAGCAGCTCCGGGGCAATGGATAAGCAGTCCTTCCTTTTCACTTTCCCCTCTTTCATTACGAAATGGTCTTTTTTGATGTTGTCGATATCGTCCGGCGGATTATTTTTAAATGCAATAATATCCGCTCAGCCCGATTGAATGAAAAGCCGATAAATATACCGTACTGGAATACGTTTGTCAAGGAAGCGCTCAGGGCAAGTTCAGATCAGGGATGACAAAGTGAAAATGCGGATGGATGCGGAAAATATTTCCGTTACAGACTCGCGGATTGTTCTTTTAGCATGAATTTTCTCAAGACGTATCGGTCATCTTTCATTTCGACCTCGAGATCGTCTCCGATATGGTCGGCAATGTTGATGCCTGTAACCAAATAACCGGGCGGAATGGAAATGCCGGGGAATAAGATCTTGGTGCCGATCTGCACAGGTAGTTTCGGCACGATGTTCCCGTCGGGAAGAATGCGAAATATTTTGAAAAACGGCACGACCGGCATGTCCGGCTCCTTATTAAAATACGATCTACCTGTCCCTTAGCGTAGATAATAGATGCAGAAAGAGGGAAAAATGCATAAAAGTTTTTAGCAATTTATTATGAAACACTGTTAAGTCTTTGTTTTATCAGAAGATACAAAAAGTTCGCCCCCTCACTTAAAACTGAACTCTCACTTCAATTAAAGAGGGGGCGACACGAGGACAACTCAGAAAGCATAAGCATGAGTTGTAATATAGGGCTTGTCATCAGAAAATACGTTGACGCACATCACACAAAGCTGTGCGCCGCATCACTTCGCTAAAGGTCGAAGCGGCCATAACAGGTTTGGACTAACCGGAAACAAGGTGGGAAATCTGAGAAGAGATTTTTCTGGTTGTTGCGGAGATCAGCGGAGATTAGAACCCGGGGAATATATCCTATTTTCCTTTCGCTTCTTGTTCTTGTTCGATTCGTTTGATATACAGGAACAATGAAACGGCAAGTATGGTAATGATCAAGGTGGAGACGCCCAATCCCCAGCGGCGGAAAAAATATTCTTCAACGGCAGCGGCGGCCTCAGTTTTGACAAACGAGGTTGTGCCTAATCCCTTACTAATAACTTCACGGAATTTCATTTCACTGAACGAATGGACCATCGTGCGGGATTCCAGGCGCGCCTGGTGAACGTCCCGAAGTTTGAATTTTGCATCGCCGATTTCCATACCCTTCTGCTCGGCCTCTTCGATCAGATCTTTCGCTCCCTGCTCTTCGGTACTCAGGCTGTCGATGAGCTGCCGCATACCCCGTGCAATGACGTAGCCCTTTTTGTTCTTGGTTTCAGTGTGACAACGGCTGCAGACGGCTGTGGAATCCACTCCCAGCATGGAAACCGCCGCGCTCATGATCCCGTGATTCCCGTGGCACGTTTCGCATTCTGGAAATCTGTTCTCGTCGAAAGCTTTTTTGTGCGGGCTGGATGAAAATAGATCCGCATTCAGCGCATGGCAGGTGCCGCAGACCTTTGAAATAGATTCCACACCGGGCGGCGTCGCACCGTGATTGCCGTGACAATCGTTGCAGGCCGGCGCCGACAGATCATGCTTCTGGAATAATGCTGCGCCGTGAACACTCTTGGAAAATTTTTCAAATTGATTGGTCGGTATATGATATTCTTTCATGTACTGCTCGTCGGAATGACAATGGGAACACGTTGCCGGCACATTGGATGCGTAGACTTTTGATTTCGCGCTGGAAGCAGGCATAATGTCGTGGCTGCCGTGACAGCTCGAGCACACCGCTGTTTTAAAGTCGCCTTTCGCATTCCGCGTTCCATGAACGCTGGTTTTATATTTGTCCAATTGGTCAACGGCAAGAGACGGATTATACAAGCGCATGAAAGCCGCATTGGCGTGGCAGTTTGAGCAGGTTCTGACCACATTGAGCGGATACACGGGCGATAAAGGGTTTTCTATCTTGACAATGCCGTGCGCACTGTGGCACGTCGTGCATTGAACGATTCGCTGTTTTCCCGTTGTCGAAAGTTTTCCGTGCGAACTGGCTTTCAGCATGTCCAGCTGATGGGTCGGCAGCTGAGAACCGAAACGGCTCATCTTTAATGAATCGGAATGGCAATTGGCACAGGCTATTGAAATGTCATCTCCAACGGGCACTCCCAAATATCCGGCGCTTCGTTTCATCGCCTCGTCCTGGTCATCTTTGGAAGCGTCACCTCCGTGACAGCCGGCGCACGTGATTCCGTTTTGATAATGAATGTCTTTCTTAAATAACGCCACCGGCTTATCGCCCATCGCTTCATGACAAACGAAGCATTGATCCGGTTTCGGCGCATTACCGGCCAACGCCAAATTAACCATGCCGAGGGCGCCAATAATAATTTTCAGGCAGAATTTCATGTGAACCATCCCAGCATCGTCAGGACGATAATATAAATCACAACCCCTATTCCAATATAGTTGATCAAACGGTTGCGCTCTCCGCGGGAACTTTTTTTATCCCAAAACGGAACCAGCAGCCAAAACAGTCCGCCAAGGCCGAACATCAGAATGCCGAATACTTCTCCATCCATAACCAGGAGATGCGGAGGAATATACTTGAGCGTTTGAAACATGAACAGAAAATACCATTCCGGTTTGATTCCCGCAGGCGCGGGTGCGAACGCATCCGCTTTTTTCCCGAGTTCCCATGGAAAGAAAACAGCCAATATCGCGAGAACATTCAAAACGATCAGCCAAAACAAAAGATCGCGCAAAAGGAAGTTGGGGAAAAAGGGCATGGTCTTGCGCTCACCCGCCGGATGCGCTTCAAATTCCATCGGCTCGCTCATACCCTGACGCTGAACGAGAAGCAGGTGCAGTGTCAGTAGGACTGTAAAAATCCCCGGAAATACGGCCACATGGAAACCGAAGAATCGTGAAAGCGTCGCACCCGTTACGTCATCGCCTCCGCGCATAAAGACCAACATACCTTTACCTATAACCGGAATGACTCCGGTAATGTCCGTACCAACTTTAGTTGCAAAATACGCCAGTTCATTCCATGGCAGAAGGTACCCGCTAAATCCAAAGCCCAAAGCAAGAAAGAACATAATCATACCGGTCAGCCAGGTTATTTCCCGCGGCTTGCGATACGCTTTGGTGAAATACACACTGAACATGTGTATAAGCGCCGCCAGAATAAATAAATTAGCCGCCCAGCTGTGGATCGAACGGATCAGCCAGCCGAATTGAACTTTGGCCATGATGAAATGAATGCTCTCAAAGGCAAGGTCCTCGCTTCCTTTGTAGTAAAGCAATAACAGAATTCCGGTGCACACCTGAATAATAAATAAAAAAAGCGAGACGCCTCCGAAGTAATACCAGACGGAATGGCTGTTGATGGGCACGTATTTCTTGCCCATGAATTTGACAAGATCATCCAGCATGACCCGCTGATTGATCCATTCGTAAATATTTTTAGCGACTGATTTCATGATTTTTTGGAAATAAATATATCTTCGCCTTGAACGATCACTTTATACTCATCTAAGGGCCGCGGCGGCGGACCCGCAACATTTCTGCCGGTCAGGTCATATCTTCCGTTGTGACAGGCACACCAAATAAGCCCCATATCTTTCCGGTACTGAACCGTGCAGTCCAAATGGCTGCAAACGGCCGAAAAAGCGCGAAGCTCGCCGTCAGCTTTGCGCACAAGAATAACCGGCTTATTCCCGAACCGCACGATGATGCCGCTGTCCTTTTCCATCTCGGATAATTTACAGGCTTTGACGCTGCTAACCTCTACCTCGCCCTGTTTTGGAGGTTTCAGGAATGAAACGAGAGGGTACATCACGGAACCGATCCATGCCAATGTTGCGCTGCCAAGTATGTACTTAAGAAAGTTTCGCCGGTTGGACTCACCGGGGTTCTCAGTGGGTATGGACATCCTACAATCTCCTTAAATCATTCCTCGCCATCATTTTTTCAAAGAGTTAACAGACGGTTATAATGGATCATTTCTGATAGGTATAAGTCAAAGATGAGATGCAACTTATGAAGTATACAGAGTCTCTCTTGTCAAAACAATGACATTAGTCATGTTTATTTTACAAAGAAGAAATCGGGTTGTCAATCGGTTTTCTTGATTGCGGCGTGCTGTTGCTGCTCATCATTGTGGCAATCACTGCAATTCATTTCTTTCCAGGCATTACCGATATCCACCGGATGACGGTATTCAATTCCTTCCAAAGCCAATCTCTGAGTTCCATTCTCGAATTTTTGCGCAAGAATGGTATGACAGATATTGCAGTCCCTGGAAAGCACTTTACCGCTCTCGCTCACATGTTTCCCGTCGTGACAGCGGAAGCAGCCCAGGGAATAAACATGGCCAATATTGTCGGGGAAACCCTTCCAACTGACTTTCATTTCCGGAAAGAAATTGCGGGTGTAGATCTTTTGAACTTCCAGAACGGCTCTTTCCAAACGGCCTGCTTTAGCCTGCATGACTTGAGGATAATGGGTTCTATAGAAGTCCGTAATGGTCGTTCGAATGCTGTCCAGAGCGATCGGTTTTGATGTGTAATCGCTTTGCAGCGCTCTGACCGAAACGTTCTTAATGAATGGAATCTTATCGTCGATCCACCCGATGGACATCGCCTGATTGACCGAAGCCGCGGGATGATGATAAATGTGCGTGGGACGATTGTGGCAGTCAATGCAATCAAAACGACGTTTTTCAATATTTTCCAATTCATTACCGGTCAATTTCATTTCGGTGCTTCGATAGACGGTCTCCTTACCATTGGCATGCCTGATCTTAACCCAGGGAATGATTTGTCTTGCCCGGTCATAGGGCGCATACGTTATTTCATTGGCAATATTCATATGCCAGTGGATTCCGGAAGTGGGGCCCTCATCATTATTCCCGCCGCCGATCTTTATCAACAGGTTCAGCGTCCATTTGGTGTTTTGGGAGTCGGACAAAAAATACGTACTTATTTTTTCTTTCTCGCTGAAAAAATGTTTAGGCCAATGGCATTGTTCGCACGTTTGCTGCGCCGGGCGAAGATTATCAATCGGGGTCTGAATGGGCTTTGAATATTTATTAAACATGACCGAATAGACTTGGTACGAACCGGAAATTTTTGCTTTAACAAACCATTGAGCTCCCGATCCTATATGACACTGCGCGCAGCCCACACGGGCATGCGGCGAAAACTGGTAGGCCGTGTATTCAGGGCTCATCACGGAGTGGCACATTTCTCCGCAAAATTGGTCGGAGTCGGTGAATTCGTAGGCCTTATAACTTCCGAAAGCAGATAGGCCGACAAATACAATGGTCACAAAAGAGAAAAAGGCAAATGCCGTACGGTGCTTGGGGTTATTCAGGTTGATGCGCGGTAGATTACCTTCCGACGACTTGCCTGCGCGCCGGCGGCGGCGTTCCCGCAGCACACCCCATCCGACGAGTACCAATCCGGCCGTGAGGAATAACGGCATGATGATAAACGTAAGAATGCCCATATAGGGCTTGGAATGTTCGGAGAAGGCTTCCAATATGAATAGGAAAATGATCAGCCCAAAGCTGACCGCTGCTAAAGCGGCCCCGCTCAGGGATACCATGTTATAAAACGCGCTTGGAAATAAGCGGTGTACTCTTCTCTCTTTCGTCAACTCATCCATATCGGGAATTCTTCCTTATCGGGTTCGTCGCCCTGTCCTTAATAATAATATGAAATTCTCAGTAGTTTTCAAACGTATTAAATTCTTAAGACTATTGATAGGAAAAGAGCATCGCATAAATGATCCACAGAACGATACTAAATCCGATGATCAGAGCGGTCCAGCCGAAAATGCGGATCGCTTTGATGACGATGGGAGGGTAAGGATCTACCAAATATTTTTCAAGTTCTCCGCTGGCCACCAACGCTTCATATTCCGCAGGTTTGTCCTGCTTGAATTCTTCGAGCGGCATGCGTCCGGTGAAGATCACAATATCCATCGGAAATTTTTCCGGCCGGAGATGTGTATTAAAAAAATGAACGGTAAAAATAAAACCTACCGCCAACAGCGCTTCATCGCTATGGATAATGGTCGTCACATTGAGAACCCAGCCCGGAACAAAAAGAGTGAAAAATTCCGGGAACCACAGAGTCAATCCCGTCGAACCGATTACCGCAATACCCCAGAATACGGCAAAGTAATCGAATTTTTCCCAATAGGTCCAGCGTCCGTAGTTGGGCCGTTTGCCCAGGCCTAAGAACCATTTGATGGAACTGAAAAATTCCTTCAGATCTCTTTTGTTTAACAGCATCGAATCCTGGCCGAACAGCAAAGCTCTCCAGGTCTTGGATTCTTTACGTTTGCTCCGGATCAGATCCGTAATATGCGCAATAAATATTCCAATCATCATCACGGCGGCAAAACGATGGATGAATCCCGCCGATTCGTATCCGCCGAAGAATCGTGACACGATAGAAGCCCAGCCGGTATTGGAAAATTTCAATGTTAAACCCGTCAGCGCCAGCGTGATGAAACTAACGATCATGATGATGTGCAAAATTCTGTTTAACCGGGTGAACCGTTGATATTGTTTGTCCGTCGTTTCCAATGATTTTTTGCGCGGTTCCTTTCGCATTTGAAGAGCGCGGGGAAGCCACAAGAGTGTATGTAGGCCTCCAAAAGCAAATGTGGTCAACAGCAATCCCGTCATGCCCCAGAACACCCAAAACAGGAACGGATATTTTTCCGGATCGTGATGCGTTGCGTGAGTCAGATAGCCGGCAAACCGGCGCGTCGCTCCCGGATGGCATTTCTGGCACGTCGCGACGACGTTTTCACGGCTCAGATGCGAGCGCGGATCCGTGACCTTCAAAATATCATGTGCGCCGTGGCAATCGTAACATTTGGCGATCTTGGTATAACCCAATTGCGAAACTTTGCCGTGATACGTATCGAAATAAGTTTCTGCGATCGCTTCATGACACTTCCCGCACGTATTCATGATCTCCAGCTTAAATCCGACCTCATCCGTCCGGCGTATCGTGTGCGCCGTATGACAATCATTGCAAACCGGCAGCGCTTTATCCGTCTGCGTAATTTCGCGCGAATGAACGCTTTGAACAAATTGCTCTTCGATGCCGTTGTGACAGCGGCCGCATGTCGCGGGAATGTTCTTGGCAAATACGCTGGACGTCGAGTCTGTTTTTGGTAATTCCCGGTGAGACGTATGGCAATCCGTGCATTTGGCGGTCACGAGCAGTCCGCTTTTGAGTAATCCTTTTCCGTGAATACTCTCCGTATAGTGTTCTATGATATCGTGCTGCGTACCTTGATAGCGCACGGCCGCTTTGTTTCCTTCGCGATGGCATTTGGCGCAGAGATTCGGAATTTGGGTTGGAAAAATCGGGGACTTCGGATTCACCTTTCCCAAAACACCGTGCGTGCCGTGGCATTCCGCACAAAACGGCGCATTTCCATCCTGCCTGGCAAAGAGTTTACCGTGCGTGCTCAGCTTGTAATCCTCGCCTATCTGGGCATGGCACGCCGCGCAATCAACTTTCTGGATGATGTTTTCACACGGGCGCGTTTTTGACGGATTAACCCCCACATGGCACTGGCTGCAGGCCACTTTTGCGTGCCGCGAATTTGATGTTTCGCGCACATCGATGAACAGCGAATGCCCGTCCTTCGAAGCTTTAACGTCCTTCTTCGCATGACACGACAAACAATCGTCATCCGCCATACCCTCCTCGTAAAAAACTTTTCGGGCTTTATGCGGCTGATGACAATCCACACAGGCCGGCAAGATATTGGCTTCTTTTTCCCACAATTCTCCCTTTATGATTTTCCTGTGAACGGCTTCAATGGATGCATGGCATTTCGTGCATGTGGAAGCGATATTAATTCTTGCGATCGATGAACGGTTATCCGTATGCGGTAAAATACGATGGGGAGTATGGCAAGAGGCGCAATTTGCCGCTACGACAAGTCCCTTCTTAAGCAGGCCTTCGCCGTGCATACTCTCGGAATAATTTTCTAATATATTAGATTGCGGGATGTCATATTTGATCTGAACCGGCGATCCTTCATGATGACAACGTCCGCATAGCGCGGGAATTTTTATGGCGCTCACGGGCGAGCGCTGGTCCCGCCCCGAAAGAATTTCGTGCGGAGAACCGTGGCAATCGAGACAACCCGGAGCTAACGGATCGCCTTGTTTCTTGGCCTGGCCGTGCAATCCTTCATCGTAAAATTTTTGGGCCTGGGCATGGCAGGAAACGCATTGCGCCCTGGAAGCAAATTCATCATGCGGCAATTCCTTACCGCTCAGCTCGGCATGACAGCCCACGCACTTCACGGTTGTGTGGGCGGACCCGCTGAAAGTTTTTTTGTTGATATACAGCGAAACGTTTTTGCCGTTGCGTTTGACGTTCAACGTGATGTCGTCGTGGCAATCGAAGCAGTCTTTGTTATCCTGAGCTACGGCGGAAAGAAATGAACCCGAAAAGAAGACCATTAATAAAAACGAAGCCCCGGGAACAAAATTTCCTAAAACCGTTTTCATGATTCTAAGCTTTGGTTTCTGTCTCGTTCGCATCGTCCGGTTTGCCGTTGAGTTCTTTCTTTTTTTCTAATGCCAGGATCTGCTCCAGTTCCAGAGGATGTTCTTCGGCCATTTCCTTTCCGGAAATTTTTCCGGTGAGCCAGGCCAGGCTCATCGGATACACATCGGGATTGAATATGACAAAATAAAAATGCCAAACGAAAATTGCCGACGTCGCCAAAATAGCCTCGTAGAAATGAATCGTTCGCGAAACATCCCATCCTAGTTTCGTAAAGAGTCCCATCGAAGTATTTTCAAACCACAGTATCATACCGGTAAAGGCCATTAAGATCGTTCCCCAGACCAAGGCCCAATACTCAAATTTTTCGACATAACCGAATCGGGCAAACTTCGGTTTCTCTTTTAGAATTCCTAAATTGAACTCTATCGTGCGGATCGCATCCATCATATCCCTAGCCCTGGGAACCAGATCTTTGATCAGCTGCCGGCCCCGTACCGTAAAATAAAGATAGCCGACGTGGTACAAGCTGGCAGCGACCATTACAATTCCGGAAATGCGGTGGAGCCATCCACGCAGCATGAATACATGATCGCTCAAATTCCGGATCATCAGTACCCACCAGGCCTCGGGATATTTCAGCATAAACCCGGTAAGCACAAGTAATAAGAAACTGATCACAAGTGTCGCGTGCTGGAGACGCTCATTCAAAGTCATGCGTAGATACAACGCGTGGCCGAATTCCGGCTCTTCGACCAATCCTTCCTGAATGAGTAATTTTCGTTTAACCTTTTTTCTGAAATCCAATGCGTTGTGCAGGAACATGGCGCCCACCAGGACCACGATGAGGGCGACGTAAAAATTGGCGATCCAATACAGGATCGGTTCGTCCTCTTTCTTGTCCGTGCTCACGTGAACTCCGCCCATCGTGAACCGTGAATTGGCGCCGGGATGGCATTTGCCGCAGGTTCTAACGATGTTCGCTTTGCTCACCATGGAAGTGGAATCGGAGGATGCCTTGATATTGTGCGCGCCGTGACAGCTGGCGCAGTTAGCGACTTCCAAAGAGCCGTGGCGCATGGCCAATCCGTGATAGCTGTCCGAAAAGGTCTGAAAGCGATCGCTGGATAGGCCGTATTTCTGTGATAGTTTTATCGAAGCATGGCACTCGCCGCAAACTTGTTTAGACAAATTTTGTGCGGCAACCGGCGAGTCCGGATCGTTGTGCTTGAGAATATTATGTTCCCCGTGACAGTCCGTGCAGACCGGCGCATCTTTGTTCCCTTTCTTAACCGCCTCGGCATGAACACTTCCGGAAAATTCTTTGGCAATGTTTCCGTGGCATTGGGCGCATACATTCTGAATATGCAATTTGTTGACCCGCGAACTCTCGACAATGCTTTTGTTCATTTCGTGACTGCCGTGACAATTCACGCAGTTGGCTGCTTTGGCATTTCCTTTCAAGAGCGCCGAGCCGTGAATGCTTTTTTCATACGACGCAATGAACTTGCCGCCAAGCAAAGTCTTACTGGCTACTTCTTCTTTCTGCAAATGACACGACAGGCACACTTTTGCCTGTGCAATTTTCAGCTGAGCCGAGTCTAATCCCGCAGTGATGTTCGTAATGTTGTTCCGATGACAGGTGAGGCAGGTCGGCGCGTCTTTGACGCCGCTGTCCAGAGCTTTGAAGTGCGCCGAGTGAAGAAATGTCTCCTTCTGATCCTGATGGCAAGAGCCGCAGGCCTGAACGAGATTTTTTTCGAAGAATTTGGATCCTTCCACCTTCGGGGAAACAACGTCATGAGTGCCGTGACAATTTTTGCAATTAATATCGGGCGATCCGCCCAGACCGGTCGCATGGACCGTATTGGGATGAAACGAATGCTTCAGCATCGCTTTGTTATGACAGGACAGGCAATTGACAGGCGTTATGGTCTCTTTATGAGGAACGTTATCCGGATCAAATCCTGTATGGCAGGCGATACAGACCAGTTTCTTGTGCGGCGAATTAGCCAGCGTATGCTCATTGACAAAAAGAGAGACTTCTTTTTTATTCTTTGTCATCGTCAATGATTTGTCGTTATGACACTCGAGGCAGGCTTGACTGGTCTGAGCCCGGGCGCGCAGGCCGGTGCCAAAAATCAACGTAAGCCAGACAACCGTGACGAAAAGTTTTTTCATAAATCGCGAGTTTTGAATTAAATAAATTACAACAACTTTTGCCGTGTGTCAACCACAAGAATCAATGGAGAATATGATTTCCATCATCACTGGATAAAAAAACGTTTTAACGGCGCTGATGGTACGCCGCTAAAACGTCTTATAATTCAGAGCATAAAACAGATTAACCGCCTTTGGTGCTGTCTTTGGCCATCGGATGAGCGATTTTCTTAACCATTTCTTCGAAATTGAATCCCGTGAAATTGGGAGATTCTTCATTGTGGCATTTTTTGCAGACCGCTTCATCGACTTTAACCAATCCGACCGTTGCACCGTCGGTCTTCTTCAGGTGAATATCCGTCATAACTTCCTTGGTCCAATAGTCGCCGCCGGCTCCGTGGCAGGATTCGCAGCCCACGCCGTCCGCTTTATTATATTTTTCACCAACCAGTTTCTGATCGACGCCGTATGCATCGATGTGGCATTTCAAACACGCGCCGTCTTCCTGCGGATTCTTGATGCCTTTCTTTGCGCCGGTTTCCTTCGCTTTATCGGAGGCCAGAACCTCAAAAGCTTTCGCGTGCTTACTCTCTTTCCAAATTTTATACTGCGCGCCCTTCTTGGGCGACATGTGGCAAGGTTTGCATTTGTCGGCTCCCACGACCATTCTTTGCGGTTTATCCTGGCCCACGGCCTGCTTCGTTCCGGATACGAACAAGGAAACGAAGGCAATGACGGCAATGACGGCAACAATAATGGTTTTCAAAGCGAGTCTCCTTCTCATGTTAGTTTTCTCTTGAATTATCAATAACAATCCATTGAATCAACAAATCAATTTTGTACTGATCGGTAGGCGTGTTCCAGGCGAAATGAGTTCCGTTCTTGACCTTCGTAATGATCAAACTCGCTGAATCACCCGCGATGACATTGGGTGTGCCATCGCTTCCGTTGCCTAACACGCCGGCGTACGAACTCAAATTGTAATTCCCCATCGGACTTGAACCGGCATGACAGCCGGAGATAGCGCATGACGCGTCAAAAAGAGGCTTCATATTGGCATCATAAGTTGCAAAAGCAGGCGGCGGCGGCTGCACGGCTGTGATACTGTTCCGGTCACTGCAGCCGAAAAGAGCGATGATCAGGGCGAATGATATACCGATGAACAGAATGGATTTATTTTTTTTCATGGTTACTTCCCTTGCGAAACTGTTTATCGAACACTCCCATTTGAGTTATGACAATTCAAACATATCGGGTCCTTGCCTTCCGCCTGGTGACACGATGCGCAATTCTCCATATCTTTCCTGGCCAGCATCGCATGCATACCGCCTCCGGAGCCTTTCGGAGTAATGAAACCCGCCGTACCGTGCCAGGCCGGTTTGAAGACCTTATCGCCCTGATCATGACACTTACTGCAGAACGATCCCGTTTCATGACACGACTGGCAGTCCATGGTTTTGGCTTTGGCATCGAAACGGTGTGTGAATAAATAATCCAGTGCGTGCGCGGTTTCAAGATTCATGGTTTGATCGCCGACCGTTGTCTTGGGAGACTTCGAAGTTACAAATTCCTGATGGCCTTTCAACCGGCTCACGCTGCCGCCCTGATGACAATCCTGACAACTTTCCTCCGTATGACAGAAAACGCAATTCGTGTTTCCGCCCGAGGCGACGACATTCTTGTGCGTTCGGACAAAACCCGCCATGTGATCGGCCGGCCTGATAAAACGGACGTCCGTGTGGCAGGTCGTGCAATTATTATTAGCCTGCTTACCGTCGTGACACGTCATACAGCTTTCCATCGGCGGGAGCGAACCCGCGGCCGCTGAAACCTTCACGCCAATGCCCGTATGACACGTTTCGCATTTCATCTTCAGATCTATAACGTGTTTCTTATGCGAGTAAATTAATTCTCTTTTGGGATTGGCAAACGCAGAATACGGCTGGGCTTTTTCCGCATGGCATTTTGAACATTCGGTCGTTTTCTGGTCATGGCACGTATAGCATTCCGCCATCTTGGTCAAATTATTGTCCGACGACGATTCGCTTTTTTCAATTCCCACATGGCACTGATTGCACTCGGCGCCGACTTCGCCCATATGATACGTATGGCTGAACTTGATCAGCCGGCCGCGGTCTTCTTCCTTGTAAATATCTTTATAGCGGCTGCCGACGGACATTTGCCAGACCTCTGCGATTCCGGACAACGCCTGCGTTGCGTTAATGCCGGCAAGAACCATAAGCCCGATCGCACCGATGAGAAGGGGAAATTTAGTTTTGTTTTTCATAATTCCTGACCATTAGAGTTTTTGAAAAATCCAATAATTGGCTCTAACGAAAAGACGCACATCATATTTATTGCCGCCAAAAACGGGCGAGCTCTTGAGGTTTTGTGATAAAAACTGGGCTTCGAAATCGACATTAAACGACCTTAATAATTCATAATTGACTCTTCCGATCGCCGTTATGCTGGTATTGATGTTTTGCAGCACTTGTTTGGATATAGCGTCCGCAATGCTGCCCGCCGTGATATCGTCGCTCAGTTTATACCGGGCATAAGAAACGGAACCGCCGGCATTGAGTTTAGCATTAACAGGATAATAGGACGAGACGGAGATCATGTCTATCGTTCCGCCGTATCCCATGCGCCGGTTGTAGGAAAGGCCCGTGCGCATATAAGTCGCTCCCAGCCCGAATCTCCAGGCGTCTTTCAGGGAATAAAATACATTGGCATATTCCCCGTTAACCGACCATGATTCATCGATGCGATAACGGGCTCTTAACCAGATTTCCTGATTGCTTTTTAATTCATCGAACGCGCTGAAAAACGAGTTATACAACACCTGAGGGCGCCTGTAAAGATATTGCGCGGCGACGAACAGATCGGACGTGGCCGAGTATTGAACGTCGGTGGACGCCCGCTGTAAATTTTTTTCCAGCATATTATATTCGGCATGGCCGTACCAGCTGATCTTATTGCCGAAAACCCGATAGGCATCGAGCCCGGCCAATCTTTCCTTGATCTTGGGCCTCACAATACTGTCAGCACCGAGAACGGAACGGTCGATATAGTCGGCCGCTTCGCGGCTTTTGTCTATGTAAGTCAGGGACGTATTGAATCCGTAAAGCCTGGAAGTAGATAATTTTGCGCCAAAGCTGCGGCGTTCAAATGGTTTTAAGGCTGATATGGTACCGTCCGTCGGCGGCAGCGCGCCGAAGAAGCCCATTATCGTAAAATCGTTTGAATGCGTATAATCAATCCGTGTTCCGTCAATCACGGGGCTTCTCAAGCCTGTGAGTACCTGCTGGCGGCCGATGCGAACGTCCCATTTGTCAGTCGAATTATCCGAACTCTTCCACCGGAGGTAAAAATTATAAACACGATAGGCCGGGTCCCCGGTTGTCTTGGCGCTGAAATCCCGCCATGATTGAAAATACATATTAAAAGACAGGTTCGATATTCCTAAATGATTTCCCAGATCATTCACATTGATCATAGCGGTCTGATAACCCCGGAAAATGGCGGACTCGGAGGAGTCGGCGTTTTGATTTTGCCAACTGTAAACGGACGTGGAAAAACGCGCATTGAGTACTTGCGCACGAGCCTGCCATGGGCCCATCAGGAATATCAGCGCAAAAAGGACTTTACCGATCGGTTTCATAATGGCCTCTTAATCTAGCTGAAGGATCGACTCTATATAATTTGTGTGAATCTATTGCAATTATTTCTTGCAATTCATTTCAAAAAAAGAAGCGCCCGTCCTAAGACAGACGCTTCTAATTCTGCACTCATCACATCAGGTAAAAGAACAAGGACTCTTATGTCGGTCGCGAAAAACTCGGTGTTCCGGCAAAAGCTACAATCGAATCATAAAGAAGCTGCAATGAGTACTTGTAATTATGAGCCGCATATCCTTTTGAACGCGCTACAAGAAAATAGTTCCACACCGCACCCGCTTGGTCTTTCGTGAGTTTGATGGTAATGAGCTTGAACGTCCAGGAGCCGGTCACAGGATTAAATGTCGGAATACGCTGAACGCGGACCGCATCGTGCCAATATTGTTTCGCCGTAACCTGAGCCGAAGTGATTCTGGGATCCGGTTGACAATAAATGGAGTCGATCACAGACTCAGAGTTATCGGTCTGGGATAATAGGCCTGCTGCCGCAGTTCCGCCGGTGCTCATGACAGGAACATACGTATCCAAAATACCGCGCAATTGCGCCAGAGCGTTCTGGACAATGGTCTTGCTTGCCGTTCCGATGTCGTCAATATCGACTGCGCCCGGATGGCAGGGACTGCAGGTCGCGGTCACGATCGGTTTGAAATTGTGGTTTGGATAACCGTAATTCTCCGTTCTGTCACCCATATGGCATGCAACGCATCCCTGGCCGGTCGTGCCTGTGAACGCGGAGCCCGTAAGGTGCAGACTATTTGTGTAGGTATTGGAGCCAAACTGGTATCCGCCTTTTCCGCTGTAAAGGTCAGTAGTAGGGCCTTCATGAGGTCCGAATCGCCTGTTGGTTCCGAGGCTAATAGTGTCCCCACCTGTCGGTGTGAGTTTGGTCTTGTCTGCTAAGTCGTTTCTTGACTTATGGCACATAGCACAGGTATTTCCATCATGGAAGTTGTCGATCTGTGTTCCGGTTCCTAAAGCGGGGCCGGAGCTTTTTTCGATGTACATTCCCTGGGCTGTTTGTATGCGGCGTGGAAAATTGCCGGCCGTGTAGTAGCCTGCAGCCGGATTGTGCTGATTGAACGCGCTGGTGTCCGGCAATACGGCATGGCAGGTCACGCATGTGATCTGCGCCGTCGTGGTCTCGCCGTCATAAGCCGATTCCGTAACGGTTGAACCGTTCAAATAACTAAAATGCCCAAGATCGGTATTCGCCGGCGAATTCGGCAGGCCGTCAAGGCGTGCTACCAAACCATCTTTTGCATGGCATTTGCCGCAAGTTCCGGCCGTGAACGCGTCTTGTTCCTCGGTCAGGAAAATTTCTTCAAAATGTGTGGATTCTCTGTACTGGGCCCAGATCCCTTCAGGCTGATTATGGCATGGCCGCAGACATGCACTCGCGTTGGTTCCGTTGTTGCCGTCTTGTCCGCTGGTACCGTTGCCTCCGTCTCTTCCCCGCGGCCCCTCGCAGCCGTTCATCGACATGAATAATATGGTAAGGGGGACTACCATAATTACTGTGAATCGAAGCAGGTTTTTCATAACGCCCCTTCCTTTGTATATGTTTAGAATTTGGTTATTTAGAAGCAAGTTATCTAACCGTCTACGCATTAAGGATAAAGAATAATTCGTTCTAAAAAAATGACTTTTGTCATGTTTTGTAATTTTTTTGTAATAATTTTTACAAACGTAAACAACTATTTTTTATGCAAATAGGAGTGCGAACTTGGAATGGGGAGACCTGGAGATAGTGGTTTTGGCAAGAATAACGTGGAAATAGTCCCAAAAGTCAGAAAAGGAGTCATGCAGACGGAACCGCTTCATACGTTTCCGGTTTTTCCCGGGATTTTTCAGTCATGTCCGGGGCGGGTTTTTCTTCTTTTTTAATTAAAAGGTACATCGCGGGAATGACATACAAAGTCAGAACGAGTGAGAACATCAATCCGCCGATGACGACGATTCCCATCGATACGCGGCTGCTGGCGCCCGCTCCCAGAGCGAACGCGATCGGCGCGGCGCCGAGTGCGGTGGCGAGGCTCGTCATCAGGATCGGGCGAAACCGCATGGCGGCTGCCTCTTGCGCGGCCTCCGGGAGGGAACGCCCCTGCGCACGCAATTGATTCGCAAATTCGACGATGAGGATTCCATTCTTGGTTACCAGCCCGATGAGCATGATAATTCCGATCTCACTGAAAATATTCAGCGTCTGGTTGAAATACCACAGCGACAAGAGCGCTCCGGCCATGGCGAGCGGCACGGTGAGCATGATGATAAACGGATCAATGAAACTTTCAAATTGCGCCGACAACACCAGATAGATCAGCACCAGCGCCAGCACAAAGGCAAACAAAATATTGGACGAACTCTCGGCATAATCGCGCGAAGGCCCGCTCAGCGCCGTCGTGAAAGATTCATCCAGAACTTGTTTCGCAACGTCATTCATCGCGTCGATGCCGTCACCTATCGTTTTCCCCGGTGCGAGCCCCGCAGAAACCGTTGCGGATTCATAACGATTGAAATGGTACAATTGCGGCGGACTGCTCTGTTCCGCAACTTTTACGACGTTATCCAGTTGAATGAGCTGCCCGACATTGTTTTTCACATACAGCGATTTCAGATCGAGAGGCTGGTCCCGGTTTTCCCTCGTCACCTGGCCGACAATTTGATATTGTTTGCCGTTCATCACGAAATAACCGAACCGCTGTCCCGCATAGCAAAGCCGCATGACCGTGGCAACGTCCACGACCGACACGCCCAGGCTCCTTGCCCGGTCCCGGTCGATGGTCACGCGCAGTTCAGGTTTGTTGAATTTCAAGTTCACATCGACGCCCTGAAACGCCGGATTTTTATTAGCCAATTCCATGAATTTCGGAAGTACCTCTCTTAGTTTTTCAAAATTCGGCGCCTGAATGACATACTGCACAGGCAAGCTCGCCCGCCCGCCGACGGAAATAGTTTGCTCCTGAATGACAAAGGCTCTGGCATCGGGAAATTTCTTTAGATTGGCCGATATGAATGCCGCAATTTCCTGCTGGGATCGCGTGCGTTCTCCCGGTTCTTTTAGCTTCAATCTTCCAAAAGCGGTATTGACCGCTCCGGAACCGCTGAAACCGGGAGCGGTGACCGTTAAGAAAACTGTTTTCTCGGGAATATTTTCATTGACAAAATCCACCCATCGGTCCATGTAGTCGTTCATATATTCATACGAAGTGCCTTCGGGCGCGGTAACGGACAATCTCATTAAACTCCGATCCTCCAGCGGCGCCAGTTCCGACTGCAAGAGTGCGCCGAATCCGAAAATCATCACGACGGACCCGATGATAATACCGACGGCGGCCCCGCGCCTGTGGATAAATGATCTCAGCGAATCGCTGTAGCTCTGGATCATTTTCACAAAAAAAGGTTCTGTCATTTCGTAGAATCGCGTGTGCTTTTGCTTACGGCGCAGTAATTTGGCGTTGAGCATTGGCGTCAGGGTCAGGGAGACAAACGCGGAGATCAGAACGGCTCCGGAAATAACAATTCCAAATTCCCGGAATAGTCGTCCCACAAATCCCTGAAGAAAAATGATCGGCAGGAACACGGCGGCCAGCGTAACCGAAGTCGAAATCACGACAAAAAATATTTCCGCCGAACCTTTGAACGCGGCCTCGAGCGGCGGCATTCCGGCTTCTACTTTTTTGTAAATATTTTCCGTCACGACGATCCCGTCATCCACGACCAGCCCCGTCGCCAGCACGATCGCCAAAAGCGTAAGAATGTTTATGGAAAAACCGGCGACATACATGATAAAAAACGCGCCCACCAGCGAAACCGGAATATCAATGAGGGGCCGGACGGCGATGATCCAATCCCTGAAAAAAAGAAAAATGATCAGCACGACCAGTGAAACCGCAATGAGCAGCGTTTCTTCGACTTCGGTTACCGAACGTTTGACAAATCGCGTGTTGTCCAGCGCAAAGTCAAGTTGGTATTCTTTCGGCAGATCTTTTTTAATTTGTTCGACGCGCTTGTAGAATTCATCCGCAATTTCAATGTAATTGCTTCCGGGCTGCGGCACGAGCCCGAGTGCGATCATAGGAAAGCCGGATTGTTTCAAGATCGTTTCTTCGTTCTCAGGCCCTAATATCGCGTAGCCGATATCGCGCAGACGGACGGAGCGGTCGCCGTCGGCGGCAATGATCAGATTATTAAAATCATCCTCGGTCGTAAGTCTGCCGATCGTGCGCACGGTGAGTTCGGTCGTGTTGCCTTCAATTTTTCCGCCGGGCAATTCCACATTTTCCCGGTTGAGCGCATTCTGCACATCGAGCGGCGTGAGGTGATAGGAAACCAATTTCGCCGGATCCATCCAAATGCGCATTGCATAGCGTTTCTGCCCCCAGATCTGGATCTGGCTCACGCCGGGAATCGTCTGCAGCCGCTCCGCGATGACATTTTCCGCGTAGTCATTCACCTGCAGTTGATTTTTGGTGCCGCTTTGAACCGTCAGGGCGATGATCGCGTCGGAATTGGCGTCCGCTTTCGTGACTACCGGCGGCGCGTCAATATCCTGTGGCAATTGACGCAGAGCCTGCGAAACCTTATCGCGGACGTCATTGGCGGCGGTTTCCAGATCCATATTCAAATTAAATTCGACGGTAATATTGCTCGTGCCCAGATTGCTTGCCGATGAGATAGAACGAATGCCCGCGATGCCGTTGATGGATTTTTCCAAAGGTTCGGTTATTTGCGATTCGACCACGTCGGCATTCGCGCCGGTGTAACTCGTGCGCACGGTAATGACCGGCGGATCGATCGAAGGGTATTCGCGCACGCCGAGAAACGTGAACCCGATCACGCCGAATAACAGGATGACCAGATTCAGGACAATGGCCAGCACGGGCCGGCGGATGCAAATCGCTGAAAGACTCATGAGGGATCTTTCTGATTGAGGAGTAATGCCTTTACAAAAACCATTTCATTTTGATTTCAGGAATGATGCCGACCATGCCTACCTTCTTGAGATCTGTTCGTTTCGATCATTATTCGGTCTCAGAAATTTTCACCGGCATACCCGACCGCAATTGGATAATGCCCGATACGATCAGGCTGTCACCCGCCTGCAGGCCGTCGGTAATTTGAATTTTCGTGTCCGTGCGAAGGCCTGTTTTCACGGGCCGGGACCGGGCCTGGCCGTTTTCAAACAAAAAGACCTTTTGGCCTTTGAGCTCCGGAATCAGCGTTTCCGTGGGAATCATGATCGCCTGATCCGTTGTCTTTAACGCCAATTCCACATTCGCAAAAGAGCCCGGGAAAACTTTTCCTTCTGCATTCGTGCAGATCGCACGCAGCTGCACGGAGCGCGTATTCAAATCGATCTTCGGCTCGACGGCAAACACCCGCGCCTCATAGGACTTTTCCGAGCCTTGAACCGTAAATGCGATCGGCGAATCTTTTTCAATCTGCCCGGAATACCTTTCCGGGATGGAAAAATCGATTTTAACCGCGCCGATGTTTTGCAGGGTGGCAATTTTAGTAGTAGGCGTCAGATAACTGCCTTCGCTCACGTATTTCAAACCGATGATGCCGTCAAACGGCGCCCGGATCTCCGTTTTATCGATCTGCGCCCTGAGCAGTTCGACATCCGCTTTGGACGCATTCAGATCGCGAACCGTCGCGTCATAAATTTCCTGCGTGAGAAGCTGTTTATCAAACAGAACACGCTGGCGCTGCTCATTGCTTTCGGCCAGCTTTTTCGATGCCTCCGCTTTGATCAGCTGCGCCTGCAAGTCCGCATCGTTGAGTTTGATCAGCACGCTGCCCCGGCTTACGCGGGTGCCTTCTTTGAAATAGATCCTGATCAGGCGGGCGGAAATCTCACTGCGCAATTCGACTTCTTCGTTTGCTATCACCGTACCGGTCGTAAGGATCTTATTAGTAAGCGTTTCGGGCCGGATGACCAGCACCTTCACGGCGAGGCGGTTATCGGATGCAGCCGTAGAGGCCGCACCGGGAGAATTGCTTTTGGCGGCGTTCCATTTATTGATCGTTAGCCCCAAAAGAACCGCCAGGACAACTGCCGAGATAATAAGTTTTTTCTTCATTCTGTCAGTATTCTCTTATTCCGTTTTTCATGGTCCATCACAGGACTAAAGTTACTTAAAATAAGGTAAGGATAAAAATGAAAAAGCATAAATTATCCGATGTTTTCAATTTCGTCCAGGAACGCGACCGCCCGGCGCAGGTGCGGGATGACGATCGAGCCGCCGACCACCAAACTCACGCTGAAGACCTCGAACATCTCTTCGCGCGTAACACCGGCTTCTTTACATTTATTGATATGGTATGAGACGCAGTCATCGCACCGCAACACCATGGATGCCGCTAAGCCGAGCATTTCTTTCGTCTTCACGTCCAGCGCCCCGGGCTGGTACGTCAACGTATCCACGGAAAAGAATCTCTTCATGACCTTATTATCCTGTTCCAGGATACGCTCATTCATTTTCTGACGAAATTCGGTGAACTCTTTAAAACGATTCATATGTGACTCCTGAACATTACGCCCGTTAAAATTTAGAGAATTAATTTAAGAATCCTAAACGACCTTTACGACCGCTAATGTGATATCATCGTGCTGCGCGAAATCCTTGATAAAGAGTTTCGTGTCATTCAAACTGCCGTCTGCCATTTGTTCCGCATTCACATCTTTGCAGAGCAGGATGGCTTTTTCCAATCGCTCCATAGGGATCAGTTATATAATTTCCAGATGATGCCGAATCGATATTGCTGGCGGGTGATATCGTAGCCGTCCAGAAGCGTGAATCGCGCACGCAGAAAATTCTCAGCTTCGTAGAAGATCTGCAGGTCGCCGATGTTCGCCGATATCCGGGTGTTCAGCGCCCAGCCTCCGCGGGCGCGCCGGGGCGTAATAAAATAAATCTGCGGCGCATCCTCAAACGTGAACCCGCTGTGGGAACGGAAATACATCGCCGACAGAAATCCCGTTACCTTCAGATTATTATTAAAAAAGAATATTTCTCCGGCGCCGGCGAGATACGTGCGGTAGGCCGGTATGCCGCCGCGGACTTCATCGTTGCCTTTGACCAGCGACTGGCGCGCCGTAAATTGAAAAATGGAAATTCTTTTTACCGCTTCGATGTCCACGCCGTACGTTTTCGCGTGCGCTAAATTATCCGCCTTGATCTTCATCGAGTCGGTATTGAAATGGACCGGGTAATAATAGATCGCATCACGCAAACGGTTGGCGTATCCGCTCAAGGTGATCTCGTCGAGATAAAAAAGCTCTTTCAGCCGCAGCGTCGAAGACAGCGACGTGATCTTTTGAGGGCGGAGTGCGCGCAGGGAATCGGCGGCAAACAGAAAATCGTGCGGCGCCGGCGCGGCGGCCGTACTGAAATTGGCATTTCGCTGGAATGCATCTATCAAAGACGGATACGCCACTGTATAGCCGCCGTTGACAAGCCAGGTGACCGTTGGCGCGATCGGCCACAGCACTTTGACGTCAGCCATGCCGGAGCGGTGATACACGGAATGATTTTCCCCGCGCACCGACGGCTGAACCGCCAACGGGCCGACGCTGAATTTGTCGCTCACCCATACCGCCTCGCCGGATTCCGCAGGGTGCGGCAGGATGAGGCTGTCCACCGATTGGTGCCGGTACGAAACGCCGGCGGCAAGCGCGTGGGAAAAAACGGAAAAGCCGTAGCGGATATCAAACCCGGCCGCCCGGGCCGTGTAAAATTCAGGGATCGAACTGCCTGTAAAATTTTTCGACGTACGGTCAATATGCATGACATAAGCATGCGTTTGCAGCAGGGTGTTCTCCGAATTCCGCGTCACGCCGAAATGATAATCGGTACGCTCATCTTTCCGAAACCCCTGACCGGTCGCGAAACTGAAGACGTTCTCGTCCCCAAACAGGTTTCTTCCGTAGGCATCGAAACGGTCTCGGCTTCTCTGTGTATAAAAATTCGTGGACCAGTGGCGGTCGATGAGAAAATCAATGCGTCCGAATAAGATCGTTCCGTTGTACCTGGTGGCCTGCACGTCTTTTAGGATTCCGCCTTGCAGGCCCTGGAGTGTCTGTTCGCCCGGCGTGCTTTTTTTGGAACCGCCGACGCCGATCTGCAGCCGGTTTCCGAAATTCCTTCCGAAGAAAACACCCACATCCTGGAATGTGCTGAAGGCGGATCGGAATTTGACCGACGTCAGGGCTCTGTCTTTTGAAACTTTTCGCGGGACAATATTAATATATCCTCCGGCGGCAGCGCTTCCGTAAACAGCCGAAGCATTGCCGCGAAAGATCTCGATCCGCTCGATGTTCTCCAGCGAAATCGCGTTCAAATTCATCCAGCCGGCGTCGGGATCGTTCATCGGCACGCCGTCGTAGAGAAGCAGAAAACTCTTATTCGATAGTCCGTTTGCGGAGGCCGTGATCGTTTTTCCATAGCTGCCCAGGTCATGAACGTAAAACCCTCCGGTATGCCATAAAAAATCGGCAAAATCCTCGTGGTAATCTTTCATCAGCTCATCGTGGGTGATTATTTTATAAAAAAAAGACGGGTCGGTAAAGAAGCCGGCGGAGAGGGAGTCGGTACGTAATTGAAAATCCTGAATGCTGAGGGCGAGCGTGTCCCGGCTTTTTTGAGTGGAATCCGTTGAGACTAAAATTTTATTCCGAAGCGATGCCGAGTCGCCGGAAACCTGAGAAAAAATGATACGCGGAAAAAAAAGGATGAAAAAAACAATGGCCGGAAATTTGTTCATCAGAGTTTTTTTCATCCTGGTTCACGCTTAGGGTTGCGCTTGAGCGGCAGCGGCTTCCTGTTTTTCTACAACAAAATTATAGATCACCATCAGTACCGTTGCCGCCAGGCCGATGCCGAAAAGGATAAACCAGATCATATTCGGATTATGCGTTTCGCGCGCGTAGGCGGTGTAGAGCCATCCGCCGATATTGCCGCCCGCAGCCCACGCTATCGCGACGGGTAAGAAGGCATAGCCTTGAAACAGCCCCTGCTGCCCTTTCGGCGCGATATCCGAAATATATTCATAATAACGCGGCGCCAGCGTCATTTCGCCGATAGAAAACACGAACAGCCCGGCCACCGTCACGGCGATGGAATGGTCCATGGCGATCACCAGCCAGCACAAACTGGAAACCGCAAACCCGGCCACGATCGCGGTACGGGTGGAGAGGCGTTTCGTCAGGTGATTGACGATCAGCTGAAATAAAATAATCCCCCAGGCGCCGGTCGACTGAATGAGTTCATACGGCGCATCCGCGGAAATATAATCCTTGATATAAAAAGGAACGATGATATAGATCTGCCAGAACGCGATCCAGTAAAGCGAAAAGATCAAAAGAAATATCATAAATTTGAAATTGCCGAGAACGACCACGAGGTTCTTCATTTTCGTGGCCAACGATTCGGAGACTTCGTACGCCGCGTCTTTGACTTCTTTGTAGAAGATAAAATTGACAATTAACATGAGCAGACAGCTGACGGCAGATACGACATAAACAAATTCAATGCCTATCGTATCGCGGACAAAAAAAGCAACCGCCGGGCCCAAAGCACCGCCGATATTTACCAGCCAGTAATAAATGGCATAGCCGAACGAGCGCACTTCCGGTTTGGCCGTAACGGCAACCGTGCCGAGAACGGAAGGCTTGATAAACGCGCCTCCGAACGCCGTGAAAATCAAAATAACGACCAGCACTCCGTACAGCGGCAGTCCCTTATAGATCGGGGCGAACGCGCTCATGCCGGTAGAGCCGATCAAAAAATAACCGATCGCCAACCCGGCAAACGCGATCGAAAATGATTTGCGAAAACCGAATTTATCCGCCAGTGTTCCGGCCACGATCGGCAATAACCACAACAGCCCTCCGAATATGGATGAAAGTTGTCCCGTTTCAATTTCGGAAAAATGGAGATGGTCGCGCAGAAAAATACTGAGCACGGTCGCTTGACCGTAGTACGCGAGGCGTTCGAACAGTTCCATGCCGTTGGCTACCCAAAACGTCGGATGAAACCCCTGACGAATTTCTTGAAGGCGTGCTTGAAAATTCACGGAAACTCCTCAAAATAATGGTTGAATGGATAATTGAAAATAGCCGGTGTGGTGTCAACTTCCAAAAACTTGTTTGTGGCGCGCATCCGCTAAGAGTTTTTTGTTGGGTTCGTCCAGTCCGACAATTTCATCCAGGCTCAGGAACGCCGCAATACGGACGTTTTTATTCTCGTCCCGTGAACATTTCATCAGCGCGTCGTACACGCGTTTGGGGATTTCTTCTTTGCCTTTGAACAGCACACTGAAACTGTCCGCGCAGGTTTCGCGCATATTCCACGCCGGATGGCCGCACCCGCTGATCAGGAAACTAACCGCACCGGAATGCCCGTTACCCGCCATGCGCGTGATGCCCTCAATGGCCGCCATGCCTAAGCTGTCCTCTTCGGAAGTATGAAAATCAAAACGCTGCTTGGCATAATTTTCCAAAAACTCCAGCGCATCGAGGCCGCCGATGGAGCCGATCGAGAGAATGATCTCCTCTTCGAGGGGGCCCGTAAGGACGTCTTTATTATGGGCGTCGGTCAAAAAATTGATCAGCATGGCCACGCCGTCCGAATGCCGCCAAATGCCCATCCCGATAACGCCTGTGCGGATGTGGTCCGGGTCGGGATCGCTCAGCAGAACTGAAAAAAAATCGGCCAATTGCGGCTCGCATTCAAACTGCTCGATCAGGCTGAGCGCCTGAAAGCGTTTTTCCACATCCTCGCTGAGAATATCCTTTGCGATCTTCCCAAGCAGGTCTTTTCTGAAATCTTCGGAATCGGCCGGATCCGTTTCATCCGGTTCATCAAATTCAGGCTCCCGGTCAGAATATTCGTCCATATAATATTTTTCTTCGTGCGCTTCGTGGAAAGTCTTAGGATCGGATAATTTCCGTGATACCCACGCGAACCATCATCACTCCGATGGCGGCGAGGAGCAGGGTCACGACCTTCGCGATTCCCTTCGCGCCGCTGCGTCCCGTCACGCGCAAAATATACGGCGAGTAATGCAAAGCAGTATAAACAATCAGCAAATTAATTACAACAGAAGAAATGGTCGGCAAAATGCCATACGTGTCTATGGAGATCAGGATCGTGGTAAGCAGCGCCGGACCGACGATCAACGGAATACCGATCGGAACGATGCCGATAGAAGGGCTGTTTTGAGTTTGTGTCGTCTCGTCTTTGACTTCGTTGCTTTTTCTTTCCTCGGTAGAAAAGATCAAATCGTTGATGGCAATGGCAAACAAAATAATACCGCCGGCAATTTTGAAATCACTCATCGTAATGCCCAGGAAGGCAAAAATAATTTTTCCGACCGCCAGAAAAGTCACCGAGACCAAAAACGCCGTCAGCACGGACTGGCGGAGCACGCGGGCTTTGGGTTTTTCGGGAATGCCGTCCGTGAGCGTCAGATACACCGGAACGATCCCGATGACGTCAATAGCAACGAAGATCGGAATGAATGCCAATAAATAATCTTGGATCATGATTTTACAGAAAGTTGTTGCTTGACCTCGGCTTCTGACTCTAGACTGGTTTTCGATGAAGTAGGCTCTACAACATAACATTCAAGCCAACCAACAGCTCCATTAATTCCTTTAACGAAGGCATCTAATTCAACTTTTGTGTCGAAGTAATATTCTTTTTCATTAATTGAACATTCCTCTTCTGAAAAAGGAATATCAGACAAGTATTTGTTTACTTGTTCTTTTCCAAAAACAATTCTTATTGAGTGTGTCATTTCTTGAAAATATTTTGATGGTGGTAATCTAAAAAGTTTTTGTTAGGAAGAAATTTATCCGGCAAAGTGATTGCTTGATTATTATACTTCAAAAACAAATCAATTACTGCATTGTTTTTTTTATAATCAGAAAAAACGGTAGAAACTTTGATTCTATAATCGGACGTAATTGTCAGATAACCCTTGTCAAATGCTTTATCGTGAATAGAATTTAAACACACGCCGTTATGTGGATTCAACCTATTCTTATGATCTCTTGCCCAAGGTACAATATGGCTCGCGACTAAGAAATCTGTAACTGACAGACCGGTAATACAACATCTCGAATTGTATGACGACAGGATAGTTGACCTAAAAAAACTTTGGTTGACTCTTGCTTTAATAAGGACTTCCCGCTCTTTTCCTTGAGGCAAATCGTCAATTTGAATTTGAGTAATTTTTTCCAATGGTTGACTTGTAAAATTTGAAATCAGCAATTCACTTTCATATGCAAGATTTTCCCAATCACTGTTGAATTCATTCCAAACTAGTTCATCTAATTTGCTTGTATTAGCTAACCCGACAATTCCTCTTTTTTTTAATTCAGGATCAAAACTACCGAAATTCCCGATTTTCATTTTTACGGAATTCGGCGTTCTACCGATGATTTTTGCTATTCTGATTATATCAGGATGTTTTGAGCTAACTCTATTGAAAGGAATCTTACAGTAAAGATTTAGCGCTACAATTGTTTGCTCCCTCGTCCAATTATCTATGGCCATCTTGTAGCACGATTATGATTGTACGAATTTATATGTGTAACCACAAAAAGTCGAAATAAGGCATTACAAAAATGAATATTACTTGCCAAGCGAAAAAATATTCAAAACCCGAGAATCTCCACATTCACTGTATCGATGGACTCGATCTTGGAACCCAAAAACATTTCCCCGACCCTGGAAAAATTCTTAGGCAGATCGGTGACATAAAACCGGTGCGAGGGTTTTTGGGAATTCAGATCGAGCAATTTGTTCTCGATCAAAATGTCCTTGGCCCATTTGGCGGTTTCCACGCCGGAGTCAATCAAGGTAACGTTTTTTTCCATAATCTGATCGACGGCCTTTTTGATGGTCGTACTTAAGATCGGATAATGCGTACAGCCCATGACCAGCGTGTCTATGTCCGTTCCTGAAAAAACTTTTAAATATTCCTCGCACACCTGCCGCGTGACGTCATGATCGATCCAACCTTCTTCCGCGATCGGAACAAAAAGCGAACAGGCCTGCGAAAAAACTTCCGCGGCGGGATCGATGACCTTAATGGTCTTTTTGTACGACTGGCTGTTCACCGTCGTATGCGTTCCGATCACGCCGATCTTTTTCCGGGTGCTGTGCTCAACCGCGGCGAGAGACCCGGGAAGGATCACGCCGATGACGGGAATTTTAAACATATGGGCTATGAATTCCAAAGCGACGGAACTCGCCGTGTTGCAGGCAATGATGATCATCTTCACATCGTGCTCGAGCAGAAAAAGACAGCTTTGCAGCGTAAACGCCTTGATCGTCCGGTCGGATTTCGTTCCGTACGGCACACGGGCGGTATCGCCGAGATAAATGATCCGCTCGTTCGGCATCAGCCGCATCACTTCTTTCACGACGGTCAGCCCGCCGATACCGGAATCA
>CAZLWA010000027.1:0-9848 GCA_964563165.1 uncultured Bacteroidota bacterium | reverse complement strand
GGCGCGAAAAGCGACGCCGTAATAAAGCTGGAAGCTAAGGTGACGGAATATGTTTTGAAGCTATGCCAGGGGCTTGGGTATGATTTTAACACGGTCGAATTGGCGATACGCAACGGAACGCCGTACGCCATTGATTTCTGCAATCCGGCACCGGATGCGGAATTAAAATCCGTCGGCGAAGAGAATTTTAAATGGATCGTGGAACATGCCGCGCAGATGGCCATTCGCCGGGCGAAAGCGCATAAAGACGGACAAAATAATCTGACGTGGGGCGATTTCATCACGTCATTTTCGAATAACAGACCGCTGTATCAGTCCAAATAATTCCAAGGGAAGCAGAAAAATCATGATGCGACTTGCGGCAATCGGGCTTGTCGTGCTTTGCACGGGAACCTCTTTAGCGCAAAACAAAGGATTTGGACTCGGCGTTATCATAGGCGAGCCGACGGGATTGAGCGGCAAATATTGGCTTTCCGGGTCAACGGCCGTTGACCTCGCCGCGGCATGGTCATTCGGAAAGACCAGCGCTTTTCAAGCGCAGGCCGATTTTGTTCTGCATCAATTCGATCTTTTCAATGTGGAAAAGGGAAAACTGCCGATTTACTACGGTATCGGAGGGGCGGTATTGTTCAGTCGTAAATTGGGCCTGGGCGTCCGGGTCCCGGTGGGAATTGATTACGAGTTTGCCCATTCGCCTTTGGATTTGTTTTTGGAGGTCGTGCCCAAATTAGCATTATCCCCGGCAACGAGATTTGATCTCAATGCCGGGCTTGGAATGAGGTTTTGGTTTAATTGACCAATTCACCCATTGAATAGCAGATACAGCGCTGAATGAAAATCCGGCGCTATTTTTTTAAACTCTTTGAGAATATTCATGGAAGATTTCGATTACGATTATATTATAATCGGCAGCGGGTTCGGCGGATCCGTTTCGGCTTTGCGCCTATCGGAAAAAGGCTATAAGGTCCTGGTTATTGAAAAGGGCAAATGGCTCAATGCAGAAGATTTTCCGAAAACGAATTGGAATTTACGAAAATGGCTGTGGCTGCCGGGCTTGCGATTTTTCGGACTTTTCAAGATAACACTTTTTCGTCATGTGACTACCTTATCGGGAGTGGGCGTCGGCGGCGGTTCCCTGGTGTACGCGAACACGCTTCCCGTTCCCAAATCCCATTTTTTCAAGTCGGATACCTGGGCGCATCTGGCCGATTGGGAAGATGAACTGAAACCTTTTTATTCGACGGCATTGAAAATGCTTGGAACTGCCCTGAATCCGCGGATGGAAACCGGCGACCGGGCGCTGCTGGAACTGTCAAAAAAGATCGGCAAAGAAAAAGATTTTGAAACGACCCATGTTGCCGTGTATTTCGGCGAGCCCGGCGTAACCGTCAAAGATCCGTATTTCGACGGAAAAGGACCTGACCGGGCCGGCTGTATCTTTTGCGGCGGCTGTATGACCGGCTGCAGGCATAACGCAAAAAATACATTGGACAAAAATTATCTTTATTTTGCCCAGCAAAATGGTGCGAAGATCCAGGCAGAATCGGAAGTTTATGACGTGAGTGCCGGTGACGGCGGATATGTCGTAAAATGGAAATCATCCACGCATTATTTGAATAAAAAAGGGGCTTTCACAACGCGAGGAATCATCTTTGCAGGCGGCGTTTTGGGAACGGTCAAACTGCTGCTCAAGTTGAAAAAATCTTCGCTGCCCGGTCTTTCCGATAAGGTCGGCTCGCATGTTCGAACGAATTCCGAAAGCCTGATTGGCGTGACCACGTTTGACAAAAAAACGGTTTTTTCCGACGGCATCGCGATCGGTTCGATCCTGCATACCGACGAACACAGCCATCTCGAGCCCGTCCGGTATTCCGCCGGATCGGGATTCTGGCGGCTCATCATGTCGCCCATGGCACACGGGAGCAATCCTTTTATCCGAATTATTAAAGTGATGTTCGATGCCGCCCGTCATCCGGTCCAAAACCTGAGATGTTATTTTGTTTCCGACTGGGCGAAGAAAACACAAATACTCTTGTTCATGCAAACGATCAATGATACACTGCGATTCTCCGGAAGCTTGTTCGGTATGGGCTCGTCGCTCGAAAAAGGAAAAAGCCCCACCGCCTTCATCCCGGAGGCAAAAATTCTGGCAGAAGAGTATGCGAAGATCGTCAACGGCAAACCGACCGTGCTGCTGACGGAAACGATTCTCGGCATTCCGACCACGGCGCACATTCTCGGAGGATGCGTCATGGGCAAGGACCGCGAAGAAGGCGTGATCGACAAAGATAACCGTGTTTTTGGTTATGACCATATGTACATCTGCGACGGCTCAATGATCTCGGCGAACGTGGGCGTGAACCCTTCACTGACGATAACCGCTCTGACGGAACGGGCCATGAGTAAAATTCCGAATAAAACATAATTTCCGATGAGTCTGAAATCTATTAATGAATTCAGATTTCTCGAGAAATAGAAACGCCGGGCCTGTCAGAAGAATCAAGAAAAATTAGATCACCGCGAACTTAATGTCTGCGCTGCCTTGCCCACTTTCAAACGCACCCCTTCCGAATGACTGTTAAATTCCGGCGCATACATAGATTGAATCGTAGTGATGCCGTTTTGAAAATCTCCTTCGTGTGTGATGCGCAAAGGATATTCGAAAACATAGGTCCCTTTACCGAGATACGAAATAAAAAAATTCGTCGAAGCATCCTTGGTGCTTTCGTAGTAGCCGAGACCATCCTGGTATTTATATCGTGAAATGACATTAGTGGGTTCCGTGCCGGCGGCGCGCATGTCTTTCATATGAATATATTCCATGTCACGATCGACGCGCAGTTCAAGTCGGATTTTTAACAGGTCGCCCACTTTCAAATCAGAATTCTCTCCGACCGGCTCGATCACGATCCCTTTGTCGGTAGTTCTCTGTACAAAAACTTTTTTCTTTAATACCAGCGGTGTCTCATGCGGCGTAATCTTGTCTAGCTGTTCATAATACTGCCAGTGCAGCCCGCCCCACGCCACGCCGTCGTTATTCTTTGTCAGAGTAACTTTGCCCATATCGCTTTTGATCTCATCGCCGGTCCAGGCAGTTTTAAAATAGCCCGTGCCAGCTTCAAGATCGGATCTTTTAATTTTCTTCGAACTGTTCCAGTGATCGCCCACTTTCACTTCGACCACTTCGTCTGACGCCAACATGTCCGTGCCGCGCAGGAGCAAAGCGTAACACGCTTCGGCAGTTGCTTTCGTGGTTTTCCAATCCCGCACCTGTTTTTGTTTCAGCAGCCAGACCTGCATCGATTCGACGGACGCTTTGTCGTTCAGAACTTCATCGAACGCCTCGATCAGCATGGCTTGCGTTTCGATCGGATCCTCATACCAGTAATAGCCGCCTGAATTGCCTTTCCAGTACATGCCGAGTTCCTCGGATTCCATCGAGCGGTCTTTGATCGCTTTCAAAATAGCCGCCGGCGTTTCTGTATCTTTTAAACGGTACAAAGCCAGAGCGGCCATGGCCTGGGTCATGGAGTTTCTGTCTTTCCAATATTTTTGCGCCTGGGATTTCCAATAGTCAAACGCTTCCCGGTGTGACTCGTCTATTTTCTGATCCATGAAATAACTGCGCGCGTACAAGTATTGGATCATGAAATTACCGATATGGTCCTCATTCAAATCCAGGTTCATATCTTTTAAGTACTTATAGTCTTGCGTAACCTTGGCATCCAGAAACCCGACCGCACGCGTGATCATCGTATTAACCTCGCTTTCGCCGAACTTCACACCTAATCTTTTCAAATGGCCGAATCCTGTCGTTATGTACTGCGTAATAAATCGGTCCTCGGGCATGCCTGCGAACCAGGGCCACGCGCCGTTGTACATTTGCATGTCTTTCAATTTCTTCAAAGCTTCCGAAAGCGATTGACTCATCGTATTCAGATCCAAAAGCAATCCGATATGTTTTTTACGGAGCGATTCATCTTGCGCTTCCAAAACCCACGGTGTTTCTTCCAGGAGAGCGGATTTCAATTCCTGATTTTTTTCTAAATTTGAAAGCAGGGCAGACGAATTTTTCCATCGGTCGAACACGGCCTTGATCTTCGGACGCGAATTAGCCATATGCGTTGCGAGGCTGTTCGCGTAAAAACGGCTGAATAGCTGCTCCGCGCACTCGTACGGATATTCGATGAGATAGGGGAGCGCCTGAATGGCGTACCAGGCTGGATTGGACGTCATTTCCAGCGTCAGACGATAGTGGCGCAATGTGGACGATTCGTTCGCATGAAGCAGTTTGGTCAGCTCAAAGGATTTCGTTTGTTTTCCGCGGATCGGCAGCGGGAGCGATTCCGTTACGAGCATTCGATCGGGCAATACCGGCATCGCCGTCTCCTCGCCGTCCGAAGCATTTCCGGACTTGGCGACGACGCGGTAAAGCACGGCTTCCACTCCTCGGGGTATTTTAAGCCGCCAGTTCATTGCAGCACTCTCACCTTTGGAAATATCGAAGGATTTCTGGGCGTCTTTATTTTCAAACGCCGCATCCACAGGCTTCATCGTGGCGGCATTAAAAAGGAAAAGTTGCGCTTTGCCGCGCATCGCGTTGTCGGAAATATTGCTCACCTTGGCCGCAAAATAAATTTCATCACCTTCCCGTAGGAAACGCGGCGCATTGTTCTGCACCATGATTTCCTTTTGCGTGACCAGAGAATTTTGGACGAATCCCGTGCTCATGGTTTTCGTATGCGCGAATCCCATCATGCGCCAGCGCGTGAGCGCTTCCGGAATTGAAAAGCTGATGACGATTTCGCCGCGGGCATTGGTACGCAGATGCGGATAGAAAAAAGCCGTTTCGTCGAGATTTGCGCGCGCTTTGACCTCGCCGAGGTCTTCTGCTTCGGATTCGTCCGCGCTTCCGGCAGAGCCTCCGACAACTCCGCCCGCGCCAAGCACAGTCTTTTCTGACGAACCGCCAAAGTCAACGTCCGCATATTTGCCGGCTCCGCCCACGGCGCCTGCAATTGCCAATACGCCTCTTCCGGCTGCGGATTTCGCGGCTTTTCCTGCCCGCGCACCGGCTGCTGCTTTGGCTGCAGCCACTCTACCGGCTTTACTCGCACCACCCGACCCACGCGTAACCTTAACAGGAGCAGAGTCTTCGTCTTTTTCAGAGATCTCTTCCTGAAAAGACGGGATCTCCTCGTATTGATTCCAGTCCCACTCGAACGAACGTCCGCGCGCCGCCGAGAATGCATTACCGTTACCCACGTATTGTCGTGCCGAAAACGTCGGCATCAGGTCCAGGCCCCAATGATGCCCGCGAAACTGGTCCAGCGAGGCGTCGTACAACGTGGCAACCATCTCGGAATTTAAACGGTCGGCAGCTGTACCGCTCACCGTGATCGTCCATTGCTCCCGGGCTCCGGGAAGCAGTTTGTCGCGAAATGTCGCGAATTCCAGTTTTAACTGCTTGTTGGTCCATGGAACCGAAATGTTACTAGTTTGTGAACTGAACCGATAGTTGCTTACCATAGTGAAATGCACGGACACGCCGCCGCGGTGTTCTTCATTTATGGGGAACGTCAGGATCTTCTGTGAATTTTCAAATGTGAGCCACTCACGATGAACCATCTTACCGCGATGTTCGATCTCATAAAGAACATGAGCGGACGGATCGGTCGAACCGCAAATAAATCTTGCGGACTCGCCGGGCTCGCAGTCGGTCTTGACGGGAACGAAATACAAGTTTTTCTTTAAAGCGGGATGGCTGTCATTTTCAGAATAAAGCGTGAATAGGTTCTCTGTTCGCACTTCGTTTCCGAGACGGTCTTTGGTTCTGAACGTTGCAGCGTACCGCCCTGAATTCAGGGAACGAAAAGTATTCATCAAAAGCGTTTTCTTCTCCTTCGTATCGACCTCTTGAGTATAAACCGTCGTTCGCTTAGACAATTTATCGACCTCATCCGAATATGCATCGTATGGAAATTCCCGCTCAAACTCATCCTTCGTTATGATGAATTGATCAGGCTTGGGCCAGGCGCGGCTCCGATATGTTTTTTCAGATTGCGTCATTTCTTCGATCGTTACGATACCCCGGGCAGGTTCAAATTCGCCGTTGATATTGTTCGTGCGGATCGTGAGTGTGAAGTCCTTATCCTTGTTCACGAATTCGGGTATGTCCATGCCTGCCAGCAGCGTTGTGTAACTCACACGCACGCCGGTATGGCCGCTCTGCGTTTCACCGTTGATGTCCGTTACGTCCGCAGCGATCGTATATTCATATGCGCGTCCCGGCTCATTCGACATTCTTTTATCCGGCTCGGCAGTGAATGAAATAGCAAATTCTCCTTCCTCATTCGTTTTAACTTTGCCGTGGGCGATTTCTTTTTCGGGAGAACTCGAATATCCCCAATCGAACCAGTTGTTAGGACTTCGCCGTTTTATGCGATACCGTACGTCCGCATGATCGACGACGGCCCCGGAAAACGATTTCGCGGAGCCGTGCACTTTCACGGTTTCGCCTAATCGATAACTTTCCGTCACAGGTTTGAACGCAACTTCAAATTTCGGTCGTTTGTATTCCTCCACGGAGAGGCTCACGGAACCATATTTATTCTCTATCCGCATTTGACCGTTCAGTACACCGGCGGGCGCCGTGAATTCGCCGCTGAACGATCCGAATTCGTTGGTCTTGCATTCCTGTTCGGTAATTTTTTGCCAGTTGGCATCCAGAAAACGCACAAATGTTTTCTTTCCGGCAACTACCTCGTGCTTGGTGTCGTCTTTGCTGGAATGGAACATGATCCCCTTAAAATAGATCTTCTGCCCGGGCCGATAAATGCTGCGATCCGTAAAAAATTCCGTCCGCACACCCGGCATTAAAATTTTTTCTGACTTACTTGCTGTTTCGCTGCTTTCACCCAACCCTCCAATCTGTCCGAGCAGATCGTCTAAATTTGACGAAGAGCCCCTGAGATCATTAGCCTTAAACCGCTGAACAGGAAAGAAGTGTTCTGAATCGTCATTTAATTGGACAAGATAACTTAAATAGCGATTATTAGGATCGGTTTCCTTCATCTCGAATTGTCCGTCGCGATCGGTCGTATACGATCGGCTGGGAACCATGGAATACTTTCGTTTCTCATAATTGAACACTTCAGAAAAACTTTCGACCTCCGCATTTTCTACCGGCTCTCCCGTCCTCGCGTTAAGCACATAACAGAGCAGACTCCTTTCCTCATCCAGCAGAGTGAGGTTGGTCACCCAGAATCTGGTCAGCACAATACCATTTTTATCTACGGCAAAGTCTTCCCGCTCGCTCGCCAAAACGGCGTAGGATCCGCGCTCAAGCGATGGGGCTTTTATTTCGACGCCATGAATAGCGTAATCACTTACTTCCGGCAGTTCCTGTCCCCACGCACTCAGCGCCGGAAGATTTTTCAGATCGATCAGGAAACTGTCTTGATCGTCTTTTTCAAATTCTAATTTTCTTAATTTCTCAAAATCTGTCTTGATGATCCGAAAATAGATCTTTTTCAGATTGGCATAGGATACGTACATCCGGAACGGTTTTTGCGGTTCGATACTGTTTTCCACTTGCACGTTCAAATGTTTTTCCAATATATTTCTCCGTAAGTACCGGCAATCGTAGGCGCCCCGCGTTTTAGGAAATCGTTTAATAGTGCGTTCACAGATCCGCAAAGCCTTTTTCCGGTCTTGTTTTCCAAAATAATGGGAAGCCAGCATTGCGCTTACTGTTGCCGATGCCGGATGATATTGGGCGCTCTCTTCAAGATTTTTCAAAGCGTCGATATAGAGCGTTCCGTCGGGATCGGAAACAAAACGAGACGCAAAGTTCAATCTGTTCAGATCCATTTCTATGAGCCGTTCGGCGGAAGCATCTTTCGAGTGAAACTGCAGCAAGGCCTGATGCAACAAGATCGCCAAAAAAGCGAAATCATCATCGTCCGTGGAAGAGAATTTTGTATGAATGAAATCGTTAAGAGGCAACAGGGCTTTTACATCGTCGAATGAAGATTCCTGCCCGGATTCTTCCGAATAGAATTCCAAAGCCCTCTTGGCTATGAAATCATATAATGTTGGGCTACTTTCGGCGTCTATCGATAAGAAAGCTTTTCCCACATTGAGCGGTGTGTGCTGAAGGCTGTCGGCGCTTTCCAGCGCCGCCTGATAAAGGCGGGAAATTTTTCGTAACAGGTTTTTCGGGCCCATGACGGCCACGTCCGTAATATCATCGCCTGCCGTTTCCGTGCGTCCGCGCATCTTATAGCGATTTTCGGAATAATATTGACGGTATTGATTTGCCAGAACTGCCTGAAGGAACGGACGTACGGGGAATTCAAACGACCCTACCTCTTTTTCCAATTGATTAATGGCCCCGGCGTAGTCGTTATCATGCCAGGCCCTGTACAGAGATCGATAAACCAGACCTTTGGCCAATTGATACACATTACCTTCTTTTCTCGCTTTTTCAATATTGGCATTGATCTTGTCGAGCGAGGCAGGTTGGAAAACATGGCTTAGCAGATCTTTCCAATCGCTGTGGTAACCGGTAAGGTCCAAGGGGGTCAGCGGATGCAATGAGTTGGCGCTGTTGAAATTCAAGTACAGCATCGCACACAGCAGAAATCCGAGCAGCGTAAAACCGAATCTGTTCATAGGCCATCTCCTTTAGAATAGGAAAGGATCAGATCAACTTTGAACCCGGAAGAGCTCTATCATTAACTTTTGTGTTGACAGGACTGAAAATCGCCAAACGCCGAATGCCGTTTGGGGCGACCCCAATGCAACCCAGAGGTTGCCACTGCGAGACGGCCGCCTAATTTAGATGAGGTGAATCTTTATAGACTTGAATATGACGATAAAATTAATAGTTTATTAGACAAATTAGCAAGGACAATTACGGAATAGAGCGGATCATAAAGATATTAAAGTGCGAAGAATTGAGCCCGCGCGATACACGAAAGAACACGAAAGAAATTTTCAATTTTACGGACGCAGTAAAACGTATTTCGCGGGTAAAGAAAAGTATGAAAAAAATTATCAAGAGAATATTTTGGGGCGTGATCGTCCTGATCGCCCTCATTTACGCCTGCGCGATCGGTTGGATAAAATGGAATGAAAGCCGCCTTGTATTTCATCCGAATTTACGGGCGCCCAAAAGCGATCTGCATCTCGTGTACGAACGGATCGAATTAAAGACAAGCGACAATGTTAAATTGATCGGATGGAGCGTTCCATCGAAGGATTCATCGAACCTGTGGATCATTTTCTTTCATGGCAATGCCGGAAGCGTCGCTGATCGCACCGGTCGGTACGATCAATTCAGCAAGATGCATCTGAATACCATCGCGGTGGATTATCCGGGATTCGGCGAAAGCGAAGGCGAACCGAGTGAAACGGGTTTTTACCAAACGGCCGATGCCTGTTATGCTTATCTCACTCAAACAAGAAAAATTCCAGCGCAACAAATTATTATTTACGGCCATTCGCTGGGCTCGGGTGCGGCGATCGACCTGGCCTCGCGCGTGGAGGCCGCGGCCCTGATCGTCGAAGGCGCCATCACGTCGGTTGCGGACCGGGGACAGGAATTGTTTCCATATCTGCCCATTAAACTGATCGCCGGAATTAAATTCCTTTCGATCGAGAAGGTCGACCGCATCAAGTATCCCAAACTGATCATTCACGCCGCGGATGACGAAACGAATCCGATCGCCCACGGACGAAGATTATTCGACAAGGCCGTTGAACCGAAAAAGTTCCTTGAGATACGCGGCGGCCACAATTATGCTAACGCGAACGACCGTGAAAATTATGAACGCGGTATGAAC
>CAZLWA010000026.1:0-1585 GCA_964563165.1 uncultured Bacteroidota bacterium | reverse complement strand
CAATTCGATCAGCGCCCTGACGACCGCCGACCCCGAAGGAGCACGCGCGATGACCCTGTTATTGGCGGATTTCCTCAGGCAAAGCCTGAAGATAGCCCTGGAAAATAAAATTTCCGTCGAAGAAGAATTGAAATTGAACTTGAATTTTTTGGCCATTGAAAAAATCAGATTCGGCAGCCGATTGCAGATCGAGACGGACGTTGACAAAAATACCGGAAATTGTCTGGTGCCGCCGATGATCCTGCAGCCGTTGGTTGAGAACGCCGTTAAACACGGAATCGGCCAAACGCTTCAAGGCGGAACGGTCCGAATTCAGATATCCAAACGCGGAAACCAAATTCATCTGGCGGTCGAAAATCCGACGGATGAACCGGCGCCATTGAAAAAGCCATCCGGCGTCGGGCTCTTGAACATCCGGCAGCGGCTCACCGCGATGTACGCCGATCAAGCGTCTTTTCAGTATGGAATTTCCGGAAAAACGTTCCGTGCCGAAATGACATTACCGTTAAGTTAGCAATTTTGAAGAGGCGAAGTATTTTCTAAATTCATACACTGTCGAGTCGTTATCATGGACCCCAAATTACGCGTGATCATTGTTGATGATGAAGAATTGGCGCGCCAAATAGTGAGGGAATATCTGCAAACACATTCGGACATCGAAATTATTGGCGAAGCGGCCAACGGATTCGATGCGGTGAAATTGATGGCGGAGCTAAATCCGGATCTGGTATTTCTCGATATCCAAATGCCGAAGCTGAACGGGTTTGAAGTCTTGGAACTCGCACAAAGAAAATCAGGGATCATTTTTGTAACCGCGTATGACGAATATGCCATTAAAGCGTTCGAGGTCCATGCACTGGATTATCTTCTGAAGCCTTTCAGCCGGCAGCGTTTTGACGAGGCATTGGCCCATGCGCACACGCATTTACACGATCGGTTCGATACCGAGAGCCTCCTCTCGCCGGGCCCGTCATCGAACAAATCGTTGGAGCGCGTCTTGATCCGTGAGGGACCGCAGGTGCATGTGATCCCCACGGAAAAAATTGACCTGATCGAAGCGCAAGACGACTATATCCGGATTTCTTCAGGCGGAAAATCGTATCTTAAGGCGCAGACGCTGTCTGACATTGAAAAGCAGCTTGACCCGCGGCGGTTTGTGCGCATCCACCGGTCCTATATTCTCAACGTGGAAAGAATTGCCCGCATCGAGCTTTATGCGAAAGACAGCCACCGGGCTATTCTGAAGGACGGCACCCAAATTCCTATTAGCCGTTCCGGACATGAAAGGATCAAAGAACTTTTGTGAACGGAGGATTGAATTTTTGAAAATTTTTGTTAAATTATCCTTCGATCCGTATGTTTGAAAAAGCAGTCAATCGGCTAAGACTGAAAATGAAACCGGCCAAATGATGATTTTGCGTTCGCTGCGTCTTAGCGGTAATACAGGGGTTTTTATGGAAACAGAAAAAGCGGATCTATCCTCTCTGAAGATCAATCGATCGCCGGATTTTGAACCGGAAGGAGCAAATAACGGGCGCAGTAAAACATTTTTGATCGTCGGAATTATTGCGGCAGTCGTGATTGC
>CAZLWA010000025.1:0-2145 GCA_964563165.1 uncultured Bacteroidota bacterium | reverse complement strand
TTAAGTCATCATACAATTCGATCTTCTTCTTCTCAAGATAATTCAGAGACGCGTGATAAGCAATCTTCGCGATCCAGGTGGAGAGCTTGGAATCGAATTTAAATTTCGAAAGGTTTTGGAACACTTTGATGAAGACATCCTGACAGACTTCCTCCCGGTCCGCCGGATTAGGAATCAGTTTGAAAACGATATGGCCGACCAATCGCTGATAGTCGCTGATGATCACCTGAAATGCGTTCAGATTCCCGCTCAGTATGGTTTCGATCTTATTGCGATCCGTCTCCGTCGTGTGCATGCGTATTTCATTAGACCGGCGACACGGGTATTTTGTTGCAGTTATTCTGAGGTATGGAATCCCTGCAACATTTTGGCCCCTTAGCCTGTCTACTATCCTGAAGTGAAAAACTAAACTTAACGAGAGTTCATCATTCATTCAACCAAATAATAAGGAGCCGCTATGCACAACATGGAAGTATTAATTCCGATCGCATTCTTTCTGATGATCTATTTGGTCATCAAATCGTATCAGGAAAACAAGACCCGGCAAAAATTGATCGACAAAGGCATCGTGGATGACAAAGCCAAACAGCTTATGGAAGCGACCCGCGAATCTTCGCATCTTAATTCCCTGAAATGGGGTATGGTGCTCATCGCCGTCGGTATCGCGCTGGCTCTGGCCAACGTGTTTCCGTATCTGTTTGACGGCCCGGCAGGCGTCGGATTAATGTTTCTCTTTGCCGGTGCGGCGTTCATTATCTATCACTTTGTGGGCGCAAAACAGATGAAAGAATAATTTAACCGCCAAAGGCGACCAAGGCGCAAAGGAGCAACATGTTTCGAATAGTCTTTTTAATAATGCTGGCGATAAGCGCGGCGAGAGTCCTCAGCGCCCATCAGGATGACGTGAGCGGCCGGGAAGGAAAGGGCCATAAGGTCTTCATAGGTATTCAGGATAATAATTATGAGAACGGAACCATCGAAGTTTATTGGAACAATCTTATTCACAGTATGGAAGTAAAAGCGTCCGGGGATATTGAATTGAACGACGATGAAACGGATATAAAAAGTATTTCCAAGAACGGGTTTCTTGTCATTAAAGAGAGAAACTGGCTGACGTTCCGTGAATTGGAAATTTACACCGACGCGAACGGAGCCGTTCAGAAAAAATTCTCGCTCCAGGGGCGCAGCGCTGAATTCGACGCGTACGCACAGTCCTGGTTAACCAAGACGCTGCCCGATCTGGCGAGGCGGACGGGCGTCGGCGCAGCTTACCGTATCAGGAGAATTATCGCCCAGCGCGGCATGGACGCAGCTATCAATGAAATGTCTTTTGCCGAAAGCAGTGCCGCGATTCAAATTTACTTCCGGACCATCTTGGATCATCCGGATCTGAATTCGGAAGTGTTGAAAAAAGCGGTGACGAGGGTATCGAAAGAAATTTCGAGCAGTTCACGCCTGCATGAAGTTCTGGTTTCTGCGGCGAGAAAATTTCCGGAGGATTCGGTTTTGACGGCTTCCTTGATGCGTGCGGCTCAGAATATTTCGTCGAGTTCGGCGCACAGCGAGACGCTGATCGAAATTGCCGCACTGCGCCCGCTGGACAACGAATCCGCCGTCGCGATGGCGAAATCCATCGAAGCCGTTTCGTCGAGTTCGGCCCAGGGCAACGCATTGGAGGTCCTGGCCGAACGCTCGCCGAATACCGAAGAGGCACTTCTGGCTTATCTGGACGCGGTTGAAACGGTGAGCTCGTCGTCTGAGCAGGGACATGCGCTGATGGCACTGCTTCGCAAAAGCAATATGAATAAGAATGTTTGGATCAGGATACTAAAAGCTATCGAAGACATATCTTCGAGCTCGATCCAGGGCGAAACGCTGGCAGCATTCTCACGCGTTTGCCCGAATGACGATGAGATACTCAGGGCGTATTTGAAAACCGCCGGCACCGTCAGTTCGTCTTCACATCAGGAGCATGCCGTGATCGTGATGCTGAACAAAGAAGACTTGAGCACAGCCATAATGACCGCCGCCATTGATTTCGCTCACAACGAAGTATCGAGCAGTTCGGCACGCAACACGATCGTCGAAAGAGCAACGCGATTGTTGGCGGAAAAATCCGGCGGGAAAAAAATAAAATAGAAAAGT
>CAZLWA010000024.1:0-25534 GCA_964563165.1 uncultured Bacteroidota bacterium | reverse complement strand
TCCGATGGGCCAGTCCTGCTGTTGTACAATTCTGAAGCCCTCAGCGGCATTTCTCAGATAATATCCGGTATCCATAAAAACAAACACGCGCGACCGGCGCGACGTGAGCCAGCGCAATTCCAGATTATTCCAACCGACCCGCGTGCCGTTGAAAAAATCCTGCGTGTATCCTCGTACGCTTTTCAAGCCGCCGAATAAGAATTGTTCGCTGTACGGTACCACGGTCTGAGGCGTTTTATATACCGCCGCGTGAACGGCGTCGAAGAAAATTAATTTCCGCGTCAGCGGAACAACCATTTCGAAATCCATCGTGACTTTTTCCGTGTTCAATTTCTGGTGCACGCGGTTTACGATCACGGTGGAATTGTAAACGAAAAGCGTATCCATTCCGGATGGATTTTCGGAGAAGGACGATTCGTTTTTTCGGCCGTATTCGAGGGAAGCCCTATAAAATAAGCCCTTCCTGGGATTGATACGGTCGTCGCGCGTATCGTAGGACACACCGACGTATGCAGAAATAAAATCCGCCGTCGGAATATTCGAAACAAAACCCGTTACCTCGTCCGTCGGAGTAACCGATTTCAATTTGGCTCCGAAAAGCCCTTGCCAATGCGTACCCATCAGGACCGCGCCTTCCAACGTAAATTGCCGCTGGGTGTAAGTCGTGTCCTGAACCAACTGCTGCAGTGATACACCGAGAGAGACCGGGTAATCCAGCACCCACGGCTCGGTATAGGCTATCAGCAAATCCTGAGAAAAACGGTTTTTTTTCTGCCAATGCACTTCCAAATGGCGGGCGGTGCCGAATAAATTCTGAAAGGACAAATTGGCCAACCCGGTAAAATAACCCTTCTCCGAGGAATTCGGTCTTGACGGCACGTAGCCGGCTATACCGTCGATCGTATTGGAAGGACCTTCACGGATGGCTATTTTCAGACCGTAGCCGCTGTCGGTGAGCGGAATGACATCTGTCAATTGCGCATCGTCTATAAATAGTAGTTTCCGGACGCGGTCCAAGCCCGCGTCAATTCCGGACTGATCATACGGGCGCGGCAGAGACCAACGAAATTCACGTGTGACGATGCGTTCCTGCGTTTCAATATTTCCGGCAACCTCTATTTTCCGGATCCGTGCAAATTCATTTTCTTCCACATTCAAACGCATACTGATCTTAGGCTGGGTATGATCGTCGTACAACGTCATTTCAGAGACCTTAATTTTAGCAAATGGAAATCCTGCATTATCGTACAGCCGGAGGAGATGCTCCATGTCTTCCTCCAGAAGATCCGGATCAAACATTTTGCCTTCGGCGGAATTCATTACGTTTCGAAGTGCCGCAGCCGTAAACGCCTGACAGCCGCTAATTTGCAGCGAGCCTATGTCCAGCGGCTTATTTTCGGTCAGATAAATAGAGATGCTCACCCGGGAGCTGTCGGCAGAGAAAGTTTTTTTGACGGAATCAATACCGATCAAATAGAAATGATGTGCAGAGTACAGTTGTAGAATTTTTTTCAGATCGCTCGAAAAAATTTCCTCCGCAAAAGCCGCACCTTTCTTCGTATCCAGCGCCGAAAGGATTTTGCCTGTCGAAAGCTTCCGGTTGCCGAAAACGTCCATGTCCCGGATCGCCGCTGATTTGGAAAGCACGTAGGATGAACTCGAATCGCGGCGGGCCGATTGGCAGAAAAGCAACGCGGGCCAAAGTATCAAAAGATAAACTGCAGGATTCATGTCATTCTTTCGGAAAAATCAGGACCTTTCCGCGCGTCGCGTCCTTCAATCGGATTCTAAAACGGTCGATCTCCCGGAGACGCATTTGCACCAGCAGGTGCGCGGCCTGATCGTAACGGCTTTCGATGACGTTTCCTCCAAGCGTCCGGATCACGTGCATGACCGCTTCGGTTTCTTCGTAAGGGAATTGAATACGGATCTTCTCGCCGATGACGGTTGTAACTATTTCGCAGCGGTTCAATACGTCCGCGGCGCTGTTACCGTACGCGCGCGCCAATCCGCCGGTCCCCAATTTCGTACCGCCGAAGTAACGCGTGACCACAACCACGACGTCGGTTAATTGTTTGTTGACAATCGCCCGGTGAACCGGTTTTCCGGCCGTGCCGGACGGTTCACCGTCGTCGTGGCAACGAAAAATAATATGTTTGCCGTATCCGATTTGATAGGCGTAACAATGATGCGTCGCGTTAAAATATTTCTTGGAGATCGTATGAATAAAGCGTTCGGCGCTCATTTCCGAATCCACCGGGCTGGCGATCCCGATGAATTTCGAACCTTTGACTTTAAGCTCTGAGGCACCTGCGCTTTTGATCGTATGAAACTCGTCAATGACCATAAGGCGCCTATTCCATGAAAAATTTTCCCTTGTGGACCACGCCGACGGCTTTGCCTTTCATCGTGTAGCCGTGATACGGCGTATTGATGGACTTGGAACAGGTTTGCGCAACGTCATACTTCCAGGTTTTTTCCAGATCCAGTACCGTGATGTTGGCCGGCGCGCCGGGTGAAAATTCCGGCAGGGCAAGATTCAGCAATTTTCTCGGTGCGATCGCCAGTTTGTCGATGGCCGCTTCGAGTGAAATTATCTTCTTATGAACCAGGTCATTCAGAGTGATGCCGACGCACGTTTCCAATCCGGTGATGCCGAATGCAGCCTGATCGAATTCACATTCCTTATCTTCGATCGTATGCGGCGCGTGATCCGTGGCGATGATGTCTATCGTTCCGTCCTGTAACCCTCTCTTAATTTCGTCGATATCCGGAGTCGTTCGGAGAGGCGGATTCATTTTAGCGAAAGTATTATAATTGCCGACCGCCTCATCGGTGAGCGTAAAATGGTGCGGACACACTTCACAGGTGACTTTCACGCCGCGTTTTTTCCCCTCGCGGACGAGCCGCACGGTACCGCCGGTGGAAATGTGTGCGATATGCACCCGGGAACCGGTGAATTCTGCAAGCAGGATATCGCGGGCGACGATAATTTCTTCGGAGATACCGGGTAGGCCGCGCAATCCCAGGCGCGTGGAAGCAAATCCTTCATGCATCGAACCGCCGCCGGAGAGCTGTTTATCTTCCGCGTGTTCGATCACGGGGATATTGAACATGGTCACGTACTCCAGTGCGCGGCGCATGATCTCCGCGTTGTAAACCGGATCGCCGTCGTCGGTAATGGCTACTGCGCCGGCGTCCACCAGGCTTCCGATTTCCGCCAGTTCTTTGCCTTCGCGATTTTTCGTGACGCATCCCACCGGATACACTTCGACTAAGTGGTCTTTGGCGCGCGATCGTATAAAATGGACGGTATCCGCCGTGTCGATCGGCGGGGAGGTGTTCGGCATGCACGCGATGGCCGTAAAGCCTCCGACCATGGCGGCGTTGCAGCCCGTCCAAACGGTTTCTTTGTCCTCGCGTCCGGGCTCCCGCAGATGCACGTGCATATCAATGAATCCGTGCGTGATGATCTTACCCGAAGCATCGGCCGTTTCCACGCCGGGCAAATTTATTTTTCCTATTTTTTCAATCTTACCGTCGGTAATCAGCAAATCCGTGATCTCATCGCGGCGGTTCAATAGATCCACGAGCCGGCCGTTCTTCAATACCCATTGCTTCGGTAAATTTTTTGCAAAAACTTCTCGCGCCATAATTCTTTGTGAATGTCCTCCGGTTTCGTTGAACCTATTTTTTTGAAAATTCAAAAACAATAAATGCCATGGTGATCCCGATCAGAACATACAGAGCGGTCTTAAGCTGTTTACTTGCGGATCTAAAACTCAGGCTTCGCACCTCGGCTAATTCCATGTCACGGAACGTGTCGCCGACACGAATCGTGAGAAGGCCTTCCGTACAGGAAAAAAAACTTCCGGCCATGCGAGTGCCGTCATACAGCACAACGGCGATAGGGTCGCCGGCTTTGGCGCTTTTTAAAATTTGCCCGAATTCTTCCACGCGCGCTTGCCTGGTGAACGTGTCCGGCTCGGCCGGTTCATTGGTGTAGTAGCCCCGCGTGCATCCGCCACAAAGAAGCAAGACAAATACTGCCGGTAAGAATATCTTCATGACCGCCTTTCCAAATGAATTCTTTGTTCAAACTAAAATCAAGCCGTCTTAAATACAAGCGATAGTTTCATTTTCGTACCGTAAACGGATCAAAAAAAGAAACATCTTTCCGTTATTCCGTTCGATTGCGCATCGAATCCGCTACCATCGCTAGAAATTGTCTGAGCGTCTCGGCAGTGATCTTATCCGCGATGCACTCGCTGATCGCCTGATTCATACAGTTCAGCCATTGATCGCGTTCCGTATCACCGATGGAAAACGGCGCATGTTTCGCGCGCAGCATCGGCTGCCCGTATTTTTCAACATACAGCGGCGGTCCGCCGAATCGTCCGACCAGAAAGGAATATAATTTCTCACGCGACGGGTTCAAATCAGTCGGATGAAGGCGCCGAATAACGCCGGCGTCCGGATTTGAATCCATGATATCGTAAAATCGATCCACGAGCGTGCGAATGCCGGTATCGCCGAGTGTCAAATATATTCCGCCGACGGCATTCAGGTCGATCTCTCTTTGCATAAATTCTTCTTACATCACTTGCAAATAAATGGTCTTCAAATACAGCGTTTCCGGGATCTGTGAGATCCACGGATGATCGGGCGGCTGATAAGCAATATGTGCGATCCGTATACGCAATCCCAGATCTGCCGATGCGTATCGGACCGCTTCAAGCATAAGTTCCACGGACATATGGTACGCGCAGCATGACAAGACGATCGTGCCGTTTGGATTCAGTATTTTCAGCGAATGTAAAAGTAATTTCCAGTAGGCCCATTTCAATTTGTCCAGCCCTTCCTTGCGCTTGGCAATCGCTGGAGGATCAATGACGACCAGGTCGTATTTCTGAATTTTATCGGGATGCGATTGCAGCGATTCAATCTGCTGATCCAAAAACTGAAAAACGTCCTGGGCAATAAATTGGCATTTCGAGTCGATTCCGTTCAATATTGCATTTTCCTTCGCCAATGCAATGGCCTGGGGATCGGAGTCGACCGCGGTTACCTGGCTTCCTGATTTTGCCAGCGCGACCGCAAATCCGCCGGTGTATGAAAACAAATCCAGGCTTTTTTGGTTGGGCCGGATGAGCGTTTGAACGCGCTGCCGGTTGTCCCTCTGATCGAGATAAAATCCTGTCTTGTGGCCTTTGTGAATATCTATTTTGAATTTCATATTATTCTCAAAAATTTCCTTGAGTGCCGGGACTTCGCCATAGACGACGCCGGAGGTCGGCTCCAATCCTTCATCCTGGCGCGATTCCATATCACTGCGGTCGTAGATGCCCAGAGGCTTCACGAGTTCGATCAGAATTTCGGTGATGTCCTTGCGAAATTTTTCCATTCCGAGCGAGCGGATCTGCAGAACCAGATGATCGCCGAACTGATCCACGAACAATCCCGGAAGCAGGTCGGCTTCCGCATGGATGAGGCGTATTCCGTCGGAAGGAATCGCGAGCGTCTTTCGAAACTGAAGCGCTTTTTTGATGCGGTGAAAGAAAAAAGATTTATCGACGGTTACGTTTTGCTTTGAAAGTATGCGGGCAAGAATATGCGACTGCGAATTGTAGGAGCCGATCGCCAGAAATTTATTTTCCGAATCAACCACTTCGACAATGGAGCCGTCTTCGATGGATTCCCGGTCTTTGAATTGCGTCGAAACGTCGTCCCGGAAAACCCACAAATAATTATTGCGAATTTTCTTGTCTTTGCCTTCTTTGAGCTTAATACGATTCATCGCGTCCAATATAAAGTCAACCATGCTGAAATACAATTGCTAAATCGTACATAATCAAATAATAATTGGATTAAATGCCGATATTCGGTAAATTATTCATTGCGATCTTGAAAGGTATTTTATGATTCCAATACGCGATTCGGTGCCTTCCGCTACGTTTCCGATAGTGACCGTTGCCCTGATCGGCGCGAATTCGATTCTATTTATTATTCAATGGCTGATGGGATCTCAGTTGCAGGGATTCGTAGAGTATTTCGGTATCATTCCGGCGCAATATTTCCGGTTGGGGGAAGTTCATTCAACAGATTACGTTGATCGGTTTCTTCCTTTTTTTTCATCGATGTTTTTACACGGCGGCTGGATGCATATTATCGGTAATATGTGGTATCTCTGGATTTTCGGAGACAATGTTGAAGACCGCTTGGGCAGGATGCGGTTTTTTGGATTTTATTTGCTTTGCGGACTCACAGCGGGATTGACGCATGTGTATTTGAGCCCGGATTCTACGATTCCGACCATTGGCGCCAGCGGCGCGATCGCCGGTGTGATGGGCGCGTATATGGTGTTGTATCCTTCGGCGCGTGTGGCTACCATGATCCCGTTGATGTTCTTTTTCCCGATCGTGGAAATTCCGGCCATTTTCTTTCTCGGATTTTGGTTTTTGATGCAGTTTTTTCAGGGAACGGTTTCCAGTTTTGCGGCGCAGAATGTCGGCGGCGTCGCGTGGTGGGCGCATTTCGGCGGATTTGCCGCAGGCGCGGCGATCGCGGTATTCTTCAGGAGACCAAAAGATAAAACCGATCGGATCGAACGCGGTGAAGCCGTGCAGTGGTAATATCTTTTTTATTTAATCAGGAGCTGTCATGGATTCTCTTTCGGACGTAACCCTGGAGCAGTTTCGACCCGCATTGACCGATACGGCCGTTCGGACCTTTCAAGTTATTCAAGGGGCGATCGGCGCGGGTATCGTTTTCTTTTTCGTGATATTGATCGTATCACAAAGCGCTCCCGTGCAGGCGGACGGTGATTCGGTCGAACTCGTAAAAATCATGACGGCCATCAATGCGTTCATTGCTGCCGGCGTCTATTTTGCTTCGAATATTTTGTTCAATACCATGTTCTCTGAAAAAAGGCTGCAAGAGGCCGTTACAAAGACTTTTTACAATCAACAGCGCCAACCCATCACGGACCCGGCGGAAAAATGTTTAGCTCAGATCCGAACGGCCGTGATCGTGCGATTAGCTCTGTGGGAAGCGCCGGCGCTTTTCGGATTGGTGATTTGTATGATAGGCTCTATGAACGGGGTCATCCACGAACACCCTTTCTACTGGATAAACCTCATCCCGAGTCTTATCCATGTCGGGCTGGTTGTGATGACCTTTCCGAACCGCGAGCGATTGGAAGAAATTTTTACGGCGAAAATTTCAAGACAAAATTAGAAACAATTAAGAATTAAGAATTGAGAATTAAGAATTACGAATAGCAAACCTGCTGTAATTTATCCTTTATGGCGAGCGGGAATGACAAATAGGTGCAGTTCTAAATAGAAAAGAAAGATTTATGGAAACCGAAATTTATAAACCGAAGCATAAAATCCGTTTCGTGACGGCAGCGAGTTTGTTCGACGGGCACGACGCGAGCATCAATGTCATGCGGCGAATTCTGCAGGCGTCCGGCGCGGAAGTGATCCATCTCGGACATAATCGTTCTGCGGAGGATGTGGCCAATACCGCGATCCAGGAAGACGCACAGGCCATTGCCATCAGTTCCTATCAGGGCGGGCATATTGAATATTTCAAATATATGCGCGATCTCCTGAATCAGAAAGGGGCTCAGCATATTAAGATTTTCGGCGGCGGCGGCGGTGTGATCGCACCGGATGAGGTCAAAGAACTCGAAGCGTACGGTATCGATAAAATCTATTCACCCGAAGACGGCCGTCAAATGGGTTTGCAAGGCATGATCAACGACATGCTCCGGCGAACGGATTTTTCCACCATCGAGCACCTCAACGGACAAATTGAAAACTTAATCAAAAAAGACCAAAAAGCGATCGCCCAATTGATCACGTACGCGGAAGATGCCGTCGAGGGACACAACGGCGATCTCGCGGGCCTGCGAAAACAATTGGAGAAAATCAAGACGAACAAGATCATACCGATTCTTGGCATTACCGGAACCGGCGGCGCGGGAAAGAGCTCGCTTACGGACGAACTCGTTCGCCGGTTCATCAATGACTTCACTGACAAAACCGTGGCGATCATTTCCGTAGATCCTTCCAAACGCAAGTCGGGCGGCGCTTTGCTTGGCGACCGGATCCGGATGAATTCGATCGTCAATCCTCGCGTATATATGCGGAGCCTGGCGACGCGCCAATCGAATCTCGCGTTAAGCAAAGCCATTCGCGAAGCCATTGAGATCGTTACGGCGGCGGCGTTTGATCTCATCATTATTGAAACGGCAGGTATCGGACAATCGGATTCCGAAATTGTCGATCTCGTCGATGTGTCCATGTACATCATGACGTTCGATTTCGGCGCGGCGACGCAGTTGGAAAAGATCGACATGATCGATTTTGCCGATATTATCGTGCTGAATAAATTCGACAAACGCGGTTCGCTCGACGCCCTGCGCGACGTGCGTAAACAATACAAGCGCAGCCGTAAAATGTTCGAAGCGCAGGACGAATCGCTGCCGATCTTCGGGACGATCGCCAGTCAATTCAATGATCCCGGCGTGAATAAATTGTACCTGCATACGATCGGCCTCATTGATGAACGCAAGAAAATAAACTGGAAATCGTCGATGCCGATGACCGAAGAAATGAGCAAGAAAAAATATATTATTCCGCCCGACCGTACGCGGTACCTCAGCGAGATCACGGATACCGTTAGGGGGTATCATCATTTTTCAGCCGATCAGTCGGAAGTCGCGAGAAAGATCTATCAGCTTAGCGGCTCGAAAGAGATTTTCAAGCATCAGGATAAGATGGCCGGAGGCCAGTTGAAAACTTTTGAGTTTTCAGAATCCGGAGACAGTCATACCTCGAAAATTGATTTTAACAAAATTACGAATACGGACGGATTGATCAAGTCGCTCGACCGCATGATGGAAAATTTACATGTCCGTTTGCGGCCGGAATTCAAAAAGCGGCTGAAGGAGTGGGAGCATTTTAAGAAACTGTACGCCCAGGATAAGATGGTGACGAAAATTCGTGATAAAGAAATTATAAGCGAGCTGTCAACCGTTTCACTTTCGGGAACGCGCGTTCCGAAAGTTTCTTTGCCGCGGTACAAGGACTGGGGCGATCTGCTTAAATGGATCATGGAAGAAAATGTTCCGGGAGAGTTTCCGTACACGGCGGGCGTATTTCCTTTCAAGCGAACGACGGAAGATCCGACGCGTATGTTTGCCGGCGAGGGCACGCCGGAACGCACCAACCTGCGGTTTCATTATTTGTCCAAGAGTCAGCCGTACGCGCGGCTGTCTACCGCTTTCGATTCCGTTACGCTCTACGGGGAGGATCCCGATCACAGGCCGGACATATACGGCAAGGTCGGTAATTCGGGCGTTTCGATCTGCACGCTGGATGATATGAAAAAATTATACGCGGGATTTGACCTGTGCGATGCGAACACCTCGGTTTCCATGACGATCAACGGGCCGGCGCCGATGATCCTGGCGATGTTCTTCAATACCGCTATCGATCAGCAAGTGGAAAAATATCTGAGAGAAAACGGGAAAGCGGACGTGTTAAACAGATCGAAAGCTGATCATTCGAACCCTCACTATGAAAAAGCCGTTAAATACGACGGACAATTATTCGGATACGCCACGCTGGGCAAGACCGGCGATCAGCTGGTGGACAAGGAAACGTACGAAAAGATCAAGGCGCATACGTTAAGTATCGTACGCGGTACGGTGCAGGCAGATATTCTCAAAGAGGATCAGGCGCAGAACACCTGCATTTTCTCGACGGAATTTGCGCTGAAGATGATGGGCGACATGCAGGAATATTACGTTAAGAAAAAAATCCGCAATCACTATTCCGTCAGCATTTCCGGTTACCACATCGCCGAAGCCGGGGCCAATCCGATCACCCAGGTCGCGCTCACGCTGGCCAACGGATTTACGTTTTTGGAATATTATTTATCGCGCGGCATGAACATTGACGATTTTGCGCCGAATTTATCCTTCTTTTTTTCGAACGGCCTCGATCCCGAATATTCCGTGATCGGCCGTGTCGCCCGCCGCATCTGGTCCATCGCGGTGAAGTACAAATACAAAGGCAACGACCGCTCACAGAAATTAAAATATCACATTCAGACGTCCGGCCGCAGCCTGCATGCTATGGAGATTGATTTCAACGACATCCGCACGACGCTGCAAGCCTTGATGGCCATTTATGATAATTGCAATTCGCTTCATACCAATGCGTACGATGAAGCGATCACGACACCGACGGAAGAGTCCGTCCGCCGCGCCATGGCGATCCAGCTGATCATTAACAAAGAACTCGGGCTCGCAAAGAATGAAAATGTATTGCAAGGCTCATTCATCATCGAAGAATTGACCGATCTCGTGGAAGAAGCGGTGCTTGCAGAATTTGACCGCATTTCGGAACGCGGAGGCGTGCTCGGCGCGATGGAAACGATGTATCAACGCAATAAAATTCAGGAAGAATCCCTCCTATATGAAAACCTGAAGCACAGCGGTCAACTTCCTATCATCGGCGTAAATACGTTCTTGAATCCGAAAGGGGCGCATGAAGTTTTACCGAAGGAATTGATCCGCTCCACGACAGAGGAAAAAGAGGCGCAAATCACCAATTTAAATGCATTCTGGAAGGCCAATGCAGACCGGGCTCCGCAAAAGCTTGATAAGCTGAAAAATATTGCACTTCAAAACGGAAATATTTTCGCCGAACTCATCGAGACCGTAAAAAATTGCTCGCTCGGGCAGATCAGTTCGACGCTGTATCAGGTGGGCGGGCAGTATCGGAGGAATATGTGATTAAATCTATGAGAATACTATTGGTCGCAGGCCCGCTATTACTGCTGCTTTCCTTTACAGCCGCAGGCAAATGTCCGGCTCAGGAAAAAAACGACACGATGTCGGCAGGCTCTCTGAAACTTCCCTATGATTTTCCGATGCCCAAGGATGCATCGGAATCAATGAGTCCCGGTATGTCTGTCGGCGACATGATCAAAACTTATGAAGTGCCGCGAAGTAAAGAAATTGTCTCGGCGGAAGAGCGGCAACTCATTGAAGCTGCCGGCTGGAAAATTTTATCCGATGAATTATCTCCACGGGGAACGCTGAGACTCAAAGTCGAAAAGAACGGCGTTAAAATAGCGGTCAGTGTGACGGGCACATCCGATCGGACAGCTATTATAGTGACATTTCCTTAAGGCCAAACCGGTAAAGAGGGAGTTGTTGATACGAAGGGAAAAGTAATTGCAGATCTAAGAGTAAAAGAAAATGAACTACCGAGAATAAATTTGAAATATTTAATTTACATTTTGCTTTTATTCGGAAGTTCTTTTTCATTACACGCTCAGGGTAGATTAGTACCATTCACGGAAAATGGCAAATGGGGTTTGAAAGACAGCAGCGGAAGCGTATTCGCAAAACCCATTTTTGATACAATTGTCGTCGTTGAAAACCTGGCGTTGGTCAATGTGGGAGGTCACTTTAATAATTTCGACCAATTTGAAGGCGGGAAGTGGGGACTGATTACTCTGGAAGGAAAAACCCTATTTGAGCCGAAATTTGATGACTGGCGTTTCTTGGGTAAAGATCTTTTCAAAGTCAATATTGGTGGAAAATGGGGTCTTATTAATTCTTCAGGCAAAATAATTATTGAACCTCAATTTGACTTTTTTCGATGTTTTGATGTTAATGATAATATTGCTCTCGTAAATATTGGCGGGCACGAAGGCGAATTCAGGAAACCGGTTGGCGGGAAATTTGGACTGATTACTCTGGAAGGAAAAATCATATTTAAGCCGAAATTTGATGATATCCTGTATGAACACAGATCATCATTCCTCACAACAACTGAAGGCTGCATAACAACCGTACCAGGCTTCTACAAAATGGAGAATGAATGCTGGTTTGTTAAGACCGGCGGAAAATGGAGGCTTATTGACCGAAGTGGAAAGTTTTTTATTGAACAAAAATTTGATTTCGTCCATTTTTGTGGTCAAGGTCTTTTTCAAGTCAATATTGGTGGGCGCCAAGGAGAATATCAACCGGTTGGCGGAAAATGGGGATTGGTTAATTCAAAAGGCATACTCATTGCCGAACCCAAATTCGAAGAAATAGATAATTTTTTTTTTACAGCGGGAGCTGCAAAGTTTAAACTAAATGACAAATGGGGTCTCATCAACACTGCGGGTAAAATAATTCTTGAGCCTAAGTTTGACTTTATTCGAGAGTTCCATGGCGATGTTGCTGCGGTAAATATCGGTGGGCACGAAGAATCCGGCAAACCGCTTGGCGGGAAATGGGGATTGATTGATACTAAGGGTAAAATAATTATTGAACCCAAATTTGACTTTTTTAAATTTTTCGGGGGGAAGGTTGCCGCGGTAAATATCGGTGGGCACGAAGAATCCGGCAAACCGGTTGGTGGAAAATGGGGTCTTGTCAGTTCCTCAGGCAAAATTATTATTGAGCCCAAGTTCGAAGAAGAAATAGCGTATTCTACCACAAGTGCGGCAGAGTTTAGATTCAATGACCAATGGGGTATGATCGATACCGGATACTGTTTTATTAAGACGCATGGAAAATGGGGACTTATCGATCGAAGGGGAGAGTTCTTAATTGAGCCGAAATTCGATTTTATTCCTGAATTTGATCGGAACAGTGTCTTTAGCGGTCATAGAGTTGCCCGGATAAACATGGGCGGGCATCAAAGTACCTTTAGCATAGTTGGCGGGAAATGGGGCATCATCAGTACCTCAGGCAAGATAATTATTGAACCGCAATTTGACTTTTTTCGATTTTTAGGTGCCAATGATAGCCTTGCTCTGGTAAATAATGGCGGGGAACAAGGAGCAGATGGCGTAGTTGGCGGGAAATGGGGCATTATTAATTGTTCAGGAAAACTAATTATTGAACCGAAATTTGACTTTTTTCGTGATTTTAGTGGTAATGTTGCTCTGGTAAATATTGGCGGACACAGAGGGGAAAACAGTCCGTTCGACCCGGTTGGTGGAAAATGGGGCTTAATTGACCGAAGTGGAAAGTTCATTATTGAACCCAAATTTGACTTTTGTAATGACTTTAACGATGATGCATGGCATTTTTACGCCGAGAAAGAACCTGATAATGCTGAGGTTTACATTGGTGAGTGCGATGAATCTGGCTGGCCAACAGACAATGGCAAATGGGGTTTGATTGACAAAACAGGTAAAGTGATTAGATTTGAAAAATGAGTTTTAGCCTGAAGGACGGACCTAATGAAAAATAGTATGAAATAGGTTAGCTTTGTTTGTTGTACTGATGAACGTATTTAAGTTTTGCCCAATCTCACGAAAGTGTTTTGTTGGCATGACCAGGAGAAATAGAATTCCATCGTCGGCTTTTTGCTTTTGATCGGCGCGGTGCGGCAACGGAGGTTATAATGATAATAAGAACATTGTTAATCATGGCAAGCGCAACCATGCTCTCCAGTTGTGCTCCAAAAAGTGATTATGTGTACCCATTCAAGGAGCATAAAAAATGGGGTTTTAAAGACCGGTTGGGTAATGTCATTCTAAAGCCGCAATTTGATCGCGTTGACCCCTGGGTACCTTGGGGCCTGGATTCCTTAGGCAAAACGACTTCCGATACACTAGCTTACACTGTCCTGAAAAATCAGTTACTTGGATTTGTTGATACAACCGGTCAATTGCTGATCAAGCCGGAGCACGAATGGAAGGCAGCCAGATCGATTCTGGATTCGCTAGCATGGCTTTTGTCAGGGGACATGATATTTCGCGAGGAATCCAAACTCTGTAATGGCTGTAAGTGGGGACTCATGAACGTCCACGGGGTTGTCCTGATCGAACCGCAGTGGGATGATCAAAGAGATTTTTCGGAAGGTCTAGCGGCTGTCAAATTAGATGATAAATGGGGCTATATAAACACGTCCGGCCAATTTGCTATTAAACCCCAATTCCGGGGAGCTAAAGACTTCTATAATGGATTAGGCGCTGTCGCTCGCGATCAAGATTGGGTTTATATCGACATATCCGGAAGGATTGCTATTGAAAATTCGTTTCAAGCAGTGGAGCCTTTTTTTTCAAAATACGCGTCTGCCAAAAAAAATGGCAAGTGGGGTCTAATAGACAGGACAGGAAGAGCGGTTACGGAATTCAAATATGCTATCCTGGATTACGATACGACCGGATTCATATGGTTCAATATGACAGGTGACAATTATAGTAAACCAGGCCTCTGGGGCTTAATGGATACATTAAGTCAGATAATTTTGCAGCCGGAATTCGCCGGACATGGATGGTTTAATTCGAAAGGGGTGGCCTCTGTTAATGTTGGGGGACGACACTATGGGCTCGGAACAACAAGGCTCCGAAAACGCGTTTGGGATGGTAAATGGGGTTCGATTGACAATACGGGTAAATTACTCATTGAGCCAAAATGAAAAATGCGTTTTAGCCTGAAGGATGGACCTAATAAAAAATAATATGAAATATGTTACGTTTTGTTTGTAGTGATAAATGTGAGCTTATGAATAATGAACAATGAATAATGAACTCATCGAGTGTCTCATTTGTATTGGATGGAAAGATCGTCGAATTAGATTTTAATCGTGAGAAAAATCTTCGTCCAACAACTACCATTCTGAATTATCTCCGGGGTTTGCCCGATCACAAAGGCACCAAAGAAGGCTGCGCGGAGGGCGATTGCGGCGCGTGTACGGTGGTGATCGCGGAACCGGATGCCAACGGAAAAATGCAGTACACGCCGATCGACTCCTGTTTGGTTTTCTTGCCCATGATCCACGGGAAACAATTGATCACGGTCGAGGATCTGAGCGATTCGCATTGCGGATTGCATCCCGTTCAGGAAGCCATGGTCGAGTGTAACGGCGCGCAGTGCGGGTACTGCACGCCCGGAATTATCATGTCGCTTTTTGCGCTGTACAAGAATCATGATCGCCCTTCGAGAGAAATCATTGATGACGGTCTCACCGGCAATCTTTGCCGCTGCACCGGTTATAAACCCATCGTCGAAGCGGCGGCACACGCCTGTGTGCATAAAGGGCTGGACCGGTTTACGGATGAAGAAGCCGGAACGCTTGAAAAACTGAGGTCCATTCCGAACCGCTCCCTCGCCATTCGCACTTCCACACAAAAATATTTTCGCCCTTTGAATTTGTCTGAGGCCATGATACTCAAAGCCGAACATCCGAAAGCCCTGTTAATTTCAGGCGCGACCGATGTGGCGTTGCGTGTTACGAAAAGACACGAGTTGCCGGAGGAAATCATTGACCTGTCCAATATTTCCGAACTCAAGGAAATTATTGAAAACGATGAAAGAGTTGTTATCGGTGCGGGGGTCAATCTGAATCTAGTTTTACAAATTTCAAAAATCAATTTTCCCGCTCTATACGCCATGCTTTCCGTTTTCGGTTCGCCGCAGATCCGGAATCTCGCGACCTTCGGCGGTAATCTGGGAACGGCTTCTCCGATCGGCGATATGCTTCCGGTCCTGATGGCCTATCAGGCGAAGGTCATTTTGGAGAGCATACACGGAAAACGAAAAGTCGATATCGATGTTTTTGTCAAAGGCTATCGTCAGACTGTCCGGACACAGGATGAAATTATCACCGCAGTAAAGATCCCGAAATTAACCGACGGGGCGCTGGTCAAATCATACAAAGTTTCAAAGCGTAAAGACCTGGATATTTCAACCGTGAGCGGAGCATTCCGTTTAGAATTGAACGGTCGCGGGGAAGTAAAGGACATCAAACTGCTTTATGGCGGAATGGCAGACGTAACCAGGCATGCTCAAAGAACCGAACAATTTCTGATCAACAAAACCTGGGATCGCGAAACCGTGGAAGCGGCGATGCCTTTGATCGATTTGGAATTTCGGCCGATTTCCGACGCACGTTCGGGAGAGGAATTTCGAAGAATCGCGGCAAGAAATTTGTTGATGAAGTTTTGGAATGATACGATAGACTTGGATTGATGGATGAATGGATTGCTGGATGATTGGAGTATTGGATTGCTGAGCAATGGATTGGCGGAGTAATGGATTAATGGATCGATGGAGTAATGGAATAGTGAGCAGTGAGTAGTGAGCAGTGAGTAGCCGATAGTGAAGTGGGGGGTAATTCTATGGCAGCGAGTATTGTCTACAACAAGTCATTTAAATTTGCTGTTCGTATTGTCAATCTCTATAAATTTCTAATCGAAAAAAAAGAATATGTTCTTTCAAAGCAAATACTCAAAAGTGGCACCTCGATCGGAGCAAATCTCTCCGAGGCTAATGCTGCGATTTCGAAAGCTGAATTTTCTCAAAAAGTTTCAATTGCATTTAAGGAAGCAAAAGAGACCGAATATTGGCTGGAGCTTCTGAAAGAAACCAGCTATATCAACGTAAACTCGTTTGATTCGATCAACAAAGATTGTCAAGAGATCTGTAAGATGTTATTCTCAATATTAAGAACGACAAGAAGAGTGAGAAACAAATAATTTCTACTGTTCACTATTCACTACTCACTGTTGACTATGAACGATTCTATTCTCCACGACAGCGCCATAAAGCACGTCACCGGCCAATCGGTTTACGTGGATGATATTCTGGTAGACGAGCGATTACTCACGGGACGTGTCGTGTATTCGCCGCATGCGTATGCGAAAATCAGATCGTTTGACCTGAGCCAAGCAAAGACAGTTCCGGGCGTTCACGCCATCCTTTGTCATGAAGATATTCCCGGTCAAAATCAAATGGGGCCGGTCGTGCATGACGAACTGTGTCTCGCGATCAATGAGGTGACATTCATCGGGCAGGCGATGTTCCTGATCGCCGCGGAGAATGAAGACATTGCCCTCCGGGCGGAAAAATTAATTACCGTCGGCTACGAGCCGATGGAGCCGATACTCGATATTGAAACGGCGATCCGGAAAAATAATTTGCTCGGGCCGATCCGAAAAATTGAACGCGGCGATGCCGACCATGCATTAAAGAATTCTTTGTTTACCCTTCAAGGTGAATTACGTACGGGCGCACAGGAACACTGGTATTTGGAAACGCAGAGCTGCCTGTGCATGCCTGGTGAAGACAAAGAGATATTTGTTTACAGTTCCACGCAGCATCCGTCGGAGACCCAGGCGATCGTTGCGGAAGTTTTAGGACTTCCGAAAAATGAAGTGGTCGTGGAAGTTCGCAGAATGGGCGGCGCATTTGGCGGCAAGGAAACGCAGGGCAATCACACGGCGGCATGGGCGGCGTTGTTGTGCCAACATACAAAACGGCCGGTGAAAATCAGACTTTTCCGCGATGACGATCAGATCATGACGGGCAAGCGTCACCGTTTTTTGAGTACGTATGAAGCCGGTTTTGACAACGAAGGTATGATCCGGGCGGTGAAATGCGAACTCAATTCCGACGGCGGTGCGGCGACGGATCTGTCGTTTGCCATCCTGGAACGTGCAATGCTCCATTCGGATAACGCGTATTGGATCCCGAATATGCAGATCATCGGCCGCGTGTGGAAAACTAATTTGCCGTCCAACACCGCTTTCCGCGGATTCGGCGGGCCGCAAGGCATGGCCGTGATCGAAGCAATCATAGACCGCATCGCGCGCCATCTTAAAAGAGACGCGGCGGAAATTCGTTTCAAGAATTTTTACGGATTGAATTCCAATAACGTTACGCCTTACGGCGAGACCGTAGAGAACAACCGGCTGTTTATGCTCTACGAACAACTCATGAACTCATCCGGGTATGAAGGCAGGCGGAAGGAAATTGATACTTTCAATTCACAAAATGAATTTTACAAAAGAGGAATGGCGATCACACCGGTAAAATTCGGGATTTCGTTTACTACTTCATTCTTAAATCAAGCCGGTGCGCTCGTGAATATTTATAAAGACGGAACCGTCCTGGTAAATCACGGCGGAACGGAAATGGGGCAAGGCCTTCATACAAAAATTCAGCAAATTGCCTCAAAGGAACTGGGCATCGGCACAGAGCGTGTGAAAGTCAATGCAACGAACACGTCAAAGGTACCGAACACCTCGGCTACCGCGGCATCGGCCGGGACCGATCTGAACGGAATGGCGGTTAAAAATGCGATCGACCAATTGAAATTGAGATTGTCCGGACTCGCCGCCGATCTATTCAATGAAAAAAATCCGAATGTGAAAACCGCATCGGATGACATTGCTTTTAAGAACGATCTTGTTTTTGATACGGTATTTCCGGACAGGAAGATCGCATTTGCCGAGTTGATGCCCACCGCCGTATTACGGCAAGTGAGTCTGTCTTCGACAGGATTTTACAGGACGCCGGACGTTCATTTTGATCGTGAAAAAGGGCAGGGGCGCCCGTTTCATTATTTTTCATTCGGCATGTGCGTCACGGAGGTGCAGATCGATACGCTGACCGGGAGGAATGAAATTTTAAGAACGGATATTTTGCATGACGTCGGCGATTCCATCAATCGGCCGATCGATATCGGGCAGGTGGAAGGCGGATACATTCAAGGTGTCGGCTGGTGCACGACGGAGGAATGCAAGTGGGATTCGAAGGGAAATTTACTCAATCATTCGCCGGACACGTATAAAATTCCCAACGTGCAGGATATTCCGAAAGATTTTCGAACGGAATTATTGCAGAATGTTCCGAATCTGCACACGATTCATTCCAGCAAAGCCGTCGCCGAGCCGCCGCTGATGCTCGCGCTGTCCTGTTGGCTGGCCATTAAGGATGCAGTCTCTGCCGTCGCGGATCACAAAATCGAGCCGGATTTTTCTTTGCCCGCGACCAACGAAGTCATTTTACTTTCCATTGAGAAATTGAAACAGCAAATCAAGTCTTCATCGGAAAGTGTAATTAATTCCCCCTTAGCAAAGGGGGTTAGAGGGTTGTCGTGAAGATTTACTATGATCCTGAATTAAAAAAACTGTCCGGAAAATTACGCAATCAAAGCACTCTATCTGAAGTTCTTCTCTGGAGAAGACTTCGTGCCCGTCAAATTCTCGGCTGTCAATTTGCTCGTCAAAAGCCGATAAAAAATTACATTGTTGATTTTTATTGCAGTAAATTGCAATTGGTGATCGAGATCGACGGCTGCAGTCACGGTAATGAAGGGGCTTATGAAAAAGATCGGTAAAGAACAAGGGGAACCGGAAGCTCTTGGTTTAAAATTTCTGCGATTCGATGATATAGAAATAAAGCGAAATTTGAATTCAGTTGTTGTTGTGATCGAGGAGTGGATTAAGAGGAACGCAAATAGGCGAGAGTAATTGTCTCTTGCAAAAGTGGATCACGGAATACAGAAAATAGAAATAGTGCTGTTAAGATAAGGAAATCATTCATCTGCCTAATTCCATCAAAGGAAAATGTAAGCTATATAGCCTATGAACAAAAAAAACATTCTGATCGGCATTGCCGGCGGAACCGCATCGGGTAAGACTTCCGTGGCACATCATGTGTTTGAAGTACTCGGCGGCACGCAGGACGTGGTTATCATCGCGCAGGATTCTTATTACAAAGCGCTGGAACATTTGCCGGTACACGACCGTCAGCACGTCAACTTCGACCATCCGGACGCGTTTGACAACGAATTACTAATTGCGCATTTAAGAAAAGCGGTGGACGGCGAACGGATCGAAATTCCTATCTACGAACATAAGACTCACTCCCGGACCCAAGAAACGCAGCGTATTGATCCGCACAAAATTATCATTCTCGAAGGCATTTTAATTCTGGAGAATGAGCGCCTGCGCGATATGATGGATATTAAGGTGTATATTGACACGGATGCGGACATACGTTTTATTCGCCGGATCACACGCGACGTGAAAGAGCGCGCACGCACGTTCGATTCGGTTATCGCGCAATACGAAAAATTTGTTCGTCCGATGCACCTGCAATTTGTCGAACCGTCCAAGCGCCATGCCGATATTATTATCCCGCACGGCATCGAGAATAAAGTCGGCGTGGATATCCTGATGACCAAAATCAAAGCACTTCTGAATGAGTGATCTAATTATCAGCAGCCGGAGAGTCTTAACCAGTCAGGGCTTTCGGGATGCCGCGGTTATTATCAAAGGCGAGATGATCGTCGATGTCGTCGGGCGAACAGAAATTCCGAAGAATATTCACGTAGTGGATGTCGGCAACTCGGCGGTCATGCCCGGTTTGGTGGACACGCACGTCCATATCAATGAGCCCGGCCGAACGGAATGGGAAGGATTTGAAACCGCGACCAAAGCCGCCGCGGCCGGAGGCGTCACGACGTTAGTGGATATGCCCTTGAATTCGTCCCCGGTGACAACAAATAGTAAAGCACTGCAGGAAAAGATTTCGGCCGCTGAAGGGAAATTGTACGTGGATTGCGGATTTTATGCCGGTCTAATTCCGGGTAACGCCAAAGAGATCGCGAAGTTGGTTAACGCAGGCGCTCTCGGAGTGAAAGCGTTCATGATCCATTCGGGCATTGATGAATTTCCAAATGTCGCCGAATCGGATCTGCGGCAGGTTTTGCCGGCGATAGCTAAAACACAGGTCCCTTTACTCGTGCACGCGGAATTGAACGGTAATCCCGAAATTCCTCGCCAGCTGAATCATTCGAAAAAATATACGGATTACCTCGCGTCGCGTCCGAAGCAATGGGAGAATGATGCGATTGATTTGCTGATCAGGCTTTGCAGAGAGTTCCAATGCAAAGTTCATATTGTTCATTTGGTCTCGTCGGAGGCGCTGGCCCCGTTACGGGAAGCGCGCTCGGCGGGGTTACCCATCACGGTAGAAACGTGTCCCCATTATTTGTTTTTTTCATCCGAAGAAATTCCTGACGGCGACACACGATTCAAATGCGCGCCGCCGATCCGTGAGAGTGAGAATCGTGAACAGCTCTGGGCGGGGTTGAAAGAGGGGATCATTGATTTTGTTGTTTCCGATCATTCCCCCTGTCCGCCGGAAATGAAATTGCCCGAAGAAGGCGATTTCATGAAAGCCTGGGGCGGCATTTCCTCGCTGCAATTCGGCTTGTCGGTCGTCTGGACGGAAGCCAGAAAGCGCGGGTTCTCGATAGATGCCGTTTCAGCCTGGATGAGCGAAAGACCGGCCGAATTTGCGGGGTTGAATGGAAGAAAAGGAAAAATTGCACGCGGTTACGATGCGGATCTGGTGGTATGGAATCCGGAAGAAAGTTTTGTTGTTGAGCCGGCGGGCATTTTTCACCGGCACAAGGTTACACCGTATGTAGGCAGGACCCTTTTCGGAAAAGTTGAAAAGACCTATTTGAGAGGTCTGAAAATATTCGAAGACGGAAAATTTAACAAAAAGCCTCAAGGAAGGGTGTTGTTAAGGAAAGAATTGATTCCGTGTTAGAGAATTCAGCGATCAGCAAGCAATCAGCGATCAGCAATCAGCGATCAGCAATCAGCGATCAGCAATCAGCGATCAGCCTAAGAATGTAACTTATATTATTTATCAACGGATTTAGGATATGATAACCCAAAATATTGTCACTATTGGCAAAAGTTAGTAAATTGCTCGAAGCTTATTACTCAACCATTCTGGATTCTGTCTCCTGACTTCTGAATTCTAAAAAAGGAAATACCATGTCAGCACAAACGAATACCGCATCCTTCGCGGGTCTCGTCGATCTCGCGTCCGATCGGGTTGGTGGAAAAGCACTAGCAGCCAGCGATGAATTTTTCGCCGGGAAGGAAAATTTGCTCAAACCCGGGCGCGGAATTTTTCTGCCGGATAAATATACGGATCGCGGAAAGTGGATGGACGGCTGGGAGAGCCGCAGAAAACGCGAGCCCGGATTCGATTGGTGTATCATTCAGCTCGGGATTCCCGGCGTGATCAAAGGCGTGGATATCGACACGAATTTTTTTCTCGGCAATCATCCGCCGTACGGATCGATCGAAGCGTGCCGTATCGATCCAAACATTCCGGCCGAAACGCTGACAGGCGAAGAAATTCATTGGACGGAAATTCTTTCGAAATCGCCTCTGAATGCGGGATCTCAGAATTTATTTGCCGTCATGAATTCGGAATCATGGACGCATATCCGGTTAAATATTTATCCCGACGGAGGCGTTGCGCGGTTGAGAATTTACGGAGCGCCCATTCCCGATTGGAGCAAATTCAAACAAGGGGCGCTCGCCGATCTGGCGGCCGTTGAGAACGGAGGGTTAGCCGTTGCTTGCAGCGATATGTTTTTCAGTTCGATGAATAATCTGATCATGCCCGGCCGGGCGGATAACATGGGGGACGGCTGGGAAACAAAACGCCGGCGCGGGGCCGGATCGGATTGGGTCATTGTCAAACTTGGCCGCGAGGGAAGCATTAAGAAGATCGAAGTGGACACGAATCACTTCAAGGGTAATTTTCCCGATCGCTGTTCGATGGATGGCTGCCACGAGCCCGACAAAAACATTGATATACTCACGTGGACGGAAGTTACATGGAAAGAAATTTTAGCCGAGACAAAACTTCAGGCCGACACGAGACACTTTTTTGAAAAAGAATTAAAAGGAATCGGTCCGTGCACGCATGTGCGGCTGAATATTTTCCCGGATGGCGGTGTAAGCCGATTGAGAGTGTGGGGTACGATCACGTCACACTGAGCGAGTTCCGATGAAATCGGAACGAGTCGAAGTGCGATTAATTAAATGAAATCAAGCTGGGTATATATCTTGGAATGTGCGGATGGTTCGTATTATACAGGCTGCACGACCAATTTGGAACAAAGGATATATCAACATAAAAGCGGCACTTTTCAAGGTTACACGGCAATTCGTCGGCCGGTAAAACTCGTTTGGTTACAAGAATTTTCGGATCCTCGCGAGGCAATTGTTGTCGAACGGAAAATTAAAGGTTGGGTAAAAAGAAAGAAGGAGGCATTGATTCACGATGATTTCAAGTTGATTCATGAACTTTCGCGATCTACTAAGACCAAAGACAAATTGAAGAGAAAATCACAAATAAAGTGAGTCATCCTTCGACTCGCTTCGCTCGCTCAGGATGACGGTTATTGATCTTTCGCTGGCTCAGGAATGACGTGTCAACTTTATGACTTTAGATCAAATCAATAAAGCAGCTCCGCAAACCGTCAAAGAAGAATTTCTTCGCTGCTGCGGTTCAAACCGCTGGGCGGAAGCGATGACCGCCCGGAGGCCATTTAAGAATAAAGAAGAGTTGTTCCGCAGGTCGGGTGAGATCTGGAACACGCTTTCCCGCGGAGATTGGCTCGAAGCGTTTTCGCATCATCCCAAGATCGGCGACATCGGCAGTTTGCGTACAAGATTTGCAGGAACCAAGGAGTGGGCAGAAGGAGAGCAATCCGGCGTAAATTCCGCTCCGGATGAGATTCTGACCGGATTGGTGGAAGGTAATAGATCATACGAACAAAAATTCGGATATATCTTTATCGTTTGCGCGACGGGAAAAAGCGCGGACGAGATGCTCGCGATACTGCAGGGGCGTATGAAGAACGACGCCACTGCGGAAATCAAGATTGCCGCAGCGGAACAAAACAAGATAACCCACATTCGGCTGGAAAAATTACTACGCTGATAAGGAGATCAAAAAATGAAAATCACTTTCAACGATGCGCTGATTCATGACGTGTGGTCTAAGCTGACCCAGGCCAATGAAGAATTCAATCAATTCTACACCGGCGATCTGCCTGACCGTCAGCCGGTGCAAACGGTGTACGGCGGAGCGCAGTTGTTCAAAGCCGATTCGGCGAAGAAGCTGGGGTTTCTAGCGCAGAAGTCATTGGAAGAGTATGCTCCCGATTTTATATCCTTTGCGAAAGCGCTTGAACTTCCTGGACACGGCGAATTGCCCAAATCGAAAGATATTAAATCGCTCAAAAATAAATTGAAGGAAAATTCAGAAAAAGTTCGGAGGAAGAATTATCCGGCGTGGCTGGCCAGTACGATATACAACCGCGTAATTCATAAATTAAAGTCCGAACCCGTTGAAGATTTCCGCATAGATTTTGAAGACGGCTACGGCAACCGCCCGGACGCCGAAGAAGACCGCGATGCCCAACGCAATGCGCAGGAAGTAGCCCGCGGCATGAAAGAAAATATACTTCCGCCCTTTATCGGCATCCGGATCAAGCCGTTCACGGAAGAATTAAAAATACGCAGCATTCGCACTCTGGATATTTTTCTTACGGCGCTTGTTGAAAAAACGCACGGAAAACTTCCGAATAATTTTGTGATCACGCTTCCTAAGATCACGATCCCGCAGCAGGTCACCGCATTGGTCGAATTGTTTAAGATCCTTGAGTCGAAATTAGATCTTTCGCCCGGTGCACTCAAGTTTGAAGTCATGGTAGAGACCACTCAGGCGATCATCAATTCGCGCGGTGAGTCCATGCTGCCGCTCATCGTGGCGCCGTCCGAAGGACGATGTACCGCTGCGCATTTCGGCGTGTACGATTATACGGCGTCTTCGAGTATCACCGCCGCTTATCAAACCATGGACCATCCGGTCTGTGATTTTGCGCGCCATATGATGAAAGTGGCGTTGACCGGAACCGGGATCTGGCTGTCCGACGGCGCCACGAACGTAATGCCCGTCGGCCCTCATCGCGCGGGGAAAAACGGAAAATTGTCGGCCCAGCAAGAAGACGACAACCGGGATGGCGTTCACGCAGCCTGGCGATTGGGGTTCGGCCACATCATGCATTCTTTAAAACACGGATATTATCAGGGCTGGGATCTTCATCCCGCGCAATTGCCAGTCCGGTATGCGGCGGTGTATTTGTTTTTCATGGAAGGATTGGACGCTGCATCGAAACGTTTAAAAGCATTTATGGATAAAGCGGCGCAAGCGACATTGGTCGGCGATGTTTTTGACGATGCGGCGACCGGGCAGGGCTTACTTAATTATTTTTTGCGCGGAATGAATTGCGGAGCCATTACAGAAGACGAAGTTAAAGCAACGGGATTGACGTTAGAAGAAATACGCACGCGCTCATTTGTGAAAATAATGAAAGCGCGGCGCAATAAATAAGATATTAGATTCTATCAACACAAAGATCGTCATTCTAAACGAAGCGAATGTGCGGCATGGGATCCTTCCCTTAGCTCAGGATGACGGCAACAAAGGAAGAGCATGAAAAGCCCGATCACTACGCACGTTTTAGACACGGCGCAGGGAAAACCTGCCGCCGGAATTTCCACAACGCTGGAGTTTTTGGAATCCGGTTCTTGGAAGGAGATTGGAAGAGGTATGACGAATGCCGACGGACGCATTGACGATCTGCTCCCGGAAAATTATGATATATCCAAAGGCGTTTACCGCCTGACGCTTCAAACGGCGCCGTATTTTCAGAAAACGAACATGAAAAATTTTTATCCGTACGTATCGATCGCGTTTGAAATTCAGGAAACCTCCGGGCATTACCACGTTCCGCTGCTCCTGAGCCCGTTCGGGTATTCCACCTATCGGGGCAGTTAACAATGAATAATGAATAATGAGTAATGAATAATGGGAGATGAAGAAGATGGCAAT
>CAZLWA010000023.1:0-45013 GCA_964563165.1 uncultured Bacteroidota bacterium | reverse complement strand
GGTGACGTCCTCAAGTTCCGTGACGGACTCAACGGAGCCAAGCTTAAAGACGTACTGATTGGAACGCCACATCTCACCGTCCGTAACGGTTTTGCGCAAATACGCACCGTGCAGATCTTCCAGCACGGCAATGACAAAGCGCGGGAGCGAATGCGGATCGCTTTCCATCAATCCATATACGTTGGTGAGTCCGAATACATCCGACATACGAAGATAGAAGCGCTGTCCGACAAAACTTTTCTCTTTGGCGGTCAGCGCATATCCTTCTACCGACAGAATATCCAATGCCAACTCCGTTACGCCGTATTCCGTAATATCCTGCACCTGCTCACGAAAGGTGAGGGTCAGTTCCCTGGAATCGTCCCCGTTGGCATCGGCGCCCACCAGCGCGTCTTTCCTGGATTTTACCTGCAGCACATACGTATGCGTTTGGCCGATGATGAGCGAATCGTCAAACCTGAAATGCTTGTCGCCCAGCGCGGTCGCCGCACCCTCCAGGCCGTGGTTTTGCAAGTCTTCAAGGCTTGGCAGGAAAAAATCCGGATCGCTTTGAACTAACCTGTCATACGTTCTTACGGCATCCATGAGATCCGATTTATCGGCATAGACCTTTGCCAGATTATTCAGCGCGTCGGAGTCTGAAGAATCCAGCGCGAGCGTTTTTTGGAATTGTGCAATGGCTTTATCGTGCAGATCCAGTTGCGAGTAAGTTAATCCCAAATTGAAATGAAAAAGGCTCCGGACCCCGGGCTCGGAAGCATAGTTCAAGCCGTTCAAAAAGGCGGATTCTGCCTGCTTCTGCTTGCCGTGACGCATGAGCGTCAAACCCAGCTGCAAATGCGCTTCGGTGTAGGCGGAATCCATGCCGATCGCTTTATGTAAGTAAAATTCGGATGAATCGGCGGACACGGCATTCACGCCCTCGTCGTAGAATCGGTACGCTTGCCTGTTGATCCTTCCGTCCATGATTTTTTCAACGATTTTTAAATAGCTCTGCACGCGCGGCTGCTGGGGATTCTTTCTCAGCGACTCCTGATAATACGCCTTCGCCTTCGTCAGATCATCCTTCCGGAAGTGAATAAAGGCCGTGTTGGTATAATCAAAGGCTTCGGCTCTGCCAGACGCAATGAGTTTTTCATAACCTTTCAGCGCGGCGTCCTCATGTCCCAGTGTAAAATTCACATGGGCCAATTCCTGATAGGCCAGCGTGAATTCAGGCTCCAGCGTAACGGCGAGATTAAGATTTTTCAGAATCCCGTCATAGGCGGTGCGTTTATTCATCGCGGATGCAATGACGTCGAGCTGATCCTTCGCTTCCAAATAACTTTCAAATGCACTCTCATTAAATTTACTCTCCACGATCTGCTTAACGATCTCCAAATAATCTTTGGCCGGATTGGTCTTGCTGTTGAGCTGTACGGACTTTTCCAGTTGGGTTTTGGCAGAGGCCCACAGTCTCATTCTTGAAAGACAATCGCCGAACTCAAAATACGCCTGCGCCTCCCGGAATTCTTGCGACTTGAATATTTTATCGTATATCGGGATAGCTTTGGCAAATTGCTTTTCGTCGTAATAGAAATGCGCCAGCGATCGCCAAGCGCCGGCATCCGCTGAATCAAGCCCCGTCAATTGAATATAGTATCCTTCCGCCGACGGATCGTGCACGGCGCGGGCGGATTCTGCCAGCCACTCGAGTCCGTCGGGATCGCGGGGAAATGCAACGTGATATTTTTGGAGGGCCTCATACGATTCTCCGTAGCGCTCTAAGTTGAACAGCATTTTACCGTAAGGAAGGTACAGCGCAGTCTCGGTCTTCTCAATGGCCAGAGCGCGGGAATAATTATCCGATGCCCTTCGAAATTTACCCTGTTGTTCGTAAATGCGCCCCAATCCGACGTAAGCTTCGAAAAAAAACCGGTCTTCACGCAGAGCCTGTTTATAGGCATCGGCCGCTTTCCCCCACTGCAGATGTTTCTCCAGCGAATGGGCCCGGCGATAGTATTCCTTGGCCGATTCATTCGGCGAAGAAAGTTTCACCGAAGTACAGGAGGAAACCAAAGACAGGTTCAAAAAGAAACAAACGGTCCACAGTAACGTCCGCTTTGAAAATGAGAAATGGTCCATAACACTCTCTTAATTATTTTTAATTGGATCTGATTGAGACTCGCCCGGGTTCCGGTCATCCGGAGAACGCAGTCAATGTATCAAAAATACAGGTGAAATTCAAAAATAATTCAGCCAATAAAAAAGGCGGCTCATGGGAACCGCCTTCTTCATACTGCATGCCGGCAGCTAATATCTTTCTTTGAATTTTTTCGAATCAATTTTTCCTGAAATAAAATCTTTCAGCGTCTGGCTTTCCTTGCCGCTCTTAATTTCGCCGACAGCCTTGACATACTGATTCATATTGATTTCACCGTTATTGAACGCCTTTTTTATTTTTAAAGTCTTGTCTTCGAGGGACAGGGCTCCGCCTTGTTTCTGGAACGTGCGGGTAACTTTAATTTCGCCCGTTCCGATCATTTGCGGTTCCTGTTTCACGTTTTCGAGCTTTCGCGCCGTTTTCGAAACCCGGTCTTTCGCATAACTGAAAATTTCGCCGGTCGTGACCCAGCCGTCGTTGTTGCCCGTTTGCGGATCGCTGTCACCCTTGCCGGAGAGCGCCTCCAGAACGAATTGTGTGAATAATCCGTGTTTGTAATCCGGATAGTCGAACGCAGATTGATCGTTCGCGGCAGCGGTCAAAAAAGCGCGCCCTTGTGCAACGTCCTTAATAATATCCTTGGGAACCAGGTTGATGCCGCGCGCCCCTTGCTTCACAAACGATCTCCCGGATCCGGTAAAACACGCATCCATGGCGACGAAAACATTTTTTGATTTGACTTTTCCAAGCTCCTGCTGAATGTAATCAATACCGATGCCCGTTTCGGCCAGAAACTTAGGCTGGCCGTCGTACGGAATGAGATACGCCGTTTTTACATTACCCTGCGCATCTTGTTCGGGAGCTCCGTGACCGGAATAATAAAATATGAGCGTTGCCTCTTCATCGTCAATACCCTGGTTGACCAGCCAGCCAAGGGCCACCTTTATTTCCGTCAGGGAGGCGTCGTTACCCACGAGAAATTTTACGTTCGATTTCGGGATGCCGCCGATCACGGGATTTGTAAGTAACGCAAACATGCTGGAGGCGTCATTGACCGCAAAACTCAAAGCCGGTACGTCTTTGTTCTTATAATCGCTGATCCCGATGACCACGGCGTAGACATTTTCACGGGCAGGCAGTTCAATATCACCCATGGATCCCGCCATTTTATTAATCGTCATATTCATTTCCTTCACCGCCTCGTCCACGCGGTCTTTGAGATTACCTGTGCTCAGGGAGGAGCGGGTGTCTTCCTTACCCGTAGAACCGGCATCGATGACCACTTCTTTCTTATATTCCGTGCCGAGCGTGAGCGCAAGATTTTCAGACTTATTGAACTTGGGGCGTTTTTCCGTAAGGTCAAGAGACAAGGGCAGATTTACGTTCGTGGAGTTGTAATTGGAATTCACCGCAAAAACGAAAATGCCTTTTTTCGACTCACCGGGATTGATAGCGCCTAAGTCCGCAGAACCTTGCGAAATAAAGATATTGGGATCCGTCGCAGTCAACGTCATTTTAACATTGTTGGCTGCACCCTGTCCGGAATTAGAAATGAATACGGTTAACTCAACGGTTTCTTTCTTCTGAATGATACCGTCACCGTTGCCCAGGCTCTGGCCGCTTCCGTCGTCGCGTAACACGTACTTATTGACTGACAACAGGGGCGGATCCTGCGCGCGGGTCGAAAAATTCAGAATGATAGGATCGGCGCCGAAACCGTTTTGTTCCGTCGCTTCCACCTTAACGCTGACCTTTTGCGAAATCACGTCCTGGTCGGCATCCACGTTCGTCGTGATCGTTTTTACATCCCCCGGCTGAATGTCTCCGATATAGTAGGAAGGATTGCCGATGAACATTCCGAGCGAACCTTCGGTGATCGTAAAAACGCCGTTCACGCCGAGCGCAGGCCCTTTGCCCGTATTGCGCACGGTCAGTGTAATCTTTCCGCTCTGTCCGGATTTCAATTCTTGTGATGAAAAACTTGCCGTTGCCGTCAGATACGGCGGAAGCAGTTTCACCGCCTGTTTAATGCTCTGTTTTTCTCCGCCGCCAATGCCGCTCACGGACCACATGTAAACATTCTTATCGTCGCTGGACGCAACCAGTTTAGAACCGTCCTGGTTGAAGACCGCGCTGAACACAGGTTCTTTGGCGTCGCTCAGCGTTTTGATCAGCTGACCGGTGCCGACGTCCCATAATTTCACCGTACGATCTTCGCTCGCCGACGCGAGAACTTTTCCGTCCGGGCTGATCGAAACACCCCATACGTGATCGGTGTGCCCATACAGCGTTTTCAATGCAGAGCCGGTTGCCACTTCCCAAACGGCGATATTGTTGTCATAACCGCCGGCGTATAAATATTTATTATCCTGTGTGAATACTAATCCATCAACCCAGTTACTGGTGCCGGCGCTTTTCATTTTGCGAACCTGCGTCCAGGTCGTCGTATTCCATAAGAATATTTCGCCGCCGGTATCACCCGATGCCAATAAATTACCGTCGTTACTGAATGCCATCCCCCAAAGGCTCGATCCGTGGCCGGTCAGCGTCTTTATCAGCGCGCCCGATTGGGCATCCCAAATTTTTACGGTGTTGTCAAAACTTCCGCTCGCAACAAACTGACCGTTCGGGCTGAACCGCACGGGAACGATCAAATCCGTGTGGCCCGTAAGCACGCGCACCTGCCGGCCGCTGCTGACATCCCAGACAATCACATTATGATCACTGCTGCCGGATGCAACCATGCTGCCATCCGGACTGAAGGCGACGCCGTTGACCCAACTTGTATGTCCCTTGAGCGTACGTAATTTCGTACCGGTCGCTGCATCCCATAATATTACCGCACCCGACGCGTCGCCGCTGGCAATAAATTTTCCGTCTGAACTGTAATCAATCGCGCGAACTTTGTCGGAATGCCCGTACAACGTTTTTGAAAGATTCGCGTCCACTTTTCCCGAGCCGCCGCTCACGGACAATGCTCCCTTGCTCAGAATACCGATGTTCAGCCCCGACTCGCCGCGGCCGATGGCAGGAGAACCCGTCCGTACCGAAAAGTCCGTCGTATTCAAAAGCGGGTCTACGGTGAGATTACCCGTTCCGCCGTAACATCGCTTGAACGTTTGTCCGCTGGAATAGATAATATTATACGTGATCGTAGGAAAAGAGCTGTTTTCGTTATCAATCGCGCTGCCGCCTTTATTCGCGTAAAAAATATTATTCTTAATAACCGGTGAGGCGCCGTTCATCGCAATGGGGTCTTCATCTTCCGCATATTGGCCTGCACAGTTATTATAAAATACATTATTCGAAACGATCGGTGAATTGCCCCACATGTAGATCCCGTAATTCGAATTATCGCGCACGACGTTATTCGTAAACGTCACATTGGATTGATTGAATTGAATCGTGCCCGCGGTGCCGGTTGAGTTTTTGAATGTAAATCCGCTGATCGTCACGCCGCTCGCATTTTTAACGTCCAAAATGTTCGCATTGCCCCCGCCGTCTATGATCGATTTTTCCGGTCCATCGCCCATCAATTTGATATTCGATGCGCTTATTGAAATCGCGCTTTCATAGTAAGTTCCGCGCTTGACCTGAATGATATCACCGGCCGTTGCCGCGGAAAGCGCGCTGGCAATGGTGCTGTACGAGCCCGAGCCGTCTTTGGCGACCGTTAAAGTTTTCGAGCCGCCGGAATACGAGTTATTGTTGTTATAACCGCCGGCCGATTTACTTCCGACACCTGAAACGGTCCAGAGTCTCACCGTATTGTCATCGCTGCCGGAAACTAATTTCTGCCCGTCGGTAGAAAATAATATCACGCCGACCGGCGCCGAATGTCCGTACATTGTTTTTACACTGGAACCTGAATTCAAATCCCAGACTCGAATGACATTATCCGATCCGGCGGTCGCCACATAGCGATCGTCGGGAGAAATCGATGCCATCCAGACTTTATCCGTGTGGCTCATCGAGTTCAATTCGGCCATGGAGGGAAAGCTCCATATTTTCGTGGTGTTGCCGGAACTTGTCGTCACAAACTTTTGCCCGTCGGACGTAAATTGGATGCTCGTAACGGTTCCCGAATGGAATGCCGATTTCTCTTCGCTCCAGGCAGACGTATTCCATAATTTGATTTTTCCGTCCGCGTCCCCGCTTAATAAGTTACTTCCATCGGCCGTAAATTGCAGGCTCCACACGCTGGTGTTGTGCCCGTAAATGGTTTTGTACACTGAGCCGCTGTTCATGTCATATATCTTGATATATTTATCATATCCCGATGCGGCTAAATACCTCCCGTCCGGACTGAAGGCTACGACCAGAACGTGATCCGTGAAATCGGTAAACGTATTCAGAGCATGTCCGCCGCTCACGCTCCACACGCGCACGCTTTTATCGCTGCTTGCGCTCGCGAGTTTTTGTCCGTCGGGACTGAACGCTAATCCGTTCATCCAGCTCGTATGTCCGATCAGACTTTTTAATACGCTGCCGTCATACGTACTGAAGATTTTCAGTGTGCCCGTACCGGAACCTACTGCAAATTTCTGTCCATCCGGAGCCATCGCGCCCGCGCGAGTCCAATCGCCGGATAATTCAGATGAAACGGTTCTGCTCAGATCGGCCGAAAAATCAGCTCCCTGATTGCTTCCGCTGTAGGAAGCATACGAGTTACTCCCGCCGGAACCTGCCGATTGTCCGCCGACCCCCGACACATTCCAAATGCGAATCGTATTGTCATCGCTCGCTGAAACTATTTTCTGGCCGTCCGAAGAGAATAGAACGACGCCGACCGTTGCCGTATGTCCTTCCAATAATTGGATGCTTGAACCTGAATTAATATCCCACACCCTGACCGTTTTATCCGCTCCGGAACTCACGACATAACGGTCATCCGGGCTGACAGCCGACATCCATGCCTTGCCGCTGTGATTCACAGAATGCAATTGGCTCATACCCGGAAAACTCCAGACATAAACCGACGTACCTTCGCTCGTGGAGATCACTTTCTGGCCGTCGGAGGTAAAACGAATGCTCGTGATCCATCCCGACTGAAAGGCGCGCTTCGATTCCGTCCATGACGACGTGTTCCAAACGATAATATTTCCACTGCCTTCGCCGCTGAGTAAACTTCTCCCGTCCGGGCTGAATTGCAGGCTCCAGATATCACCCGTAAAATTACTTAGCGTTCTGACTAACGACCCGCTTTGTACATCATATATTTTTACCAATTTATCAAATCCGCCTGCGGCAACGTACCGGCCGTCGGGGCTGAACGCTACGGCAATTTCATCCGTCGTAAATCCCGTCATGGTCTTGAGAACATAACCGCCGTTCACATCCCAAATCTTCAATGTCTTGTCGCTGCAAACGCTCGCTAATTTTTGTCCATCCGCGCTGAACGCCAATCCGTTCACATAACTGCTGTGGCCTGTCAGGGTCTTCAGCAGACTTCCATCGCTGGTATTGAAAATTTTCAGATTTCCGCTCGCACCGCCGATAGCGAATTTCTGTCCATCCGGCGACATCGCGCCGCCGCGATTGTAATCGCCCGACAGCTGATACGAGACGGTAGCGCCCAAATTGGCGGAGAAAGCGCCGCTTTCCTGGCTGCCGCCGGATGAACCGTACGACTGGCCCGATGAATTTCCCGTAAGCGCATCTAATTCGGCCTGATATTTATTGGCGGACGAGGTGTTTTTGAGGTTTTTGTACGTATCAATTAAACATTGAAGATCGATTTTGCGCCCTTCAATGTCGCTCGTGCCTTTGTTTTGATTGTATTGCGAGAGAAAATAAGTGAGAGCCTGGTTGTACTGTCCTTTGGAAAAATAATTTCTTCCCAGCCGGTTATTTGCTGTAACAATACTGCTGTTTTCCCCTAATTCCGTCGCTAAGGACAGACATTCAAAATCCAAATTGATAGCATCATCATAGCGGGTGCTGTAATAATACGTCTCGGACAAATACGCCATCGTATACAGCTGGTATTTACGCTCGCCCACATTCTTATAAATCTGAATGGCCTTTTTGAAATACGGTTCCGCGCCGTAATAATCTTTCTTGTCATAGAGGTCTTTGCCTTTGTTATACTCGATATTGCCCTGGTTAACATCCTGAGAAAAGAGTTTGCCGGAAAAGAACAGCACCGCTAAAAACAGTTTTAACGTTTTCATCTTTCCAACCTCCGTTTAGAATTAAATGAATTAAATAATTTTGAAAATAACTGATTGTTCTACCGTGCAATTACCGTCGGCGTATGACACGCGGCTGAATTGCAGCTGGGATAAAATATTTTTCAAACACATAAGAAAGTGTTCGTTTTTCGTACCTGTAAATACAAAAGAGACTTCGGAGACGCTCCCTGCGGGCCTGACGACAATGCGAAACCGGACCTTAAATGATTTTTCATCCTGAGCCGTGATCGCGTTTCCATAGCAATTGGCAAAATAATTTATTTTCTTCTGAATGCGTTCGCTGATTTCTGTCTCATCGCGGCTTCCGCCGTAGACGGCCGGGGCCGTGCAGAATATATCCAGCGCACCGCGGTTTTTTTCCTGAAGTCCCGCGGAAGCTCCGGCAGAAAATGGCTGCAGAAGAAAATTCAAAAAAACAAAGATAAGGATCCAAAGACAATGTGCCTGCCGGACGGACGCCTGTTCATTTTTCATTGCATATAGTTCGATTCATTGAAAACATCGGCGGTAAAAACATAGATTTCCGTTTCCTTCAGCTCCCATGCCTTTTTTGGAAGGCCCGCTTTGATACAGGTCTGTTCCAGAAACGTCTTGGAATCCCATTGATACTCGCTTGCCACCTGAGGTAAAAGCAATCCGTGATGCATTCCGGATTCCAACAGCAAGCCGTGGATGCCGGTTTTAATTTCTTCCACGGCGTAAATGCGCCGCATCGGAGACAGAACGGAAATCTCAATTTCAATAAGGTCCAGATCCGCTTCCGACAGGGGTAGAAAGCGTGTGTCGTGCAACGCCGCGGAGACCGCCGCTTCGCTCACCGTTTGAACCAGCGCCTGTTCGCCCCGGAGAAACCCTACGCACCCGCGCAAATGGCGATCGATTTCAATGGTCACAAAGGCTCCCGCGTGCGAACGTAACGATTCCGAGAATGAATCCGGCGCGCCAAAACCGGCGCGCGCAACATGTTTCACCGCCGCTGCGATGGACTGCTTCGCAATGGCCAGTAAGATCTTCTTGTCCTCCGCCGACAAATTCATTGCGCGCCTTTGGTGAGCCGACCCTAAAATATAAAAAGAAGAAGGGGCTAAAGCAAACAAAGTCCTATTTTATTTTACGGATATGATCGCTCAATTTTTTTCGCATGATATCCTCGGGCATTTTCTTGCCGGTCCAAATCTCAAACGCCGCCGAAGCTTGCAGTAACAGCATTTCCAACCCGTTCGCACAGGCGGCCCCGGCCTCGCGAGCGTACTTCAAGAACAGGGTCTCGGAGGGATGATAGATCAGATCGTACACAACCATTTCAGAACTGAAAAATGGCTTCTTAAGGAGCGATTCTTTTGAATGTAAGCCTGCGGAAGTAGCGTTAATGACAAACCCGAACTCACTGCGGACGGCCTCCAATGGGGTGAACGTCAGCCGCGCCCGGGGGAATCGTGCATTGAAATCCCGGATCAATTTAGCCGCATGGTCCTTTGAACGATTACTAATGACGATGTCCGTCGCCGCGAAATGTTTTATCAAGGCGTACGTCACTGCGCGGGCCCCGCCGCCCGCACCCACAATTAATATTTTTTTATTTTTCAATTTATGCCGGTCCTTCTCCACCGACCGCGCAAAACCGATCGCATCGGTATTGTAGCCGACCCATTTCCCTTTTACGTTGACGGCCGTATTCACAGACCCGATCAGTTGCGCTTCTTCGGAAATTTCATCCATATGCGCCATCACCGATTCTTTGTGCGGAACGGTCACGTTAAATCCGCCGAATCCCAGGGCGCGCATGCCGTGGACGGCTTCGCCGAGTTGACCCGCAGAAACATTAAGGGCCACATAGCAGGCGCTGAGATTCAGTTGCTCAAATGCAGTATTGTGAATGAATGGAGAATAAGAATGCCTGACGGGAGTTCCGATGAGAGCAAATAATTTTGTCGAAGAATTGATTTCTATGGGAGGCATGGGAACCGCGGCAATGTGATGAACCTATCAGTGAATACTCATTCATCGGGAAATTCAGGATCCCAATTTTTTTTCGTTTTGATCAGTTATTTGCCGTCCACTTGGGCCCACTCATCGTGCAATTTACTTCTTCAGTGACCTGCTCCGCCATAGATCCGTCCACGTCACCGGTGGATTGATCTAAACCCGAAGGACGCAAGACAAATCTACTTCCTTTTTATTTTCGTCCGCTCTGCATTGATATACGATTCCTCCGCGACGCGCCATTTAACCTGATAGGCTCCTGAGGCGCTCACATCATACAATAAAAAAAAGGCTCCGCTACTCAATTGAAATATCTGCACCTGCAGGACCTTTTCATCGGTATCGGACTCCAGATCTCCGAATAAAGAAAATGCACGAATCTCCAATGGAGTTATTTCCAAGCCCACTTCCGGATGCAGCACAAACGGTTTGAGCGTTTTGTCGAAAGAGAATTCCTCCGATTTTTCCGAACCCGAAGCAATGAGACCGCCGGTGACCGCACCGCCGAGAATACATACCAGGGAAAGCGGATGGAATAATGCCGCCCCTACGCCTTTACTGCTCGAGGCCGCATGACCCAGCGCATAACCCGCACCTACGCCCACCGCACCGCCAATGACACTGCCTAAGACCGGGTGCCCGCTTTTTCCCGGTAGTTTAAATTCGATTTTTGAAACGACTTCCATTGGAAGTTCACTGTTCGTTCCGTTTTGCCGGACAATCAATTTATCCGGAGTCGAACTGACTATTTTACAGGTGAAATCGGTATTGGCGACAAACACCGTCGCATTGCGCCCGGCTTTGCCGTCCTTTTGCGATTGCCATTCGCTATTGCCCAACATCGTAACGCTTGAGCCGCAGCCGGTGAGACAGCAGCATATTCCGGCCGCAATCATTTTTTTGTAAACGGGATGAAACATCATGGCATCTCCAAGTTATGTGATGAGAATACTGGACAATCTACTGCATTTTAGTCCAAGTGCGCTAAAAATCTTTCGGCATCGATAGCAGCCATGCAGCCCGAGCCCGCCGCCGTCACGGCTTGACGGTAGTCGTGATCCTGCACATCACCGCACGCAAAGACTCCGGGGATATTGGTCCGGGTTGATTTGCCCTGGGTAATAAGATAACCGCTTTCATCCATCTCTAAGACGCCCTTGAAAATCTCCGTATTCGGCCGGTGGCCGATCGCCATGAACAATCCTTGCGTTGGCAATTCAGTCACCGTTCCCGTTTTCAGATTTTTTAACTTCACGCCCGTTAAATGCGTTTCCGGATCCCCCAACAAATCCACGACCTCCGAATCCCAGATGAATTTGATCTTTTCATTTTTGAAAGTTCGTTCCTGCATGATTTTCGACGCCCGCAGTTCGTGCCGCCGGTGTACGATCGTAACGTGAGATGCAAATTTAGTCAAGTAATTGGCTTCTTCCATCGCGGTATCTCCGCCGCCGACGACCATGATATCTTTGCCTTTAAAAAAAAATCCGTCACACGTCGCGCAAGCCGACATCCCGTAGCCCATCAGCTCCTTTTCTTTGGGCAATCCCAACAACTTAGCCGATGCGCCGGTTGAAATGATGACGCACTGGCTTACATGTTCTTCACCGGTATCATCGACCGCCTTAAACGGCCGCTGCGAAAAATCGACCTTCTCAATGGACTTAAAAAAACATTCCGCACCGAATTTCTTGGCTTGCTCGCGAAACAGTTCCATCATCTCCGGACCTAAAATACCCTTGGGAAATCCCGGATAATTCTCCACATCCGTCGTGATCGTCAATTGCCCTCCCGGTTGATTACCTTCGAACACAATCGGGTTGAGACCGGCGCGCGATGCGTATAACGCCGCCGTAAGACCGGCGGGACCGGATCCGATGATAAGAACTTTGTGCACCATGCTGGTCAATTATACCCCTTTTTCATAAATTGGTTAAAGATAATTTTCTCAGCCGATTAAACAAAACCCATTGCAGCGGAATTTGAACTGCACATTGAGCGGTTCCGGATAACAGAAAGTATTTCGCTGTCTGGTCGGCGGCTATCAGCCCGGAAAAGAGCAACGGAATAATAACAAATAATCCCGTCAAAAAAAAGAAAAAAGGCGCGCGGCTGGCGAACGCAGTGAAGGAAAAAGGTTTTTCAAATTTCTCTGAGATCAAGAGAAACCACAGCCGGTCCGCCAACCATCCTGAAAAAGTCATGATCAGCGCAACCATCAGCACCTTCAGCCATACAAAAATACCTACCGCGCCGTCCGGATCTCCAATAAATAAGACCACCCAAACCAGGAACGTTGCGGCATTGGCGTAAGTGAAATTTCTAATCACGCCGTTCCATAGCGTTTCCGAATCAGAACTAAGTAAATAATTCTTCATCGCTTGATGCTCTTCTTTTGTCATGCGTTGCTCCGCTGATAGCAGGACTTAACTGTCTGGAAATTCCCGTTCAACATAAAAAAATTAATACCTGAAATCAACGACTAAACTTGTCTTGATATTGGATCTCACAACCTGTAACTTTACGCAGTTATTTCGAGGATACCGATGAAATTTCCGGATCTCCCGTACCGGTAGGGACCAATTTCGACAACTTTATATACAATGAAGAAATACTCGCCGTTCTTCCTGCTACTGGCCCAATCCCGAACATCGGTACTTATTCGCGTGTCTGCGCATGAAGTAAAACCGGCCGGACCAGGCCTTGCCGGCCCTCAGGGAAGCGATTGACCTGGGATTCAACGATCTAAGCGGCTTGAGCATGATGAAACGCCGGCGCCCTTGCGGGAAAGGAATGAGTATCCGGACGCGGTGAGGAAAATGAGAAAAACGAGATGAGGTCGAGTAAAAAAATTCCTAAATATTTCTTGCAATTCGGGATCTCAATCTATATATTTGCCGTCGTTTGGGAATAAATGAGCGTTACGTTCCGTTATACTCCCAATTGCAGTTTGACTCACAGATAAGGAGAGATCATGAAAGATGGCATTCATCCCGCGTATCCGCTATCGCACGTTACGTGCTCTTGCGGGAATACATTTACGACGCGCTCGACCGTCGGCGATATCAAAGTGGAAATTTGCTCCAGCTGTCACCCGTTCTTTACCGGCACGCAGAAACTGATCGACACCGCCGGACGTGTGGATAAATACAACAAGAAATTCGCGAAGTACAAAGAGACTAAGCAAAAAGCTTAGATTATTTTCTTACATATAGGAATAGGCCTGTTTTCTTAAACTGCTTATTCCTTTTTTTATTTTTAAACCGTAGTAACAAGCCGCAGAGTTCACCGAGATTTAGAAAAACAAACAACTAACCGTTCTGTTCGTTCTTAGCGTCTCTGCGGCGGCAAGAAAATTCATGGCTCATAATCCAAAAAAAACTATAACTGTCGGCGGACAGGCCGTGATTGAAGGCGTGATGATGCGCGCACCGCATGCCATTGCGACCGTCGTGCGCCGGGCCAACGGCGAGATCGTCGTGAAAACAGAGCCGTTCGAATCGCTGTTGGAAAAGCGGAAATGGCTGAACGTGCCCGTTCTGCGGGGCGCGATCGCACTCGTGGAAATGATGATCATCGGGACGCGCTCGTTACAATATTCCGCCGATATCATGATGCAGGACGCCGATCCCAAAAATGAAGAAAAAGAAAGATCAAACGGCATGTTGTTGTTGACGGTATCGGCAGCCGTACTATTCGGCGTTTTGATTTTCTTTGTCGGACCGCTCTTCATTGCCACACATTTTTTGAGCCTTGAAAAAGAAGCGTGGTTGTTTAATCTTGCCGCAGGTCTAATCCGGACGGGAATATTTCTGTTATATCTTTATTCGATCAGTAAAATGAAAGACATCCATCGGTTATTTCAATTTCACGGCGCAGAGCATGTTTCCATTTACACGTTTGAGAACAAAGAAGCCCTTATACCGCAAAACGCTATGAAATACGATACGCCGCACCCGCGCTGCGGCACGAGTTTCCTGATGTTCGTGATGCTCTGCTCCATCCTGTCCTTTGCCGTAATTGACAGTCTGTACATAGCTTTCATCGGACCGATCCATTTGTCGGTGCGGCTGCTGTTGCATCTGCCGTTTATTCCCGTGGTGGCCGGCATTGCGTATGAACTCATTCGATTTTCCGGAAAATATTATAAAAATCCGTTAGCGAAGGTCTTGATTACGCCGGGCCTGTGGCTTCAGAGAATCACGACAAAAATGCCGGATGCATCTCATATTGAAGTAGCTATGGCGGCCTTAAAATCCGCCCTCGGCGAAAAACTGCTCAAAGAATATGCCGAAGGCCTCGTCAGCGGCTCCATGAGCGTGCACGAATGCACTGTTGAAGAAGTGGTGTAACGGGATTCCCGCCGCACAACTGATGACTGACAACTGATAACTGACAACTGATAACTGACAACTGATAACTGATAACTGATAACTGATAACTGATAACTGATAACTGATAACTGATAACTGATAACTGATAACTGATAACTGATTAATGCTCGATCAACTAGAAAGAATAAATATTCGGTTCCACGAGATCAACGATCTGCTGACACGCCCGCAGACCATGGCCGATCCCAATCTATTTCGAAACCTCAGTAAAGAACGAAGCGCCGCTGCCGAGATTGTCGAGCGCTATACGGAATACCTCAAGGTGCTCAAAGACATTGACGGCAATAAGGACATTGTTCATAATTCCGATGACGCCGACTTGCGTGAAATGGCAAAATCCGAATTAAGCGGCCTGGAAGCGCGGCGCGACACATTGGAATCGGAATTGAAGTATCTGCTCGTGCCCAAAGATCCTCACGACGCTGGCAACTGCATTCTCGAAATCCGGGCGGGCACCGGAGGGGATGAAGCGGGTATTTTCGCGGGAGATCTGTACGGCATGTACCGCTACTTCATCGAAAAGAAACGATGGAAAATGGAGATCATCGAATTGACCGAAGCCAATCAGGGCGGATTCAAAGAAATTATTTTCGAGGTGCAGGGTGACGGCGCATACGGCACGTTAAAATTCGAGAGCGGCGGACACCGCGTGCAGCGCGTGCCCAAGACCGAAACGCAAGGCCGCGTCCACACATCGGCCGCCACGGTAGCCGTTTTGCCGGTGATCGAAGAGGTAGACAAAGAGATTGTCATCAACCCGAATGAACTGCGGATCGACATTTTCCGTTCCGGAGGCAAGGGCGGACAGAACGTAAACAAAGTTGAAACCGCCGTGCGGATGACCCATATTCCGACCGGCATCGTCGTCCAATGCCAGGAAGAACGTTCGCAATTGAAAAACCGAGAGAAGGCCATGAAGGTACTTAAGTCGAGGATATACGAACTGCGCCGGCAGGAACATGAATCCAAAATTGCATCCAAGAGAAAATCCATGGTGGGTTCCGGGGACCGCAGCGAAAAAATCCGCACGTATAATTTTCCTCAAAATCGTCTGACGGATCACCGCATCGGCCTGACGATCTATGACCTGGAAGGCGTGATGGGCGGCAAACTCGAAGATATTATAGAAAAATTGCAGCTCGCTGAAAACGAAGAATTGCTGAAGGCAGGTTAGATAGGCGATGCCCTCTTCTCCGGTCGATCATCAACTCATGCTTCCATCATTTTATTCTTGTAAATTAAGCGGTGGTTCGTTATTTTGACAACAGAATAAAGTTTCAAAAGTTTTTGAAACTTTGATTCATTGATAGAACTCAATTTCAATCGGCTTCAGTTTCTGAAAACAGACCGGGTTTTGGAAAACAAACTACTAAGAAATTATGAATGCAGTTTCCAATCACGCCCTGCTGAAAACGCTGATCAAAAAAAGCGGCCTGGATACGATTTATCAAAAGGTCATGGATAGCGAGCGCTTGTCTTTTGAGGACGGCGTTCGTCTTTTTGAAACGCGCGACCTTTCGACCGTTGGTTACATTGCCAATATCGTTCGCGAGCGTTTGCACGCCAATCGCTCTTATTTTGTCCGCAATCGCCAATTGAATCCGACCAATGTCTGCGAGTATTCATGCATGTTTTGTTCCTTCTACCGGCGTGAGGGCGAAGAAGGCGGCTATACCATGACGATGGAAGACATCGCGCGGCGGATCCGGGAAGGCTTGACCTACGGCATTCAGGAGATCCACATTACGTCCGGGCTTCATCCTCAACTGCCTTTCAGCTACTATACGGACATGCTGAGAACGATCAAAGAAATTGCCCCGCATCTTCATATTAAAGCTTTTACAGCGGTCGAGATCGAGTACTACGCGCAGCATTACCACATGAGCATTCGGGAAGTATTGGAAAAACTCATGGCATCCGGATTGGAAGCCATGCCGGGCGGCGGAGCGGAAATTTTTGCGGACCGTGTGAGAAAGAAGATTTGCGATGAAAAATCCACCGCCGAAGGCTGGTTTCGCGTTCACGAAACGGCTCATGAGCTTGGTCTGCTCACCAATGCGACTATGCTCTACGGGCATATTGAGCGCTACGATGAACGTATCGATCATTTAATCCGCCTGCGGACCTTGCAGGATAAATCCAAGGATGCTAAAGGACATTTCAATACGTTTATTCCGCTTAAATATCAGCATGAAAACAATCGCCTCGAAAAATTGCCTCCGACGAGCGCATTTGAGGATTTAAAAGTCGTGGCGGTATCCAGGCTGATGCTTGATAATTTTCCGAACATCAAAGCCTATTGGGTCGTCATCGGCAAGCGTTTGGCCCAGATGGCTTTAAGTTACGGCGCGAATGAAATTGAAGGTACGATCCTGGAAGAGCGTATCATGAGTATGGCGGGCACGGACAGCGCGCACGGCATGACGGAATCAGAGCTGATAAAACTGATTGCGGATGCGGGCCGCCAACCGATCGAGCGCGATGCTCTCTATAACGTGATCAAAGCCTACGACGAAGAAGACATCATTCATTCCCAACTTGCGGCTGCAAAGTTACCGGTTTTGAACTAATTTATAGATGAATTAAAAATGTAAACACCTGTTTCATGGGAATCAGGTGTTTCTTTATTTTATGAAAATCTTAATCGTTACAGCCACGCCGCTTGAATCAGGGATTCTGACAGCGCAATTAACCCATCCTCTCCGCGTGAGCCCCGGTCTGCTGCACGGCAGTTATCAGAATTGCTCCGTTTCCGTCTTAACAACCGGAATCGGTATGATCAATACCGTGTATCACATGACCAAGATTTTGGCCGGCGCTAAATTTGATCTGATTCTGAATATCGGCATCTGCGGAAGTTATTTAGCAAATTTAAAGATCGGCGATACAGTTCACATTGAGGAAGAGGTCTTTTCGGAGTTGGGCGCTACCAACGGGGACGGGAATTTCCTGGATCTGGAGGCATTGGGGTTTACACATTTCAGCGCCCGTGGAAAACCTCACTTCAATGTTCTTCGAAACCCTCACGCGGCGTCCGAATTCTTCACAGGCGGTTTGCATGAAATATTTTCCGGTAAAAGCCTGACGGTTCACAACGTACACGGCGATGCTGCCGGCATTGAACGAATGAAAAGGGATTTTGCGCCGGATTTTGAAAATATGGAAGGCGGCGCCGTGGCGTACGTCTGCTTAAATGAGGAACTCCCCTATTTCGAATTCCGGGCGATTTCTAATTACGTCGAGCCCAGGAACAAGGACCATTGGAATATTCCTCTGGCCTGTGAACGGATCCAACAGTTTGCCTTGAAGTTGATTCAACAGGTTAAATCAAGATGAAATTAACGGTCGGTTTCTCCACCTGCCCCAACGATACCTTTATCTTTGACGCGCTGGTCCATCGTAAAGTGGATACCGGAGGACTTGAATTCATACCCGTTCTCGAAGATGTTGAAACCTTAAACCGGCGCGCCCTCGCCGGAGAACTGGATATAACGAAAATCAGTTATCATGCCTACACCTACGTACGCGATCGGTACGCCCTGCTAAACTCAGGAAGCGCATTAGGAAATAAGTGCGGGCCCTTATTGATCGCCAAAAATAAGATCGCTCCTGAAACTTTAGAAGACCTGCGCATCGGAATTCCGGGTAAATATACAACGGCCAATCTGCTGCTTCAGTTATATCTCAAGCGGAAATTGCACTGCCGTGAATTTGTTTTTTCTGAGATCGAGGACGCGCTGCTTGAAAATGAGATCGACGCGGGCGTGATCATTCATGAAAACCGTTTTACTTACCGATCGAAGGGCCTCATAAAAATCGAAGACCTCGGAGAATTCTGGGAATCAAAAACCCGTTTGCCGATTCCGTTGGGCGGGATTGTCATTAAGAAAGAACTTGGGCAGGACGCCCTGAAGGCCTTCGACGGTATATTGAAGCGCAGCGTGCAATTCGCCTTCGACCATCCCGCGTCCAGCAAAGATTACGTCAAACATCACGCCCAGGCGATGGAGGACGCGATCATTCAGAGCCACATTGAGCTGTATGTCAATGCGTATACGCTGGATCTTGGCGAAACGGGCAGAGCCGCGGTAGAAAGGCTTCTGGAAGAAGCCGGCGCGGTCACATCGCCGTCTTAAAAAAGTCTTTGACCGAAAAGGCCGGTGTTAACCTTTGCATCGCAGATTCTGAATCCGCCATACATTATTATCCATACTGCTTGACAAATCAGGAAGTATTTTCTATATTGCACCACTTAAAAACAACAGGTGAACATCCATGTCCGTCAATCTGAAAACGTCTAAACCGCAGGTAAAAAAGCAGCCGGGCAAAAAGTCCTCACTGCCATTCACGGTTGAGAATTATTATTTATTTTTCGCCGGGCTTGCCATTATCATCATCGGGTACGTCTGTATGGCCAGCGGAGACGTTTACGGTCCTCTCTCTCTGACGGTCTCCCCGATACTGGTCTGCATCGGCTATTTGGTTTTGATCCCGACGGCCCTGCTCTATCGAAAAAATCCCCCGAATCAACAAGGCTGATATGCGCAGTAAGTTTTTGATCCTCTCGCTGGTGATCTTTCTCGGCTGCGGCTCCAAATCCGTTCAAACCGAAACAGCAGTAATTAAGATCCCTACGTCGATCTGCGGCGAGTGCGCCCGGACGATCAAGAATGCCGTAATGAAGGTTAACGGCGTTACCACGGCGGATATCAATACCGAGACGAAACTGGCCGTGATTGAATTTATTTCGACTTCCGCCAAAGTCGCCGAAATCGAGCATGCCATCGTCATGGCGGGCTATGGTGCGAACGGAAAACAGAGGGATGCCGAAGCTTTCGAAAAATTGCCCGATTGCTGTAAGAAATAATCATTCATAGATTATCGTTTCCACGATTCAAGAGAATGCCTTCCGGTGTTCTCTTTATTTTTTAGGTGCCGAATGAAAACATTTCTAAAAGATTTTTTTCAAAGTAATCAATCGAAAGTCACGGAGCGGCCCCAGAAATGGTCCGTCTCGCTGTCGGAAGATCTGCAGAAATTATTCGGCCAGGAAACGCTCTCTCTCGTCTTTGATGCGCAGGACGTGGACGAAGATTCCGAACTGGTCACCCACGGCTCTTACGTGCTGAACGCTGTTTACAATTATCTGCAGGACCGGGGCGGCAAAATAGTCAGCCGGCTGGAAGAGCGCTATCTCCCTTCGAAAGATGAACTGGAAGCAAAAATTCAGATCGAAGGCGGGAACGGTAAGAACATCAAAATCAAAAAGGATAAGACGCTTGATATATTGTTTAATTTCAAGGTCACCTATTTGTCCGATGAAAAATCCGAGGACATCTTCATGCTTGGCATTGACCGGCACGGGACCGTTTTTGACCCGCAGCCGTATTATTCGGAGGACGTCATTCGCAATCATCTGGTCTCCCTGCATCACAAAGGCCAGGTCGAACTTACACGTAAAGATCTGGAACTGCGTTTCCGCGAGTGCCTCAAAACGGCTTCGGAACGCGCTCAAACCTACGGCCAGACATTACAAAATGACATCCTTAAACGGCTGCATCGGAATATCACGCGCATCAAGGGTTATTACACCGCACAGGCCGAGGAACTGCACCGCAATCATCCAAGTTACGAAGAACGGCGTTTGACCATTGAGCGCGAATACGAACACAAGCTGAAAGAAGAAATCGGAAATCATAAATTACGGATCATTCTGAAATTGTTGAATTATCATCTCATTGAACGCTCGGAAATCGAGATCACACTGAAGCTGCAATCCGCACATTCGGATATGCCCATGTCGATCATGTACGATGCGTTCACCGGAGAACTGGACTACGGAACCTGCCCGTCCTGTCATTCCAACATGGAAAAAATTATTCCGGTTGAAGACGGAAAAATAGGCTGCAGTCACTGCGCGTTTACGTGCACCGTCTGCAAAAAGCGGTATGCCGATGTGCAGCATGCGGCCGCTTGCATCGTGTGTGAAAACCCCGTATGCGCTCATTGTGTTTCACGTTGCACCACCTGCGAAAGCGCGGTATGCGAGGAACACGCTCATGTATGCGCGGTGGGCGAAGAATTGACGTGTGCGAATTGCTTGAAATTCTGCGGTGTATGCAAAAAAGAATTATGCGAGGAGCATACTTTCGAGTGCGCCGCGACGAGGCAAGCGATCTGCTTCGAGCATCGCGTTATCTGTAAAACTTGCCGGAAAGTATATTCGGCGGATTATGTGGATACCTTGAAGAAGAATCAGAAGATCTGCCCGGAATGCCAAAGTCCGTTTTAAGAAATAAAAAAGGCGCCTCCGCAAACGGAAGCGCCTTCAATAAAATTATTAATTTATTATTACGCGGAGAATGAGCTTCCGCAGCCGCAGGTTTTCGTCGCATTCGGATTACCAAATACAAATCCCCGCCCGTTCAGGCCGTCCTGAAAATCCAGGTTGACGCCTTTCAGATATAACAGGCTTTTATAATCCACGACCACTTTGACGTTTTCGAATTCATACGTCATGTCGTTTTCCGTGACGTGTTCATCAAACGCAAGGGAATATGAAAATCCCGAACATCCGCCGCCCTGCACACCCAGGCGTAAACGGAAATTTTCAGGAATGCTTTGTTCTTTCATAATATTCGCCACTTCCTGCAGCGCACGATCGGTAAGAACGATCTCCGGTACTTCTTTTTGGACTTCTTCTTGAACTAATTCAGCCATAATGCCTCCCGTTAATGGACCTTAATCCCTCATTGTAATGAATATAGTAAAAAAATATTCCCGAGTCAATCAAAAAAATATCCCAACCTCCATATTGCCTTGACAAAGATGCAAAATTTGGGTACTTTATCTTATACTTATTGAGACGTTGTCTCAATGTAAACATGACCGGAAGCACGATGAAGAGTCAATCCAAGAAATCGCGAACGGTGGCCGACTTGAGGCGCGGCGAATGCGCCGTCATTTCCAGCCTGAATGGCGAACATCTGGGCGCTCATTCTCCGTGCATTAAATTGATGGAACTGGGATTCACACCCGGTCAGGAAATTACAGTCGTCGCCAAATCCCTTTTCAAATCGCCCGTTGCCGTTTCCGTGCGCGGTACCATCATCGCTCTGCGGAAAATTGAAGCGGAATGTATTTTTATATAAATCGAAAAGTATGCAATGCCGGTTCCCGCCTGCCACGATCTTCCCGAGATAAATTCTAAAGAGAATACGGATACCCCTCTCCTCACGCTCATGGGTCAGCCCAATTCCGGTAAGACGACGCTCTTCAATGCCTTAACCGGCGCCAATTTCAAGACCTCCAATTATCCCGGAACGACCGTTGAATTTTCAATGGGACAATTGCATTCGAAATATGATTTTGATTCTGTGATTCTCGATATTCCCGGCGTGACGAGCCTGCACCCCAAGTCTCCGGACGAAGAGATCTCGATCAATGCGCTCTTTGACCGCTCCCTGTATAAACATCCCGACATCGTCATCGTGACCGCGGATGTATCGCAGCTTTCGAGGCAGCTCTATCTCGTCAGGCAAATCATCGATGCCGGATTTGACGTGATCGTCGCGCTGACCATGAACGATTTGCTCGATAAGAAAGATCTGGAAATTTCAGCTGAAAAACTGGAGAGCATTTTGCAGTGCCCCGTTGTCAAGGTGAACGCCCGCGACGGGAAAGGCGTAGGCGAATTGGTCATCCGTGTTCAGCAACAGCTCGTGTACAATATTTTTGCGGAACACGCCCGCACCACCCGGCCGCCGGTTCCGACAGAAGACTCTGTAGCGAAATGGTACCAAGGCAGCGAGGATATTGAAAAAAAAGTCATCATGCATCGCAGCGGAAAAACCGACATTAACAAGATTAATCGCGAATTCTTCAATCTTCGCACCGCCAGGCCGGATGAGTTTTCACTGAAATTAGATAAATTCTTTCTTCATCCGTTCTGGGGCATGGTGATCTTTGCCGTTTCCATGGGATTGGTCTTCACTTCGATTTTTTGGCTGGCTAAACCTCTCATGGATCTCATATCTTTCGGATTCAGCGGCCTCTCAGACGCCGCCGGCTCGCTGTTTTCCAACGACTCTTGGTACGGCAATTTATTATCGCAAGGACTGATCAAAGGAGTCGGAACGGTTTTTACATTCTTGCCGCAAATCGTCATCCTGTTCCTCTTTTTGGGCATACTGGAAGATACGGGTTACCTGGCACGCACGGCCATGCTTATCGATAAGCCGTTATCCAAGATCGGATTGAACGGGCGGTCCTTTGTGCCGATGCTGTCGGGATTCGCGTGCGCCATTCCCGCCATGATGGCCACTCGTACAATTTCCAACCGGCGGGAACGCCTGCTGACTATTTTTGTTATTCCGTTAATGACCTGCAGCGCGAGGCTTCCCGTCTACGCCCTGCTCCTGGCATTCCTGATTCCATCCGATAAACCGTGGATCGCCGGAATTACGCTCGGCGGAATTTATTTGTTCAGTTTGATCAACGGCGCGGTGGCGGCGGGTATCATCAGCAAATTTATTAAAAGAAAAGAGATGTCCACTTTCATGCTCGAATTGCCGGCGTACCGGAAGCCCGTATTGAAATTTATTATTAAGAACACGTATTACAAATCGGTCACCTATGTCAAACAAGCGGGACCTACCATCGCCCTGTGTTCGCTGATCATTTGGACGTTAACTTTTTTCCCGAACATTCACCCCAGCATAGATTCTGAGAGAACCCGCGGGATGAGTGAACATCAGATTTCGCAATTAACAGAGTCGGAGCGGATCAATCATTCGTTTGCCGCATCGATGGGGCGCGTTCTGGAGCCTGTATTTGCGCCTCTCGGCTGGGATTGGCGGATCGGTGTGGGATTGGTCTCCGCGTTTGTTGCACGGGAAGTTTTTGTCAGCGCCATGGCGCTCACATTCAGCGTTACCGATGATAACACGGCCAACATTCAAAATTCCATTCTCGGATCCATGCATCAGGCAAAGATCGGCGGCACGCAAAAGCCGCTTTTCACAACCACTTCCGTTATCGGCCTCATTATCTTCTTCATGTTCGCCATGCAATGCGCATCCACGCTAGCCGTGGCAAGAAAAGAAACCGGATCCTGGAAAATTCCTGTTTTGCAGCAGATCATTTACACGGCAGGCGCTTATGGCTTGGCTTGGATAACCGTTGGCGCTTTAAAAGCGCTTGGTATGGACTGAGGCTTTACGGACCCTGCGGACTTACCCGATGATCTCGAATTTTGTCTCCCCCGTCTCTAACATTTTTTCCACATACGGGCGGCATAATTTGCAATTCTCACCGAAATGCAAATGGCGCTGCAGCGCTTCCGGAGTTTTGGATCGATGAGCGGCGGCGACTTCCTTCATAGTGCTAAACGGAATATCAAAGCAAACACATTTCGTAACCATATCACCGGTCGGTTTTTGTCCACTTCGTCTCTTCCTTGCCCGCGCGATGATTCGCCCACCGCGCCATCACGAACATCAGATCGGAAAGGCGGTTGAGATAGATCAAGACCGCTTGTCCGATCTTTTCTTCATGCGCCAATTTCACCGCGAGCCGTTCCGCTCGGCGGCAGACGTTGCGCGCCAAATGCAGATACGACGCGGCGGGAGTTCCGCCAGGCAAAATAAAATTCGTCAACGCAGGCAGATCCGCATCCAGCTCATCGATCCATTTCTCCAGCGCCTCGGCATCTTTCAATTCCATGCGAACGATGTGATCGCTTTTCACCGACACCGGTGTTGCCAGATCCGCGCCTAAATTAAAAAGATCGTTTTGAATTTGGTGCAACATGAGATCGATCTTGGAATCGGAATTATGACACCGGACAATTCCTACAGCCGAATTCAATTCGTCCACCGTTCCATAGGATTCGATACGAACGGCATCCTTCGAAACGCGTTCCCCGCCGAAAAGTCCCGTGGTACCGTCGTCCCCGGTCTTTGTGTAGATTTTCATAAACTTTTCTTTCTAATTTGAAAAAACGATCGCACTGGGCGAAACTCCGACCTGAAAGGCCTTTCTGACCCCGAAATATGAATTAAACCAGATCACATTTCCATTTGAAATAAAATCCTGGCCGTCGGCTGCAAACAATTCCCCGTTGCCAAACGCCAGCGAATAAAAATTAAAACTCCCGTTGTCGATATCCGGAATGAACGCATTCGAATTCAAATTAAACACCCGAATCGAACCGTTATCGGTACGAATGTATGCCAGTAATGAATCCTGAACTGCAATTCTAAACGGCGACACAGATGAAGTGCCGATCAGTAGCGCTGCCTGATCGCTCGTCCCGTTAACAGTTGATATAAATCCGTTGGATGCCGTGGTTCCGGCGCACGCAATAATAACCTGATTGCGTACCGGATCCGCTGCCAGTGAAACGGGGTTCTTCCCGATAATCAAATTGGCTATGACCGTATTGGAATTCAGATCAATAATTGAGATCGTTGAATCGTTGGCAGCGCCGCTTTGTGTGTGGAGCGCATTGGAAACATACGCCTTAGTATTGAGAATCCTGATCTCGTTCGGATGATGCTGAAGTTTGATTGTTGCAATGACGGTGTAACTTGTATTCAGTACCGCCACCGAACTGTCGCCATAACTGGTTACGTAAAAATTGCCATTGGAATAAGCCAGGTCTCTCGGCGATGAAATATCTTCGATGGTCGTTACGCTTTCATAGGTGCGCGTATTAATAACTTCAATTCTATCGGAATGCGTAACGGCAATAAGCGCCAGCGAATCCACCACGACCACACTGTGTGCGTTGTCCCCGAGCGGGCGGCCGTTAATTCGTGCGAAAACGTTGTTATACGTCGTATCGGTCAGCACCGTATCCAATATGCTGAGCGTCGCATTACCGCTTCCGTAATTGCCTTCGCAAACAATGAACGCGGCCTGTATGCCAATCGGAACCGGCAAGTCGCTTTTCGCAGAGTTCGAACAGGCCGAAAATGAAATTCCCATTGCAAACATTATTAAAAAATAAAATTGGCAATGGGAATGAATGGCGTTGGTCATGGAGCTCAGATTCATTCAGCGACCGGCGCCGTCTTAAGTCTCGAAGCCGCAAGCCGATAAATGACCTCATACGCACCCACAAAAACCGTGATGAAGAATAAATCACTCAAGACCGTGTTTTTGAAAAAGGGAATTCCCATGACGTAAGCCGAGATCAGGCCGCCCACGTCTTTCGTATATATATCCAGTACGATCCATGCACCGAAGTTGGTGATGACAAAGAATATGACGGAAGAGGCAATCGTACCTGAAAAAAGTTTTACAACAAATTTTGAAGTTTGCTTTTGGTCACTTTTGATCCAACCGCCGATGAACACGCTGAGGGTCAGCGCACCATAGACGAACGGCAGGTCCGCCCAACTGATTCCGAGGACGAGATCCGCAATGAACATCGAAATCAGCGGCAATGAGAACGCGAGTTTTTTGTCCAGATAAATTCCGCCGAACAGAGCCGCGGCGCAGACCGGCGCAAAATTCCACGGATGCGGCAAAAGACGGCAAAGCGCGATAAGCAAAACCGCTCCGGCCGCAAGAATCATGGCAACTAAACTTTCTTTGGTTCGCATGGACATCTCCTGTTGAGGTTTAATCTGATTTTCAAGGTGGATTACAAAATATAAAACAATATTTTAATACAATCAACATTTGTCAGATTAATAAATCCGATGTAATCAAAGCGTGGAGCGAAGACTTAACAAAAATCCTCTGCCCCGGTTTCGAAAACCGCGAATTTCAGTGGTCTTCTCATTGAATACGTTTTCAATCCTGAGCGTAGCTGTCGATTGTTTCGAAATCGCCCATTGAGACGAGATGTCCAGCGTCCAATAGCTCTTCAGAGGCGTGCTTGCCAGTGCGCCGTAAGGGCCCAACGTTATGTCATAAAAAACGTCCCTGCGAGTGCCGGTATATTGGGCTACGCCTGTGAAGGAAACAGTTCTTGTCACTTCACACGTCAATCCGGCATTTCCACTGTTCGGTCTTCGGACAAGTTTCGCCGATTTTACTCCCTGCGTAAGAAAAGCGCCGGTGGAATACAGCTGGACGTGATTGTTTTGCGTTTTCGCCGTGTCGATCTTCGAGGCATCATAATCCAGCTTGCCGCGGATCAGAGTCACATTAGCGAAAACATTCAACCGGGAATTGACCCGTGCCTGCACCCCCGCTTCCATTCCGTTATTGACCTGATCGCCGATATTTAAATAGGTATCGCCGCGATAATCGTCGCGCAGAAAATCGCTGCCGAGCGTATCGATAGAAATATTTTTATCCCACAAATAAACAAAATCAATATAATTTTTCACCGTTGTGTGAAACACCGACACTGAAAAACGAATATCATCCAGCGTCTGCTTAAGACCCAGTTCATAGGAAACAGACGTTTCCGGTTTCAAATTCTTATTCCCCCTCTGTATGGCTGAGGTATAATAGGTTTCGGGAGTAAATAAACGATACAGCGCGGGTGCGTTAAATCCGGTCGCATAAGACGCAAACAACAGCGTTCGTTCGGTCAGTCTGTACGACGGATTGATTTCGTAAGTGAAATTATTTCCATAGGCGCTGTGATGATTCCATCGCCCGCCCAATCCCAAAGAAAATGAACTCAGGCGTTCACCGAAAAAACCGCCCTGAATATCCGTATGAACAAACGCATCGTAGATCACACTGTGGATGCCCAGCGTGTCTAAATTGCCCGTGATGCTGTAGGGAAATACCGGGTCCGTACTCAAAACAAACGTTTTCGTTGACGTCGTTTCTTTGTAACGCCCGACCCCGGCGACCCATTCGATATTTTGTAATTTAAAATTCGACTGCAATTCATTATTGTTCAGCGTTCCCGAATAATCGCCTCGAAAATAGCTGTGATTGAAATTTCCAAGCGCATCCACGGTATTGGAATCATTGATCGATTTTCGTTTCATCGAAGAATATCCGCCAAGATAACTGAAATTCAGTTGTTTATTGATCCGGTACGAAACCCCGTAATTGAGAAAATCCCTGCGGAAATGGATCGTATAATTGGGATCGTCCACAAACGCGCCGGCGTCCAGATCGCTTTTTTGATCTACATTTTTATAGGCAATAAACAGATCCCATGGCTCGTTTTTATAACCGGCTTTCCCGGCCCAATCCAGTTTTCGAAAGCCGTCGTTATCATAATTTTTGTAGGCGCCGGGGTTTTTGACCGTATCAACCGCCGCATTAATGCCGGTCACATCCGAATGGAAGACGTCGGCATTGACGTAAAATCCGCTCCTGAAACTGTAATTCATAAAAACATTCTGGCTCAGGATCGAAGTTTGTTTGCCGAAATATCCCGACTGGAGATCGCCGTAGGCATTGAATCCGCGCACACTGTTCTTCTTGGTAATAATATTAACCACGCCGCCGATAGCCGATGAGCCGTACAGGGTGCTGTGCGCGCCCCGGACAATCTCAATGCGCTCCACGTCGACCAAAGACACTTCGGACAGATCCAGCGCATTATCCACACTGGAGGGATCTCCGATACGCATACCGTCAACCATAATGACGGTATGATTGCTGTTCGCGCCCCGCATGAACACATTTTGGATCGAACCCGGAGTCTGCTGCGTTCCGGTCATATAGATGCCTTCCACCTGCCGCAATAATTCGCCGAGACTGTGAGAAGCCGAACGGGCTATCTCTTTTTGGGTAATCACGGTTACGCTCCGCGCTACGTTTGCCTCATTTTCTTCAGTGCGCGTTGCCGTCACGATCGTTCCTTCTAAATCATAGTGCCTCAGGCTGTCTGTTTGAGCGTGGATATTGCCGCAGAACAGAATGGCCATTGCCAATAATTTTTTCATCGACGCTCCGGAATTAATATCTCCAAATAAAAAATCCTCACTCCAAAGGAATGAGGATCAAAAATTAATATAAAGACTATTTTAATTTTACCTCACCTTCCCGCGAAAGTTTGTTAAAAAGCTTAGGCAGGTCTCCTGACTTATGAGCGGGTAATTCACCTTCCCGTGGCATTTACGGCCACAGTGGATTTTCAGGTACTCATTCACAGTTGCGGGGCAGTTCACGATTTTAACGTGATTCCCTTTTCATCCCGATACGATCGGGACACCTAAACTTAAATTTGAAAGAACATTTTCTAAACCCGCATCAGTCTAATTCAAAAGGATTTAAATGTCAAGAATATTTTTTCGCGACAGTCTGAGGGTTTCGGGGATGCTTCGCGGCGCCGAAACGCCCCTTCGACTGCGCTCAGGGCAGGCACTCAGCATGACTAATTCCCTCCCTTGGTTGAATCAGCGACAGATTGAAACGTCAATAGGTAATCCACATTCCAGACAGTCACTTTGCCGTCTCCGCCTGAGGATACAAAATATTTTCCGTCGGGCGACGGATTAAGGCACCACACGCCCAATAGATGCGCCTTCCTGATCTCATTTATTTTTGTATACCGGTTCACGTCCCATATCGCGATCGTCCCCGCTTCATCGCCCGTGACAAAATAATTTTGCACGGCGCACATGCTCGTGATCTCTCCGTTATAGGCCACAATGGTATCGATACGGTCGGTCGTGCGGTTCCAGACGTGGAGGGCGTCGGAACTGCCGGTTATGATCTTACTTTCGTCCGGATTCAAAATGCACGCGTTGATGCGTTCCGATTCGGGAAATGTTTTGGTTTCATGCCCCGCCGTGACGTCCCACACTTTCACGTTCTTGTCCCAGCCGACGGAAATGAATTTCGACGAATCCTTTGTGAAGCAAATTTCCGTTACGGCATCCACATGTCCGTACGGCGCGGCGACATCGGGTGCATGGCCGGAAAAGAACTTGAGCTGTTTCCCGGTTTCGGCCTCGAACAGAGTAATATTATAGTAATTCGCCACGATGAGATTCGCTCCATTGCGGCTGAATTTCGCAAGCTGAACGTCGTTGAGCAGGCCTTTCCTGCTCCAGCGCTCGGTTTTCGAATCCATGGCGCAGACGACCACCTGGCCGGTATTTTTTTCATTATCGCCGCAGGTCGTGACAAAAACTTTTCCGTTGGGCGCAATCGCCGCAGCCAGCACGGCGTCCGGCTGTTCGGGCGAGGTCCAGATGATCTCCCCTGTTTCACGATTGATCAATTTGATCTTTTTGTTCTCGCCGCCTGCAATGAGCGTTTTTCCGTCCGGAGAAAAATCCACGGTCTTGACGATACGTCCGTCGCCGACGGAAAAGATCTTAGGAAGATCCGGAAGTTTTGCGGTGTCGGATTTAGATCTGCACGAGAATACAATAACGGCCGCAAGCAGGCTTATCAGAAGACTACGCATCATGTTCTCCCGTTAGACTCTTTCCCAAAAAAAATCTTTATTTTGAATTTAATTCGGTTAACTTATCAAGTTTTCAAAACTAAATCAAGCGTATTTAACGGAGAAACTTATGGCGTCTGTGCGGAAGGCGAAGAAGAAGAAAGTTCCCCGGAAAAAAGTTAAGGTAAAAAGATCCGTCAGCAGCAATATTCCGCAGGTCGAGAACTTGCTTTCCGAGCTGGAATACGGCGAGTCCTTTTCGGAATATTTCGATCTTATTTACTCCGAGCAGATCCTGTTTAAGATCCAGCGCCCGTTCTACCAGATGCTGATCAGCAAATACGGCATTCGGTCGGCGTGCGATCTCTCCTGCCGCACGGGGCAGACGTTAAAACTGCTGTCACGGCTGGGAATTAAAAAACTGGCGGGTGTGGACGGAAGCCCGGCGATGATAGCCAAATCCAAAAAGAAATTATCCAAAGGCGTTAAGTTATTCACCGAGGAAGTCTTTCTTGCGCCGCACGCGGTCGGAGAAGATAAATTTGATCTCGTGTTGTGCACCAAAGATTCTCTGCCGCTCGTTCTGGACGATGAAGCGCTGCTGAATTTTTTCACGCAGGCAAAGAACCTGCTGACGGACAAAGGCGTATTGATCATCGAAATGTGGAATTACGAGAAGATCTGGCGCAACAAGGAGCGGTTCATGCCGGTGATGGACCGGAATCACACCCTGTTCTTTTTTGAAAATGATTTCCACGAAGAGCTGCTCGTACGTAATCTCGTACGTTTGGAAAAAAACAAGAACGAATATATCTTGCGTTCGCTCTCGATCCCGGTGCGGCCGACCACGCGCAATGAGGTCGAGTTTTTCATAAAAGAAGCGCAGTTCTCGCAGTGGGGATTTCTCGGCTCGTATGCCGGGGCGCCTTACAGTCCGGCTGAATCCATGTATACGATATTGATCGCAAGAAAATAATTCACTCTAACCGGCGCGTTCGTCTAACGGTTAGGACATCGCCCTCTCAAGGCGGTAATACGGGTTCGATTCCCGTACGCGCTACACATAAAATTTCTTAGCTTAAGACGGTAATACGGGTTCTGCCGAAGGCATCCCCTTGGGAGATTCCCGTACGCGCTACACATAAAATTTCTTAGCTTAAGACGGTAATACGGGTTCTGCCGAAGGCATCCTCCGCAGGAGTCCTTTGGACCCTTGGGAGATTCCCGTACGCGCTACCAAGAACCTCACCCCGGCCCTCTCCTTTTCAAGGAGAGGGAGACATAGTAACCAACACCTAACCCGACACGAAAGGAGATACATGATATTCCTTAAACGCACTTTAACTTCCATTGTATTGTTTTTCTTTCTCTTTATCGTTCTCTACTTTATTATTACCATTGTTGCCTCAGCGATAGCCGGCGGCGCAGCAGGATCAAGCGGCACAAATTCGCAAGAGGGCTATGAGTTAGGACAGAAAGCCGCAGAAGTTTTTCTCAAGGAAAATATGAAGGCGATTCTAATAAGTTCTTTCACCATTTCTTTCATTTCCTCTCTCGCTCTTTCGTTTTCAAACATTTTCCCATGGTGCAGGAAACCAGCAGAACCAGCAAATGTTTCGTAGGGCCCTGTTCGCGCAATTTTAAAAACGGGAATTGAAAACCCCTGCCATACCATCCTAAATCGCTTTCCGCGATTGGAAAGAATAAACAATTGCGGCCAGCTGATCGTTTCACGACGGCAATGCAGGTTTCAACTTTGTCCATCCGACAGAACTTTTTGTTGAGTGGTGCTGTCTACCTTATTAGCTTTTCCAGTTTGCCAAAACAAGAACAAGGGCTGTGTTTATTTTCACAGATACCGTGCGGGCGTTTGCAGTAATTGTAGGTTGATGTATCACCATGATAAAAGTAATCGGCATTCCGTTTGACGGTAACTCTTCGTTTTTAAAAGGGCCGGCTCTGGCACCGCCCCGGATCAGGCTGATGGAATCCGAGGGCTCAGCCAATTCATTCTCTGAGAATGGAGCAGAGATCGCCCACGGCAAAAGCCACACGGATCTGGTTGACATGGCATTTTCAGGAACCGATCCGAAAACGGTTTATGAAGCGATCAAAGAAAAACTTCAACATGAACTGACCTCCTCGGACAAGATCCTCTGCCTGGGAGGCGACCATTCTATTTCTTTTCCGGTTATTGAAGTTTATGCCGCCAGGTTCAAGGACTTGAATGTACTGCATCTCGATGCCCATGCCGACCTTTACGACAGTTTTGACGACAATCCGTTTTCTCATGCTTCGCCGTTTGCAAGGCTTATGGAAAAAGGGATTTTAAGGTCGTTGACGCAGGTGGGTATTCGAACCCTGAACACGCATCAAAGAGAGCAGGTAAATTTATTTGGAGTTAAAGTCATCGAGATGAAGAATTTCAATTATGATTTCATCGGAGCGTTACGATCCCCTCTTTATATTTCACTGGATATCGATGTGCTTGACCCTGCATTTGCGCCGGGGGTATCGCATCATGAACCCGGCGGGCTGACCACACGAGAGCTGATCACGATCCTGCAGTCTATTCCTGTTGCCATAGCCGGCGCAGACATCGTGGAATACAATCCAACCAGAGATGTGAATAACATGACGGCCATGGCAGCTTACAAATTGCTTAAGGAATTAGTATCCAAAATGACGGATTGATTATTGCCGGCACGGAATAATGCGGTGCGAATACAAAAAGATCAGGAAAGGATTCGGTCAATGAAAAAGAAAAGCACTCTTCACAATAGTTGCAGAATTACTATCAGTTTGGCTGGAGTCATACAGTTGCTCCATTTCCAAAATTAATACTACTCCCGATATCGCCTTAGTGCCCCGTTCAGGCGGCTCTTTCCCTAAAGAGCCAGACAGCAAGTAATCCACAGAATACAAAGGCCACCGCGCTCATCCAGACAGGGATCGAAATTCCTGCGACAATAAATTCCACATCGTAGATCACGCGAGCAAGATGAGCGATCGAGACGATCGAAAGAAAAAGGACGGATATCATTGATGCCGGTCGATGCATAAAGCACCTCCTTGTGAATAATTTAACACATGTAAGCAACTTTGTCAAGCGGGCCGGTTTCGCGGAGCAGAATTTCGGTATCTCCGCAGGCACCAGCGGACATTCCGCGTCATGGTTTCGCTTGCGATTCTCTCAAACAACATTTATCTTTTGCAGTTGAACATTTTGTCAAATTGCGAAAAATTCACAAAGTTTCATTTTTAACTCAATAAGGAGGATCGTATGAGTGAAAAGAAAATTATTGCTGTCGTTGGAGCGACCGGTGCACAAGGAGGCGGATTGGTCCGCGCCATTCTAAACGATCCCCAGGGCGCGTTTACTGCGCGCGCCATAACGAGAGACGTTAACTCCGAAAAGGCGAAAGAACTTGCGAAACTGGGTGCCGAGGTTGTCGCCGGAGATGTCGACGATGCACAGAGCCTGAAGCGTGCTTTCAAAGGCGCCCACGGCGTTTACTGTGTCACGTTCTTCTGGGCGCACTTTTCGCCGGAGAAAGAAATTGCTGAAGCGACGGCCATGGCCCATGCGGCAAAGGAAGCGGCTGTGCAGCACGCCATTTGGTCCACGTTTGAAGATACGCGCAAGTGGATACCGCTCAGCGACAACCGCATGCCGACGCTTATGGGTAAATACAAGGTCGCGCACTTTGATGGCAAGAGCGAAGCCGACCATGTGTTTAAGGACCTTGATGTCCCGACCACATTTCTGCTCACCTCCTTCTATTGGGAGAACCTTATCTATTTCGGCGCGGGTCCAAAGAAGGGCGCTGACGGCAAGCTGGCCCTTACTTATCCAATGGGAGATAAGAAGCTCCCGGGCATCGCTTCCGAGGACATCGGCAAATGCGCTTACGGAATATTCAAGAAAGGCCGTGAGTTCGTCGGCAAGACGGTCGGAGTTGCCGGCCAGCACCTGACGGGCGCGCAGATGGCGGCGGCGCTCACCAAGGCGCTGGGACACGAAGTGCGCTACAACGACGTGCCGCCCGACGTATATCGCGGCTTCGGATTCCCCGGTGCCGAAGATATGGGCAATATGTTCCAGTTCAAGCGCGACTTCGAGCAGATCTATTGCGCGGCGCGCGACCTCGACGTTAGCCGGTCTTTGAATCCCTCACTGCAGACGTTTGAACAGTGGCTCGCTCAAAATAAGAGCCGCATTCCGCTTGAATAGCAAAGTATAACGGGAGTAGCTGAGACGCTAATTCATTTGAAAAAACGGCGCGGCCACGCCTTAAGCTGTATGTCACAACAAGAAATTTCTCAGCTATGACTGCGAGGTCCAATGGCTTACGATGAAGTCTTAGCAGACCGCATCCGGAATATATTTCAGGGTAAACGCGTCCGCGTTAAAGAGAAAAAGATGTTTGGCGGGATTTGTTTCATGGTGAAGGATAAGATGTGCGTCGGTGTGGTCAAAGATGAGCTGATGGTGCGCATCGATCCCGATCTGTATGAAGGCGCACTGATGAAAAAAGGCTGCCGGGAGATGGTTTTCAGCGGACGTCCGATGAAAGGGTTTGTATTTGTAAATGACCAGGGCACGGATACGGACAGGTCATTGACCGAATGGCTGCAGATGGCGCTTGATTTCAATCCCAAAGCAAAGTCGCGTAAGAAGAAATGAGAATGAACTTATCAACAACATTCGACTCTAACTTTATATCTGCGCCAAAAATCTGAAATCATTAAGAATAATCGATCCTATAACTCGGACTTCCACAGCAGTTTTCCATCCGCACCATTCAATGCGAGGACGTCGTAGCCGTCACCGGAGCAAATCAGTATTAAGCTCTGCTCATGCAGACACGCATACTTTATCTCGTCCTTATTGTCCGATAAGGATTCCAGCGGGATCTGCCATACGGTGGAACCGTCCAGAGCGATTCGGGAAATGAATATCCTCGCTTTCGAATCTATTACATTGCGATGAACAACGATAACGCCGGAGGGGTTCTCAAATTCAACAGCCTTACCGTTACGGCTGTCGTGAAGAAACTTACCGTCCAGGAAAGATACTTCCGGGTTGATCGCTTCAAATTGGGGTACCTCCATATCGGTCTCCGCCGATGATCGGGATTTTTTGCTGACAACCGGCTTCATGCGGGCCAAGTGTTTCCGTAAATCGCCTTCGAGGAAAATGCCGTCACCGTTTTTCAGCCCGGCGCTTTCTGCAAGGCTTAATTTGCCTTCGTTATTCAGGTTTTCGATCAGGGTGGACGTCTCCGATACCGCTAATGACCGGCCGATAGATAAACGAAAGCCATTTTTAGTTTCGACGACAACGCTTTGAGTTTCTTTATTAAAACCCGCCCGGTTGATTCCCTGTGCCAACCGTGCATCCTTTCCACCCAGCATTTTCTCATTTATTACCGTTTGCAGCGTCGCTCCGTCCCGTGCATGAAGGCCGATGTCTTCGTCACAGTTGAACCACAGCACGTTTTTTGCCTGGCCGAGAAAAACGAGTTTTTTCCCGATCAATTCTCCGGCTGTAACCTCGCCGTTCGAAATGCGGATCATTTTAACCCGGTATTGTTCCTTGCCAAACGTAGTACGGCTTCCTGCAGATCGCTTGCTATCCACCACGAGCATCCGGTCTTGCAGAGGTTCCGTAAGAGAATAGACAGCCGTAAATACGCCGCTTCCGGATTGAATAGTCAGGTGATAAGTATAATAGACCAATCCTGCGCCGATCGTAACGGATGCCGCAATTAACACGATCTTGGTTTGAGTTTTCAGTTTTTTGTTCAGCCTTATTGCGGTAACAGCGATCAAAGCGGCTATGATCACAATGATCTGTGCGATCCAGAGTAGTGTTGTCATGGAATTAATGTTTTAAGGAGTGAGTTTTGTTTAACCTATTGCACAATTTTACTAAAATCAAGGTTTGGTTTTTTCCGACATCTCGCTATTAGTAAATGTGTGCGCATAACGTCGGCTCGACAGTTCGCTCGCGGAGTTTAGCCTGAGCGGCGCGAAGGGCTTCCATCCCGTTTCCCACGCGCGGCAACCTCCCCCTTTCGCCCTCTCCTTTTTAAGGAGAGGGCCGGGGTGAGGTTTATGATCAACTACAACCGATGATCACAAAACTTTTTTGTTGACTTGAGAAATTCGTCTTCTTAGCTTTCCACTGTGTCTCTCATGAATGATCGCAGTTTACAACATATCTTATAAGGAAGAAATTCTCCTGATAGACAATTTATTCAAGCCGCATTTCACATTTCGTTGCTGTAAAAATATATACGCAATGCGGGTACACGGTAGTTATGCGCAATGCCCCACAATCAATAATTTCATTCACACATAAAAAGGAGCGCCGCGATGAAACAAATCCAGACTTATGCCTACGGGCTTTTTGTGACAGCCGTTGTAGCAACTGGTTGCGCCAAGTTACCCGACATCGCTGCGGACGAAGCGTCGATTCGTAAGACGGACAGTGATATGGTCGCCGCTCTGAATGCAAGAGACGTCGACCGATGGTTGACCTTCTTCGCTAGCGACGCCAAAATGATGCCGCCTGGTGCACCACCAGTCGCCGGCAAGGAGGCAATTCGCAAGCTCATCGCCGAGTTGATGACGATACCGAATTTCGCCGTTGCCCATCATTTGGAGTCCGTGGTTGTATCTCGCAGCGGCGACTTGGCGTACGTCTCATATTCGTTCGAGCTCACGGTCAAAGACGCGAAAGGGCAACCGGTTACCGAACGAGGTAAAGACATCTCTGTCTACAAAAAAGAATCAGATGGGTCGTGGAAACTGGCCGTCGACATGTGGAGCGAAAACCAGCCTCCGTCAGCACCGTCGTGAGCCGTTGGGCCCTGCACAGTCTCGGCGGTATTCAGAACGCTTTAGCGGCAAAATAATGTGGGGCAGTGCGCATAACACGGCAAACAACGACACTCCCGTTTTTGAAAAGGATTGTTGTGGTCGTTCAACACTTTGGCTCGCGATAAAATGAGTCGTCAATAGCTCGCAAAAGTGCTGCGTTGTTTGCCCGACCGTTGGCGGCAATCCCAACAGACGACAGAATATTATTAACTTTGCGAATAACAAATTAAACGTGCGGAGCACAAAAAAATGGAAAACACTATCACCAAAAAAGTTGACACTGCCGAACTGGAGCAGAAAGTAAAAAACATGTACAGCGATGTTGCGCTTAATCCCAAAGGCGAATACCATTTCGAAATGGGGCGCGGACTTGCTGAAAAGTTAGGATATGAAAAAGCCGACCTCGACCGTATTCCGGCTGCTGCCATCGAATCATTTGCGGGAGTAGGATACTATTTTGATATAGCTAACCTGAAAGAAGGTGAACAGGTGCTTGACCTTGGAAGCGGTTCAGGCATGGATGTTTTTGTTGCCGCACTTAAAGTCGGAAACACCGGGCGTGTTTCGGGCGTGGATATGACGGACGAGCAACTTGAAAAATCAGGACGATTGAGGAATGAAAATAATGTCGATAATGTTTCCTTCCACAAAAGTTATATTGAAAAACTTCCTTTTGCTGATTCAAGTTTTGATGCGGTTATCAGCAACGGTGTCATCAATCTTTCTGCCGATAAACAAAAAGTTTTTGCAGAGGTAGCTCGTGTGCTGAAACCCAAAGGAAGAATGGTGATCGCTGATATTGTTACCGAGAAACAATTGCCTGAAAATGTGGTTTGCAATTCAACATTATGGGCAGCATGTATTGGTGGTGCCAGCCAACAGGACGACTACAGAAATGCCATTGAGCAAACAGGTATGGAAGTTCTCTATGTGAAAACAAACGATGCATACAGTTTCATTTCCAAATCCGCAAAAGGCGCTGCGAAAGATTTTGGCGTAAAAAGTGTTTCCCTAATTGCTGAAAAAAAATAATTCAATGGAACAACATTTAGAAACATGGGTCAATTTCGCTCCCCCGCGGAGTTTATCCTGAGCGACGCGATGGACTCTCCTCCTGCCCGCGCGAGGCAAAACGATCAGCAGACATCAAAAGCCGAGCGCACCATACTCACCGATAAAACTTTTTATTGATTTGTGATATCCGTCTTCTTAGCTTTGGGGTATCTATCATGAATAATCGTGGTCACTTCTTAGAAAACTAAATTCTCATGTCCAGCCCCGGAGGGGCGAAATCCAAATAGCAATGGGCAACGCCCGTTGCGAAATATAAACGATCAATCGTACCAGCCCCGGAGGGGCGTAATCCAAATAGCAATGGGCACCGCCCGTTGCGAAATGTAAGCGATCAATCGAGCCAGCCCCGGAGGGGCGTAATATATTAGAAAGGGGCGTGATCAAAATTATGGGACAGTCTCTCGTAAAAAACTATATCCACATCGTGTTCAGCACCAAACACCGTGCGCCACTGATCCACCCGCCTTACGAAGCCGAACTGCACAGTTATCTTGGAGGCATCTGTAAGAACTTAGAATGTCAGCCTGTAAAGATAGGCGGTTACACAGACCACATCCATATACTCTGTATGCTATCAAAGAAGATCGCATTAATGAAGCTGCTGGAAGAGGTCAAGTCCCACTCATCAAAATGGATGAAAACAAAAGATAAGTCGCTAAAAAACTTTTATTGGCAAGATGGCTACGGAGGTTTTTCTGTAAATCCAGGCGAGGTCCAAACGGTAGCAGCTTACATCGCCCGTCAGCGCGAACATCACGGTAAGAAAACCTTTCAGGATGAATACCGAACATTTCTTAAAAGATATCAGGTTGAATATGATGAACGCTATGTTTGGGATTAGCTCTGCCGCCCTTTCAGGGCTTGGGGTTTCGTGGCTTAGCCACATCACAGGGCTGCACCTGTGTTAGATGCACGGGGCTTCACATGTGTTAGGATGCACAGGGCTGCACATGTGTTGGAATATGATGCCCTTTCAGGGCTTAAATCTCCGTCTTCCCGCCCAAGGCAAAATACTCACGAGATGTCAAAAGCCCCGCGCTATAAACTCACCGTCAAATCTTTTTATTGACTTGAGATATTACGCTGCTTAGCTTTCCACTGCGTCAATCCTAATTGATCGTACTCTAAGGTACATCTTAAAGAAATAGATTCTCGCGATAGTGTGTGAAGCCGTTATGCCATACCGGCTCCAAATTTGGAAAATTTGATCTGGTTCCGGTTGATGTGAAAAAATAGGAAGAGGCAAAGAACTCGTCAGGACGACATTTACGCGGGCCGTAATCTCACATGTGGGTAGTTGAGCGGCCCGTTTTTTTTATAGGAAGAAAATGACAAGCGGCAGCGCATTAAGGCCATAGACATGAACGCGGAACAGTATCCAAAAGCATATTTTTACAGGCGCATAGTTCAGGCCAAACTATTCATCGATGCCAACTACGCCGATACCATCGACCTCGACAATATCGCCGGCGAGGCTTACTTTTCAAAATTCCATTTCATCCGGCAGTTCAAGAAGGTGTACGGCAAGACGCCGCACCGGTATCTTACGGCCGTGCGGATCGAAAGATCGATGCAGCTTCTGCGCACCGACATTTCTGTCACGGAAGTTTGTTTTTCCGTCGGCTTTGAAAGCCTTGGCTCTTTCAGCGTGCTATTCAAGCGTATGGTCGGGCTGACCCCGTCCGAATATCTGGCGCGGCATCAGCTGATCAAAGCGCAAATCCTAAAAACGCCTCTGAAGTTCGTTCCCGGATGCTTCGCAGACAAAAGCGGCTGGTCAGAAAAGAGCAATTTTGAAGAAGCGCCGGAATGAGTCTATGCTTATATTATACCAGCAATCCTAATTAAACTATAAAAGCCATGATCACAAAAATGAATCACGTCAGCGTCTTTGTCCTGGATCAGGACAGTGCTTTTGAGTTCTATGTGAACAAACTCGGTTTCAGGGTCCACACGGACGCGCCGATGGGGCCCGGCGCGCGCTGGCTGACCGTATGCCCCCCTGAGCAGCCCGATCTGGAAATCTCCCTGATGGCCATCTCAGGCGGCATGATGTTCACAAAGGAATCTGCGGAACACATGCGTAATCTTGTGAAGAAAGGAACCTTCGGCTTCGGCGTTTTCGAATGCAACGACATTTACGCGACGTATGAGGAATTGAAAAAGAAGGGCGTGGAATTCACCAAGGCGCCGAAAAAGGAATTCTACGGTATCGAAGCCTTATTCAAAGACGATTCCGGCAATTGGTTCTCGCTCGGACAGAAAGGAAAACCATGATGGAAAGAATACAGCTCAAACATCCTGCCGGCAAAAAAGCGGTGACGATGGATAAGCATAAGTATGATGCCTTAAAGAGATCTTTCTTGCACTGCCTGAAGACAAAAGGCGAATCCACTCACGCAGAACTTCTGCACGCGATCACCGGGGATTTCAAGAAGAATAAGATAAAATTCGAAGGTTCTGTGGAATGGCATATGGAATGGGTCAAACTGGACCTGGAAGCAAGAAGAAAAATAAAAAGGATCGAAGATAAACCGTCCATAAAATTCGCACTTGTCAAATAGACAAAATACCAGCGCGACGGTATCTTGTCATCCTGAGCATCCCTGACCATAGCGGAGGGCATATCCAAGTATGACATGTCCTCCCCTCCCCGCGCGAGGCAAAGCAATCAAGAGAAACCAAATACCTCGCGATATACACTCAAGAAGAACTTCATATTGACTTTTGACGTCGATCTTCCTAGCTTCTTATATCTATCCTCAGTGATCGTAGTTACGTTACATGTTAAAAATAAATCTTCATAAAAGAAAATCTATTCAAACTGGATTTCAAGTTGTGTTATTTATACTCATTCACGTTCTAAGAAAGGGAGACCATGCAAACCATATTTGATCACCAGGTCAATTTGAAAGCCAAGATGGCAAAGATGACGCCGCAGGAGGGTCTGAACTATCTTCACACATTTCGTATAGGTTCGCTCCGGATTCGCCTTGCAGCATTAGTCAAGAATTCACGTATTATTGACTGGGTCACCGTAGATTCAGCTGGGAAGCAGACTAAGTCAACCGGACTTCAGCTCTTAGAGAAGAAGAAGGGTAGGGTGCCCAAGATCACCTGCTGGCGTTGTGTCAAGGACGAAAATGGAGACATTCACTGCGTTGAGGTAGAATGTCCAAAAGGCGATGTATTCTATCCGAGATGATTACTACCTGCTGAGGCAGAACTTAGAGTGACAAGTTACTGTTAGTTGAACACATGGGCCTAATGAGGTCTCTACCGTCGGAATGGCACATCAGAACACGGCGCGCCGGACACTTTATGTTTTTCTAATTCCCTGTCATTAAGGTCAAAAGGGTCGTTTTCTATAGCGTCCAATAACGCTTCTGGGTTTTGCCGTTTACTGCGAAAATCATTCTCTGAAACTAATTCAAAAAGATCACCAATCGATTCAACATTGGATGCAGAAAATGGTCAAAATAGTCAACGAACTCTGTGAGATCGTTGACTGAAATAATGAGTTTATATCCGCGTTGGTTACTTGCAATCAACACACCTGCATCTCGTAGTGGACCAATTACACTCCTTCCAAGTTGTTTCTTAGTGATTCTTAATAAGGCGTTAGTAGATAGAACTCCGATAAGTTGCCCAGTCAAAATGTGCCTATTGTGATTTCCATAAAGGACATGATGTAGGAGAATTCTGACTGTCTCAACCTGTTCTCGTGTGAATTCACTCTCAACTTAAAAAATGTTCGAATCGTCTCTTGAATTGCATGACACAAGAAGTAAAAGCAAGATCAATTCTATTTTTCTCATGCGAACCTCCATGTTGAATGACCCTGTTCAGAAATTCGACCTTAATGCCGGCTGATCAAGTCACTTCCTAAGTTGCGCCGGAAAAGCCAAAAATAAAAGACACTTGTCACTCCTTGCCGAGCGTTATTGATTCAACCGCCTTTTAAGTGGTTCAGGAAATCAATGAAGCGTTTCATCTTATATCCTACTTTTTGCGGTAAGAGAGTTGTTGAATTTGGCAAATGATTTGACACCGATCTATTCAATTTAGACGTTCACCAATTTGCATGAATGTCAAACAGAGATCCTCTTCCCTCTCGTCTCAGGGAACAACCGAGTAAGCATAGTTGTTTTATTTCTGCGGAATCTGTTCGACCTTCATATAGATCAATTCGTTTTCCAAGTCATTAAGAGATCAAAAAACGTCAGAGAACTCAGTAAAGCAAAGAAAGCACATACACAAACGCGAGCCATCTCATCGTCCATATATCCTCGAATCAAGAAAAAGAGAAAATAAACACTGAGAAGACCACTGGCCACAATATGCCAAATGGGAGGGCGCATAGCCCTCAGAACAACGCCACGAACAAATGATGACGAATATAGAATTGATATTCCGGCAATGAAATCTGAAACGATCATTCCAAAATATGGCTCGAATTTTGATGAGAGTTTGAAGTCTCCAATCACCCACAGTATTAAGATGCCTCGAAACAAGCACAAGGCTATTCCACTGAAAATCAAAGCCAGATTCAGAATGAGGAGTCGGTTTCGGGTATCATTTGTTTTCAGCATCGAATCGGTCCTGTTTTGAATTACCGGTTTGCCATTCTTGCTCTCTCTTTTTCTTCCACTGCTCTAACCAATTGTTGGAATGTTTCTGGGCCATGTCAAACCGTCTCCAGAAACCCTTTTCATAAGCGGCAGTTCCAAGACGCCCTTTACTTCCAGGCTCTGGAAACTCATCATAGTTCATTTGCTCATGATGATTGGGACTATCTTTAGGAACGTTTGGATTGTTATATGCACCTGATTTGCCTTCCTTAGCCCACAGGTCAGAAAACTGACCATTTTGCATTGCTTCGTCAAAAGTCACAATTTTATCACCAAAAACCTCTTCGACAACGTCTGCAAAATTGGAATGTGAATAAAAATCTTCGATTCCATGTAGCGCATCGGATACAGCACCAAAAGACGAGTTATCCAGCGCTCTTGCAGCCATCGCAAAAGTTGCTCCCCATTGGGAATTGTCTGCATGCTCTTCAGAGTTATATCCACCAGGAAAAAACGATTTTATATCTTGCATAAGGCTGCCTCTTTGAACACTCTGCATTTGTCTCCAGTTTTCTAAAACCCATGCACGTCCGTAGACAGCGTCAAATGCGTTATGAATCAATTGACTGTGGACATCCATCCAGAAACGCCCATCAACTTCGAATAAAGCCACAGGATTACCGGCAACAAAATTGTAACACGTCAAGCTTGGATATTTTCCATTCATTGGATCCACACTAATCCATCTCCCAATATTCGCATTATAATAACGTGCACCGAAATAGTCCAGATCACTCTCCGCATCATATTGCTTTCCGGTGAATTTCTCCTTCGGCGAATTAATTGTTTCTGAACTCTTGCTGATCTTACCAAACGGGAAGTAATCTCCATTTGGTTGCGTAACTTTGAAAGACGAACCGGGAATCGAAAAGTGATCAAACTTATTGACAGGCAAAGTCAACAATACAAAAGAAAAAGGACATTGCTGTTGTCCAATATACAAGCTTTATTGCATACCGCTGAAAACCAGGAAGTGTATCCCACTTGTCAACATAGTAGTAAAAACAAGATGCCGAAAGCAGAGCGCTAAAGATAGTCCAAAAATGAAGAGGACTCAATCCTACTAGATTCAACCAATGGTGAATCTCTTTCAAAATTTTTTCCTTCATTTCTTCTTATCCACAATATTGTCATAAGTGGCACCTGCAACTCCTCCTAATCCCAAACCCATGGTTTCACCGGCCTGTTTTACTCCGACTGGAAGAAACTGACCATCAGCCGTTTTCATTATTGCTGCTCCGGCTGAACTCGCGCCAAGCCCAACTGTTTTATCAATAGCAAGACCTCCGAGATCTTGAAAGAATTCTCCTTTTGACCCACCAAGGGCATAAGCATCTACTCCAGACACAACCGTCGATACGGCATCTGCAGTGGTTGAAGCATTCCAAACCCAGATTCCCGCGGCTACAGCTTCAGGCTGTGCGATAGCGGCTCCCACAACAATCAAGGCTCCGCCAACAATTTTAGCGGCCGTAGAAGAGTTTTTCAACGTCTCCTTGACATTTTGGGCCACAGCGTGACTACCTTGTTCGATTTTTCCGGGTGTCTCAATAATCGCTTTTGAAACATCATCCTGTTTAGCTTGGAGCCTTGCAGCCGATTTATCACTGTGAGCAGCATCTCTTAGAGTTTGATTGTTCTCTTGCCCTTGAGCAGTCATCGAACTAAAGAAATTGCCAACTGATTTGACTATCGATCCCCAGAGTCCATCTTCGTCGGGTCCGTAACCTCCTTTATCGACATACCTAACGGGCATATTTCCAGAAAAATTATACGGAGTCCACTGCGGATACTTGCCATTCATAAGATCAACAGAAGTAAACTTTCCGATATCGGCATTGTAATATCGTGAACCAAAGTAGCATAGACTGCTTTCGTTATCAAATTGTTTCCCGTTGAACTTCTCTTTTGGCGAGTTACTTGTTTCCGAAGAGCGGCTAATTTTCCCAAACGGATAGTAATCGCTCCACGAATCCACATTTCCGTTCTGATCCAGCGTGACGCGTGTGGAACCCAGATGGTCTTTGAGATAATAGTAACGCGACTCCGACACATTGGGCGCGACTGTCAGTGCTGCACCATTGAGTCCCCCTACTCCTGAAACCGGCGCCTTGATCAGGACGCCATTCTTTGCTTTCAACGTAACCGTTGAACCGGCTGTCAGCGTGGAGCTCTGGACGAAAATACTGTCCGCTCCGTAATATCCTTGAAGTGTCTGCCCCTGAAGATTGAGTGTGCCGGTCGTTGTCGCTACGAATGGAACTAATTTCCCGATCAGGTCATTTCCGTAAATGTTAAAATGGTCGATCTTCCACACGCCGCTGATGCTTAGATATTCAGCAATGATTTTTCCGCTCGCGTCCATTATGTAAATTCGGCTGCTG
>CAZLWA010000022.1:0-32581 GCA_964563165.1 uncultured Bacteroidota bacterium | reverse complement strand
GGGCCGAAGCGCCCGGAGCGAAGGGGAGAGTATTTACGGCCACATTCCAGCTCGAAGGCCAGAAATTCATGGCGTTGGACGGCGGCCCGCAATTCACTTTTTCGCCGGCCATTTCATTTTTTGTCAACTGCAAAACGCAGGCTGAAGTTGATAATTATTGGGAGAAGCTCTCCGCCGGCGGAGAAAAACAAAGATGCGGCTGGCTTAAAGATAAATACGGTGTGTCATGGCAAATTATTCCTTCGGCTTTAGGAGAACTGCTCGGTGATCCGGATCCTGTAAAATCGAAAAATGTCCTGAATGCGATGCTTAAAATGGATAAAATGGACATCAAGAAATTAAAACAGGCCTGCGAGCAGAAATAGCGGACCCGTCACACACATCACCCACAAGTGTCGGTCGGAATAGTTTTTCTCGCTATCACAGTGGTCGTTTACGTGATATTTTCAAATTCTGCGATGATGCCGTGGGGAGCAAGCTGTTCAAAGTTGACAAACATGACTTAGGCCGGCTTACTTTGCATTTCTTCGGCGCCGTTCGGTTTGTGTTCGTGTTCCTTGTTCTCGTTCCCTGCATTGCGCTGCATTGGATGATCAAACAGAATAAACAGATTCAAGGAGATAAATGAAGTCAGGTTTAGAAAAACTGCTGAAGGAAGTCCGGTCATGTTCCGTTTGCAAGAAACATCTTCCGCTCGGGCCGCGGCCTATTGTAAGCCTCTCGCCGTCGTCCAGGATCATGATCATCGGCCAGGCGCCGGGAACCAAAGTCCATGAATCAGGGATCCCCTGGGACGATGCGAGCGGAGACCGTTTAAGAATGTGGATGGGAATCGATCGCGAAGTATTTTACGATAATAAACGGATAGCCATCATGCCCATGGGATTTTGTTATCCGGGCAAAGCAGCCGGCGGAGATATGCCGCCAAGGCCCGAATGCGCGCCTCTGTGGCACGATATACTTTTGGAATATTGTGCCGATATTCGGCTGACTCTTTTGATCGGCCAATATTCCCAGGCTTATTATCTGAAAAACCGGCGAAAAGCATCTTTGACGGATACGGTCAAAGCATTTAAGGATTACATGCCGAAATATTTTCCGCTGGTTCATCCGTCTCCACGGAATCAGATATGGCTCAAAAAAAATCCCTGGTTCGAGAAAAAAAATATTCCGGAATTGAAAAATAGGATAAGGCAGATACTGAACGCATAATGAGGAGACAGCGTACGTTTTGCGGCCCGGAATAATATAAGGACTCGATTCCCATGCCCATTTACACATTCGAAGGATCGGCATCCGGTACATGGGAGGTCGAAAATTTCAAGACCATTGCAGGTGAGCCGGTTCAAAAAGTGAATTTTGTTACAATTCTTTCCGGATCGCACAGCAAGCCGACGGCGGCATGGTCTCTTCACGGCGCAACGAGTAACGAGCGCTACGCAACGCGCGCAGAAAAGGACCGGCTCACATCCGAAAGCCCTCCGCTGGATCGTCCCGGTGACCGGTGCGCCGCTTTGATCCCGATCGCAAAATCAGCAGAGTGGTGGTCGCTGGGCCAGGACGAACGCAGATCTATTTTTGAGGAGCAGTCCAAACATATTTCCGTCGGTTTGAAATATCTGCCGGCAATCGCACGGCGGCTCCACCATTCGCGGGATTTAGGCGAACCCTTTGATTTTCTGACCTGGTTTGAATTCGCGCCGGAACATGCCGGGGCGTTCGATGAACTTGTCGGGTTTTTGCGATCCAGCCTGGAATGGAAGTTTGTTACCCGCGAAATTGATATACGGCTGAGAAGATAATTGTCATAACGAAAGCCGCCGCATGTCATTTTCGTTTGTTTTTTTGAAAAATTGAAATTATACTTACAGGTCAATTCTTTTCACGGCTCGTCTTGCGCTTATCCGCTGCGCGACAAATTAAAATATCAATAATTCCCTAACCCCTCATCCATAAATAAGGAGAATCGTCATGACCCATTTAATGGCACTCTGGCTGCCGGTCTTGCTTTCGGCGGCGGCTGTTTTCGTTGTGAGTTCTGTGATCCACATGATGTCGCCGTGGCACAAAGGCGACTACCCGAAATTGCCCAATGAAGATAAAGTGATGGACGCGCTGCGTCCGCTGGCGATTCCGCCGGGTGATTACATGCTGCCGCGTCCGTCCAGCACAGAAGATATGAAATCTGCGGCATTTGCGGAAAAAATGAAGAAAGGGCCGGTCGTCATCATGACGGTTGTTCCCAGCGGCCCGATGTCAATGGGAAGGAATCTCGCTTTGTGGTTTCTGTATTCGTTGGTAGTCGGAGTGTTGGCGGCGTATGTCGCGGGGCGCGCCTTGCCAACGGGCGCGACGTATCTTCATGTTTTCCGCTTCGTCGGCGCTACAGCGTTCATTGCCTACTCCGCGGCTTTATGGCAGATTGCGATCTGGTATCACCGTTCCTGGATGACGACCATCAAAGAAACCGTGGACGGATTGATCTATGCACTGATCACGGCTGGAATGTTCGGATGGTTGTGGCCGAGATGAGGTGCATTTTGTAAGGGCAAGGATTAAATCCACCGAAATTCGTACCGAAGTCGAATTGGATGAATTCGTGGTGATGCCAAATCATTTTCATGGCATAGTTATGATTTGTCCGGGTGACGTGGGGGCGTATGGCCATACGCCGCAACTGCTATCAGGTACGTCTCCCGACACCGCCTTCCGGTCACCATCAAAAACTGTTGGTGCAATGATCCGCGGTTTTAAATCAGCCGTTACAAAACTAATCAACGAAAAGCGCCAAACGCCCGGCAATCCCGTCCGGCAAAGAAATTATTACGAACACATCATTCGCGATGAACGATCGTTGCGGAAAATCAGGGAATACATCGTGAATAATCCGATGAATTGGCAAGTGGACGAAATGAATCAATGGGAATTGCAAAAAGGAGTTGTTGGGAAGGAGATGGATATATTAGTCAGGGCGAACGGCCGTTCGCCCCAACGAAAAACCTCAACGCCAGAAAAAAATAGACGACCAATTGCCTTTAAACGTTGAGTCCTAGCGCCTTCGTGGAAGAATTTCTATTTTTGTACGTCCTGCGTGCTATGTTTCGGCCCCCAGCCGGTGAATATGGAAAGAAAATTTGGCCAGCCAGCGATGAGCACCATCAGGAGGTGTCCGCCGGTAAAGCCAACTAATGACATGGTAAACAGAAAATGCCACACACGCGCGGTATCGTATCCTCCGAAGAACGCCGTGACGCCGCTGAACTGCACCGGCCAATAAATGGCAATGCCGGTCAATATCGTTCCGAGCGCGAGCAGAGGAACCGTCGTGTAGGCGGCTTTCTGCAGTGGATTATATTTTCCCTGGGGCGGATGTTCTTTGCGAATTCTTAAATAATACATGATCATGGGCAAAATTCCGGACGCGTCGGATTTTCCGAACAACGTCGTTTTACGGCCGTGCCGGGTTGAAATATTATAGATCACGTAGATCAATCCGTTGATCACGAGGATCCACATCGCAAAAAAATGCCACTGCCGCGCGCCGCCGAGCCAGCCGCCCAAAGTCAATTCCGCAGGAATGCGGAAATCAAAAACCGGAGAAGCGTTGTAGATCCTGAACCCGCTGGATATCATAATCAATAACGCGATCGCATTCAGCCAGTGCGTAATTCGAATGATCAACGGGTGATGAAATTCTTTTTCGATATTCATGATTTATTTTCCTGTTTTTAAACTGTCGGGTTTGCAGTCGCCGCAGGGTTTGCAATTCATTTTTTGCGCATCTTCGCGCGGCATGTTTTCAGTCTTTGCCATCATCACTTTTTGACAGTCTTCGGTGTGATAACTTTTCGTTTTTTCGACGACGATGACTTCATTTGGATTTTTGCCGCAGCCCGCGAGCGCGCACACCGCCATGAGAAAAAATAATTGTTTCATCAGATACCTCCAAACCAGTCGTAGCCCTGGTCTTCCCAATAGCCGCCCGGTTTTTCATTGGTCACAACTAATTCCATCAGCCATTTCGACTGCTTATAGCCCAGTTTGGTCGGAACAACGATACGCGCCGGGGCGCCGTGCTTCAACGTGAGCGGTTTGTTGTAGGCTTCATAACACACTAAAGTCTGCGCATGCATCAGGCTCGGCATATCGTAGCAGCAGTAATAATCATCGCCGCACTTCACCGAAACGTATTCCGCATTCTTATCCGCACCGATCATCTCCAAAAAATCTTTCATACGCGCGCCGCCCCATTTCGGGATCATACTCCAGCCTTCGACGCAGACGTGACGTGTGTTCATGACGTATTTCGGGAGCGATTTAATCTGATCCAGCGTATATTTGCCCGGCTTGCTCACGAGTCCGCTGACCTCCAAGGCCCAATGTTCCATATCAATTTCCGGTTCGTCGGTGTCGTAGCCGTTGACGCGGAAGTGATCTTCAGGCGTCAGGTCGGCGTCGGCATATTCGGGAACGGGTCTATTGATGTCGAAAACTTTCGACTGGAGCCAGTCGTTGAATTTCTGAAATTTCAGAAGTAAACCCGTCGTCCGTTTTCCGGCGGAATAATCGCATCCTGCGAATAAAATGAGCGGAGAAAGCTTGAGAAGTTTACGGCGGGAGATGGAATGATCGGCCTCTTCCCGGACCGGTTCGGCATTTCGATTTCTTTTGATCATAGGTTTTTAGGGGTTTAATTCAGAAAAATGGAAATATTCTTTAGAAAAAATATTTGAAATGAATAGACCGGATTAAGACGTGATTTTAAAACAAAAGGGTTTTTGTTTAATCAATAATAAAAAGTATAACTGTATATCGTTGGAATTATTCCTGGAAATTCTCCAAAACGATTTACAACCACTGAGTCACTGAGGCACAGAAAAACTCTGCGCCAAAGGCGCATCAGCCTCCGGCTGAAAAACTGATAACTGATGACTGACAACTTGTTTGTCCCCGTGCCTCTGCGGTGAACAATTCTTTCTTCATTGTTCATTTCACAAAGAGCATTTTCCGCGTTTGATGAAAACTTCCCGCCTCCACACGATAGAAATAAATTCCGCTTGAAAGTCCCCGCGCATCAAAGTTTACCGAGTTCAATCCGGCTTGCATCTGCCGATCGGCAATCGTTGCAACCGTTTCCCCGAGCATATTATAGAGTGTGATTTTTGCACGTCCGGCTGCGGGCATTAACAAGAATATTCTTGTCTGCTGATTGAACGGATTGGGATAATTTTGGTACAGGTGGAATTGGCTACCCAGCGCTTCTCGGATATTTCTAATTGGCAAAGGCGCATCGAAGATCGTAGTGCGGTCAATCTCGGAGCCGGTTCGCGAAATAAACTGAAAGCAGATACTGTCTTTGCCCGCCGTTACAAGCATGGCGCCGTAATCCGCATTGTAATGAAATCGGCTTTCGGGTAAAAAACTTCCAAAAGAATAAATGCTTCTCCCTCCAAGGCCATTGACCAGATACAAAAGGCTGTCGCGCATCAAGCGCTCGTACGTATGATCGTGACCGCTGAGCACGGCTGAAGCGCCCCATTGGCGAAACGGCCACTGCATGGTTGGCGTAGAACCGTGAACGGAACTGGAAGAATACGCCGGATGATGAAAATAAACGATTTTCCAGGTACTGGCGGATGCCGCCAATCTCGTGCGCAGCCAATTAGCCTGAACCGATGTGGCGGAGTCTCCGTCCGGTTCGTGCGGATCACTGTCGATAGCGAAAAAATGAACGGGCCCGCGGACAAAATCGTAGTAACGTTCGTTGCCGGGCAGGGTGAAGTAATCGAGATAAGGAGTTGCTCCCGCCGTAGCCCAATCGTGGTTTCCAAGGCAAGGGAAAAAACGATTGACGGTATCGCCGGCGCCGAAGATTCCGGAATAGGGAAACATGAATTCATGATAATATTGTCCGATGTTCGAATCGATCGTTGATACTGCACCATAATCATAGTTGTTATCGCCGACGGTGATAACAAAATCCGGATTCCATGATCTTACCAGGTCAGCAACGTCTTGTTCCGCCTGGCCGGCATGTCCGAAATCGCCTATCACGGCAAAACGGATCGTGGGGACCAATTGCGCGTGAAGCGGCGAAAAGGTAAGGAGAAAAATAAATATCAATAATCTTCTCATACGAAATTTCCGGGACTCCCAAAGTTTAAAACAAACCACTGAAGCACCGAGGCACAGAGTTGAAATAGGTTTTTTTGAAGTCGAGCCACCAAGACACGAAGCCACAAAGTTCTTGGACATGTATTTAAATATTTCTTAAGAGTCTTAGTTCCTTTGTCGAAAGAATCATTTCTCTGTAAATATATATTTCTCAGTGTCTCTGTGCCTCCGTGGTAAATAACTATTTTTTCAACAAACCACTGATGCACGAGGCACGGAAAAACTCTGCGCCAAAGGCGCATCAGCCTCTGGCTGAAAAACTGAGAACTGACAACTAACAACTATTTCTCAGTGTCTCTGCGCCTCAGTGGTGAGGAACTATTTCTTTTTAAATAGATACGCGCTTTCTTTTAAAGTACTTTCTTTTTCGCCGGTATTCAACGCGTATTTTGGACCGCTCCAGATCGCCGCGCTGCCCGTCTCACCTTTTTTATTGAGTGCATAAAAAGTCACATTGAATTTCGGTTTTTTTTCATCGTTGAGCAGGCGGGCTTCTTTTGTATGGTCGGCGATGCGCTGACAGGCCATGAGACACGCCTGCTCGGGCGATTTACCTTGGCGCATATATTCGATGATCATGACACTGCTGCAGCTCAGCAAATTCGCTTCGCCCCGCCCTGTCGAGCCGGCCGCACCGATCTCGTTGTCCACGAAAAGGCCTGCACCCAGGATCGGCGAATCGCCGACGCGGCCCGGAATTTTAAATGCCAACCCGCTTGTCGTGACCACGCCGGACATATTTCCGCTGGCGTCCAGGGCGTTGCAGTTGATCGTTCCCGTGAGCCGAAAAAAATCCTTCAGGCTTTCACCGATATCTTTGTCTTCGAATTTATGTTCCGGCAGCCAGTCGTCTTCCTTGCTTAAATTTTCTTTCCATTTGAGCCACACTTCCCGCGCGGGTTCGGTAAGCAGATCTTCTTCTTTGAATCCGTGGGCTTTGGCGAATCGCAGTGCGCCTTCGCCGACGAGCAGCACATGATCGGTTCGCTCCATCACTATTTTTGCTACCTTCGAAGGATTTTTAATGTTCCGCAGAGACGCTACGGCACCGCCCCGGCACGTCGGTCCGTGCATCACCGACGAATCCAGTTCGACCACGCCGTCTTCATTGGGCAGTCCGCCGTAGCCAACGCTCATATCATTCGGATCGTCTTCAACTATATTTACCCCGGCAATCACCGCGTCGAGCGTATCGGCGCCCTGCATGATCATTTCCATCGCTTTGGCAGTAGCTTTGAGTCCGTTCGCACTGGAAATCACCACCGGTTTAACTTTGGTTTGCGCCGCCGCATGCTCGAACACGGAAATGTCCGGCGCGAACATCAATCCCGCGCCCGCAAGTGCGGAAGTTTTCAAAAATTCCCGGCGTTTGGTTTTCATGACTTTTCCTTTCGGTTGCCCTTACGGTTTGTACCAACTTATGGTAATCAGTTTTTTTTCCACGTCAGTTTGAATTTTCGCCTTATAGCCTTCCAATGGTGATTTCCATAAACTGCACGGATATTTACCGTAGCTGCCTATTGAATAAAGCAATTGATCCGCGTACCGCTTGATATAGTCTTCTTCCGTTTCCTTCTCGTCATAACGCTTAAGGCGATAAGTGACGACGTAGGTATTATCTTCATCCGAATCGGAAAAGTATTGAAGGCTGCTTCCCTGATCGAACAAACAGGGCATCAAAATTCCTTTGACGTATTTCTTTTGATCCTTGTTGACGCGGTCGAAGTTAACGGCGAGCCGAAACGATCTGCGCGGCTTGTTTTTTTCGTTTTCCAAGACTCTCACCCAGTCACCGGACGCCTCTTTAAGCAATTCGGTAAAGGTCTGCTGCACATTGGCCAGCGCACTGTCGGGAGAGGAAGCGGGACTCACGGGTTTCATCGCGTAACCGTAAATCAGATCGCCGCGCCGGTGGAAGCTCATTAATTTTATCCGCAGATCCAATCCGCCGTATTGACCTCCCGTATGGTTGTCGCCTCCGATGAAGACCTGCATGTAAAAATACTGATCCCCGTTCTCATCCAGAATCGGTCTGGCTTTTTTCTTTAGTTTTTTGTAGTCCGATTCCTTCCAACTTACATTCATATGGTAGTGTTTAAATATTTTTTGAAACACCGCCGCATATTTTCCGTTCAAGAACTTGAGGGTTTCTTTAGACACGTTCATGTCCGGAGGTTTCTTAGTGAATGATCCCAGAGGCGCATTGATCAAATTGATATCCCAGCGGCTTTGGGCGCTAAATTCCCCATAGACGTCGATATAGAAAAAGGCGTCCCCGGCGCCCCGAAACAGAACTTCCTCCTGAGCGGAAGCGGCGGTAGATCCAAAGAGGCACAGAAAGATTAGGAAATATTTTACGTCGGATGTCATAGACAAGCATTAAACCTTTGTGAACAAAATTAGTCTAATCGTTTGAAAGTTCCAAATGGAATATACATTAACCGAAAGGGATTTAGTATGAAAATCATTAACCTGCTCGGAGCGGCGGCGGCCGTTCTTGCTTTGAGTTGCGGCGGAAGAGCTTTCGCGCAAGATAAGCAGATCGAAATCTTCGGCAACGACGACGGCGACAACGCCATGATGATGTTGGGCTTGGACGAATTGACCAGTCTGCCTGACATGGAAATGATCATGGACGAACCTTTTGAATTCGAAGGCGGTATGCCGCAAATGGGGCCCGGGATGATGCCCGATGAACTGAATTTGTCCAAGGATCAAATGGATAAAATCAAAAAAATTCACAACACCGTTCGCAAACTAAACATCCCGATCAAAAGCGATATCGAATTGAAACACATTGACTTCAAGGAGCTGATGGACAGCGACACGCCGGATAAAGACAAGATCAGCGCCAAATTAAAAGAGATCGAAGCGTTGAAGACGCAAATGAAGATTAACCGGGTGAACGGCATGATAGATTTCAAAAACATATTGACCAAAGACCAGCGCGAGAAATTAGAAAGAATGCGGATGGGGTCCCGCCACATGGGCGGAAAGAAAATGTTCATGCGGCACCGTAAAGATAAAGACGGAGACTCCATGGGCAAAGACAGGGATTTCATGAACAAAGACAGAGATAAAGATTAGAAATAGTTTTTCTCCTCCTCGTATTTAGATAAGGGCAAAGCGCAGACGGCTTTGCCTTTTTTTTTATTTAACGGGTCCGCCCGCCCAAAAAAGGGCCGCCCGTCATTCAGTGCGGCTCCCCGGTCTTCGTGTAAATTATTTTTATAATAGTTTTTACCAAAAACATTTTTATATTGGGTGCATTTGGAGAATGGGTTGTGATGCGCTTCCATCAATGAAAATCATTGGAGAAAAAATTGCAAACAAAAATTCACACCGAGGATCACTTCATAGAAAATGCGCCGGAGCGCGTTTCTGCAATGGCAGCGGGGCTGTTCGGTTCTGAAATTTTGAAAATTGCCGCCGACATCCGCGCCCTGGCCGCACAAAGCCTGAACATATGTAATCTGACCGTCGGTGATTTCAATCCGACGGAGTTTCGTATTCCTCTTTTTCTGGAAGAGGCCATCACGCGCCAGTATAAGAACGGTCAGACCAATTACCCGCCGTCGGACGGCGTGATCGAATTGCGCCGGGCGGTGCAGAGATTTTATTCCGAATGGCTGCATTTGGAGTACCCTGAAAAATCCATTTTAATTGCCGGCGGCTCGCGCCCGATTATTTATTCCATTTACAGCGCCGTCGTCAACCCGGGCGAGGCGGTGGTCTACCCGACGCCGTCGTGGAACAACAATCACTACGTGCATCTGGTTGGCGCGCGCGGCATCCCGGTCGCGTGCAGTGAAGAGCATGCTTTTTTGCCGACGCGTGGTTTGTTAAAAGACTCCGTCAGGGAAGCTCGCTTGCTCGCGCTCAATTCCCCGCTGAATCCCACCGGCACCGCTTTCACACGCGAAGCGCTGGAAGGCATTTGCGATCTCGTCCTGGAAGAAAACCGCCGGCGTACGCAGAACCCGCTTTACCTGATGTTCGATCAGGTCTATTGGATGCTGACGTTCGGCGGGACAGAGCACTTCAATCCCGTGAGCCTTCGTCCCGAACTCGCGCCGTACGTCATTTTTGTGGACGGTATTTCCAAGGCGTTTGCGGCGACCGGCGTGCGTGTCGGCTGGGGCATCGGCCCGCCCGACGTCATTGAAAAAATGTCTTCCATCCTGGGTCACGTCGGGGCGTGGGCTCCCCGGGCGGAACAAATGGCTACGGCTGAATTGCTTTCCCGCAAAGAGGTTATCGTCGACTATCACCAAACAATGAAAATCGGTGTACAGGCTCGGCTGGAGCTGCTTTACAAAGGGTTAACCGAATTGGAAAAATCTAATTTACCGGTCCGGGCCATCGTTCCGATGGGCGCGATCTATTTGACGGCCCAATTTAATTTGCTGGGGAAAAATAAACCCGACGGCGGCACTTTCGCGACGAATGAAGACATTCGCGAATACCTTTTGAAAGACGCAAAGATCGGCGCCGTTCCTTTTCAGGCGTTTGGTCATAGAGAACAATCCGGATGGTTCCGTTTGTCCGTGGGCGCAGTTTCGATGAAGGATATCGAAGCGGCGATCCCGCGCCTGAAAGCGGCGCTGGAAAAAATTCACTGACCAAAATTGCTTCCAAGGATTTCACTCACTGGATTCTCCGGCCATCGCTGCGGCAGTGTGACCGCCGCCATCATTAAAACATTTTACGAAACACATGGTGTTGTTCCAATGACAGCTATCAACGATCGGGCGCCCAATTTAAAAATTTCCGAATGGGTGCAGGGCGCACCCGCCGAAATCGAAGAGAGTCGCGGAAAGGTGATCCTGGTGGAAGTGTTCCAGATCAATTGCCCGGGATGTTTTTTGTACGGACTTCCGGAGGCAATTGAAGTATACGCCAAACACCGGAACGACCCTTTCGTCGCGATCGGGCTGGCTACCGCCTTCGAAGATTTTGATAAGAATAATTTGGAAAACCTGAAAAAATTGATTCTAACCGGGGAAGTATTTGGCGAAACACTCCAGGCATTGAAAGAACACGGGTGGCTTGACGGAAGCAGGTTACGATATCGCATTCCTTTTCCCGTTGCGATGGATCGGTTGGTCTCCGGCCAGGCCGTTCGAATAGAAGACAGAATGGAAACCATCATTAAAACTGAAATCCCGAATTTTGAGCGCATCAGCTACGGTGAACAAGCACGGATACGAAAACGCATTCAGGATTATTTATTGCAGCGCGAGACGGTTCCGGAAACCTTTGAAGAATATGCTATGAACGGCACGCCGACCAGTTTACTCATTGATAAAAAAGGAATTTTAAGGTATAAGATTTTCGGTTCCGCGGGAAAATTGGAAAAATCGGTCAGAAACCTTTTGGCGGAATAGACTTCCTCCCGCTGTGCCGAAGAAATAATCCGGAAAAGCCTGCATCATGAAAGAAAAATCATTAAGCGCCGATGAAGTATTCGTCAATTTGATCAGCGTCGCACGGGAAGATGAAAAAATTTTCAAATTTCTTACCGCCGTCGTGTCGTTGGACGATTTCGAGCGGCAATCTCTGCTGAATACATTTGTCAGTGAAATGGCGCTCAAAGGCGCGCCGGCAGAATTTATCAAGGCTATTGCGGCCTTAAAAGACCACGTCATCGCGGAAAAAGTTCAGGAGCTTCTCACGGACCGGCTCTGACGGCTCCGCACCCCTCCTTATTTTTTAATGAAACATTTTGAGGTTAGAACGTATACTCGAAGAGTAAGAAAAAACCGAAGGAGATGACTATGAAAAAATTAGACATGACTGAAAAGGTTTCCATCGGATTCCTTTTTTTCGGGATCATGATCGTAAGCTGCGGACTATTGTTGGGCTCCGGATCATACGCGGGTTCGCAGGAAATCCAGAGCCAGGAGAGAACGGTCGACGCGTTCCACAGCATTGTGGCTAGCGGAAGTGAGAACGTATTCGTCACGCAAGGATCGCCGCAGCAATTGAAAATTGAAGCGGAAAAGTACATTCTGGAAAACCTGACTACCGAAGTCCGCAACGGCGTGCTGTATATCAAATACCGGCACAGTTTCAATTCGGACGGTCCCATCACCATCTATGTGACCATGAAGGATGTGCAGGGCCTGAAATTGTCCGGATCGGGGAACCTCAAAGGCAAATCAAGAATCAAAGCGGACGAAATGGATCTCAGCATCAGCGGATCGGGCAATATTGAATTGGAACTGGAAGCGAACCGGGTTAACACCGGCATTTCCGGCTCAGGCACCGTGACGCTTGCCGGTAAATCCTCTTCACATAAAATCAAGATCAGCGGAAGCGGCGACATCAGCGCTCTGGATTTTGCAACCGAAAGCTGTTCCATCGGCATCAGCGGTTCAGGTAACGGTAAAGTGAACGTATCCTCCAAACTCGACGTGCGTATCAGCGGCAGCGGTGATGTGCGTTATAAGGGAAATCCCGAAGACGTCAATGTATCGGCCGGAGGATCCGGCACCGTCAGAAAGTTAAGCCGGGTGGATTGAGAAGAAGAGTATTCCGTTCCATTTTTTCTGAAAGCGGTTGAGAACTATTTCAATCGCTTTTTTTATTTGTTATTTGAGTTTTCAATCTTACATTAAAATAAACATCAGACCTACGAAATGACAGTCACCGCAGCCATTGACCTACAAAACACTTACCGTGCTCTCGGTTCGACGGGACTGACGTGCCACTGCATGGGGTTCGGCGGTTACCGCATTGCAAATGCAAGGCATGAAGCGGCTTTGCGGGAATATTTGGATCGCGGCGGTAATGTCGTGGACACGAGCGCCAATTACGGCGACGGGCTGTCGGAGACGCTGGTTGGAAAAGTTATAAAAGATTACGATCGTTCGAAAATAATTGTTGTGACCAAGGGCGGCTATATCCAGGGTCAAAACATGGCGCTCGCCCGGCAGAGACATTTTCCGGAAGTCGTTTCCTACGCCGACGATCTATGGCATTGCATTCACCCCGAATTCCTGGAAACCCAGATCGCGTTATCGCTCAAGCGGCTGGGGGAGGATCGATGTGAAGTTTATCTTTTGCATAATCCGGAATATTTCATAAATCACGCCGCCCATTTGAATCCTATCACGGACGAAGTCCTGGGTGAATTTTACCGCCGCATCTTTGAGGCATTCAAATTCCTCGAATCGCAGGTTGAAAAAGGAAAAATCAGGTTCTACGGTATCAGCTCAAATAATTTCGGTTATCACGGGAAAGACCGCGCACGAACGAATCTGGCACGTTGTTTGGAAAAAGCGAAAGAAATTTCGCACGATCATCATTTCAAAGTCATTCAATTGCCGGTTAACGTTTACGAGTCGGGCGGCGCCATTCATGAAACCAATGAGCGCAAAACGGTCCTGGAATTCGCCAAGGACAACGGTATCGGCGTTCTGGTCAACCGTCCGTTAAATGCTTTTTTTCAGAATAAACTCATTCGTCTTGCCGATCATGTCAAACCCGGAAGCGAAAAACCGGACCTGGAAAAAATATTTGAACCGCTGACGGATTCGGAAAAAAGTTTTTCGATGAAATTTGGAGCCGAATTATTCGGGCCCGAACACGAAGGCATCGGCGCATATCTGAAATACGTGAGCGCCGACATTCCGTCCAGGGAGTACTGGCCGCAAGTGATGGAGAAGTACGTCATTCCGCCCGTCAGCGATTGGCTGAGCCGCTCAAATCAGGCGTTCGGCGGGAACATCGAATGGCCGGAGTGGCAGGAAAATTTCGTCACGGTTATGAACGAGACCTTGGATGGAGTCGAAAAATACCTGTCACTCGGCGATCAGGCGATTTCCGATCTCGTAAGAAAGAATTTATACCGGTCGGGTTATCCCGAATCCCCGGAATCGCTCAGCCGGATTGCGCTGTCTTTGGTAGCCCGGCTCGACGGCGTTTCGTGCGTGTTATGCGGCATGCGCTCTCCCGGCTACGTTGAGGATGCGATGGGCGTTCCCGGCGTGCAGCCCGTCAACGCGCTGCCCATTTTGGAAAAATTTCAAAAATTTATTAATGAATAGGATTTTATCATGCCGTGGAAACCACAAGTCTCTTCGAGACAATTAAAAATAATTTTTAACGTCATCGCCGTGTATGTTTTACTGACGTGCCTGTATGTTTTCATCGACGCATTCTTTCTGAGGATATTTTCCAACGATCAATGCGTATGGGTGGATGAAAGGGTCAACGGCAAAATAACCGTTTTCATTCATGATATTCTCGAAGACGGCGTAGCCGGCCGCGCGGGCGTTAAGGATGGCGACATACTGGTAGCGATCAATGATTCCGTGGTCGAAAATTCAATCCAGGCGCAGCGCATTCTGAACCGGTTTACTCCGGACGATGAGGTAGTCTACACGGTTTTGCGCAGCGGACAAGACCTGCGATTGCCGCTGCACATTGTCAGGACCTTCAATCCGGTCTACTTGTCGTTCGCTCTTTTGGGGTTCGGTTTTTTAGTCATCGGATGGGTTGTCGGTACGGCGCGTCCCGCCGAACGCATTCCACAGCTGTTTTTTCGGATGTCCATGACCGGGGCGGTTGTGTTCGTTCTCTTGGGGGTGATCTTTGGACCGGGCTATCAGGGAAATCCTTTTTGGCTGGTCAATATGCTGATCGGCTTCGGGCTCTTCCCGGCTGCCTTTATCCATTTCTTCCTTTGGTTCCCGCAGGAAAAATTGACCCCAAAAAAACGACGTTGGGCCGTTCCGGCGATCTATGTTTTTTCATTTGCCAATATGTTGTTTTTCATAATCGCCAATAGCGGCATTCCAGCTGCCGTATTATTCATAATGATGGGAATCGGATTCGGCATATTCTCCGACAGCTACTTTGGTCTGAAAGATCTCAAGCGTCGCCAGCCGCTGACCAGTATCTTGGTCGGAACGGCTATCGGGTTATGCGGGTTCATTTATTTATTTGTAATGACCACGACCGCGCGGGCAGTGTTCATCAATCATCCTGAATTTCTGATCCCGGTCATTGTCGTCGTTTTGATCCCGCTGTCATTCGGCTATTCGATATTTCGTTATCATACGATGGATGTGGAAGTCATTATCAATAAAAGCCTTGTTTATGCGGCCACGACCGCCCATCTGGCATTGATGTACTTGGTGGTTTTGTTTCTAATGGATAATATCCTGAAAGGCTGGATCGGTACCGGAGCAGAAAGCCCTGTGCTTCGCTTCGGTGTTCTTATCATGACTGCGCTCCTTTTCGCGCCGATCAAAGATCGTATGCAGGATTTTGTGGATCGGAAGTTCTTTCGGGAGCGCTACGATTATCAGAAGGCGCTTTTGAATTTTTCCCAGGAGTTACCGGGACTCACCCAATTGGACCAGATCCTGCAGAAAGTTGTTTACACGGTGACCGGCACCATGCATATTGAATCTATGGCCATTGGACTGTACACGGCCGGCCTGGAAATGCCGAACAACTACGTTCAGAGCGGAATTCTTGACGGACGCTGCGATTTGCCGTATAGCGCGGAGGGCCTTGTTGGATTGATTTCAAATAAACGTAAAGCGCAGCTTTTGTATCCGGCCAATCTTCGTGAGCTGGCCATCCCGCAAAGCGAAAAGAATTCCCTGAATGAATGCAAGGTTGTCCTGGCCGTGCCGATGATGAAGCAGGAAAAACTGGTCGGCGTGCTTTTCATGGGATCCAAGCTCTCTCAAAAAGCCTTTTCACAGGAAGACATTGATCTGCTGACCACGGTGGCGAATCAAGCCGGTATTGCCATTGAGAATGCGCGTTTGCATATAGAAGAAATTGAAAAAGTGAAATTAGAAAATGAAATGAACGTTGCACGCCGCATCCAGCAGTATTTATTGCCTCAAAAAAGTCCGCACATGAAAGGACTGGATGTCATCGGTATTTCGATCCCTGCCTTGTCGGTGGGCGGTGATTATTTTGATTACATCGTTTTGGATGATCGCCGCTTACTCATCGCGATCGGGGACGTTTCAGGCAAAGGCGTTTCGGCCGCTCTGTACATGGCGAAGATCCAGGGAATGATTCAGATCGCCAGCCGCATGTTTGCGTCGCCGCGCGAAATCCTTATCGAAATAAACAAGCAGATGTATCACGGCATGGACCGTCAATCGTTCATCACGATCATTTTGGCGCTGGTCGATCTCGAGGAGAAAAAAATCCGCATTTGCCGGGCGGGACACAATCCTGCGATCGAACTGAACAACGGGCAATTGAGCCTCATCCAATGCAAAGGCGTCGGAGTGGGTTTGGTGAACGGCGAAAAATTTGAACAAGGCCTCGAAGAAGAGGTGAAGCCGATAGCGGAGGGGAACACATTTATTTTTTACACGGACGGCGTGACGGAGGCGATGAATGAGGGTCGCGAGGAATTCGGAGATGAAAAATTATTTCAGCTGATCCAATCGCATAAGGAGACCGATGCCGAGACGCTGATGAAAAACGTTATCCGCGAAGTCAAAACTTTTTGCGGCAAGGCCGAGCAGCACGATGATATTACGCTGGTCGTCACTAAAATCACGAAACAATCATAGCGCAGCCGCAAATGAAGACCCGTTATCTCAAAGTCAATTCCAAGAAACCGGAAAAGTCTAAGATTCAATTCGCCGCAGAGATCCTGAAGGGCGGGGGACTGGTCGCATTTCCCACGGAAACGGTTTACGGCCTCGGAGCGGACGCCCTGTCCCCGGAAGCGTTAAAAAAAATTTTCAGAGCCAAAGGACGTCCGTCGGATAACCCGCTGATTGTTCATATTGCGGCTAAGAAGGATATTTTCAAATACGCGTCATACGTTCCTCTGACCGCGAAAAAATTGATCCGAAAATTTTGGCCGGGGCCGCTGACGATTGTTCTCAGGAAAAAAAAGATCATTCCGAAAGAGATCTCAGCCGGTTTACGAACCGTGGCGCTGCGCCAGCCGAAAAATAAAACGGCGCGCGCGCTGATCCGCGCGGCGGGATTCCCTTTGGCTGCGCCGTCGGCCAACGTATCGGGAAGGCCCAGTCCGACGGAGGCCGGGCATGTTCTGCGGGATCTAAGAAATAAGATCGACTGCGTGCTTGATGGCGGCCCCACGCAGGTCGGGCTCGAATCCACGGTCATTGACCTCTCGGGAAAAAATCCGGTCCTCCTGCGCCCCGGAAAAATCACACTGGAACAATTACTAAAGATCGTTCCGAACGTAGTCGTCTATTCTGCAGCCCGGACCGGGGATGAAAAAAAAATAAAAGTCCATTCCCCCGGAATGAAATACCGCCACTATGCGCCTTTGGCGGAATTATGGATTGTGGAAGGCGACCTCAAGCGGGTTCGAAAGAAGATTCAGTCGCTCGCCGATGCGTTGAAGGGGAAAAAATCGGTCGTGGTACTGACTTTAAGCAGGAAAAAACTCTACCCTCACACCGCGGTTCGTTATATCGGCTCAACGGCACCGGTGATCGCGATGAATTTGTTCAGGGTATTACGGGTGCTTGATGAGCGTAAAACGGATGTGATCATAGCCGAAGGCGTGGCGGACAAGGGTTTGGGACGGGCGATCATGAACCGGCTGAGAAAGGCCGCAGGATCCAATATTATTAAAGTGTGATCCTTTCAGCCGCGCCGCGGCCTGATAAAATACCAGGAAGCAGCGACCAAGCATGTGAATACTACATACCCGGCGGTAAATACGTATTCCGGTGCGTCGTAGAACAAGATCTTATGGATCCAGTGCTGCATAAAACCGGTTTGATAGCCGCCGGAGGAAGTTCTTAAGAGATTCTCCCAAACCGTCAGCGGGCAGAGAATTCCAAAAACCGATTCCAAAGCTACCAGGGCGGTTGCCGCCAGATGAAGAACGCGAAACCGAAAATTCCGGATCCATGCCCATTGAAAATAAGCGCCGACCCAGACGAACAGGAATCCGGCAATCACAAAACCGACATAGATAAAATGGATGAGAAGGATCAGATCGGCTAGCATGGTAAACCCATTAAATTTACTGATACCTTAAATTTAACTTTAATAATAAGGAAAATCAACCATGACACGAAACGATGCCTGGGAATTGCTGTGCGAATACACCCACGGCGAGAGCCTTCGTAAACACGCGCTGGCTGTGGAATGCGCGGTCAGAGCTTATGCAAAAAAGTTCGGCCAGGATGAGGAACCGTGGGCGATCACCGCGCTGCTGCACGATTTCGATTATGAAAAACACCCCGATCCGGTAGAACCCGACGGCCATCCGTATATCGGCAACCGGATCTTGAAAGAAAAAGGATATTCCGACGAGATCCGAAAAGCGATCATGTCACACGCGGATTACACCGGCGTGAAACGCGAAACGTTGCTGGAAAAATCGTTATTCGCCTGTGATGAACTCTGCGGATTTATCACGGCGGTTTCGTATGTGCGTCCCTCCAAAAGCGTCAAAGAAGTGGAAGTGAGGTCGGTGCGGAAAAAAATGAAAGACAAGGGCTTTGCGGCAAAGGTCAAACGCGAAGATATTATTCAGGGCGCACAGGAATTGGCCATCGACCTGGATGAACATATCGCGTTCGTGATCCGCGCGATGCAGGAAAATGCCGACGCATTAGGGTTGTGATCTTTTTGCCACAGAGTTCACCGAGAACTCCGGGAATTCATCCAATACTCAAGGATTTTCTCCTTCGCTTTGGGTCCTCAAAGAAGACGAACCGGGAAGCATGAATCTCTGTGTCCTCTGTGGCTCAGCGGCAAACGGTATGTTTATTTACTTATTGCTTAATAGGCTCTCAATTCATATATTTTTCGATACTAAAAAATTTTTGGTGATGACCGGCCGGATATGACGAAACGCGACTATTACGAAATTCTTGGCGTAAACAGAAACGCTGTTCTGGATGAAATTAAGAAAACCTATCGCAAGCTGGCGATGCAATATCATCCCGACAAGAACCCCGGCGACAAATCGGCGGAAGAAAAGTTCAAAGAGATTGCCGAAGCGTATTCTGTGCTGAGTGACGAGTCCAAGAGGGCGAATTACGACCGCTTTGGCCATGAAGGCTTGCGCGGCATGGGCAACCAGGGATTCAGCGATATCAACGATATTTTTTCGCATTTCAGTGATATTTTTCAAGGCTTCGGGGGCTTTGGCGATGCGTTCGGAGAACGTACCCGCACGGGAAGGCCGGCGCGCGGCGCGGATATGGAAGTAAAATTAAAACTGAGTCTTCAGGAAATCGCCGAAGGCGTTACGAAAAAAATAAAATTAAGAAAGCAAAAACCCTGCGATGCGTGCGGCGGAAGCGGCGCTGCGCCGGGCAGCCGCAGAGTAACCTGCTCCGTGTGCGGCGGCGCGGGACAAGTTAAACAAGTTTCACGATCGGTGTTCGGTCAATTCATAAATATTTCCGCCTGCCGCAATTGCGAAGGCGTGGGCACCATCATTGAAAAACCGTGTGTCACTTGCCACGGCGAAAGCGTAGTGATGGGCGAAACCGCGATCAACGTGAAAGTTCCGCCGGGCGTTACGACCGGAAATTATATTCCTCTCCGGGGGCAAGGCCATGCCTCGTCCCAGGGCGGTGATCCGGGAGATGCGATCGTGATCATCGAAGAAAAAGAGGATGAGGTTTTCGAACGGCACGGCGACGATGTGCTGTTGGATCTCGCGGTCAGTTTTCCGCAGGCCGTGCTGGGCGACGAAGTGGAAATTCCGACATTGACTGGACGGTCGAAATTGACGATTCCGGAAGGGATTCAATCCGGAAAAATCCTGCGCATGCGCGGTAAGGGTATTCCGCATCTTACCGGCGCGGGAGCCGGCGATCAACTTGTCCGCATTACAATTTATACACCTACGCATCTGAATGAACGGGAAAAGAAATTGATTCGCGAATTAACGGAATGTGAAAACCTGTTGCCGTCGCACGGGGCCGGCAAAGGGTTCTTTAAGAAAGTTAAAGAGGCATTTTCAAACTAATATAACATTCGTCAGCGTTTGAGGGAACGTGTTGAAGAGTATCCTAAATACCGTCTATCGGTGGCTTTCAATTTTTGGGCTTACGCGGCAAGAAGCGTATTTTGTTCTTTCCGTCGGAGTACTTTCGATGATCGGGTCGGGGATCACGCTGATCAAACCTTATGTTGAAGCGGAAACTGCGGATCCGGCGCTGACGGAAAGGATAGAGACCTTTAAATATTTGTCCGGGCGCATTCAACATGATTCGCTCGACCGTTCTCAAAAAGAGTCTATGATCGTGCGCTGGGCGGGCGATTCGGTGAGCGCGGTGCAGTGGAAAAGCCGGGCGGATTCGGTCCAGAGATTGCTGGCACATCATCCGATTCGGGAATCCGTGGATTCCTTGTTAACCCGCTTCGGAGATACGCCGGTCAAGCCGGTTAACATCAATGAAGCAAATATCGGAAAATTAAGCGCGTTGCCGGGCATTGGGCCGAAATTGGCCGAGCGCATTGTTGATTATCGTGACAAAAACGGACCTTTTAATTCCATTGAAGATATTCAAAAGGTCAAAGGTATCGGCAAAAAAATGTTTGCAAAAATAAAACCGTTTATAGACATTCGGTGAATGTTATGCCTTCTGAAAAACCGAGCGCCAAAGGACATATTTCTCTCAAGATCGGAATTGCCGCCGCAGCGGGACTTTTGGCCTGGATCCTGATCGCGCCGATGAAGGAACGGGAATTACGGGTAATGAATTTGCATTTGACGCGCATGAAAATCAAAACGCTCTTGGAATTGGAAAACCGTTATTTTTTTGCGAAAGCCGCCTACACGAGCGATTTTAGTGAATTGAAAAAGTTGATGCCGGGCGTACCGGATTCTGTATTTCGGCCGGTATGGACGGCTTACCAGCGTGTCGACCGCTCGCTTTTTCAAAGCATGTCATTTGATGAATTCAAAAGGACGTACGGCGATTCGCTGATCGTCAGTCCCATGACCGGTGAAAGAATCATACTGGAAATTGCAACGAAGAACGGCCGTCCGACCTTCAACATCAAGCCGTCTGCGCAGGGCGAAGATCTAAAGACCATCGGCGGCGTGATAGACGGCGGCATTACGTGGGACGACAAAGCGGAAGCGGCTTTATAGTTTACTAAACCCGAACGGTGAGACATGACAACGTTAAGCGTACAAAGCGACCGCAGCGACATCGATCACGAAGCCATTGACCGTGAATTTTCCGAACGGTCGGCCTTGTATCATTCGACGGCGATGGGAGTAAGCTTCAGCGGACAGAATATTCATTTCGCGGAAATCGTAAAATATGACGATCATTTCGGGGCGACCAAATTCGGCTCGATCCAGACGAACATGAAATTCGGCACCGGCATTGAAGGCGTTGAAAAAAATATCCAGGACTTATACTCGTATTTGAACGGTTGTCTGGAAGACAATAACATTCAGGCCAAACGTCTGAATCTGAGCCTGAACTCGCATCTCGTGACGATCCACAAAATGATGACGGATCCCGATTCGACCCACGATGAATTCGAAAGTCATGCGAAATGGGAATTCAGCCAGCAAGTGCCGGAAGAATTGGATCAATACATTGTCAATACGAGCCTGTTGAAGCCCTCCGCCTCGACGAAATTAGAACCGGTTCTGATCGTCGGCGTGCGCCGGAGATTTGTCGAAACGTTGAGCAAGGTCCTGGAAAAATGCAAGATCAATGTGGCCTGCGTCGATGTGGATATTTTATGTGCGCATGCGGCGTACGAAATGAACTACCAGCCATTGGTCAATCGATTGACCGCGCTGACCGAAGTCAAACGCGGCATCGTGACCGTCCTGCTGTGCAGGGATTTTGACGTGGAGTACGTGTATCAATTTACCGCTTCCCCAAAGAACCCTCCTGCGAAACTCGGCGATTTAGTGAACCAGCATTTGCAGCACATGCTCGAACTTTACGGCCAGACCCACGCGGATACAACGCCTCTGGGACGCGTGATCCTGACCAATGAATTAGCGGTCTCCGTTTTACCGTACCTCGAAGCCGGATTTAATCCGGTGTGCATCAATCCGTTTCAAAAGATCCAACTTCCGGAAATGTTAAGGCCAAAGGACGAGAGTGCGAATAAACAACGGCCGGATTACTCTATGTTTGCCGAATGCATCGGCGCGGCCGTGAAACTTTTAGTAGAATAGAATATTCATATGATCAAAATTAATCTGCTCCACAACGATCTGACCATGCCTACTCCCCGCGAACGAACGGGCGAAGAAAAAGCCACTACGGGTTCATCGACCATACAGTCCGAGGCCAAGAAAAGCACGCGGAGGTTCGTGTATACGGTCGTCTTACTGCTGGCCCTTATCAGCGGCGGTGTTGCGTTGTATATGCAGCGCTATGAAGCCGTTGACTTTGTAGAAAAGTTCACCGGGCCGCTTAATATATTGCCGCCGAGAGAGGACGCGGGTCCGTCGGCAGAAGCCCTGGAAGAGGCGCGTCTTGAGAAAATTCGTCAGCAGTATATGGCAAATACTTCACGCATTCAGAATCGTGATTACAAATTTATGCTTCGTATCGACTCGCTCAAGTCTGTGAATGCCAAGATTCAGGTTGCCAATGTGACCTTAGATAATGACAACACGTTTATTATCGTACTATTCGGAAAAACGAAAAATGATATTATCGAATTTACCAGAATCTTCTTTGACTACAAGCCGATTGAAGAATTCAGGCCTCAGGAGATCAAGCCCAGCAGGGAAATGCCTGGCTTCGGTTTCAACCGTACGCTGCAAGGTTCGCTGCGCGTCCTCTCCAGTGACGCCGATTCGGTGAAAACAAATTACCTTGAATTGGACAAAGCAAAAAAGAAAATGCTGCTGCTGGCCAAGGGTGACAGTTTGAAAATAACCGAAGAAGGCAAGATGACCACTTCGAACGGCCCTGTGATGACGGCGTATGCCGGCACTTATCGCCTGGAAGGAAGAATGGAAAAGTTTTTTAAATTTGTCCATCAGATAAATCAATTATCATTGAATATCGAATTGACGAAGTACAACATCGAGTACGTTCCTGATTATGAAAAGAAAAAAGCGGATAAGAAGAAACCGAAATCCGACGTGGTCCGGATCGACTACAATGTCTTGGTGCCCACAAAGGTCACGGCTGCTGCGAAATAGGAAATGGTAAACAACCAAAGCCTCTGCCACACCGGCGGCGGCTTTTTGTTTTTTTAAATTATGCGTATTATTGCCGGGCAACGCAAAGGACTGACGCTCAGTACCTTTGAGGCCGAATTCATCCGGCCGACGAAAGATATTGTTAAGGAATTTATTTTCAACTGCCTTGCAAATATCACCGATATGGCGGCTTGCAGGGTCTGCGATCTATTCGCCGGAACGGGCAGTCTGGGTATTGAGGCGCTGAGCCGCGGCGCTTACGCGGCCGTGTTCGTAGAAAATGACGCGCAGGCAATTGAGATTATCCGGCGCAATTTAAAAAGAGCAAAATTCGATTCGGCGGATGTCGTACAGGCAGATGCCTTGAGTTATTTGGAAAGTGCAGAGCAAAAACCCTTTGACCTGATCATTGCAGATCCGCCCTACCGGGCTGCTCTGGGAAATTCTATTATTGATAACGTGTCTGCGAACGGGTATCTTGCCGCTCGCGGCGTCCTGGTTCTCGAAACTTCTCCGGACGAAAGTTTAAAACCCCTGAATTCATGGCCGGATCTGAAACTATATAAACAAAAAAAATGGGGTACATCCTGTGTAACTATTTTGCAAAACGCCGTATAACTGTCTTGCGGCTTGCGAACGCGGCCGGCCACAGAGGCGAACCGGTAAATTTATGAAAACAGCTGTTTATCCCGGAACATTCGATCCGTTAACCTACGGACATTTGGATATTATCGAACGTGCGTCCGTGTTGTTTGATAACGTCATTGTAACCGTTGCGAAAAATCCGAAGAAGTCTCCGCTTTTTTCGGTTGAAGAAAGAATAACCATGGTGCGCGATGCGGTTAAAGATTTTGTGAATGTTTCGTGCGAGAGTTTTGACGGGCTCATCGTGGATTTTGCGAAACGATCCCACGCCACGGTTCTTATCCGGGGCCTGCGTGCAATTTCCGATTTTGAATACGAATTGCAAATGGCGCACGTGAATCGAAAATTATTGAATACGCTGGTTACGGTCATTCTTATGCCCGGTGAAAAATATGCGTATCTGAATTCGACGATCGTCAAAGAAGTGGCGCAGTTCGGCGGGGACATCAGCGCGTTCGTTCCGCCCCCGATCGCGAAGAAAGTTGTCGCGAAATTTAAAACTATAGGCAACTAGCCCTGACGGATTACATAACTATTTCAAAAAAGGTTATTTCATGAGCGTTCCGAAAAAAGATTTAAAGAACAATCCTAAGTTTTCCAGTGCCGCCGCTGCCAAGAAAAAGCAGGAAGCCGATAAGCCGCTGAAAGACAAAGTCGTTGAAAATGTCAAATCGCTGGCATGGGCCCTCGGCGTTTTTTATTTTGTTCAGACGTTTTTTTTGCAGACGTTTGCGATCCCCACAGGCTCCATGGAAACAACCCTGATGCCCGGTGATTTTATTTTTGTAAATAAATTTGTTTACGGCTCCCAAACTCCGGACAACATACCGTTTACGGAAATACAGCTTCCGCGTTTTCAATTTCCTTCCTTTAAAGAACCGCAGCAAAGCGACGTCGTCGTATTTCGCTTTCCTCACCCGGAGTTATATCCCAGTCAAAAAGGATTGGACTACATCAAGCGATGCGTCGCGGTGGGGGGGCAGACGCTGGAAGTGAAAAACAAAGAACTGTACGTGGACGGCGTGAAATTTTCCGAACAATTCGATAAACCGGGTATTCACTACAGCGACCAAATTTTACAAAAAGACGACGTGTTTCCGCCGGGCATGGGTTCGCGCGATAATTTCGGACCGCTGCGCGTTCCCGCGAAAGGCGATGTATTGACCATTTCAAACAGCAACGCGGCATTCATCCAGTATCTTGCGCTGCGCGACGGACATCAATTTGAATCCGGGGCGGACGGGTATCGCGTGGACGGAAGTAAGGCTGAAACTTACACCGTCGGCCAGGATTATTACTTCATGATGGGCGATAACCGCGACAACAGTCTTGACAGCCGTTACTGGGGACCGGTTCCGCGCAGCCATGTATCCGGAGAAGGCTTGTTGGTCTATCTGTCGAATAAAGGGGCGGCTCAGGAAACTTCGATTATCCTGAAATTATTTAAAACGATCAATATCTTTCAGATGAAATGGAATCGCATCGGAACGATCATTCGCTGATTTGAAAACAAGAAAACACCGAAAGGAGCCAGCCGGCAAATCAATGATCTTCGACCATACTGAGAACAAATCCGGAGCGCTGGGCGATAACGATACCGTTCACCATGCGGGTTTTGGGCTGAACGTGGCGGAAGAGAAACAGAAAAAGGAAAAAAGCAAAACGTACGAACTGGTGCAGATTGCCTTTTATGCGCTGTTCTTTGCGTACGTCATCCGCGTATTTTTTGTTCAAGCATTTAAGATTCCGACCGGCTCGATGGAGGACACGCTCCTTATCGGCGATCTGCTTTTGGTGAATAAGTTTATTTACGGCGCAAGAACGCCGGAAACGCTTCCATTCACGGACTTCAGGATTCCTCAACTGCAATTACCCGCCATCCGAGAACCAAAACCGGGCGATGTCGTTATTTTCAAATTTCCTCCGGATCCGTCGGTAGACTACATCAAGCGGTGCGTCGCCATTGAGGGTCAGACCGTGGAGATCAGGGACAAGGCCGTATTCGTGGACGGCAAGCCCTTTAAAGAAATATCCGACCCGCCCGGATTGAAATTTGAGGATCCGGAGACCATCCCACAGGATAAAGGGTATGAAAGCGTTGTGCCGAAGGACGCAGGCAGCCGGGACAATTACGGCCCGATCACAGTGCCCAACGGCTTCCTCTTTGTTATGGGCGATAACCGCGACCGCAGTTACGACAGCCGGCAATGGGGACTTGTGCCGATGGAAAATCTCATCGGGAGAGCGCTGATGATTTATTGGTCCACCGCGTCGGATAATAATCTTGATATTCGCTGGTCCCGCATCGGAAAAATCGTAGAATAACTTTCTGCTACTCCACTAAGGCCGCGAAGATACACGAAATTTTTTGAATTGTTTGGGTCGTCGGACGGCAACGTGTAACCATGCCACAAATTCTATTTTATAAAGAGGAAGTTAGTGCCCTTCGTGGAGGAATCCCATGAAATGCCATACGGAATATCTTTGGTTCAACACCAAAAACCACCGCGAATACATTAACATGACGCAGGAAGTGCAGGGAGCCGTTTCAAAATCCGGTATTCAGGAAGGGATGGTGCTGGTCTCCGCCATGCATATTACGGCGGGCGTTTATGTGAATGATGCGGAATCGGGATTGATTCAGGATATTGACGAATGGCTGGAAAAATTAGCGCCGTTCGATAAAAACTACCGCCATCACCGTACCGGTGAAGATAACGGCGACGCCCATCTGAAAAGCCTGATCATCCATCACGAAGTTATTGTGCCGGTTACCAAAAGCAAGTTGGACTTCGGCCCCTGGCAGCAAATTTATTACGCGGAATTTGACGGCCAAAGAAAAAAAAGAGTGATCATCAAAGTGATGGGAGCGTGAAAACCTTCGACGGTCTTTGTTTTTGAACGGCATTGTGAAACGAAAAACCGGCCGATATGAACGGATCGATCTGTGAACGAATACGGATCGGTTATGAGTTTAGAATTTTATTGCAACACAAGGCTTTATTGTTTAAGTTGGCTCATCAAATCACCTGTTCAAAAACTGAAAAATAAAATAAAAAGGAGAAACCTATGGCTTTCTCATTGCCCGCCCTTCCTTATCCCTACGATGCTTTAGAACCGCATATAGATAAACAAACCATGGAAATTCATCAGGGTAAACATCACAACGCGTATGTAACCAATTTGAATAATGCCGTTGCAGGAGGCGATGCCGAAAAACTGAGCATCGAAGCCATTTGCCAAAATATTTCAAAGTATCCCGCGGCCGTGCGCAATAACGGCGGCGGTCATTTCAATCATTCGCTTTTCTGGACCATTATGGGTCCGAAATCCGGAGGAGAACCCGGCGGTGAATTAGCAGCAGCCATTCATTCAGCATTTGGAACCTTTGCGGATTTCAAAACTCAATTTGCCGCTGCCGGCACCACGCGATTCGGTTCAGGCTGGGCATGGCTGATCGTGAAAGACGGTAAATTGGCAATTTGTTCCACTCCGAATCAGGACAATCCGTTGATGGACATCGCCGAAGTCAAAGGCACACCGATTTTAGGACTCGATGTATGGGAACACGCGTATTATCTGAAGTATCAGAACCGTCGGCCGGATTATATCGCGGCATTCTGGAATGTTGTAAATTGGAACCAGGTGGCGGAGAATTACAAAAAAGCGAAATGACGGCTCCCGCGCAATCATAAAGAGGTCGAAAATGGATTTAACGAAAGAACTCAAAGATAACGTCTTAACTACAACGCTTGAGGCGTTGTGGAATTGGGGACGGAAGAATTCGCTCTGGCCCATGCCGTTCGGCACCGCATGCTGTGCGATCGAAATGATGGCAACGCTCGGTCCGCGTTATGATATGTCGCGCTTCGGGGCGGAGGCGATCCGTTTTTCGCCGCGTCAGGCGGATATGATGATCGTTTCCGGCCGCGTATCGATAAAAATGATGCCGGTGTTGAAACGGATCTGGGATCAAATGCCGGATCCGAAATGGTGTATCTCGATGGGCGCCTGCGCATCCTCCGGAGGATTTTTTAATACGTATACGCTCATCCAGGGTGTGGACCAGTTTATCCCCGTTGATGTGTATATTCCCGGCTGCCCTCCGCGTCCGGAAGGATTGATTGAAGCCCTGCTGAAAATTCAGCGTTTGATTGAAAACAAAGAAAAAGTCTATCATAAAGATTTCAAAGATGACGGCATGTACGGTGATCATAAAGTCGGCACAGTAGAACATAAACACGACCTCACGTCGGAAGTGATTACCGGAAAATACTGATTCGCCGTCATCGTATCCATTAGTTTCAAAAGCTGTATGACCTAAATACAGCTTTTTTATTTTAACAAACCCGTTAGGTTTTTAAAAACCGTACAGGCCTCAGGTTCATGAAAGAATCCTTAGCATCTGCGCTCAGTTATCTTTACGGTCTCCAGTTTTTCGGAATGAAATTGGGATTGGATAATACCCGCACACTTCTTGCATCTCTTGGAAACCCGCACGATCATTTCCCGTCTATTCACGTAGCCGGCACGAATGGCAAGGGTTCGACCTGCGCCGTGCTCGCATCGATATTCGGGTCTGCCGGATGCGGCACGGGGTTATACACGTCGCCGCACATTCATCGTTTTTCCGAAAGAATCAAAATTAATGGCGATGAAATTTCAGAAAAGGACATCGTCCGAATTACTAAAATGATGAGGAGGCATATAGACGAATTGAAATGTACTTTTTTTGAAGCCGCGACCGCAATGGCTTTTCAGTATTTCAACGAAAACAAAATAGATTTCGGTATTATCGAGACCGGGCTCGGCGGGCGGCTGGATGCCACCAACGTCGTCCGGCCGGAAGTTTCCGTGATTACAAATATTGATCTCGACCACACGGAGCACTTAGGAAAGACCATTCCGGAAATTGCTTTTGAAAAAGCAGGCATAATCAAACCCGAGGGCGTGTGCCTGGCTGGAAAAGCTGATGAGGCCGCTAAAAAGGTTTTGGAAGAAGCGGCGAAAGGAAACTACTCTACATTGTTCTTTCTTGATGATATTGCGGAGATTCGGAACATCGATCTAACCATGGACGGCAGCTATTTCGATTTAAGGATCGAATTGCCGGCCCGGTCGGCGGCTTTTGACCGGCTGTATGTTAAACTGTCCGGGGAACATCAGATCCATAACGCATGCTTGGCGGCCGCTGCGGCGCTGCTTCAAAACAAATTCACAGTCACAGAAGACCACATTCGCGAAGGTTTGGAATCGGTCAATTGGAAGGCACGATTGGAGTGGATGAGCAGGAAACCCGCTATTTTGCTGGACGCGGCCCACAATCCTGCAGGTATGAAATCCTTGCGCCGGTCATTGGAGGAAATTTACAAACCGCATTTTAAAAATATGTTTCTCATTGTCGGCATGCTGAAAGATAAAGACCATGAACGTGCAATGGATGAAATCCTGCCGCCATTTGAGTTCGTGGTTACGGTGACGCCCAATAGTCCGCGTGCGATGGACGGAAAACTACTCCTGGAAACCATTCGATCAAAACATAAAAACGCCGAGTTTGTGGAAGGTATTCATGCTGCGGTCAATCAAGCAAAATCGCAAATGTCGGAAAAAGATTTATTGGTTATTGCAGGCTCTCATTTTGTATTATCGGAAATCGACGGTCCGAATTAAAGGTCCGGCTACTTTTTGCGATGTTCACACTCCGGCGTATTGATGCACGAATCCTTCATGCGTAAGCGTTCCACCGCACGTCCCTCTGAGAGCGCCTCGACAATTCCTTCTACGTCGCTGTCCCGGACCGATCCGTACCAAATAGCATCGGGATAGATGACGACATTCGGACCGTGTTCGCATTGATCGAGACAGCCGGATTTATTGGACCGGATTTTTCCGTTCAAACCGCGACGCTTTAAGGATTCTTTGAATAATTTCGGCAGCTGGCTGTTACCGTCCGGATTGCAGCAGCCGCGCGGATGTCCGGATTCACGCGTGTTCTGACAAATGAATATGTGATGAGCGAATTTAGGCATTTTAAACGTCGCCGATGCGCTTGACCATTTTAGAGATCATCCCGTACTGAATAGCTTCATCCGGTGAAAACCAATAATCGCGATTCGTGTCTTCTGCCACTTTGCTTATCGGCTGGCCGGTTTCGTCGGATAAGATCTTGTTCAATTGCTCGCGCAGCCGAACGATCTGCTGGGCGCTGATCTGAATATCCCTGGTTGAACCGCGTACCCCGCCGAGCGGCTGGTGGATCATGATACGGGAATTAGGCAGCGCCATACGGTTTTCTTTTTTCGCGGCCACTAAGACGATCGCCGCCGCGCTTGCCGCTAAACCGCAGACAATCGTCTTTACGGGCGCGTCAATGCACTTGATCAGATCGTAAATGGCCAACCCGTCATCGGCGACGCCGCCCGGAGAGTTGATGTAAAGCGTTATCGGTTTTTTTGCGTCTTGCTGGTTTAGAAACAATAACTGCGCAATGAGACGGCTGGTGACTTTAGGCTGAATTTGTTCGAACAATAATACCGTGCGCGACTTAAGAAAAAACTCCATCATTTTTTTTCCAAGCGCGTCTTCCTTTTCATGATCCTTGGAATTCTCTTCTTCTTCTTCTTCTTCCTCATCATCCAAATCTGCGATCCGGTTTTGTTTGTCCGATAAGAACTTGTCGGCATACCATTCTGACATTGGAAACTCCTTTAAATAATGTAACACGATATTTTATTTTATGATCGAAATACCATCCCGCACGGCTTGATCAAATCCTACGAACAAAGCTCTGGCTACGATCGCATGACCCATATTGATCTCCTCGATCTCTTGGATCTTCAACAGATCGCGGATATGGCTGTAGTTAAGATTGCCTGAGACCGTCACGCCGAGATTGAGCTTGGCAGCCGCCATGGCCAGCGCTTTCATATTGTCTAATTCCTGTTCCATCAGGGCGATACTTTCGGCCGATACTAATTTAGAGGCATTCAGTTCGACATAATCGCATCCGACCTTTAACGCAGATTTGATCTGATTCGCGTCGGTATCGATCAACGCATTGACGACGATGCCTGCGGCGCGCAGCGTGCCGACCAGCGGTGCCAATGAGGCTTCGTTTTGCGTGAGGTTGATGCTTTTGATTTCGCCGGCTTCCTGCCGGATCAACGTTGCCATTTCCGGCCTCGCCGCAACAGCAATAGTCACCGACTCCGCGGTCGGCATGAGGCGCAGATTGAAATGCGAATGAATACATTCCTTTAAAAGTTTCAAATCGCGGGATTCCAGATCCGACCCGCTGCCCCGCATCGTATACACGATGCTGTCCGCGCCGGCCATTTCGATCATGGCAATGGCATGGATAGGATCGGGCGTTTTACCTCCGCCCCATTCACGCAGCTCTACAATGGCATCAATATTAATTCCGAGTCTTTTCAAAGTCTTCTCCGGTGTTTTGACGTTCCGATTGTTTTAAAAAGTCGTCAAATATTTAATTAAATTCAACTGAAAATCTCATTCGTACACCGGAGGCGCGTCCGGGTCATGTTCTTCCTGAAGGGCGTCGTTCACGTAAATCTGCTCTGGATCGGAGGATTTGAAGATGATTACCGAAGTTCCGGAAGCCTTGCGCATTTCGGACCCAAAATATTTCCAGTAAATGTTTTCGTCATATTTCATCCATTTCACCCACCCGAAGTACGCCCATAGGCCCTGAATAAAAAATCCCGGGCTGCGGAGACCGACAGGTGTGAGGGATTCTTCAACGGTCTTCAAGTGAAAATTATTTTCTTCCAAGCAGCGGATAAATACCGGTCTAATATTCTCTCCTTCCCATACGAGCGGATGTTTTGAGCGTTTGACTATTCTTCCCGAAATAATTTCGTCAATAGCTTCCGCGATTTCCTGATCCGTAAGCGGCTTGTTCATTGCTTTATTAGTTAGATACTTCCCAAGTCTTAAAGACTTGGGAAGTCTTCCGGACTTGGGAAGTCTAATGGATGTAAATCAAATCAGCCGTCGAAGACATTAGGTTCTCACACCCGCTTTTTGTAATGAGCACATCGTTTTCGATACGGACGCCGAATTGACCGGGAAGATAAATTCCGGGTTCAAGGGTGATCACGTTACCCGCCTGCAGAACGTGAGTGCTGTTCTGGGAAATCCGCGGCTCTTCGTGGACTTCCAGGCCCAGCGCATGCCCGAGCGCATGGTTAAAATGGTCGCCGTAGCCCTGCGCCGAAATATAGTCTCTCGCAACGGCATCGAGCGCGGAAGCTTTCATTCCCGCCCGCGCGGCGTTCATGGCGCGATGTAAACTTGTCTTAACGATCGCGTAAATGTTTTTCTGTTCGGCGCTCGCATTTCCGAGAAAAACCGTGCGCGTCATGTCGGCATGATAGCCGTTGTATACGGCGCCGAAATCAAGCAGAACAAATTCATTGGGTTGAAGTTCTTTGTCCGAGGGACGGGCATGCGGAAGGGCGCTTCGCGCGCCGCCCGCAACGATCGTTTCAAACGACTCTTTTTCTCCGCCAAACCGGCGAATGAAGAGGCCGATCTGCGCGTCGATCTCATTTTCCGACAGACCCGGCCGGATGATCTTAACGATTTCCTCAAATACTTTTTCGGTGATCG
>CAZLWA010000021.1:0-30972 GCA_964563165.1 uncultured Bacteroidota bacterium | reverse complement strand
TCGCCGGTTAAAACCGACCATGATTCTTCCCGCATGTGCACGCTGTGCCTGGACGATCGCCTCCAACTGCGCGTAGTCCACTGCCAGCGGCTTTTCTACAAAGACAGCTTTATTGTGCCTGATGCCTTCGATCACATATTTCGAATGCAGGTGATGTCGCGTTGCAACAAACACCGCGTCAATTTCTTTGTTATTGGTAATCTCCTCATTATCGGTGGTCGCGATTGGAACTTTGAATTTCCTGGCAACATTTTTGGCGGTCACACCCCGGGACGTTGAGAGCGCAGTGATCTGCACCTTTTTTTTGTCTTTTTTCAGCACGGGCAGTAAATAATTTTGCGCGAAATTGCCGGCGCCGATGAAACCCACCCGCACGACGCCAGGAACCGGCGCCATCGCCGATACCGCTTCCGCAACATAATAAGTTTTCATCGATTGGCTTTCCCCGCGATGAGCATAGTCCAGTAAGATCCCGGTGTATTTTTCTTTCGATTTGCCGGTTACAAGCCCGTACGCGCGTTCCGCTTCCTCGATCTTGAAACGATGCGTTGTGATGGTCTTTAAATTAATTTTCTTATCGGAGAGTAACTGAAGAAAGGCTAGCATGTTACGGTTTTCTGTCCAGCGAACGTATCCGTGAGGATAGTCCAGGCCTCGTTCTTCATAAGACGCATCGTATCTTCCCGGCCCGTAAGATCGTGAAAACCGTACATCAATTTCCTTTTCGTAAAATGGACTGCGCGGGATTTCCGCCGGCACGCCCCCGACGATGATGACTTTTCCTTTATTGCGCGTGAGGGCACCGGCAAGAACAATAGGTTCGTTGGTCTTGGCAGCGGCGGTAACGATCGCACTGTCCACGCCGTATCCGTCCGTGATTTTTTCGATGACGGCAGAGTGGTTGTCCCGGCTCAGCAGCGCCTCATCCGCTCCCGATTCCAGAGCGGCCTGGCATGCGTCCGGATTGATGTCAAAACCAATGACCGTACAGCCGCACGCTTTCAATATTTGAGCCGTAATCAACCCCAACAGACCCAGGCCGATCACCGCGATCTTTTCTCCCACCATGGCCTGACTTTGGCGCACGCCTTGCATCGCAATCGCCCCAAGAGTTGTGTACGCGGCCTCGTCGAACGCGACTCCGTTCGGAATTTTTGCCGCTAAGTTTTTCGGAATAAAAACCATCTCGGCATGGGAAGCGTATCCTTGCCCGGCACACGCCACGCGATCCCCCACGGAAAATTCGATGACATCTTCCGCCACGGCCATAACTATGCCGGCCGAACTGTAACCGAGCGGCACCGGCATATCCAATTTATTTTTTACAAGCCTGAATGTGCTTAGCAAGCCCTCGCGCCGGGCGAGTGCAAAAACTTTTTTCACCAGATCCGGCCGGCTCTGGGCCTTACCGATCAATGATCTTTGGGCCGTTTCAACCGTCGTCCGTTCCGTGGCGGCGCTGATGAGCGAACACATGGTGCGCACCAGAATGCCCCCGGTTTGAAGCGCAGGCTCCGGAACATCATCCACCGTGAGTTCGCCGTTATTGTAATTCTGAATGACTTGAAGCACGTGCGGTTTCTCCCGATTTTTGAACCTTTACAAAATACATCATACCAAATAACTTTTTTCTTGCGAGCCATCTGGAAATGGCATTTCCCGCCAGCGGCATGACATAAAAGACTGAATCCGTTTTTCTCAAACCGTGCCGTTGCAATGCGCGATCCCACGCGACAGGGTCATATTGATGCTTTTGATGCCGTAAATATCCCGGATCTACTCCTAAACTCTTTCGGATATGAAAAAATATCTTTTCGGCCTTCCGCGCACAGCTGAATTGATTAGGAACCGAAATAATCGCGAAACCGCCGGGTTTGAGAACGCGCGCGATTTCCCGAACGGCGGTCTCATCGTCTTCGATCCATTCTAACACGCTGATGCACGCGATGATGTCAAAGGTTTCGTCCGGAAATTTCAATTGTCCGGCATCGCCTACGGTCAGATCGGCCCGGCAATGGTTAGCCTCCAGAATTTCCGATGCACGCCGGATCATATTTTCAGAAACATCGATACCGCTCACCCGGGCTTCCGATTGACAGAAAAACAGACTGATAAATCCGCTCCCGCAGCCCAGGTCCAAGATATTTTTTCCGTGCAGATCAACATCGGAAACGAAGCGCTTGAGCTTTTCAAGCCGTTCCGCAAAAAGAAATTTACTGTGATAATTCTCATTCCACGATCCGGCCAGCGAGTCAAAGTATTTCTCAATTTCCGAACGCTCTGACAAAGTGCCTCGCTTAGAACAGTGTATAAATAAAAGGCGCCAATCCCGATCCCTGAGCAAACACAAGTAACAGTCCAAACAATACCATCACAATCACTGCCGGAATCATCCACCATAATTTTTTAGACCATAGAAATCTCAGCAGTTCGCCGAAGATTCCCAATTTTCCCATCATACTCATAATATCTCCGATCTTAGAATAAATTTCATATTGGCTTAATGGCTTCCACGTGCAGGCCGCCCCGTGTATCTAGCATTTCCACATCTTCCATGTCGCCTTTTCGGAATTCCTTTTCCCGGATATCTGTAAACCCTGCGCTTGAGAGAAGACTCTGCATTTCCTTGAAATCATACATCCATTGATGATTACCGTACGCGCTCTGATAGCCAAACGCTCTCTGCGTTACGAATTTTTGAATGTTAGTCAGGTCGCCTTTTTCATAACTGCGGACCGCTTCCTTGATTTTACCTACCTCTTCAGTCAAAGAGGGTACACAAATCCGGATCCGTCCGCCGGGTTTCATGACTCGAAAGCACTCTTGTGCAACTCTTTCCGCCTCCTTTTTCTTCAGGTGCTCAAAAAAGTGCGAAGAATAAACGGCGGGAATGATACGATCCCCAAACGGAATACTGTGCGTCAAGTCATGATGGATAATTTTTGTTTTCCTCAATTTCTTGACATACTCCTCGCGCGTGTATATACGAGACATGTTGTAAAATCTAAAGAATATCCTGGTCATCAGCGGAAATGCATACGTTATGAATACAGAAAGCCCGCCATCCAATCCGATCCATTTTTCAGGCGTGTCAAGGCCGCATCCTAAATTTATACCTTTATAAGATGAATCAAAATCATAAATTTTCTCTTTTTTTATTCTCAGAATAACGGGATTAACGGCTTCCCAAATGAATATTTGAAAAATGGTCTTAAGCAACATTTTGCTTTCTTGCATTCTTAAAAGCCAACCCCAAGATCTCCACCGTTTCCGATGCGCATTTGGTCCATGAATAGTTTTTTATGCGTTCTTTGCCCGCTCCAATCAACCGACGGGACAAATCGGTATCGTTCAGCACCCGGCGAATTCCTTCCGCCAATTCATCCACCCGCAAAGGATCCACAAGCACGGCAGCCTCACCGGCCATTTCCGGAAACGAATGAACATTCGAGCACACGATGGGAACTCCGGCGGCCATGGCTTCAAATAAAGGATTTCCGAAACTCTCGTACGAACTCGGAAATACAAAAACGGAACAGTTTTGATACAAGTACTTTAACTTATTGTGATCTAAGAATCCCAGCATGCGGATCCGGTCTTCCAAACCGCTTTCCGTAATCAATTTTCTTAAACGCAGTTCATAGCCCGCATAGGCGTTTAAGCCCCTTCCGACTATAACCAATTGATGCGTAAATGCTGTGTTCTCGGTCAATTTCCTAAAAGCTAAAATAAGTTTGTCATGATTTTTATATTCCCACAACGCGGAAACATACAACAAAAAGGGCCGGTCAATTCCCGCTTCCCGAAACCATCCCGTAAACTCGTTCGCGTCATACTTTTTTTCGAACAAAGAAACATGCACGCCGTGGTTGACCACTTTTATTTTGTCGGCAGGCACGTTCACAAACCGGATAATATCATTCTTAATGTCTTGTGATGGCGTAATGATATATCTTGCTTTCGCGGCTGACAGCGGCGTTAAAATCTTGCGGTAAATGTTGCGCACCGCGCCGATGGCATCGGGATAATGATAGTACAGCATGCTCCGAATCGCCACGACAAAAGGCACCGGACACATCACGGAAGCAAAATTATTGGGATAATACATCACCTCAATGTCATGCTTCCTGATCAAGGATGGCAGTTTGAATTGTTCTGCAGCGACCCGCTGAAGAACACCGGACGAAGAATGCGGTACTTCAACGATCTTAAAATTGCTTTTTGTCATATCCAGAATGGCCCCTTCACCGGAGCTTACAAAAAAGATGTATTCATTCTCCCCGCCCATTAGCCGTAATGCTCTGCACAGATTAATGATGTATGTTTGCCCGCCCGTGTCTTGCGAAATCGCCCCCAGGGCGCAAATTCCGATACGCATTAATTTGCTTCTTTCAAACAGCGGTCTCTAATCACGCGATTAAGGAGTGCTGCAACTTTTTGATTTCCATTCTCATTCCAATGAACGCCGTTGTATAACGAGACCAATGATGTTCTTTCCGCACGCAATGAGTCTAAACCGTTGACAAACAAAATTTGCTCCTTGTGACAAAATTCATTCAAAACCTTTTCAGGCCCGGAGCGATCCCATACGGAATCGTTGACATGGTAGCGGTCTTGCGTATCTTTCCAATCGGTTTCGTAAACTTGAAATTTATCGGGAATGGAAAACAAGATAAATTGGGTGCGATTGCTGTCACAGAGTTTTTGCATAGCCCGTAAAATATGTTTGGTAATATCCCATGCTTCATTAATTTCTTTGGAAGGCGATCGGTCAAATATTCCGAACGACGCGGGTGCCGAACCCTTTGCCGTAGCAATTTCTGCGGTCGCAGGAGCCACTAAGCCCCATCCGGTCAACTGTTGCGTAGCCCGGGGGAAACGCGTCAGGATATTGTTCAAAGTAAATTGGTAGAGCGATAAGTTACGGAAAATATCTTTAATCCCTTCGGTCGCAGGCGGCTTTGGCAACGGAGTATTGGACAATATCAACTCGCCTTCTTTAGCAACAAACTTGGGCTTGTAATAATTACCGTACCGCTCAAGGAGATTGTAATAAACATCATTGGACGCATACATCATCATCACGACTGCGTCCGGAAAGTATTTGCGTCCTTCCAACCGGTAGAATAAATATTCCTGATCATTGCTGTACCCGCCGGTACCCGCATTAATGACTTCCACATGTTTATGTACGGCCGAATCACGGTTCAGCTGTGTTTCCAGAATCGTAGAAAACAAGTTTTCAAACTCCACATCGTAGCCTTCGGTAAATGAATCACCGACAAACAGGATCCGATACGTTCGTGCAGGTTTTTCGTAATCGTAATCCGGGCTGCGCAAACCTTTGGAGTTCAGACGCTCATGAATTTTAATGTCGCCGCGCTGAAAGAATCCCTCCGTACCAGGGGTCTTTTCCCACCCGAGGATCTCATGATAGCGGGAAAATTTTCGTAAGTACGTTGCCGGCTTCACACCCATGAGACGGAGACCGAATTCAATAGCCGAAAGTGACAAAATGCAGCCGAACATAATCAGGCCGACATATTTCATCACAGACTTAACCCGTTTCAAACCAACCCCATTTTCAAATTTAATTGTTGTTATCGGTACCGATTTCGTTTTCCTCCGGCGCATCGCTGATATAGAGGGCTACTGCCACGGTGGACCACATGAAGATACCGAACGTTGTTTGAGATACAATATAGCCCGTACCCCCCATCACGGCATAACAAATCAGCAGGACAAATGCAAAGAAACTCGCCGAGCTTTTGAAAAAATTTGTTGACACTCCGCGTTTGTAGTTCTGAAGCAGCTTTCTGAAACAAATGAACAGTATCGCCATGAAACTCAATAATCCTAAAAACCCGGTTCGAAAGACGATATCCAGGTATTCATTATGCGCTCCTCGCCCTTCTCCCAAACCGAAGACATAGTTGGGGAGTTCCATCTCTGTAGCCATGTCGTTTATGACATCCTGCCATTTGAGAAACCGGCCGCCTCCGGAATACTTGAGATCCTGTTTATCTATCTGGCCGGTCTTTTGATACATTTCGATCGCCTTGATTTCTTTCCAATTTCTTTGCTGAAAATCCTCATCGTTCGAAATCCATACAATCATTGCGGGAATGAGCAATAAGGCGGTGAAATACCTTTTGTAATAAAGAATAAACCACATCGATATGAAAATAAGAGTGGTCAGATACATGATACGCGTAATACCCAAGTAGACGAACCACAGGTTGACCCCGATCATGAAAAAGACCAGCAAATAATTGATTCTTTTGACAAATAGGGTCCACAGAGTTTCCTTTTTTATAATTTCGAGATAAAACACAGACATAGCGAACCCGATGAACGCATTGAGAGAAAGTCCGCCCGCATCATGATAGATACCTGCGAAACGAACAACGTTTTGAGCCTTGGTCACATTATATTGTCCGGCCACATACAGGTATAAACATATCAGGGTTGGAATGAACATGGAGTAATAAATTGTTCTGATGATGGTGCGTCCGTCATTTGAATCTTTGAAAACATAAGGAAGGGCAAAAAATACCATAAGGCCGTTCAGCAATTTCAACAGCCAGTCATTTAAGACGATATTCATGAAATCGCCCGCCTCAACCGAATTAAAGAATATCGCAATCATATTAAGCGATAAGAAGAGCATGATCCATCCGGCGACCAGATTAATCTTGAATTTTGACTTCATGGTCATAAAATACGCAAGGCATAAAACCGGTATCATCACACCAGTAATCCGAAGAATATTATAGTTACTGCCGGCAAAACTGAATAAACGCACGTCCCAGGCCAGGTCGATAATAGGCTTAAGAAAAAGAATCGCCAAGAAACCGATCCTCGCGTTCCTGATAAAAAGTGCCACCAGCGCAATAAAACAAAAAACACCTACAATACCTTTGAATGACAGATTGACGACCGCCCATGCTCCAATTACACAAACGATGAGAAAAATCAGCAATTGCGGGAGACGCAGTTCGCGAAGCCTGTAGGATAATAGAACGCTCATAATAATTTTGTAAATTAACCCGGGGCGAGTGTTTGGCCGCCCGTTTTTTTGAATCTAGAAAGAAAATAATTTATGGAATATCCGGAAAAAATGATCCAAACAAAATGATACGAAATGGCGTGACGCGTATGTGACCAAAAAATCCATGTGATCAAAATAAAGGAAAGTATGAACAAATAAAACACGCTTAGCCTTTTCCAATCCTTCCTCGTCAAGAATACTCCGCATAAACCCAGGAAGAGCAAAGGGGCATAAGAAAATGTATATACAACTTGCCGGTACCCTCCAAATTTATCCACGCTGTTTTGAGGAAACGGATTATAGAAGATACTGAACAATCCGAGATTTTTTCTGTAAATAGACTGCAGAAAGTCAACGGGATTTGCGGTGATAAATTCCAACGCCTTCTCCATGAAATAATGGTCTTGCTCGACGGCGTTCAATTTCTTTAAATACTCCACATCCTCCGACGGCAATGTCGACATCAGTTTTCTTTCAGTCAGATCGATACTTTCATAAGGATACTTGTCGCCTGCATAGGTCAATGCGTTATTGCCTACCCAAAGCGTACGGCCTGTGGCATCGGACAAAGAAACAGTTTCGTACTTGCTGTAGTGAAATAATATCCATGGAATCATGATTGCTGCAATCGTTACGGTGAACACGGCGGCTGATAATATTTTTCGCGTTCGGCATTGGTACCAAATATAAAACGCGGACAGGGGAATGAATAAAATGACGGTCTGGCGCGTCAACATGGAAAGACCAATAAAAACCGCTGCGATCAAACGTTCCCTTAACGAATCGTTCTTTACGGAACGTATACAGTAAAATATTCCAAGACAAATGAACGGCAAAAGTAAATTATCATCGCTGACATTTCCGGGACGTGTCAAAAACTGCGGATAGACGCAGGCAATGGCAGCCGAAAAATAAGCCGGCCGCTTTTCCCACAGATGTTCAGTTATGAAAAATATCATGATCGGAACGGTTGAACCGATCAGGGACTGCAGGATAATAAACGCGAGAGAATGGTTCCCGAAACCATACCACATCGCCGTGTAAAACAGAGTATAGGCCGGCGGACGAAATGTGACCAGATGCTGTACTAAAACGTCTTTATTATTCGTGTATTCCCAAAAGTACCCGTTTCCAGCGATCAGATTTTCGGCATAATCACGAAATCCGTAGGCTCCGCTCAGCACTTGATCGACGGCAACACTGGCGCCGACGCGCAAAGCGAATCCTATCACAAGAATCAGGATCAGAAAATATTTTGTGTTTCTAAAGATCTGAAAGTTCATAAGCTCCGACTCAAAAAAGTTTCTGCTGAAAATCATCCTGAAAAGAAGACAACGGATAGTGTCGCCATCACCTTATACGTTGAAATTTTTTTTCAACGGAGCCAACGTAATTGCTGTAGTCATAATATGGAATGAAGAGTTTTTGCGTTCGATAAGTCAATATAATAAAGACAAGAAATAATGAGATGAAAAAAGCCTGAATGACGATCAATGTGAATCCAAAAACAACGGTAGTTGCCCATCCCGGAGTGGCAAAAGGCGTTAAGAACTTCACCGCAATAACCGCCAGAATGGATAGGACGGAAAAAATCATCAGGCAAATGAATGAAATTAGCAAGCGCACGGCCACAAAGTCTATTTGAACGGAAACGGCGCTTAATCCGTGAATAATGAGCGTCGTGAGGTTCATGCTGGAACTGCCTCGCAGACGCTTCCCCCTGACCGATTCAATCGTAGTGATCGGGAGCTTAGACCGGATCGCGCCGGCGGAGAAATGGTTCCAAATTTCCGAAACATGGACCAATATGTTCAATAAATTTCTCGGGATAAGGCAGAAATTACCAAAGGATATTGAAGTACCCGTAAGAATCCTGTAGATCAGTTTGTAAGCCCGGTAAAATGCGCTGAAAATAATTCCTTCCGATCTCTTTTTCCTTTTCGCAAAAATAAACTTATCGGCGGATTTCTCATGTGCCTCCATCAATCGAACGATATCTTCGGGTCGATCCTCGCCGTCTGAATCCATAACGATGACAATGTCCTGCTGCCGTTCCTTGGCCGCGAAAGCGAGCGCGACTGCAATGGCCTTTTGGTGGCCCAAATTTCGGCTCAGATTCAATACTTCTATAGCTGAGAATTTGTTAAGAACGCCCGACAGGTCCTTCAGATCCCAACCCACCGTGGATCCGTCGTTGATAGCCACCATTGAAATATCCACGGTGTCAAATAGCGATGAGGATGAAGCAACTTCGTCAATTTTTCGTATCAGCACTTCTAACGATTCCCAGTCGTTGAAAACCGGGGTCACAATCAATAAGCGCTTTTCAGTTTCGTTCATTTGCCAATGCCGAGTTGAGTGAATCCAAAAACCCGTTAACGCTGTTGCGAATTTGAAAGTTTGCCTTAACAGTGTCGATCGCATGAAAGGCTAAGGCCTTCCTTACATTCTCTTTTTGCAAAAGGTGTTTAATTTTCCCGATAAAATCAACCTGATTATACGGGTCAATCACGTATCCGTTATAACCATCCACAACCAAATCGGGAGTCACACCTGCATATACGGAGCAAAGTACCGGCACTCCGAATGCCATCGCTTCAATGGGAACGAGACCGTACAATTCCGATAAAGAAGGAAATACCAGGAGGTCGGCGATAGAAAAATATAACGGCACCGCCTCCTTTTGCTGGTAACCCCAAAAATAAATATTTTTCAACCCATGCCGTTCGACGTAATCTTTGAGGCTGGTCTCTTCCGTTCCGCTCCCCACAATGTGAGTGCCAAAAGGCACTTCGAAACCGGCCTTCTGAATCTCACGGACCGCTTCAAGAAGAAGACGAACGCCTTTCCTTTCCTCAAGGTATCCTACAAATAGGATGTTTAAATTCGGCAGTTGGTGTTCGGCTAAAAATGATTCCCGCAAAGGCATCCGCTTTTCCATTTGCACGGCGAGAAATTCGGTGTCTACGGTATTAATGCCGATAAAGATCTTATTTTCAGAAATTCGCTGGGACAGCAAATATTTCTTCGCTTCGGTACCATACGCTACAAAACTCTGGGCATTCCGCATGATGACATTTCTCAGTCGCCCGCGCAAAAATCGAAATCGTCGGCGCAATCGATCTTCGGCTATGGTCTCTCCAGACCAAATAATCAGCTTCTTTTCAAACATACGGCAATAGGCCGCCGCCCACAGCGCCGCCAAGGAAAATCCACCCACGACGACCACATCCGGATCTTCCTCAAAAAGCATTTTCGGAAGCGAAAACGCCAGAGAAATAAATGCTTCCCCGCGCATAAATTGGATATCCCGAAGGTAGCTATATGTAAACCTGAATTGGCTTTCATCCACGTTCCATTTGCGCCGCCGGTACGAGCGCGTCAAGAAAATAATATTCAAACTCCAGTTTCTTTTCAAAAACTCTTCGTTCATCGCATTGAAAAGCGGGATGCGATAAGGGCTGGGAATATTCGTCACGACTATTATTTTCACGAACGGGACCGCTCAAATTTCTGTGTCACAAGATTCTTGTTGTTTAAAGATACCGCTATGCCTATGCTGCTCCAGAAAAAAATGCTGAAGGTCGTATTATCCCACGGCTGGCTGAACAGGTTAATTAAGAAAACAGTGACCGCAAACAGAGCCAGGCTAAAATGGATCCACGGTTCCCTAAAAACATCGTTTTCGGGACGTGGCTTCAATTGCAATATAACCTTATACAGGAAAAACAGAAAAAAGATAAAACCGATCAGGCCGTTCTTCAAGAGCCAGGCAATATACTGGTTGTGCGAGCCGTACGACCCGCCGGACCCGACCAGTTTGGAAACCGGGTCCAATCTCAAGTAATGTTTCCGGGCATCGTCCCAAAGCCAAACTCGCCCGCCGCCCAATTTTTTTAATTCATCAGGATGTTCTGTAAGAAATTGATAATTTGAAAAAAAAACCAGTTCGTGCTCAAAACGCTTCGCAGTCATGGGAACGATGGCAGTTAAAGCCACGATCCCCGCTATCCAGCCTGCGGCCAGCGAATATCTTTTTTTAACGAGTAAAAACAGAATGAGAAAGGCAGCCGTGCCGAGCCAAAGCGTTCGCGTAAATGTAAAATACAAGACGATGTTGCACATCCAAAAATAAACCCCGTAAACTAACCGAAACAGCCTTGACGATTCGGAAAAATAGAGAAACGCCGACAAAATTACTGCTGTGAACATGACTAACGATAAGGTGCCCGCGTCATGATAAAACCCCTGCACCCTTTTAAAAAGACTCGCACTATAGCTGTGATCAACATTCAAAATCAATTGCGCCATTGAAATTTCCGTCACCTGAAATAATCCGATAAGGCATGGCGCTATCGTAGAAAACAAGAAAGCCTTGAAAACCAGGGCTCGATCCTCGGCTGTTTTAAAAACAATTGGAATTATCAATACCGCGGCGATCTGGGCGGTAAAGCGCAAATTCCAATCCGCTATTTTTAGAAAAGTAAGTGGCGACGCGGGCAAATAGAAAAATTCATAACGGCTGTTAAAATAACCCCACAGGGATGCAATGATATTCATTGCCGTAACGGCCACAATCGGCATCATGAGCGCGTGGTCTTTCAGAGAAGGCCTGTTTTGAAAATAAAAAAGCAAACATAGCAGCGGGAAGACAACGCCCATAACCTGCAGAACGGTCACATGGCCCACGACCGCTTCTGACCAAAACATGTCCATGGTAAACTTCGTAGCAAAAAAAATCAGGAATGCGCGGCGCGGATCGTACGCATAAAGTGCAATAATGGCGATCGGGTAAAAAAGCAGTGCTGCGGAAAGCCAATTCGGAGACATGTTAATTTATTAAGGTTGTCAATAATTCGTCTAACGCTGCAGAGGTCTTCCTGATGTCATGATGCTCCGACGCATACCGTTTGGCGCTGCGGCCAAACTGTTCCCGTGCAGCCTGATTCTCCAGTAAAAACCGAACGTCACGCACCATCTGTTCAAAAGATCTGGAGTGAAACCCTATTCCGTTTTTTTCGGTCACGCCGTCCGGATCGCAGTTCAAAGTCACGACCGGCGTTTCACGCAGCCAAGCTTGAATGTACGTATTGGGAAAACCTTCCCGGTCGGGCAGCGTCGTATTTACAAAGACGGATGCTTTAGCAAAAACTGCTTCCGATTCCTCCCACGTTAAAGGGCCAAGATACTCAATATTCGAAAGTCCGGACATCGCATCAAAAATTTCCTTTTTATAATCTTCATGGGGCAACGTGCCGGCAAAAATAAACCGTGCCGGAGTACTCTCCAATTCCCGTGCCAGCTGTACGAACAATTCCAACCGTTTACGACGCCCTGCATGAGCGATCCAAAAGACAATCGGAGGAACCGTCTTAACGGGCGTATCGCCGGGAACTTCCTGGGCGGATGGAATAACATGGCTCTTTCTGTTCAGCACCGTTTGAAATCGCTCCATCTGGTGCCGGGTCTGAACGATGACCCTATCGGACCTTATCAAAGTCTGCCGAAAAAAATAATCCGACAAGATCGCCTGCATATACAATATCATTTTCTTCACGAAATGCTGCGAACTGCGCTTTACTTCTTCAAAATTGAAATAACGTTTCAGATCGTTGTCTTCGGCACAATGATAAACAAACGGATGTCTATTCTTGAACCTGTAACCGACGGGTGAAGAAGTAAGCCATGATCGGCCGCGTTGGTAAATTACGGATGGTTGAATCCTGGAAAGAAGCCGGTGGATGTCGCGCCTGAAGAATGAAAAGAGTCTTTTTTTCCGGACCCAGCAAACAACGAAGTTCTCGAAATCTTCCTGCCGGCCCGTTTTCTTTGAATCGGTCGTTGAAGCGATAAAGAAGGTTTTCCAGCCGCGCAACGAAAGATGTTTAGCAATTAAATAAGTCTGAATCTCCATTCCTCCGACCCGTTCGGAGATAAAATCAGTCATGATAATGCATAAACGTTTTTCCGTCATAGCGTTCAGGAAATCTCGTAGCTCTTATGAATATGCTCACGAACCGTTGGAATGCTGGGAATCATACCGTGAACATCAATTTTCGTTTCTCCAAGCCAGTCACATGGAGCGCAATATCCGTATTCATGGCAGTCTATGACACTGAGTTCATCCTTCAATCCGCCTTCAAAAATATTTTCAAGATGATCCGCACGCCGCGTCAATTTGCCAACGCATTGATAGCGCGTTCCGTCAGGACCTAGAAGAATGATCTTACGCGAGCAGGTGGCCTGCATTTTGAACTTCCTGGATGATCCTTCAAAACCCTGATCTTTATCTATGTGAATCGGAATATCGCGTTTATGCATTTCTGCCTGCAAGACGGGGATCAACGGATGGGACATGTTATCGTCTGCATCCACCGCATGAACAAAATATTTGATTTTATTATGGCTTCGGACGGAGTCAATATTGGGGAAAAAGATCTCAGATTTTGCTTCATAGGGGTGGAAACTGACCATCAAATTGATCTTACGCTTCAGCTTAGGCAATTTATCACGGATATCTATTCCCAAATTCGTATAGATATCGATATGAGTTCTTTTGTCAATGCGATTGATCAGGTCGATCAGATCGAGTCCGTCATGTTTATAAAGAAAAGGCTCTCCGCCGGTAAAGATCACATCGCGCTTCAGTGCGTTGATCTTATTCGACCACTCTTCCACGCTCCGCAGCTTATATCCGTATCCGTCAAAATCAGGCTTATTGTAATTGTCCACGCAGTAGGGGCAATTATAATTGCACCTCAGCGTCAAATAAATATGCATCTTACCGTCATATAGATTTTGATTGAACAACTCTATCGACAGTTTACGTTTAACCCGAAAGAAAAAATGTTTCAGGTCTTTCAGCATATTAAATCCTTTGAAAATTGGAATAAGCTTCAAGTTATGAAAACGGGCGTGGAAAAGCAACAACCTATTAATATCGCTAAATTAGCGGCGAAGGTTCCTGAACCTTCACGGTCTTCTCAATTCACTTTGTACAATACCGTCCTTCCGTAATCTTCGTCCTCCAATACATGGACGCAATTCAGTTCCGGACGGTTTTTTCCATCCAGCAATTCCAGCACCGCCGAATTTTTTTGGAACGTGAAAAAATCATCAACGATCAAGTAATCTGCGTGATACTGCTTTAAGGTCGCAATTAGCGTAGGATAATCGCTGACATTGTTATACCGAAAATAACGGGCTTTGGCCAAAAAAGAAATATAGGGCTTTCGATCGGCTATGAGTTTTCCCTCGATATCAGGCACGTGATCCCGGATCCACTCCCCCATCTGTTGGTGGTTTGCGATCACACGGTTGGTGGGTGATTGATTGACAATCGGTGTATACGATTGCAGAAACGACAGAACAATAAGCCCCGAAAAGGCCCATCGTGCATATGGTTTATTTGACCATAAAAGCCGAATTTGTTCGATCGCCCAAGCGGCAGTAATCAAGAAAAAAGGGATGAATACAATAAAGAAAATATCGATCGGATAATACCACAAAAACAAGGTCATCATGGGGACTAACAGAAGCCTAACCAGCATCAACGGCCACTTGAAATTTGAACTACGGTGAAAAAAGGAAAACACAAACAGCAGTAAATGAAGCGGCCCGACGATCGTCAGCAACGATTTCATATAAATTCCGGTGTGCCTGTAAAGCCCGCCGAGGTCCAACTCCATCTGTTCGCGGGTGTAGGGACCGCGCACAATGAAGGCGTTATAATTGTACTCTGTATGAGGGTCCTTCGCGGCTTCGCCGATATTCAAACTGACGAACGGCTCCACAAAACCGCGAAAAATAAAACGATTGTATGTCGTCAATTCCCACTTTCCGGTCACCCGATGAATAAAATTGATTTGGGGAAAAACGAGCGCAATAAATACAGCGGCCATACACGCTAAAGAAATCCAATGGCCCGACATCACATGTTTCCCGATGACAAAAATAATTAAAAAGAAGAAAATAACGACAAAATACTGAAAGGCCTCAGGTTTGGTCAAATACGACAGGCCAAGAAATAATCCGGTTCGAAGAAAATCAACCGTTCTGGCATTCCGATCATTCTCAAGATCTCGAATAATCTTTGATGCAAAATAGAGGGAAACAATCAAAAGAAAGATTAGCAAGAGTTCCGGGCTAATTCTTGCCGACATGCGTAATAGGAAGCCGTTTAAAAAATACAATACAGCGGCAATTCTCGCCACCGGATCTCCGAACAGATTTCTAACCAGATAATAGAACGGAAAAACGCCTGCGGCAAAGGAAAGAATCAGTATCATATGCGCACAAAGCTGAAGATCGCTGATCAAGAAATTAAGCAGCCCGATCAGCAATGCGAACAGAGGCCAGGTGAACGTGTTAGGCACATCACTGTACGTGTATCCGTTACCATGGAAGAAATTATATCCGCTCAATGCATAGAAAGCGCCGTCGGTACCGATTCCGCGGGGATAGCCTATCCACAGCGTAAGGAGCGCACTCGCCGACAGGGAAATTAATGCAAGAACAAAAAGTAATTTCTTGTTCGAGATGTGATTTGCAAAATACAGCCGCCACAACATAACGTTTCCAATTTCAATTTATTCTCTGCGGATACCATGATTAACGATCTTATCGTAGAGTCCGGCTAAAGGCCTTTGAGCATTTGGTACGAAGACTCACTCTCCCTTATGAGTACGCTTGTTCAGACGCTGTCCATCGCCGGATCCCCCGTAAACCTGATTCAAGCCATTAAAATGTTTTCAAACCGATCGGTAATCGTTTCTATCGAAAACTTTTCCATGCTGAATTTCTTGGCGTTTTGACTCAGGGTTGACCAATACTCCGGATCGGCGATCATTTTTGCAATTTGAATTTTCATTTCGTCAAGGTCATTGACCTTCTTACCCAGTCCGTATTTTTCTATCATTCCATCCGGATTCGCGTGCAGGCTCAAGGTCACCGTTCCGGCAAGCCATGCCTGAACAAACGCATTCGGCAGGCCTTCATATCCTTCGTCGGTTGTATTGACCAGGGCGTGCGCTTCGGAAATGACCTTTTGGCTTTCCTGGAACGGAATGGCCCCCATAAATTCAAAATTCTTCAGGCTATTTGCCATAGCTAAAATTCTTTCGTTCAATTTTAAATCAACAATTTGCCCCGCCATCAAAAATTCGCAGCTCAAACCGGAGCACATTTTTGCAAGTTCTATGAAAAGTTCCGGGCGTTTCACTGCCTTGATACTGCCTATCCACAGTACTTTAAAAGGCTGGGATCTTACGATGCTACCGGGAACGGCATGACCGGACCGGATCACAATCGAATCGTGTCCGAATTCTTTTTTCAGAAGCTGCTTCTGGGATTCGGTTTGAACGACTCTGACTGAGGCGTGTACGATTCCGTATTCACATATCCGGTCGTTGATCACGGCCTCAAGCCATAGTACCATTTTCTTGAGAAATGGCCGTTTTTTTTTTCTCAATTGCTTCTGGTATTTTCCCCGTTCAACACCGCTTTCTCCCGAACTCGCCCATACAAATCTTTTTGAGTGCGTTGTGCAATGGCGCGCCACAAAGCCCGTGATCACTTCCCTTCCTCGTTGATAGAAAATACCGCTCTCGACGCTTCCGAGCGCCCGCCGTATGCCGAAATAGTTCAGAAATTGAAAAAACTTGATCCGCTTGACCCAATGAATCGTAACTCCCTCATACGATTCGATCATACTGCCTTCGCCGGTGCTGCGGTAGGATATGTAATGGACTTCCCATCCGCGCGACTGTAATTGTTTGCCGATCACGTACATCTGCACCATCGGCCCGGTGATGGTCGCTTGAGGATCCGCAATAAAGGAGTCGGAAACAAAACAAATTGTTTTTTTCATTTCTTTTTAGCCACCACCGTATAGCCTAGTGTGTAGGCATGGTTTTGCGGATCCAGGTCAAACGCCTTTTCCCCCATCCACCTCAGATAGAGCGCGTCCATCCACATCAATGAGATGGCATTACTCAATCGTTTGCCGAACAGATGTGCGTTTATTCTGTACAACAGCTTACGAACAAAATAAATGACCACTGCTATAATGTCACCCCGCGCTTTCGCCCGAATAATTTCAAAGCCGGCCTGATGAAACAAATGAACCAGGCCGTAATAGGTATATCGAAAGTAATCGTACGGTGCCTCATGGACTTGATATAACAACGGAACCGAAACGATCGCATGCCCTCCGGGCTTCATCACGCGGTAAAATTCACGCAGCGTCTTTTGCGGGTCGGGTACATGTTCCAAGACCTCGGTACACAATATGGCCTCAAACGTTTCGGCTGAAAAAGGGAGCTCCATGATCGAGCCAAACACGTCGATCGACCTTTTGTCATGAACGGTTTTAGGCCAATCAAAACGGATCTGCCGGTCACTCACGCCGCCGTAAATGTGCTCATACGTGCGGTCGCCGCAACCGGCGTTCAACAGAAATCCTTTCATGTATATTTTGGCATCCTGAAGATGGCGTTCAAGAATAGTGCGTGGAATATTATCCCTCATTTATTGATCATCCTTATCGGTTGAACTCACCGTTAAATCAATAATAGAAAATGGCGTGACGGTTTTCACCGTGTCCAACGATTGGCCCACCACCGTACCCGGAAGCAATTCGGAAGAATATTTCTTTATCACCGCACCCAGGCGCAAGCCGGACTCCACGATCATCGCTTTCGCGTCCGTAAGGCTCTTGTTGACGAGCAGAGGGACTTTGGCCTCGGTGAGATTATTCCCTGTGCTCATGACCAGATCGATGACAGTTCCTGTTTTTACTTTACTGTTGGATGCAACAGATTGATCGACCACGATGCCTTCCGGAAAATCTTTGGATGCCTGCGAATCGATCTTTCCGACGTAGAGACCGAGCGATTGAAGATTGAATTGCGCATCGCGCAGTGTTGACAATTTCAAAGAGGGTACGGTCACCGTCTTATTATCATCCGCGACGATGAGGTGTATGACCCGCCCCGATTTTACGACCGTTGTCGGTTCGGGACTCTGCCGGACTACGGTGCCGGGCTTTGAATTTTTATCATAGCGCATGTTCTTAACAACCGTGAATTTTTGATTTTCGAGAATTTTCTTAGCCTCGTCAAAAGTCTTTTGCACTACATCCGGCACGATCATGTCGTCGTTATGCCCCACGTACAGCGGCATGACGAGCTTATCGGTCAAAATCATTAGGCCTACAAGCGAGAGGGCGAAGACCAGAGCCATTTTGAACCACGATCTGTATACCATAAGCCTGTCCTGTTCAAGTCGAAAGTGCGTTCGCGATCTTTTGTTTCATTTCAAGAACGGCCCTGCGTGCGGCCTCGGCAAAGTCTTTTTCCCCGGACGCATACAGGATCGCGCGCGAGGAATTGATGAACGCGTTTATTCTTTTACCGTCGAAATTAATTCTCACGGCCGCATCCAGATCCCCGCCTTGCGAACCCACGCCGGGGATGAGAAAAGGGAGGCTCCCGGCCAGAGTGCGCAGCTGTTTCATTTCCTCTGCGTGCGTCGCGCCGACCACGAGTCCGCAATTACCAAGCCCGTTCCATTCAAGTACTTTTTCCGCAACGCGCTCGTACAATTTTTTTCCCGGACTGCCCGCATACTGAAAATCTCTCGATCCCGGATTGGACGTCAGGCACAAAATGAAAACCCCTTTGGATTCGTCCCGGATAAACGGTTCGACGGAATCGAAACCCAGATAAGGATTCAACGTCACGCAGTCAAAATCCATATTTCGAAAAACTGCCCGGGCGTACATTCCGGCTGTATTACCCATATCTCCTCGTTTCGCGTCCGCGATCACGACGGCGGAAGCCGAACGCGACCGGACATGCGCCACTGTGGCTTCAAGCATGCTCCAGCCGTCGCGCCCTTGCGCCTCGTAAAAAGCAAAGTTCGGCTTGTAGGCGCCGACAAGATCATGCGTCGCGTCAATGATCGCGCGGTTAAATTGCACGATAGGATTTTTTTCGGATCTTAGAACGGCGGGCATTTGGTCGGGATCGGGATCCAAACCGACGCAGATCGAACTGTGCGAAAGAGCGTGTCCCAAACGTTGATGAAAAGTCATTAACTTTAGTGTTTGAAATCCGGTTTGTCTTTTTCCGACAAATGCTGGCTGGCTTCCAGAAGAATATTCTTTTCCTCGTCCGTCAGGCGTTCATAACCCACTTCGTTGATCTTATCAAGAATCGTGTCCACCTTTTCCCGCAAGGCTTCGCGGCGCTCCACGCCGGGGCTTGATCGCAGGACCATCTTTTCTTTTGGCTTCTCCACGGGTTGGTGCGCAGCGCCCTTCATTTTAGCCGCAAGCCAATCTTTTTTCAGATACAAGAATCCAAATACCATGCCGCCCAAATGGGCAAAATGCGCGATTCCGTCCGGCGACGTCTTGGCAATATTCAGGAACGTGATCACTCCGTAAATCATCACCATGTATTTTGCCTTGATCGGAAACAGCAGGCTCATCAGAATGATCTGGTTGGGAAACGTCATGCCGAACGCCAGAAGAAGTCCAAACACCGCGCCCGACGCTCCGATGACCACGCCTTTGGAGAACATCAGGAACGTCAATCCCGCTCCGATGCCGCAAATAAAATAATATCTGAGGAAGGAACCTGATCCCCAGGTCATTTCCAGTTCCTTGCCGAACATCCATAGCGCGAACATATTAAAAAGCACGTGCCAAATGTCGCCGTGGAGGAACATGTACGTGACCAGCTGCCAAACTTCGCCGCTCCAAATGCGCGGTGACAGCGCCATGTGGTCCAGTATGACGGAACGGCCGAGTGTATTGGCTACGATCCATTGAATGATGAAGATTGAAAAATTGGCGATCAGCAGTAATTTGACCATCGGATAATCGCCGCCCAGAATATTGCGCGTCATTTCGTAACGCGATGAATAACGCATGGCCGTTACTTTCTGTAAAATTTCATCTCGTTAAAATTTTTTCATAGATCGGCATCGGAATAAAGCATAATATGAAAATGATCAGTGAAATGATGCCGACGATCTTTCGGGCGGAATCCAGCGGCTCGTTTTCATTCATCACGGGGGGATGTTTGATCTTAATGATCAGCAAAATGACCAGCGCCCAGAAGATCCAGCTTTTCACGTCTAAAATAAATCCGATCACTAAAATAATTCCAAAGGCAATATATGCGACCACGGATTGCTTTCGACCCAGCAACGAATAGGTGATATGGCCTCCGTCCAGCTGCCCGATCGGCAGGAGATTCAGGGCCGTGACCAGCAGGCCGAACCATCCCGCAAAAATAAACGGATAATGAATGATGTCGTACATGGCGGGCATTTTCGCGCCGGCCAGCGTTTCTCCTAAAAAAGCAAATAATATCGAACTGCCGAAATTCAAAACCGGATGCCCGTCGTAAATACTGTTCACGTCGTAAAACTGATACGCATAGGATTTTTCCGGGATGGTTACAAATCCGTAAATCAGTATCATCAGGCACATGACAAATCCGGCGATCGGCCCCGATGCGCCGACATCCATCAATTGTTTCTTATTTTGAATCGGCGACTTAATCCTGATGAACGCGCCAAACGTTCCCGGCATCAAAGTCGTTCCGCCGAACCCGAGGAGAGGCGGGATCAAAATACCCGGTAAAAAATAAGGCAGTGTGACGTCCAGTTTATGATATTTTGCCGCAAAATAATGGCCGAATTCATGGGCACTTAGGATAGCCAGCAGCGAAAAAGAAAATTGAAATCCCGTGATCCAGCTCCATTCATCGCTGATAGCGCGGTTCAAAATTGTCGCCGCCCCGGTTATGAAGACAACGATCAGCGTCAGTCCAAATAAAACCGCATTCACCGAGGGATGGGAAAGCCACGTCCAGCGAGCGCTGTATCCGCGATGGATCGCCTGATCCCCGATCATGTCGGGCCGGTGTTCTGAATGGCGGCCGTTCTCGGGCGAAAAGATCTTCAAGATAACGACATCGAAAGATTCGTCGTTCGTGGTTTGCGTGGATAAACTTGAAATCTCTGACTGGTAACCCAGCTCTGAAAGCGGCCGCTGAATATCGTCCAGCAGCTGCTGCGTTAAATGCCGCGTGCTGCATTTCACGAAATAGGCATTCGCGTCGTGGATCACGTACTCCACGTTCACGACATTTTTCAGAATATTTTCAATATCGCGTTCGATCATTTTAAAGTAGATTTTTAAGTAAACTGAATTAACTTTAAGCGCGTGCGTGCATCATCGTAATAAGTTCCTTATGAATTCCCTTTCACCCTCAAAAACAATCTCCGTCGTGATCGTTGCGGGCGAAGGTTCCGGCGACCGGTATGGGAGCCTTCTCACCGCCGCCTTGCGGAATCTGGATCCGGACATCGTCATCACCGGTCTCGGCGGTACTCTTATGCAGCACGCCGGCGTCCGGCTTCTCGATCATATCAGGAACTTCTCAATCATGGGTTTCACCGAAGTAGCCATAAATCTTTTCAAATTCATTGTCTTGAAAAAGCGGCTGACGGAACACATTAAAGCGGTGAAGCCCGACGCTCTCATTCTCATTGATTTTCCGGATTTTAATTTACGTCTCGCCAAAAATATTCACGACCTGAAGAAATCAGCGGCCTCAGGTACGCCGAAAATATTTTATTACGTGCCTCCCCAGGTGTGGATCTGGCGAAAAAACAGGATCCGTCAAATCAAACAATTCTGCGACGGCGTGTTTCCTATTTTCCGGTTTGAACACGAACTCTATTTAAAGGACAACGTCAAAAGTTTTTTTGCAGGGCACCCGATCCGGGATGCGATCGGCCCGGATCAATATGCGCAAATATCCGTTCAAAATCAAGAGCACGCCCTTCGCCTCGCGCTGCTGCCCGGCAGCCGAACACAGGAGGTGAGAAAAATCCTGCCGGTCATGCTGCGCTCCGTTGTCGAATTCCAAAAAGTTTCTGCCAAAGACGTTTTGGTCTTTATCGGGGCATGCGACGTCGTAAACGAAACGGATTATCGGGCGATCATTCGGCGCAGTGATTTAGGCGCATACGTCAACGTTGAATTGAGCTACGATATTCATGCGATCCTGAAAAATTGCGAACTGGTCCTATCGAAATCCGGAACGGTCAATTTAGAAACGGCTTATTTCAACAAGCCTGCCGTCGTCATTTACAAAACCTCCTGGCTCACCTGGCTGATCGCTAAATTATGGCTCCGCATTAAATATATTTCGTTGATCAATATTTTGTCCGGGAAAGAAGTTGTCAAGGAGTTCGTGCAGGCCGCTGCGGACCCGAAAGCCATTGCCGGCGAAATGGAGAAGATACTGACCGATGCAGATTACCGGAATGTTATGACCGCAGCCCTCGCCGAACTTTCCGGGGAAATTTTCGCACCCGATCAACCATCCGTCTCCGGGCAAATAGCCGGGATCATTTACGACGAAATAAAAAAGCGATGACCCATTTACCCGAATCATCGCTTACGTCAATCAGAACAGTAAAAATCTACTTACTTACGGTACCGCCCAATTTGCCCGCCATGTCCTCTTCCATTTTCGCTTCTTCAAGCCTTCCCATTTCCTTATACAGCGTGGCTAGCATGAGGTGTGCCTGCGACAGGTCCGGTTTCAAAGCCAACAGAGCGAAAACAGAACTTTCCGCTTGTTTCATCAGACTGTAGTCGCGGTACAATGCTGCGGTCAGCAAATACCATTGCGGACTGGTATTGTCGCCATTACACAGTTTCAAAATTTCTCTCATGCTGCTCTGCAATGAGTCATTTTCACTGCGATCCATCAAAGAGAATTTCACGGCGGGAGAAATATACGTACTCTTCGCAGGATCTTTCACTCTCCACATGTATTTTTCCTCGGTTTTTAATTTGGGAGCCGTTTTGGGATATGCTGCTTCGGTGGCACCGGCAATATGAATTTCATATTTGAAATCCGTAATTTCGCTCGTAATCGTTAAGATGTAATCGTTGCCCGCGGGTTTCCGATGATCCGACCATTTGAAGACGGGTTCGGTTTCAAGAATTTTTGTCCCCCCGGACGGATAGGTTGCGGTGATAATGCGATTCGTGTCGCCGGGCACACGGGTCGCTGCCGGCATGGAGGCGTTGGAAGCTTCTGGCCAAATCAAGCTGGATAGGGTTCCATATAAATTCGATAGAAACGAGCTCTGTTCCTGCTTTGATTTCACGGTGTGAGAATTACTCGAGCCAAGTACGATCTCCTTACCCGTATAATACAGGATGATCGCGCTGCCGTCCGAACCGGTAGTGATTTTATCGCCGTTGAATAATTTCGCGCCGCTAACCGCTTCCTTTTGTTTGCCGCCGGCGCCCGTGATCTTCACGGTGCCTTTCATTTTTGAAAAAAACGCCACGTCTTTTTCATTCTGCTGAGCCAATACTACTTGAGCGCCCAGCACGACCGTCAAAATACAATTTTTGAATATTGCGTTCATGGCGCTCTCCTATTTGTTTATTTAAGCAAAAATTAAAAAAGTATTTTAGACTGCTATGCATACAGGCCCGGCAACAATAGTAAGTAATATTTTTGAGTCGTTTCGAACCGGCGGAATGGCGATAATGAAATATCGCGGTATGGACTCAGCCAAACTCACTTACGAAATAAAGAAGCGATGACCCGTTTACCCGAATCATCGCTTGTAACAATCATAAAAATGTGTTTATTTTTTCACGGTAGTTGAGCCGCTTAATTTTCTGGCCTCGTCCTCTTCCGCTTTCGCTTCTTCAAGTCTTCCCGTTTCTTTATACAGGGTCGCCAGCATGATGTGCGCCTGAGCCATATCTTTCTTCAATGCAATGAGAGCGAGGATGGAGTTTTCCGCTTGTTTCATCAGCCCGTAGTCGCGGTAAAGCGCGGAGGTCAGCAAGTACCACTGCGGATTGGTATTGTCGCCATTGCATACTTTCAAGATCTCTTTCATATCGCTCTGCAATGACGTGTTATCATTGGGATCGATCAAAGAGAATTTCACCGCGGGAGAAATGTCAGTTCCCTTAGCCGGGTCTTTGACCGTCCAGGTGTATTTTTCTTCGGCTTTAAGTTTAGGGGCCGTTTTAGGATACGTCACCTGGGTGGCGCCGGAAACAGGGATCTCATATTTAAAATCGGAAATTTCACTCTTGACCGTTATCACATAATCGTTGCCCGGCGGTTTCCGATGATCGGCCCATTTGAAAACGGGCTCGGTTTCGAGGATTTTTGTTTCGGACGGATACGTCGCCGTGATCATGCGATTGGGATCGCCCGCCCAGGCGCGCGTGGCTCCCGCCATCGAAGAATTGGAGGTTTCGCCCCAAATCAGGCTGGACAAGGTCCCATACAAGCTCGATAAGAAAGAACTCTGCTCTTGTTTTGCTTTCACCGCGTGGGAATTGTTCGCGCCGAGCACGATTTCCTTACCTGTGTAATACATGATCGTCACGCTTCCGTCCGATCCGGTAACGACTTTATCCCCGTCGGACAGTTTCGTAGCCGTGCCGGCTTTCTTTTGTTTCCCTGCCGCATCCGTGATCTTGACGGTACCCTTCATTTTTGAAAAAAACGCCACGTCTTTGTTTTGAGCCGATATCAGATGTGCGCTTAATACCATCGTTACCATGGAAATTCTGAATAATTTACTCACAATACTCTCCAATTATTTAGAGTTAATAGTTACTTCTGCTTCTTTTGAACTGCCCATGTATACGGGCAGGAGGGATAAAGTAAACTGAATTGTGCAATGATATTTAAAACGAACCGCAAATTCAAGGATTATTTTGTCGTCATATGGTAGCTGCCGTCCCAATCGTCCGGCGGCGGGCTGGCGATAAATTCCCTGCAGCGCTGAATATACATTTTCGACGGTTCGTCGTTATGTGAAAAGGTCAGTGCTTGCTCGAATTTCCGGATCGCTTCCTCCCATTTTTTATGCCGGTAGGCGTCAATGCCTTCCTGATAATATTCCACTAATTTTCTCGTGTCTTCTGCCAAAGGCTCATTCGCTCTGCCGATGAGTTCAAATACCTTCACACCTTCGCTCTTGCCCTTCACGACGATCACATCCAGATCGCGCACGATGACCCGCTCACGCACCTGGCCGTACGTAAATTCACTGATCATCAGATACGTTCCGTATTGCTTGTTTGCCCCTTCCAGGCGCGAGGCCAAATTCATATGGTCCCCGATACCGGTGTAGTCGTACCGGATATCGGATCCGATATTTCCAAAAACAACTTTGCCTGTATTGATACCGATGCGATTCCTGATCGGCGGCAGCCCTTTTTCGGCCAATTTTTTGCGAAACGGGACCAGCGCTTTTTGCATATCCAGCGCGGCGTAACAGGCATGCAGGGCGTGTTCGTTCTGCGGGAGCGGCGCGCCGAATACCGCCACGATCGCATCGCCGATGTATTTGTCCAAACTGCCGCCCTGGTCAAAAATAAGTTTGGTCATTTCGCCCAAATAACTGTTGAGCAGTTCTACCAATTCTTTCGGTTTGAGATTTTCCGAAATGCTCGTAAAGCCCTCGATGTCGGAAAATAAAATGCTGATCTCCTTTTCCTCGCCGCCCAGTTCGAGTTTCGAAGGATCTTTTACCAGAATATCCACGTAGGCCGGAGGCGCATAGCGCTCGAACATATTTTTAATTTGTTTTTTATTTCTCTCTTCGGTAAAAGCCTGATAGACCGATGCGGAAAAATACGATATCGCAACGGCGACGGACATACTGAATACGGGCAGCCAAATTCCCTCCGAAGAAAACAGGATGTAACCGCTCACCCAAATTAAGAGTATTAAAAAAACCGTGACCGACATTTCGCCGAAGAATCCGAACCGGACGGTCGCCAAGACCATGATCGCCGTCAGAAAAAGAAAAAATAAAATGGTTAATGGCAACGAAGTCTTATGAATGAAATTCCTGGAAACCAGAGTAAGAAACGCATTGGCATGTACTTCGGCTCCGTACATCCAATTGCTCATGCTTTCCCTGTAGAACGGCGTAATAAAACGATCCGGAACAAATGCGGATCCGTTACCGATAAACACCAATTTATTCTTGAACAGTTCCTCCGGCCAGTGCACGTCGCCTGTTAATGTCCCGCTGCGATACGTGACGATCTTACTCTCGCTTATTTGCGTCCAGACTCCGTCCGTTTGTTTCACCCAGGTGGCCGGCGGCCCCACATAATTGATGATCATTGCGCGGTTAGCATCCAAAAGGATTCTGGGCACGACATTCCAATTTTGCGTTTCAACTTCTTCAATGAACTTCGCCGGATTGATATTCATGTACTCACAGTACGCCAGCGATGAAAACGACAACAAAGTCTTTCCGTCGGCCATCGTTTCGATCGGTTTGACCTCCCGCACGCTTGCAAGAACCCCGCCGCCTGAAATATCGAGGTTAGCATAACCGATTCCTTTCAACGCCGATTTGAAAAACGGATCCGGCATTTGAATTCTCAACGAACCGTTTTCCTGCGGATACCAGATCGAAACCGCAATGACATTGCCGGCGCGTTTAATGGCATTGACCAAAATGGAATCGCCCTTGGCGTCCAGCTTCGTCAGTTTGTCGTAAAACGCGATATCCAGGGCGATGGTTTTAGCCCCTTTCGCCGCCAGCGTATCGATCAACCGGGCAATATAGCGCCTCGGGATCGGATCGTAATAGCCGAAATCCGATTCATACGACTTTTCGTCAATCATGACGACGGCCACATCGTCCATTTTCTCATCCACCGACCGGGTCCTCATTTGATACATGATATCCAGGCAGCTTTTTTCGATATTTTGATTTGGATTCAAGGCAAAAAAAAGTCCAACCGCCGAGGAAAATAAAATGATGATGGCAATCCATATATTTCGATGTTGGCGGCGTATAACGGGTTTCATAACGTTGCTCCACTCCTTAAAATTTATTGCTTACGCATGCGGACCGGAAACCAGCGCTTCATGACGATCCGATAATTTTCGCAAACGATCGTTGACGGCTATCGTTGCCGAACTATCATTGAACTTCAATTGTCTGTGCTTAAGAAACTTTCGTTTCAACGTGATCCTCAGCACATTTTCCTGCCAGTCATACGACTGGATCTCATTCCAGGGAATTTCCATTTCAAATTTAAGCGAGACCGATCCTAATCCGGCGTCATTGACAAAACAAATTTGATAGACAAACGCGTTCACAAGAAAACCGAACAGCAGGGCCACTAGGGAAATGAGGATCATTTTTTCCACGGCGTCTGTAAATACGACAAACAAAATGACCGCCGCGGTTACGCCTATAAAAACAAAATAGAACTTCACCGACGTCCGTTGAATGCGCGTCATCAGGAAATGATCTTTATCGCTGGTGGAAGCGGCGAACGTGAAAACGGCGGTCAACTCCCAATACATTGTGTAGAGTACCGCGAGGCACACCGCCACATTCAACCCGATGATCATGGTATCCTGGTCCCAGAAAATTCCCAACGTTGAACCTTTATAAATTTAGCGTGAGCGAGAACCGATTGACGGTGCCGATACCCCACGAAGAAAAAGAATAGTCGAATGTGTACCGCTGGTATTTGAATCCGAGGCCGGCACTGACGCCCGTAAGCGCACCGGTATGCATTTCCGAGCGGCGTTGATTATTATAACCGGCGCGGATGAAAAAGCTCTCGTTCGGATTCCATTCCGTGCCCAGGGAAAATCGTTTGAGCCGTTCGCCGATCGCACCCGGAAGATTCAAATCGGAAAAATTTCCGCTCACGGTGATCGGTGCTTTGTCCAGTCTTTTGGAGACGCCGATCTGAAAACTGAGCGGCAGCGCTTCCTTATCCTGAACAAACGCTTTCGTGGCAAAGCCCGCATTGAGCAGGCTGGCTCCGACCTGAAGGTGCCACGGTTCTACGGTATAGATCGCGCCCAGATCCACCGCCAGCGCCGTCGATGAAAAATCTTCTATCGCCGAACGAATAAATTTGACATTGGCGCCGTAGCGAATCCCGTTGATCCGGTGCGCATAAAAAAGATTCAGCGCAAAATCGCTCGCCGCGAACTTCTTAGTTTCATTGCCGTTGACGTCGTACCCTTGAAAGTCACCGTAACCGAAGAATATAATGCCGCCGCCGAAGACGCCGTAATCTTTCACCGGCTGTGCGTAAGCGATAAATCCCGATCCGATGTCCAGCAAGTGATTCGTGTAACTTGCAGACAGCTGACGGGTCGACAGCTCCGCAAGGCCGGCAGGATTGTACATAAATGTATTGACGTCGCCTAACTGAGAGGTGTAGGCGTCTCCGAGCGCCGTGGCTCGCGCCGTCACGCCGACCCGCAGAAATTGGTATCCATTATCACCGGCCTGAAGGGAACGGACGCTCAGAAGGAAAACGAGAACAAGAAATTTGAAACGAAGTGCATTCATAAGCAAATTCTCAAATCCGCTCTTTTTTTTCGGACATGACGATGTATGAATCTTTTTTCAATATACAAATAACAAGCGAAGATAGTCAACAAAGTTATTCATTTACAAACTGATATAGGCGGCTGACTTCTTCTTCCGCCTTAGCGATTCGATAACGTTTCCGAAGAAGATAAACGAATAAGGCCGTGAACGTAAAAAGGCAAAAATAAAACACCCATTTCATTTCCGGTGCGAGGCCGGAACCTTCGCCTCCGGCAATCACCGGCGCCGGATGCTGCGTACGCCACCACCGGATGGACATGTACACCAGCGGGACATCTAAAAATCCGATGATCCCGACGACGGCGCACAACCGCGCGCGTTTCGATACATCCGTCACGTAAACGCGCAGCATGAGGTAGGCCACATAGATCAGCCATAAGACGAGCGTCAAGGTCAGCCTCGCATCCCACGTCCACCAGATGCCCCACACCGGTTTCGCCCATAGGGGCCCGGTCAGCAGGACGATCGAACAAAAAACAATTCCCAGTTCGGCCGAATGCGCTGCGATCAGGTCCCATTTTTCATCCCGGCGAATCAAATACATGATGCTGGCAAAAAAGACGACGCCGAATGCCAGGAAAGCGATCCACGCCGACGGCACGTGAAAATAAAATATACGCTGTATGAGGCCCATTGTTTTTTCGTTCGGCACCCAGATAAAGACCAAATACAGCGCCGTGAGCATCAGAAGCGGCATCACGGCATCCAGCACCTTTTCAAGGTTTGACTCTTGTTGCATAGTTCCATCCGCCTTTTTTTGTACCTTTGATGTATTAATAACTGAGCGCATAAACGACAATGTTCGTCGCCATTTTCAGCGCTTCGATCTGTTTCTCCATGCCGTCTTCGGGAAAAACTTCCGGCCCTTCCAATCCGTCACTGAGGTCCGTATTCTTCGAGTAGAAGCATACGAGCCGCCCGTTCCAAAACAACCCGTATCCCTCCGGCGGTCCTCCGTCGTGCTCATGAATTTTCGGCAGGCCGCCCGGAAACTGATAATAGGAATGGTACAAGGGATGGGAAAATGGAATCGCCGTAAAATCCAATTCCGGAAAAACTTTTTTCATCTCCCGGCGAAAGAACAGGTCGATCCCGTAATCGTCGTCGCACCACAGAAATCCGCCGTGAGTCAGGTGCGCGCGCAAATTCTTCACGTCCGCTTCGGAGAATTTAACGTTGCCGTGCCCGGTCAAATATAGAAAATGGTAATCGAACAAGCGGATATCGGACGGCTCGACGTACGTTTCGGTGATCTCGGAAGCCACATTTGTCTTGTCATTCAGATATTTAAGCAGCGTCTTCAATGCGGTCCGGTTTTCATACCAATCCCCTCCGCCCCCGTATTTGATGCGGGCAATCGTAAATTTGCTTCCCGATTCGCAGGCCGGATGAGTGGATCCGAATGAAAATAAATTCAAAGCTATGAACCAAATAATGCTTCGCATATCATTTCTTTTTTACCGATTCATCGGGGTTGTGATTTTTGAAAGCTATCATCATCCATACGGCGCCGGCGGCGACCGAGCCCAGGCTGATGAGCTGGGCTCCGCTCAGATCCCACGCTACTTTCGGATTCAGACGCAGAAATTCTATGAAAAATCTTTCAAATCCGGCTAATATGAAATACAATGAAATTTGAAATCCGGCCGGTAAATTCTTGTTTCGGGTCGTTTGCCAAAGAACGAAAAAAATCAAGACCGACACTGCCGTTTCATAGACCGGCGTCGGATGGCACAACGTGTCGTTAGGCACGATACCGTTCGGATAATCTTTAGCGACCTCCGTTCCGTAAAACGCCTGCGACGGAGGCACGATGCCTTTGGAATAGTTGGTTGCAAAAATCCCATTATACGGCAAACCATAATCACCGTCGCCCGCAAGGTGACAGCCGATGCGGCCGATGCCGTAGCCCAGCGGCAGAGGAACGGAGATCAGGTCTACCGATCTTAACAACGGCAGTTTTCTCCGGCGAATCAAGATCATGATACAGATCATCGCTAAGACCAGTCCTCCGTACCACGTCAGTCCCGCGCCGGAAAAAAGCATTTCCAAAGGATGGCGCATAAAGCGTTCAAAGGATTCGAATAATAAAAAATACAATTTCGATCCCGCCAAACCCGCAATGGCCGCGGTTAAAACAACCTGTTCAGCAACTGCCTCCGGAAAGCCCGCATTCTTAAACAGTTTTCTTAATACGTAACTCGAGGTTAAAAATGCCGTCGCCAGCATCAGGCCGAAACTGTGGATCGGAATTCCGCCAAAAATCGGAATCTCAAAAAGCGTGGGGATCATAGGGCCTCATTCAGTTGTCAGTTGTCAGTTGTCAGTTGTCAGTTGTCAGTTGTCAGTTGTCAGTTGTCAGTTGTCAGTTGTCAGTTGTCAGTTGTCAGCATTCAGCATTCAGCATTCAGCATTCAGCTATTCATTACTCATTACTCATTACTCATTACTCATTA
>CAZLWA010000020.1:0-24932 GCA_964563165.1 uncultured Bacteroidota bacterium | reverse complement strand
CCTTACGATCCGTGGCTCCTGGCTGTTTCCTCCGGGATTTGTGCGGCGATCCACTCCATCCTTTTTGACTATTACCGCAACGAGTTTATGGCGCACGCTCTGAAAAAGGCTAATACCACTAAAGAAGAAATAGAAGAATTTTCGGAAGAACTGGACCGTCTGAAGCAAGCCGGCGGAAGCAGATTTGAGAAGCTGTTGATCCGGGTCTACCTTCGGTATTCGAAGGTGCAGCTGAAAAGCAACGGGAAGCTCGTCGCGTCGTTTGAAGCCGGCGAATACGCTGCTGCCAACCGTCTCGCGTTGCGGCTGTGGAGTTTTATCGGGTCGACGACCTATATCACAGTGCTTGTGACGGCCACGCTGGCCGGCAATATCATGATTTTCTTTTTCTACAGCCTTGTTCTGGCGAATCTGCTGGTGCTGGCGGTCTGGCCTTATCAAATCAGAATCCTGCGGAATATGAACAGCCGAAAACTTTCAACCATTCAGCATGAGCGTGTTTAAAGCAGTTTACCTCTTAGCCGGATCGGGTTCGCGCCTCCGCCCTTTGACCGATACCACACCCAAATCGCTTCTCGAAATCAACGGCCGCCCGATCCTTTCCCGTTCGGTCGATACGCTCCTGGCCAACGGTATCCATGAACTGGTCGTGGTCACCGGGTATCTCGAAGATCAGATAAAAACGTTTTTCAGAAACAGCTATCCCAAACTTACCGTTACCTATATCTGCAATGAAGAGTACGCAACGACGAATAACAGCTACTCGTTGTGGCATGCGCGAAGCGGTTTTGCGGGCGAGGGGATGATCCTTCTTGACGGCGATATTTTGTTCGAACAAAAAATTATGGACGCCCTCGTGGCGACGGATCCGAATAAGAATGTATTGGCGGTCCGGCGCTCCGGGCATCTGGGCGCCGAAGAAATGAAAGTGATGCTCGGACGCGGTAACCGGATCATGGCCATTGCGAAAACCCTGGAGCCTTCCGCCTGTTACGGCGAATCCATCGGCATCGAAAAGTTCAGCCCGGCATTCACCAAAAAATTATTTGAGGTTTTGGACCGGCGTATGAACCGGGAAAACGGAAAGAATGAGTACTACGAGGCCTCCTTTCAGGAATTGATCGGGCAGGGCGAATCTGTGGAAATGCTGGATACGCACCCGTATCGCTGTATGGAAATTGACACCTTTGAGGATTTGGAAGCGGCGAAAAAAGAGATCCTGCCCTTTATCGATAAAGACTCCTGAAATTCAACGGGCAGGTTACCGGTCCTTGACTTCTTTCATATAGAACTCATAAAAGCTATTCTTAATTTCATCCCGGATTTTTCTAAATTCTGAAATGATCTCCTCTTCCGTCCCCGTCGCTTCAGCCGGATCATCAAATCCTATGTGCAGCCGATGCGCCACGGTACCGGAGAAAACGGGGCACGTTTCCTTCGCGTGATCGCATACGGTAATCACGTAGTCGAACGATTGATTTACAAACCGGTTGACATTTTTCGGATAACCGCCGCTGATGTCAATACCGACTTCTTGCATCACTTGAATCGCTTTGGGATGAATTTTGGCAGAGGGGTGTGTGCCTGCAGAGAAAGCTTCCAGATTTGGATCAAACGATTTCAAAAATCCTTCCGCCATTTGACTGCGGCACGAATTGCCGGTACAGAGTATCAGGATTTTCTTCATAATTACAAAACCTTCAAGGTTCCTGAACGAGATAAAATGTCATTTTAAATAGCGTCTGGTTTAATTATACTTATCAATTTCACTTTTAAAACCTTGAAGGTTCGGTGCTTATTTTGTTCCATTAACGGTAACGCTGAGGATGAGCGTGCCGGAAGACTTGAATGCGTCGACCTCATGCGGACTAAGATACTCCAAAAGAATTTCATCCGGAATGGTAATTTTCTTTTCTTTTGCAACGATGACATTTCTGAAGCCGGCTTGTTGAATAATTTCCAGATATTTATTTTTGTCCATCGCTCCGGCCACGCAGCCTGTATACATGGCCGCTGCCTGAGCCATATGCGGAGGCAGTTCACCCTGAAGGACGATATCTGAAATGCTGAAGTGCCCGCCGGATTTTAAGATACGGTGGATCTCCGAAAAAGCTCTGGTTTTATCCGGCACCAGATTCAAAACACAATTACTTACAACGACATCGGCCACGCGGCTTTCCAGGGGCATATTTTCGATATCGCCCAGGTGAAATTCAACATTGCTGTAGCCCAGTTTTTGATTGTTTGCCCGGGCTTTTTCGATCATGGCTTCCGTCATGTCAATACCAATGACTTTGCCTTTCGATCCGACCAATTTGCGTGCAACGAACGCATCGTTGCCTGCGCCTGACCCCAGATCGACGACGGTATTGCCTTCCTGAATATCTGCGAAGGCCGTCGGAATTCCGCAGCCCAGTCCCAGATCCGCATCGGGATTGTAGCCTTCGAGTTTGGAATAATCGTCGGCCATAACGGCAGAGTCGATGGTCGTACAGCCGCACGACGAACCGCAGCACGACGATTCATTTATCGATTTCGATTGGTGGGCGATCGCGCCGTATTTTTCTTTGACAAGTTCTTTGATCTTTTCTGACGTTTCCATTGGGGTTCTCCTTTTAATAACGTTGGCTCATGCTAAGTTATCAGTTCTCAGTTAATAGTTATCAGTTATTAGTAAGTTAGCGATCAGCTCTCAGCTTTCAGCACTTGGCTTTCATCATTACTCCACTATTCCACAACTCCATTACTCCAGCATTCCAACACTCCATCAATCCAACATTCCGGATATTAGACTTTTCGTCAATCCAAACGTCGGTTTCAGAAACGCATCGCTATTTGTCATTCCTGTCTCCGGTTGAACCCGGGATCGAACTCGGCTGCTTGCCGGTACAACAGTCTGATTTACAACAAGGCGATGTTTTTGATTCTTCCTCTTGCCGCTTTTTCTGCAATTTTTTTACAAGGTTTGCTATTTTCATAATACCTCTGGTAAGTTTAGTAATTAAGAACAACAGTCTTCCAGTTCATTCATTAATTTTTTTAAAAATTTGTTAAAGTCCGCAACGGCCTTAGGATTAATACAGTAGCACGATTTCGGCCCGTCGATTTCGCCCCGGATCAATCCGGCCTTTTGAAGCGCTTTCAAATGCTGGGAAACGGTCGATTGGGCCAACGGCATCAAATCGACAATTTCTCCGCAGATACAGACGTTATTTTCCGCGAGTGTTTTCAAAATAGCCACGCGCGCCGGATGAGCCAGAGCCTTGGCATATTGCGCCAGCTTGATGTCATCCTTCTTGAACTGTTCCGATTTGTCAGCTGCCATGGCACGGCTCCTCTTTTATTTTATCGTATATCGTAAATTTACGATAAAGATAATGAAAAGTTTCAAAATTGTCAAGAAAAAAATTAATTCTTTGCAATCGCACTTGTCATTCATTTTATTTTTCGATACTTTCCTTGCGCTTTTTAACCCGCTTTACCGGAGGATCGTATGAAAATCAATCGACTGTTCGCCTGGTTTGTTTTTTTTATTGTTCCCGCCGCTTTCACACAAGAAAAGAATTCGGAAGAGCCCGTTTCATTTACACCGGCTCAGGCGCGTCTGGAATCGTATCGCGAGCGCGTGGCGCTTCGCAAAAATTCACTGGTCAAAAACGTCGCGTTTCGTTCGGTGGGTCCGACGATCATGAGCGGACGCGTCGTAGATGTCGATGTATCGCCCGACGATCCGACGATCTTCTACGTCGCTTATGCGTCCGGAGGGCTTTGGAAAACGAGCACCAACGGGATCTCGTTTACGCCGCTGTTCGACGATCAACCTGCGATAACCATCGGGGATATCGCCGTCGATTGGAAACATTCTGGAACGATCTGGGTAGGGACCGGAGAAAATAATTCCAGCCGCTCGTCCTATGCAGGGACCGGAATTTACAAGAGCGGCGACGGCGGAAAAAACTGGCAGTTCATGGGCCTGGAAGAAACGCACCATATCGGGCGTATCGTCATTCATCCCGGCGACCCGAATACCGTTTGGGTTGCCGCACTGGGCCACTTGTATTCGCCGAATCCGGAACGCGGCGTTTTTAAAACTACCGACGGCGGCACGACGTGGAAAAAAGTCTTGTTTGTCGATGATAACACCGGGGCGGTAGATGTGATCGTGGACCCGGATGATTCGAATATTCTTTATGCCGCGATGTGGCATCGTCAGCGGCGCGCATGGAATTTCACGGAATCGGGAAAAACATCGGGCATTTACAAGAGTACCGACGGAGGGGAGACGTGGTCGCTTCTGACGCAGGCGGGAAGCGGATTTCCGACCGGCGACGGCATAGGCCGGATCGGCCTGGCCATGATTCCGGGCCATTCCAATCTGATCTATGCCGTTTTGGACAATCAATTCCGGCGGGAGAAAAAAACAGAAGAAGAATTTGTCCTGACCAAAGACACGCTGAGAAATATGCCGCGGGATAAATTTTCGAAATTGAATAAAGACGATATCAATGATTTCCTGGATCGCTATGAGTTTCCAAAAGAATATACGGCGGATACCGTATCGGCGATGGTACGCAGCGGAAAGATCGAACCGAAAAATCTGGCCGAATATACCGAGGATGCCAATGCGCTTCTTTTCGACCGGCCGGTTATCGGCGCAGAAGTTTACTGCTCTCACAACTTCGGAAAAACCTGGCAGCGGGCGAACGAAAAATATTTGGACAACCTTTTTTATTCGTACGGCTATTACTTCGGTCAGATCCGCGTAGCGCCGTATGATTCCAACAAGATCTATATCGTGGGCGTGCCCGTTCTCAAATCGGAAGACGGCGGCAAATCTTTCAAAGCGTTAGATGCCGACAACACGCACGGCGATCACCACGGACTGTGGATCGATCCTAATCGCAAGGGACATTTGATTCTCGGCAATGACGGCGGACTCAATATCTCTTACGACGACGGCGCCCATTGGTTCAAAGCCAATACGCCGGCGGTGGGGCAATTTTATGCGGTCACCGTGGATATGGCAAAACCTTACAATGTATACGGGGGCTTGCAGGATAACGGCGTATGGGTAGGGCCGAGCCTTTACAAGGCCGGTTACGCCTGGTACGATGAAGGTTCCTATCCTTACAAACGCCTGTACGGCGGAGACGGGATGCAGGTAGCGGTGGATCCGCGCGACAATAATACCGTTTATACGGGTTCGCAATTCGGCGAATACGCTCGCGTAAACAAAAATACCGGCGAAAATAAATCATTGCAACCCTCACATAAACTCGGTGAACGTCCTCCGCGGTTCAACTGGCAGACCCCGATCTGCCTGTCCAAACATAATCCGGACATATTTTATATGGGTTCCAATCGATTGCACCGTTCACTCGACAAAGGCGAACATTTTGAGGCGATCTCCGGCGATCTCACACACGGCGGAACGCAGGGTGATATTCCGTACGGGACCCTGACGACGATCGATGAATCCCCGCTGAAATTCGGACTTATCTACGCCGGCAGTGATGACGGATATATTCATGTCACGCGGGACGGCGGTAATTCGTGGACGCGGATTTCGAATAATCTGCCGCAACATTTATGGGTGAGCCGCGTGGAAGCATCTCATACGGATACGGGAACCGTTTACGTTTCGCTCAACGGGTATCGACGGGACGATTTTAATGCGTATGCGTATCGATCGGACGATTACGGAAACACGTGGAAGAAAATCGGGAACGACCTGCCGCAGGAACCGATCAATGTCGTGCGTGAGGATCCCGCGAATTCCAATATCATTTACGCGGGAACGGATAACGGGGTGTACCTGTCGTTCGATAAGGGAAATACATTTATGGAAATGTCCAATGGCCTTCCGCACGTGCCGGTACATGATCTGGCGGTGCATCCCCGCGATAAGGAATTGGTGGTGGGAACGCACGGACGCTCGATCTACATTGCCAATGTAGAGCATGCCGAGCAGCTGACGTCGGAGATATTAGCGCAATCGCTTTTTTCATTTCCGATCCCAGGCGTTGATTTTAAGAAGAACTGGGGCAAACGGTCGGGGTGGAGCGAACCGGATACGCCCCATGTGAAGATTGTGTTTTATCAGAACCGGCCGGGGACTTCAATCATCCGGGTTAAGAGCGAAGACGGGGGACTCATGCATGAACTCAAGAATGAAAGCGATCGCGGATTAAATTACGTGGCCTACGATCTGTCCACCGATTCCATATCCCTCGACAGAAACGTAAAAGCGTTGAATAAAAAATCGAACGACAAAAAATCAGAACACGCCAAACCGCTGAAAGCTAAACGCGCGGACAACGGTAAATTTTATTTGATGCCCGGAACGTATACCGTTGAAATTGAATCCAACGGCAGCCGGCAAACGCAAAAACTCGAAATTAAAGAAAAAGAAAAAAAACCGCGCGGAACGTCCAAGTCGGATAACGGCGAAGAGGAATGAGAGAATAGGGGTCGTGTGATACGTTGGAGCAGTTCTTTTCCTTAGCGCGCAATTAACAAGAAGAGGTTACTTATGAAAATCTATTTACGGTTTCTGTTACCGGTTTTGATTTGTTGCGGTTCAGGGCCTTCGGCAACGGCTCAGGATACGACCAAAAATAAGATTCCGTGCACGATGCCGGAAGCGAAGCAATTCGACTTCTGGGTCGGAGAGTGGGACCTGGAGTGGGACGGAGCCAACAACACCAAGGTGAAGGGTTTCAATACGATTCAAAAAATTCTGGGCGGATGCGTCATTCAGGAAAACTTTAAAGATCCTTCGGCCGCGTTCTTAGGCATCAGCGTCTCGATGTATAATCCCCGGATGAATAAGTGGCAGCAAACCTGGGTGGACAATCAGGGAAGTTATCTGGACTTTACCGGCGAGTTCAAAGACGGCAAGATGACTCTACAGAGAGAATTTACGGTCAAAAACAAGAAAATTTCACAGCGCATGATTTTCTATAATATCACCGAGAAACAGTTCGATTGGAATTGGGAACATTCCGGCGATGACGGCAAAACATGGAGCCTGGATTGGAAAATTCATTATACGAGAAAATCTTGATATTTTCCTGCGATGGCGCAAGTTTTTTCAATGACTGGATCCATCTTGCATAATTGGCTTAAAAGCCCAAACGCGAAATAATGTTAACTGGCTTTACAATGTATATAGAAAGTATTGAACAATCTTAATCAACACAGCGTCGTTAATGACATCCTGATTATGGTAAACGGTGTAAGCAAATTTACCTGTGCCAAGGTAGTTCTCCATGAGTACCGGAACGTCAGGAGTGGCTCCGAAAATTTTGATATAAATTTTTGCACCCGCCGGAAGATCTGTAAATTTTGTGTAACCGACGGTACCTATCCATGGCGAAATGCTAATTCCCGTATAGGTGCTTAGATTTGCATCGACGACTTGGATGCTGTCATTTGAGACGCCGGTTGTTTGAGTATAGAACGTCGGAAAAATCCGTTGCAGATGATAGTAGTTATAATGTCCCCCATACATTTTTCCGCCTGTCGTAACATACTTTCCATACATACGGCTAAGAAGAGCATAGCTGCTTCCGCCTTCCGAGCCGCAGTTACAATCAGAGAAAACGATAGTATATTGTTTGAGGTAATTCAATGCCGCATTAGAATCTGCGTCGCAACGCATTACCATGCTGTCGATCGTTGTTTCATCAAACTGCGTGAACCCGACCTTGGGGTCCCGGAGCACATCTTCAAGTTGCTCACACCCTGCTTTAACGACCAATACTTTCAAATTTGGATTTTGTTCCAGCGTGATGGGAAGCTGAACAACAGTTCCCGAATCATCGGCCAGAACATTTATCGTTACCTCAACCAGAAAAACCGATCCGAGTTTCACTTGAAAGATATGGCTTCCTGAAGGCGATCTGAGGTTTACAATACCGGCCGTATCGGATATGCCGGAATAGATAGGATCGATATCGGATTTACCTTTCAGTACCATGACGGCTCCGCCCTGCGGGTTGCCGGCAGGATTTAGAATTTTTGCCTGAAGAGAGAACGTCTCATCCGCACCGTCACCTTTACAACCGGCAGAACTCAGCCCTATGGAGAGGAACGCGAGGAACAGCAGCTTTTTCATAAGTTATTTCTCTCTAATTTTAATTGAAAAATCTCAGATGTAAGCCATATTAAATGATTTGAATTTACGGCTTCATACAGGCCCCTTGCCACCTAAAGATATACAATATTATTTTCGAAACGCAAGTAAATTTTTTTAACGAATACTCACCAACTTTCCTTTGAAAGTCAAAACTTGTTACAATCCAGTCAATTTCCTATGAAGCCCGGTATCGCTCGCCTTTCATTTAATTTTTTTCTTTTGCAATAGACATTAATTGTTCTATAATAACATAACACTCATCCATTCCATGACGAATTCATGTCTCAAGAAAACTCGCAGACATTAAAACGCGAACTCAGCCTGCTTCAGGCTACGGCGATCAATATGATCGACATGGTCGGGATCGGGCCCTTTGTCGTACTGCCCCTGGTGATCAACTTGATGGGCGGGCCGAATTTCCTATGGGCGTGGATCGTCGGCGCGGTGATCTCCGTCTTCGACGGCATGATCTGGGCGGAACTCGGCGCGGCGAATCCCGCCGCGGGCGGCAGTTATGTTTTTCTGAAAGAAGCCTACGGAAAAAATACGTGGGGCAGAATGATGTCGTTCCTTTATGTGTGGCAGACGTTATTTCAGGCTCCGCTGGTCGTGGCGTCCGGGGCGATCGGGTTTGCGCAGTACGCCTCTTATGTCTTTCCGCTCGGGCTGATCGAAAAAAAAATGGTTTCGGGCGGCATCGTGATCATGCTGGTCCTGTTACTCTACAGAAAAATAGATTCCATCGGAAAAATCAGCGTCCTGCTCTGGTGCGGCGTTATCGTAACGATCGGCTGGATGATCTGGGGCGGCGCGACGCATCCGGATCCCATGATCGATTTGACTTTACTGCCGACCGGCGACGCGTTCACATTCGACAGTTTATTTTTTATTGCGCTCGGCCATGCCTCCGTAAAAACCATCTACAGTTATCTCGGGTATTACAATGTGTGTCATCTCGGGAGTGAGATAAAAAATCCCGAAAAGAACATTCCCAGAAGTATTTTTATTTCGGTGATCGGCATTGCGGCGCTGTATCTGGCGATGAATATCAGCGTGGTAAGCGTGATTCCGTGGCAGGACGCCCAAAATTCGGAATTTATTGTCAGCACATTTATCGAAACGCTCTACGGTAAGGCTGCGGCCAACGTTGCCACCGTATTGGTTTTGTGGGTAGCGTTCGCGTCGCTGTTTGCCGTGCTGCTCGGCTATTCCCGCATTCCGTATGCGGCGGCCGTAGACGGACAGTTTTTCCCGGTGTTTGCGAAATTGCATCCGACCAAGAACTTTCCGTACGTTTCCCTGCTCGCGCTGGGTGCTGCCGGATTTGTTTTCAGCTTACTGTTTAAACTGTCGGAGGTGATCAGTGCGATCCTGGCGATGCGGATTTTGGTCCAATTTGTCGGTCAGGCGGTAGGCGTGGTTCTTCTGAGGAAACGGGAAGGAACAAGCCGGCTGCCTTTCAAAATGCCGCTGTATCCCGCGCCGGTCATTATTGCAATTGTCATTTGGATCTTTATTTTTATTTCCACGGACATCCAATTTGTCATTTCGGGAATCACCGTGATCACGCTCGGTCTTGCGGCATTTTTGATCATTTCGAAGAAGAAGGAAGAGTGGCCGTTCAAGAAAAAGATTCCCGGTTAGTCCATCACTTCAAAGCCCACTTCGCTGCTGAACGTTTTTTCTCCCGCGACATAATCCGCACGCAACCGGTGCTTACCGGCGGACAAATTCCACCTGACACGAAACGGCGATGCGGCCGTTTGGTAAAAACGGCCGTCCAGCTGCCACCGGATTTCATGAATGCCTGCCGGCACCAGGGCTTCAAAGTAGATCGCCTGGTAGTCGATTCTGACATTCGGGTCGATCTTAAAAACGGCCTCATCGTTAGGATAAATAATTTTCAGAGATTTTACTTCGTCCAGTTTTTTTTCCGTATGGGCTGCAGAAGGATTTTCGCCGATCCCGTTCTTATTTTGTAACCATCGGCCGTAAATAGGGGAGAACGCGGCATAATTGATCAGACCGTCGGCGCTGTGCCACCGGCATCTTCCTTTGGGCTCGGTCCCTTCGACAAAATATTCTTCCAGCGTCGACGTACATCCGGCGTTGGGCAGCTCTCCGGATAACCCGCAGATGTTCATTTTTCTGATCTTCGCCGGAACGGGAAAATTTTCCGGTACGCTCTGCCTGTGAAGCGCCAGCATGATCTCACGGAATATCGGCCCCGCACCCGTCACTCCGGAAATGTTTTTCATCGGGCGGTTGTCGAAATTTCCTGCCCACACCCCCACGGTAAAATCACGGGTGTAGCCGACGGTCCAGTTGTCGCGGAAATCCGACGACGTTCCGGTCTTTACGGCGCACGGGAAAGGAAGTGTGATCGGGGAATCGTAGCCAAAGGACGGTACGCGCGCCGATGCGTCGGATAAGATACTCGAAATCAAAAAAGCAACTTGAGGAGAAAAAATTTCCTTGGACGTATGCAGCGGAATCCGTTGGGGGTCGCCCGTCACGTCCATCCATTGACCCTGATTCGCAAGAGCGCCGTAAGCCCGTGCAAGTTCAAACAGCGTCACTTCGCCGTTGCCCAGCGTGAGCCCGTGTCCGTAATATTCGGCGGTTTCATTCAAACTGTGCATGCCGCACTCATGCAGTTTTGACAGGAGGGCGGACACGCCGAGCGTCTGCAGCACGCGTACGGCGGCAACGTTGTACGAACACGCCAGCGCGATACGCGCGCGTACGGGCCCGTGAAAGTGATTGTCATAATTTTTCGGAGTGAAATTTCCCTGCGCCGTCGGAACCACGGTTTCCACATCGGGGATGACGGTCGCGGGCGTATAGCCCTGCTGAAAAGCGGCGCCGTAGGTAAACGGCTTCAGCGCCGAGCCGGGCTGGCGTTTGGAAAAAACCGCGTTGAATTGACCGTCATGCACGACGTTGAAATAATCGGCGGAGCCGAGCATCGCGAGAATATGCCCGGTGGCATTATGGATCACGATCACGGCGGCGTTGGTGACATTTTCCTCGCTCAAATTTCTGATCTGCCCGCTGACGATGGTTTCAATTTCCTTTTGCAAAGGCCAATCGAGCGTAGTGCGGATATCGCCGTGCGCATCCGGATTCTGCTGCATAATATAATCGCAAAAATGCGGCGCGTTGAAGGGAGAAGATTTCGGGAATAGCAGGATCGGTTCCTTGAGCGCACGCCGGAATTCCTCCCCGGAAATTTTTTCGGATTCATGTAATTTTTTTAGAATGAAATCCCTGCGATTTGTTGCCGATACCGAATTTTTATAGGGATTGTAGAACGTCGGCGATTTGGGCAAGGCGATAAGGAATGCGGCTTCCGACCAGGTGAGCTCGGCGGAACTTGTGCCGAAATACAATCGGGCGGCGGCGTCGATACCGAACGTCTGATTTCCGAACGGAATGATATTGAAATAACGTTCGAGGATTTTACTTTTATCAAGCGTATGTTCTAACCGAACCGCATACCACATTTCAAGCAGTTTAAATGCCGGGTGGCGCGGAAAGTGATACAGGTTACGGACGACCTGCTGTGTGATCGTTGAACCCCCGCTGACAATCTCCATGGCTTGTACGTTTTGCCATGCCGCGCGCATCAGCGCCCACACGTCCACACCGGCATGGAGGTAAAATCGTTTGTCCTCGGCGATGACGGCCGCTTCGATCGCGCGCAGACTGATCCGGTCGAGCGTTACCCAATGCCCTCGCCCTTGCTGCGGCGAAAGGATCTCCCGGAGTAAATAACCGTTACGATCATAAATTCCCGTTGAGGCCGTTTCTTCAAATGAGAGGTCGGAAGCCGACAGGGGGTAGAAAAAAGAGAGAACCAACATCCCGGCAAGGAAAAGCCAATCGCATTTTTCAGTTTTGAATTTTTTCATCAGACAACTTGTATGTGGACACGAATTCAGGTAAATTAACCTAAAATTTATGAAAAAGGAATACTTAATGGAAAAGCCGTTCATTCGAATTGCCGCCGGCATCGTGGTTTCGAACACGATAGCGATTATTTTATTTGTCGTGACTAAGATCGTTTTATTCATACATGATCAAACCGGCGCCGTTTTGATCACCTCTAATTTTGTTACGGTACCCGTATTTATGGGGATCATCAGCGGTTTTATTTGGCAGCCGCTGCGTTATGCCTATTGGCGATTCGTTTTGCTTTCGCTGGTGAGCGGAAGTTTGGCGATTCTAAGCGCGGCGATTTTCATGCAGGAAGGCGTCATATGCCTGCTTATCGTGTCCCCGCTTATTTTTGTCGTAACAATTTTGGCAAATTTCCTCACGATTTTTCTCATCAATCATAATAAAAATCATTTGAACGTAAGCCTTATCGGACTTTTGATCGTCCTGTTTGCCGCAGACCTCATCGTTCCGCATGAGTTCCAAAATTCCGTCTCCGATCAGATCGTCATCGGCGCTCCGCCGGAAAAAATCTGGCCTCATGTCGTTGCGTTCGCGCCCATCGAAGCGCCGTCGGAATTCTGGCTGTTCGATATCGGCCTTCCGCGCCCGGTAGAAACAACGGTGGAGGGAAATTATGCAGGCGCGGCGCGAAAATGTATTTTCAGTTCGGGCGCCGTTTTTGAAGAACGCATGAGCGTTTTCAAACCCCATGAAGATCTGACCTTTGACATTACCGCGCAGCCCAAAGATCCCGAGATCATCGGGCATATTGAGCTAATCAGGGGCCGGTTTTTACTCCACGATAACGGCGACGGTACGACCACGCTAACCGGGACGAGTTGGTATGATCTGAAAGTCTTTCCTGCCTGGTATTATGATCTGTGGGCGGAAGCGATCACGCGTAACGTTCATTTACGCGTCATGAAACATATTAAAAATTTATCTGAGTGATTCTCGAAATGGTTACTTTTGGCAATGAATACGTATTCATATCAGAAAGCTCGATAGTGCGTCTCAAATTTCCGCTAAGAAATAAGCACCACAACGTTTTTTTTACAGGAGGAGACATGTTCCGGAAATATTTCATGTTGTTTTATGTTTTGACTTCGGCGATCCGTGCGCAAACCGTGTCATCGTCGTCACCGGCTATACCGGAGAAATATAATGCGATCCGGCTGCGCTCGGCGGCAGAACCGGGAACCGTCAAGATCTCGAATATGAAGGCGGTGCTGATCGGCGCGCCGATCGACGGCGACAACGGTTCCTGGACAACCGGCGAGATCAAGAATCTCAAACTCGCCGCTTCGGCGCTCAAGATGAACGGCGTGCAGGTGTATGAATTTTATGCGCCTGATAATAACTGGGATGCAATTAAAAAAGCCGCCGACGGCGCGCAGATCCTTATGTATCGCGGGCACGGCGTCTATGACGGCTCGACGCCGCCGAAGTGGGTCGGCGGATTTTCGCTAAAGGATAAATTCGTTTCCGCCGAAGATATTACGCGCGACCTGAAACTCGCGCCGGGCGCCATTGTCATGCTATACGGATGCTTCACGGCCGGTAATGCGGGTTTTGACATAGGAAAAATTGACGAACGGGAAGCGGACCGCCGCGTCGCGATGTACGCCCGGCCGTTCATCAACATGGGCTGCTCCGGATACTATGCGAATTGGTTCGGCGATGCGTTCCAGCAATTTGTGGTTGGATTATTTTCAGGCAAGTCGCTCGGAGAATCGTACAAGTCATATTCCGATTTCAATGCGGAAACGGTTACCCTGGGTAAATATCCCGGTGATGAAAGCAAAAGCATGTGGGTAGATCATGACAATTGGGACGGTAAGATCGCTTATAATAACGCGTTCGTGGGATCGTCCCGGTTAACTTTGCTGAATCTTTTTTCAGGCTCTGCGTCTTCCGGCAATTCGGTCAGCACAAATAATACACAGACGAAATCCCAAACGGTTTCCGGCATAACGCTTAAGCCGGCGGCGTTTCTCAGCGAATTGGAGAGACAGGTAGTGGCTGAGATCAATCTTGTCCGGACCGATCCGCGCGGATATGCGAGGTACGTCAAGGATCTTAAAAGATATTTTGACGGCAGTCTATTAAAGTTCCCCGGCGAGATCGCTTTACAGACAAATGAAGGCGTTACCGCCGTCAACGAATTCTACGAAGCATTGATGGCTGCGGATCCGGTGGATTCCCTGCGTCCGTCCAGAGGCATGTCGCACGCGGCGAAAGATCATGTGGAAGATCAGGGCGAAACGACCTCCACCGGGCACACCGGCGGTGACGGGAGTTCTCCGTTTGACCGGCTGGCGCGTTACGGAGACTGGCAGAAAACGGCCGGAGAGAATATCGATTACGGCAACAATAATGCGCGCCGCATTGTATTGTCGCTGCTGATCGACGACGGCGTTCCGTCGCGCGGCCACCGGAAAAATATTTTCAATCGGGAATATAAAGCCGTCGGCGTGGCGTGCGGTCGGCATCAAGAATACCGTTACATGTGCGTGATAGATTTCGCCGGCGGATTTACGAAGAAGGCAGCGACAAGCCGCGGCGGCGACGACGGGGATGAGTGATCGGGGGTGCCGCTTCGGTATACCCGGCCGGCCTGATGTAAGAAATATTGAAACAAGAGGAATATTTTGCCGTTGAACAGGTTAGAGTTAATAACTGCAATTTTTTCTCTCCTCCTCTGAGAGCCCCGAGGCATTTGCTTCGGGGCTTTCGCTTACCCTAAGTTTTCCCACTCAACGTAAAGCGCCGCAATTTTGTCGTTGACCGACCGGTAATCGTTTTGAAGGTGTACGGATCTTTCTTTTTGTTTATAGACGGCCGGGTCTGCAAGCTGCGTTTCGATATCCAATTTCAGTTTTTCCTGATCTTGAATTTCCTTTTCAAGCGCGGCCAACCTCTTGTCGCGTTTTTTCTGGCCCGCATGGATCGTCTCGGCTTGTGCTTTTTTCTGTTCGTTCACTTCCGGCGTTTTTTGTTTTTTCGATTTTTCCCGGTCAGTGCTGATTTTCATCTGTGCGGCGGCGCGCTCGGCTTCTTTTTGATCGTGGAATTCGCCGTAATTCCCAAGGTAGGTCTTGATCCGTCCGTCTTTCACTTCGATGACCTTGGTAGCCAGACTGTCCAGGAAATACCGGTCGTGCGAAACCATGAGCAGCGTGCCTTCGTAATCCGTCAGCGCGCCTTGCAGAATTTCCTTGGTCTGCGCGTCAATATGGTTGGTCGGCTCGTCGAGAATAATAAAATTGGTCGGATGCAGCAGCATTTTCGCGAACGCCAGCCGTGATTTTTCCCCGCCGCTGAGCACGCCGACTTTTTTGTAAACGGCGTCGCCGGAAAAAAGAAATGCGCCCAGGATCGTGCGCATCACGAGCGGCGTCTGGCCGGAACCGGCGCTCACAATTTCTTCATACACAGTTTTAGACAGGTCCAGTTTTTCCGCCTGCTGCTGGGCAAAATATTCCATCGTCACATTATACCCTAATTTCACCGATCCGGAGAACTCCGTATCGACGCCGGAAATAATGCGCAGCAGCGTGGATTTGCCGGCGCCGTTGACGCCGACCAGCGCCACGCGCTCGCCGCGCTCGAGAGAAAAAGTGATACCTTTGAGCACGTGGTTATCGCCGAAGCTTTTTACGATATGATCCGCTTCGAGCACCACGCGCCCGCTTTTTACGGGCTGCGGAAAACGGAACGTGATCGCACGGCGCTCGTCTTCAGGCAATTGAATTTTCTCCATGCGGTCGAGCATTTTGATGCGGCTCTGCGCTTGCCGCGCCTTTGTGGCCTTATAACGGAAACGGTCAATGAACAGCTGGACCCGTTTGATCTCGTCCTGCTGGCGTTCGTACGAGTTGAGCAGCTGTTCTTCGGTGATCGCTTTCTGTTCCTCAAATTCTTCGTAGGTGCCGAAGTAATCGGTCAGTTTCTGCCGTTCCAATTCCGTGATGCGGTCACATACATTATTGATGAAATAGCGGTCGTGCGAAACGAGCAGCACCGAGCCGTCGTAATTTCTCAGATAATTTTCGAACCATTCGATGGAATCGAGATCGAGGTGATTGGTCGGTTCGTCGAGCAAAAGCAGATCCGGATTTTGTAACAGCAATTTGGTGATCGCAATGCGCATCTGCCAGCCGCCGCTGAAGAGTTCACACTGTTTTTCGAAATCGCTTTCTTTGAAGCCCAATCCTGTCAGCACGCGCGCGGCTTTGGATTCGATAGAAAATCCGTGGAGGTCTTCGAAGCGATGCTGCAGGTTTCCGTACTTTTCAATGAGCTTGAAATATTCTTCCGATTCATGATCCATCGTCTGAAGCTGGATTTCGATAGCTTTCATTTTATCATGGATCTCGACAATTTCCGTAAACGCCGTCAGCACTTCGTGCATCAATGTTTTTCCGCGCATATGGAGACCTTCCTGAGGCAGGTAACCTACGCGCAGATCCTTGCCATGGGCGATACTGCCGGAAGTGGCCTGCGATTGCCTGGCAATGATCTTCAGCAGCGTGGACTTACCGGTGCCGTTCGCGCCGATCAGCGCCACGCGGTCTTTTTTCCGGATATGCCAGCTCAAACCCTGAAACAAAGCCCGGCCTCCGAATTCGACGGTAAGATTGACTAGATGGAGCATGTGAATTACGAATTACGAATGACGAATTAAGAATTACAAATTAAGAATTACGAATGACGATTAATGATGACGACTTTAAACTGCTTTCCCTTGCGGCGCGATATCGAAATTCTCAGCTGCCCGGATTCTTTTGGAAATGGCCGGGTGCGAATAAAACAGGAATTCGACGACCGGATGCGGCGCGTCATCCGCTAAATTCATTTCCGACAATCGCCGCATCGCACCGATGAATGCAGTTTTGTTTTTTGTTTTGCGGAGCGCATAGGCGTCGGCCTGCCGTTCGTACGCGCGGCTCAAGGCGTTGGTCAGAGGGCCGGTGATGAAACCGAACCCCATCAGAAGCAAAGCCAGCAAAGGCAGAGCGCCAATATCCGTGATCATTGAAAAATCAAATGCGGATAAAAGTAATTTGTAAAAATACGATGTGACATACAGGCCGGAAAAAATAATCACGATGCTCAATAATAGACTTTTAACAATGTGCTTGTGATAATAGTGGCCGACTTCATGGGCGAATACGACTTCGATCTCTTCTTCCGAAAAATTTTCGAGTAAGGTGTCCGCCAGGAGAATGCGTTTCGATCTGCCGATGCCGGCAAATGCCGCGTTCGCTTTTTTGGTGGTTTTGCTCATGTTGAATTCAAAAACGCCGCCGATGGCCGGGGATACGTCGGAGCATAAGCCAACGAGTTTGTTTTTCAGCGATTCGTTCTGCAGCGGTTTGAATTGATAAAACAACGGGAAGATCAACGTCGGTGCGACGCGGGCCAGCACAACCGAAAAAAGAAAGAAAACCGCCGCGACCGGCAGCCACCAGTTGTCTTGAAACACGTTCAGGCAATAATAAAAAATAACAAGCAGCGGAAGGCCGATCGCCGCACCGACGCCCGTGCCTTTGAGGTTTTCGAGGATCCACTGAACGAAGGTCTGATTGGACATGCCGTAGCGATGCTCGAGATAAAACCCGGTGTAAAAATTCAAGGGCCAGGTCAGCACGCTTCGGGCGATGCCGAGAAGAATGACAAAATATACTAATTGGAAGTACGGGTTGGCTGATACCGAGGCGGCATACCGGCTCACATCCCGGCTCCATCCGGTCAGAATAATCGCTAAAATGAATCCAATGACGAGGAGGGTTTCCGTAAAAGAGACCATCAATTTGATCCGGTTGTATTTTTTCCGGTCCCCGGGTGAACGTGTTTCAGTTGTCATAAGGAATCTCTTTCCATTTTTGGTGGCGCAATGTATAAAATTCGCAGGCAAATGCAAACTAAAAACGGTGTGCTTCCGGGAAAGCATATCCAATAACGGCCTGTTTGTAAGGCTTCCATGAACGCTTCATCAGATGGCGTCATAGCGAAAAATAATTGTTTTTTAGTGCATCTTCGCTTATATTTGCCGACGATTCCAGACTATGGTTCAAGCTATTAGGCAGAATATATCATTTTAAGGAGCATCGCCATGAAAACGATTCAATTGGATTACACGTACGTTTTGGATTTCATCAAAGAAAAAGAATTGCTCAAAATGCAAACGAAAGTCGATGAAGTTCACGGAGTGATCGAAGAGCGTACGGGTATCGGCAATGATTACATGGGTTGGCTGGATCTGGCGAGCCGCACGACGTCGGACGAAATTGACCGGATCAATAAAGTGGCCGAAGAAGTTCAAAAATCTTCCGACATTCTGGTGGTTATCGGTATCGGCGGATCATATCTCGGCGCGCGTGCCGTCATTGACGCTTTGTCGCACTCGTTTCACAACTGTCTGCCGCAAAAATCGCCGAAAGTATTTTTCGCCGGGCAGAACATCAGCGGAAAATATCTCGAAGATCTGAAAGACGTTTTGGAAAACAAGCGTGTTTCGGTGAATGTGATATCGAAATCCGGTACGACCACCGAACCCGCATTGGCGCTGCGTTATTTCCGCAATCTGATGAGTGGAGTGATGGCGAAAGGCCAGATGGCACAGCGTATTATTGCGACGACGGACCAATCGAAAGGCTCTTTGAAGAAAATGGCGGATCAGGAAGGGTACAAATCGTTTGCCATTCCCGACAATGTCGGCGGGCGTTATTCCGTCCTCACGCCGGTCGGATTGATTCCGATCGCCGCAGCCGGAGTCAATATCGGCGAGCTTCTGCAGGGTGCGCGCGACATGGAGAAATTTTTGAAGAACCCGGATTTGAAATCCAATCCTTCCTATATGTATGCCGTCATCCGGTATCTTATGTATTCCAACGGCAAGACGGCGGAACTGCTGGCGAATTTCGATCCGTCACTGCATTATTTCTCCGAGTGGTGGAAACAGCTGTATGGCGAGAGCGAAGGCAAAGACAACAAGAGCCTGTATCCCGCGTCGGTGGACTATTCGACGGATCTGCATTCCATGGGCCAATGGATCCAGCAAGGCACGCGCAATATTTTTGAAACGATCTTGTGGGTTGAGAAATCACGCTCCGGCGCCCAGGTTCCTGCGTTGGACCAGGATATCGACGGATTCAATTTCCTGTCGGGGCAGACGTTTGATCATGTCAATCGCAAAGCGTATGAAGGCGTCACGCTTGCGCATCACGACGGGCGCGTCCCGAATATGACGGTAAATATTCCCGAACTCAACGCGTATTATCTCGGACAATTGATCTATTTCTTTGAAAAGGCCTGTGCCATGAGCGGGTATCTCTTACGCGTAAATCCTTTTGACCAACCCGGCGTGGAAGCGTATAAATCTAATATGTTCGCCTTGCTCGGCAAAAAAGGCTACGAAGAAAAAACGAAAGAACTCAACACAGTACTATCGAAGATTGAAAGAAAGATAGTTTAGTTAAATTTGTCATTGCATCACAGAAATGAAATGCGGGCGTATTGGATTATTGGAGTAATGGATCAATGAGGATGATTGCTAATGAGCTAAGGAACCAAACGCCAAGAGCCAAAAGCCAAGAGCCAAAAGCCAAAAGCTAATTGCTAATGATGAAATGACTCAATGATAAAATGGTTATGAAGTCGCGGCTCGAAGTTTTACAAGAATTAGTTTCAAAGGATGCGAACGATTCCTTCTCCCGCTACGGATTGGCGATGGAATATTTCAAAATGGACGCCAAAGAAAAAGCGGTGGGGGTTTTTATCGAATTGATCGGGCGCGATCCCGATTACGTCCCGGCGTATTATCAGTTGGGCATGGCATACGAATCGGTCGAAAAGCCGCGTGAAGCGATCACCGCTTATGAACAGGGCATGAGCGCGGCAAAGAAGAAAGGGGATCTGCACACGCTGGGCGAATTGCAGGAAGCGATGGATGCAGTGAAAGACGGTTTAAATTGAACCATTTCGTCATTGAGTCATTTAGCCATTTATAAAGAATGGATTGTTGGAGTAAAAAAAGTGGATTATTGGGGTAATGGATTAATGAAATACATGCTGTACTGTCGAAAGAAGACAGTTTAGATTGAATCATTTTGTCATTGAATCATTGAGCCATTTTTAGAGAAACGATTGTTGGAGTAATGGAGTCATGAAAATGCATCTTCCAAGCCAAAGGCCAAAAGCTAAAAGCTAAAAGCCAAGTGCAAGAATATATCCAAAGTATGAAAAAACAATTCAGTTCCAATAAATCCCATTCGACAAAATCCGATTCGAAAAGAGATTCGTATTCGTCCGGGGATCCGAAGCCGCGTGCAGAACCGGCCAAGTCCGCGAAATTCAAAAGAATAAGTTTTTACGTTCCGAAGACCTTTAAAGGCGCGCAGTCGCGCGAAGAAGAGGACCGTCTTGCGGAAGGCACGGTGAACCGCATCGCGCTGGAAATCCTGAACGACATAGAAGAAAATTCCGTGCGACTGGATACGCTCCTGAAGAAACACATTCATCAAAATCAAAAATTGCTCACCGCGCGGGAGAAAGCGAATATATCCAAAACGGTTTCAAATATCATTAAATGGAAATTGCGGATCGATTACACGATCTCACGCGTGCTCAAAATGAATGCGGATGAACTGGACACGACCTTGAAGAACGCGCATCGCCTGGGGACGTGGAACGCGGCCTTTATGAATAAGTCCGCGGAAAAAACAATTTCGCTTTCCGATTTTTCGATCCCGAAATCGCACGGTACTTATAAAGAAGCAGTGCGGAATTATATTAAGATCCTCAACAAGATCAAGAACCATATTCCGCTTCCCAATCCGAAAAAGAATTTACTCAATGCGCTGTCGATCATTTATTCGCATCCCGCGTGGCTGATCGAAAAATGGATCGGCCTGTACGGCGAGGAAGCGGCGAAGAAAATTTGCGACTTCAATAATGCGGATCCGCCGCTGACGATCAGGGTGAATACCCTGAAGGGCGGGGAAGACGCGATCGTGCGGCATTTGAAAGAAGAGAATTTCTCATTGAAGAAAACAAAATTTGCCAGGTATGGTTTTACCGTGACGGGAAAAGATGAGATTTTTTCGACCGCATCTTTTACGAACGGTGAGTTCGAAATTCAGGATGAGTCTAGCCAATTATTCGCCGAATGGTGCGATCCGAAACCGAATGAGTTTATTCTCGATGCGTACGCGGGCAGCGGAGGCAAAACGATTTTTTTTTCCGCGTGGATGCAGAATCGCGGGAAAATTATGGCGGCGGACCGCAGCAAAGATATGCTGGAGCAATTGAAAAAACGTTCCATCCGCGCAGGTTGTACGAATATTGAATTGGCGGAAGACCCGGAACTGATCAGCCAGATCTCGGGCAAAGCCGACAAAGTGATCGTGGACGCGCCGTGCAGCGGGTTAGGCGTCCTCGCAAGAAATCCGGATATCAAATGGCGATTACACCCGGAAGACCTGGTCCGTCTTGCGGAGGAACAAAAAAGTATTTTAAGTTTTTACAGTCAGTTCGTGAAGCCGGGCGGAGAATTGATCTACGGCACGTGCACGCTGAATCCGGATGAGAATGAAGCGGTCGTTCGTAATTTTCAGGGTTCTGATTTCAGAATTCTCAATACTCCCGTCGAAAAATTCAAACCGTTCACGGACCGGGAAGGGTTTTTTCATATTCGGCCGCAGGTGCACGGGCTCAGCGGATTTTTCGGTTGTAAATTGATTCGAAAGTAAGGTACCGGTATGATGCGTTTTCTGGTTCTCGGCGCGGGGCTCATGGGGCGCGCGGTGGCATTCGATCTGATGCGCAATCATCGGATTGAAAGCGTCATTCTCGCCGATTCGGATGCAAGCCAGCTCAAGGAGGCCGAAGCGCTGATCAACAGCCCCCACGACCTCCATCTGCACCTCAGGAAAACAGACGTCAACGACGAAGCGGCTGTAAAGGAATTGATGCTGGCGTCGGATACCGTAGTGAGCGCGGTGACGTACAAATATAATTACAAACTGGCTAAATTGGCCGTGATATGCGGGTGTAATTTTTGCGATCTCGGAGGCAACAACACGATCGTGGAGGAAGAGTTTACGCTTCACGAGAGGGCGAGAAAGAAGAACCTTACGGTTATACCTGACTGCGGGCTTGCGCCGGGCATGGTGTCGGTGCTGGTGGCGCATGGTATGGAAAAACTCGACGAGGCGGAGGATGTACAGATTCGCGTCGGAGGATTGCCGATCGAACCCCAGCCGCCGTTGAATTATAAATTGGTTTTTTCCGTTCACGGCCTGATCAATGAATATGTGGAGAAATGCGTGAAGATCCGGGACGGGGAAATAGTTGAAGTGGACCCGATGACCGAGGTCGAGGAACTGGTATTTCGAGCGCCGTTCGGTAAATTGGAGGCGTTCAACACTTCCGGCGGAACCTCGACGCTGCCGAAAACGTTTCTCGGAAAAGCAAAAAATCTGGATTACAAGACGATCCGTTATCCGGGGCATTGCGCCCGGTTTAAACTTCTGATGGATCTGGGTCTCACCGGATCGAAGCCGGTCAAGGTCGGCGATATGAGAGTTGTGCCGCGTGAACTGCTTGCGCAGTTGCTCACCGAAAAACTGACCATGGACGGCAAAGACTGCGTGCTGGTTCGGGTGGCGATAGAAGGCCAGCGGGACCGGGTGATGAAGAAAATTCAATATGAGATCATTGACTACGGCGACGACTTGAATAACATCACTGCGATGATGCGGCTGACCGCGTACCCGATTTCGGTAATTGCGCAAATGTTGTCGGCGGGGGAGATCACGGCCAAAGGCGCATGGCCGCAGGAAGAATGCGTACCGCCTCAGAGATTTATTGACGAATTGAGCCGCAGGGGGATCAGTATTAACATCACTTCACACGGATAATCCCCCCACAACCCCCCTTTAATAAAGGGGGGCACAGGAGGGATTCAAAGTCTTGACGTTAAATCTCGCGAAGCTCTATCCAGCTTTTTTCATCCTGCTTATAATTTCCTTCACCTTTGCATCTGCCTCGGAGTCCGGAAACTGGCACGTTCCTGCCCCTTTGTGACCGCCGCCGCCGTATTCCGCCATCAGCGCGCCGACGTCCGTTTTCGAAGTCCGATTAAAAATGCTGTGCCCGACGGCACACACGGTGATGCCTTTTTCTTTACCTTTGAATAAACGAGCGGAAATATTGGCGGTAGGGAACAACGTATAAATTAAAAAGCGATTACCGGAAGGAAATTTATCCACGCCGCGCTGATCGGTTATGATCACGTTGCCATCCTGTTTCGTATGCTTGATCAAGGCCGCTTTAAATTCATCCTGATCGGCAAGGTATTTGTCCACTTTCACTTTGACCTCCGGCAGCAGCAGAATTTCATTAACGGTATGAACCTGGATCCACCCGATCATGCGCTGAAAGTAATCTTCGAACGCATCCAATCCCGAGCGCGGGTCCAGCGTGTAAGACAGCAGCACCCAGCCTTTCGGATTGAGCACGTCATCCATGTTCAGGTTGGCGCTGTCCACGCGGTCCGTTTCGACCAGCAATTCATCAAAAGGTTTCAGTTCGTCCGGGTGTTCATAAAAATCATAGATCACGCGCGCGCAGCTGGGGGCGACGGCGAATTTACCGCGGTAATTTTCATTTTCCGAATGCAGCATTTGGCTGGTGTGATGATCGAACCACAGGGCGCATTTCGGATGCCAGGGTAAATTGGCGATCAGGTCATGGTCTGTCACCGCAACTTTTCCGTCCTGCATCGCTTTGGGTTCGGCGAAAACGACTTCATCAATCTTTTCCATCACGGTAATGAACACCGCACATGTCAAACCGTCAAGATCCGTTCGCGTGATCAGACGCATATATTGCTCCTCAGTCGATTTAAATTTTACTCCCCTGTATCTGAGAATCCGGAACTTGAATTATATACAATATTAAATAAAAATGCAAAAAAATTCGTTAATTAATTTGACTGGGTGTCATTTTACAATTTTCGAATTGAATGGAATTTAATTTGTACGTCGTGCAGCTCTTTGGTTAGTCCGCGTGAATTTCAGGCCGGTTAAGAAGCGCAACGCTGCCGATCTTCAACACAACGCCAATTCAAGAAAACCTCCCGCCTTTCGTTACCTGATGCCGAAGGCATCTGACGCCTAGATCCATCGCGAGCATTTCACTTTATTAACAAGTTATTAACTTTGTCTTTGGTTTTCTAATAGGGCCAGAGCATTTTGTTATCAACAAGTTATTAACTTCATCAGGCATTTCATATCCGGGAGTGTATCCTGTTATCAACAATTTATCAACTTTTATGTGAGATTATATGAAAGAGCCGGCTATTTAGCAGAATAATCAAGTAGTCGTTTAAGTATAATAAAATCAATTATATACTCGTAAGTCCTTATGTTGAGTTTTTCATGTATTTCAAGTATATTTTGTCCGCTATACTGTTGATTATATTAATTTTAAAATTTAAGAATCCATTGAAATATTAATTTTCTTGACAAAACATAATTTTTTCTATATATTGCTAATCCAGTTTTGAATGAAGTTCTTTGGATTATAAGTAAGTTTATAATTAATAACTACGTTTAAACTGCGAGAGTAGCTCAGTTGGTAGAGTGCAACCTTGCCAAGGTTGATGTCGCGAGTTCGAGTCTCGTCTCTCGCTCTCTCTTCATGTGTAATCCAGATGGGACTGCTGATAAGTCAGTAGTTGAAGAGGTATCCTGATAATGACCGGAATCCTCCTAAGGGATTCTGGTCATTTTATTTCCGCTTCACTTTAACATCGGCGACGTAGCCAAGTGGTAAGGCAGAG
>CAZLWA010000019.1:0-41447 GCA_964563165.1 uncultured Bacteroidota bacterium | reverse complement strand
CGCCGTTATCCGTGCATTGGACGCAGCGGCCGAACGTGCCTGTATCAATCCGCTGAAGCGCATCTTCATGCGCGGCGATAACACGCTGAAATTCTTCCAGCTCTTCGTTATCCATGGCGCCGCTGCCCCCGGGCACTTCATTCTGGTACCATGCCATCAACTCATCGCGGTGAAATTTAAGTTTTCCCCGAAATTCTTCCAAAGACGCTTTGTCCATAGGTAACCTCTGTGATCTTGAGTTCCTTTTACGTAAAGACCCCGTCAAAGTTACTACTTTGATATAACTTAGAACATAAAAATTAATTTCCAAGAAATATGTCTGAAAAATTCAGCCGGCAGTACTGCACGGTATCTTGAGCGTTCTAAAACAAAAATCCCTTCTCCGCTCGCGCAGAAAAGGGATTCTATAATGATATGACCTGACGACAGGCCGCAGGTTTTTGGGACGATTAGTACATGTCGCCCATACCGCCGCCGCCCGGCATCTGAGGCATCGAGGGTCTGTCTTTTTCCTTCTTCTCGAATACCGTCGCTTCGGTCGTCAACAGCAATCCGACAACCGACGCCGCATTTTCCAGTGCGGTTCTCGTCACTTTGGTCGGGTCAATGACGCCTGCCTTGAGCAAATTCTCATATTCTTCGGTGAGCGCATTGAAACCGAAATCTTCCGCGCCGTCCTTGACTTTCTGAACAACGATCGAGGATTCAATTCCGCAGTTTTCAACGATCTGACGGATCGGCTCTTCCAAAGCGCGTCGCACGATCGCAACGCCTAAGCCGATATCCCCGATCAGGAATTTATCGCTGATCCCGCCCTTGCCTTTTTCGATCGCTTTTTGTGCGCGGATCAAAGCCACGCCGCCGCCGGCGACAATGCCTTCTTCCACCGCCGCACGCGTCGCATGAAGGGCGTCTTCCACACGGGCTTTTTTCTCTTTCATTTCCACTTCGCTCGCCGCGCCGATACGGATCACCGCCACACCGCCGGCTAATTTAGCCAGGCGTTCCTGCAGTTTTTCCTTGTCATAGTCGCTGGTCGTATTCTCAACTTGCGTTTTGATTTGGGCAATGCGGCCTTTGATCGCTTCTTTCTTACCGCCGCCTTCGACGATGGTCGTGTTGTCTTTGTCAATAATGATCTTCTTTGCCGTTCCTAAATAATCAATTTTCGCATTTTCCAATTTGTAACCCGCTTCTTCGCTGATCACGGTGCCGCCGGTCAGGATCGCAATATCTTCCAGCATCGCTTTGCGGCGATCGCCGAATCCGGGCGCTTTCACAGCCGACACACGCAGGGTTCCGCGCAGCTTGTTGACGACCAATGTCGCCAAAGCTTCGTTCTCGATATCTTCCGCGATGATCAGAAGCGCTTTGCCCATTTGAACGGTTTTTTCCAGAATCGGGAGCAGATCTTTCATGACGGAAATCTTCTTGTCATAGATCAGAATTTTCGGTTCTTCGAGAACGCATTCCTGGGTGTCCGCATCGGTAATAAAATACGGCGACAGGAATCCGCGGTCGAACTGCATACCTTCGACGGTCTCGAGATTCGTTTCAAAACCCTTCGCCTCTTCCACCGTGATCACACCGTCTTTGCCGACTTTTTCCATCGCATCCGCCAGGAGCTTACCGATTTCCATATCGTTGTTTGCCGAGATCGCGCCGACTTGCGCAATTTGTTCCTTGCCTTCGACTTTTTTGGTCATCTTTTTTAATTCAGCAACGACAATTTTCACGGCTTCGTCGATGCCCTTTTTCAATTCCATCGGATTGGCGCCCGCGGTGACGTTTTTCACGCCTTCACGGAAGATCGCCTGTGCTAAAACAGTGGCGGTGGTGGTCCCGTCGCCGGCGACATCGCTGGTTTTGGAAGCCACTTCACGCACCATTTGCGCGCCCATGTTTTCAATCGGGTCTTCGAGCTCAATTTCTTTTGCCACGGTCACGCCGTCCTTAGTGACGGTCGGCGCACCGAATTTTCTGTCGAGGAGAACGTTACGCCCCTTGGGGCCTAACGTGACTTTGACGGCATTGGCTAAGGTATCAATACCTCTTTTCAGTTTAGCCCGCGCGTCAACATCAAATACTATTTCTTTGGCAGCCATAATCTTAATCTCCTAAATTTAAATTGATTTCATTTTTCTGTTTGTCATTGTCATTCCCGCGCGCATGAAGGGATCCCTTGCGGAAACGGATGAAGTCGCTTAGCCTTGAATCGCTAAAATATCCGATTCGTGCATGATGAGATACTTGTCATTATCAACGGTAATTTCCGTTCCGGAATATTTGCCGTATAATATTTTGTCTCCCTTCTTAACTTGCATCTTCACATAATCCCCCTTTTCGAACCGGCCCGGGCCTACTTCAATCACTTCGCCCACTTGCGGTTTTTCCTTTGCGGTGTCCGGTATGATCAAACCGCTTGCCGTTTTCTCTTCGGCTTCCATGCTCTTGACGATCACGCGATCGGCCAATGGTTTCAGTTTCATTTTATTCTCCTGTTTAGGTTTATGGTTAAGTTATGAAGTGGCTTGATTGAAGCCTATATACCCCTTGGACTAGCCAACCTACTGTATATCCAACTTTTATGCCAACATACGCCGTATTTTTAAGTGTCGCAAATATAGTCATTTAATTTACAAAAGCAATAGAAATCTTAGCACTCAGAGCCATGGAGTGCTAAATTGGCACATTGTTACTGACAAACCCTGCATTTTGTAGCGACAGAATTGCACATGTAGAAGTCGATGGAGTAACGATAGAGCTGGTTTTCCAGAAAAATAAGATTCTTTTTTCGGCCATCTTGTGATTATATTGTATATTAAAAACACGACAGGCATGGGACAAAGTAATTATTTCAAGGGTATTTTCCTTATTTCACTTGCAGCGCTGTTCTGGAGCAGCGCGGGATTATTCATTAAGATCATCGACCGGCCTCCGATGCAGATCGCATTTTACCGTTCGCTGATCGCGGGAATTTTTTTATTCGGATATCTCGCGTATCAAAAACTCATTCTAAAAACTCCTTTTGATTTTAAATTAACGAAATGGTCTTTCCTGACAGCCCTATGCTATGTCTTCACCGTTTCGCTTTTTGTACTGGCCAATAAACTGACCACCTCTGCCAATGCCGTTTTCCTTCAGTATACGGCTCCGGTCTACGTGATCGTTATTTCGTATGTTTTTCTGCGGGAAAGAATCTTTGCGATCGAAGTGGCCACCGTAGTCATTTCGCTGGTTGGCATGGTTTTGTTCTTCATTGAAGCGGAAAAATCAACCGCGCTGATCGGTAATATCGTCGGAATTTTTTCAGGGATCGCGTTTGCCCTGCTCCAGATTGTGGTCAAACGGTCAGAAAAAAGTACCGAAGCAAGGAACGACCGGCTTTCGGATATGAAAGGCATATTCAATTTGGCTCTGGGCAATTCGGCGACGGTTCTGGTTCTGCTGGTCATTGTCGTTTCCGTAATCTTCCTGATCAACCCAACCGGTGAAAACAGTTTCCTAACGTACACTTTCGGGAGTGATTTCCGGTTGACCTCACGCGACCTATTGGGATTATTGTTCCTGGGAGTTTTCCAGCTGGGACTCGGATATATATTTTTCGCCAAAGGCGCCAAATTTATTTCCAGCGTCGAAATTGCGATCTATACGCTTCTCGAACCGATCTGCAATCCGGTATGGACGTTTCTCGGAACCGGCGAAATTCCCGGCTTGTGGCCTCTGGTCGGGGGCGGACTGGTCCTCTCGGCCATGGTGGTCAATTCCATATTCAAAAAGAATGAAAATGAATAAAGAAACAGATCTGATTTTTCTCTGCGGATTCATGGGTTCCGGCAAAACGACGATTGGAAGAATTCTGGCTGACGATTTGGATTATGAATTTATCGATACGGATCGTGAAATTGAAACCAAAGAAAACAAATCCATCCGTGACATTTTTGAGCAGGACGGCGAAGCGTATTTTCGGCGGCGTGAAGCCGAAATAATTTCCGTGCTGACGCATTCTAAAATGAAGGCCGTCGCGGCGTTGGGCGGAGGTAGTTTGCTAAGTCCGGACACTCTTGAACGGGTTTGCCGGAGCGGCTTTTTGATCTATTTGAAATCGGACCTGCAGACCCTTAAGGAGCGGGTGAAAGGCGATTTCAAGCGTCCCTTGTTACAAACCCACACGTGGGAAGAATTATTTGAAAAAAGGAAACCCGGATACGAAAAAGCATCCTGGATATTGGATACGCAAGGATGGCCGCCCGCACGCCTGGCCGGGATCATCGGTGCATTTGTGAAAAAATCCGGAAACCCATCGTGACGCAAGGTTAACGAGTTTAATCTTGACAAAGCCCGATTAATTTATTATCATTCCACGATTTTTGAAACTACCTGCGCCCGAACGCGTGGTTTCAGGCATTCGAAAAGCCGCATGTTCGAACGACGAAACATTCGTTCAATAAGAATTAACCAAAGGAGCCGTTATGGCAAGATTGTCCGCTGCTGAGTGGGTAGCCCGCGAGAATAATTGTCAGGAATCGGAAGCCGAGATCATGCTTGAAAACGATCCCGATCTGGAATACGAATACTATTTACGCTATTGCCTGCAGGAACTCAATCTTTCTCCCGATGAGATCATCCGAGGTTTCGGCGCGGACGTGTCCGACGCGCAGGAGCGATTCATTGAAGATTTTAAGGGCGAAGATGAAATGGAGCTGGAACAGTAGGTTTCTTTATATCGTTTTTTAAAAAAAAGAGTTAGGGACGACTGGTCCTTAACTCTTTTTTATTTCTTTATTTAGAACTTCCCATGGTATTGCAGAATTTGATTCCGCGATAGGAGAGGTCCATTGAAGATTTTAAAGGCGAAGATGAAATGGAATTAGAACAATAAATTTCTTTGTTCATCATTTTTATGTTCTTATTTTTTCGATTCGGAGCATACGTATCGCGGAATCTGATTCCGCGATACATCAGTTCCCTAAGTCTGCATGTAAAATCCGCAGCAGAGTTTGGTAACATAAGAGACTTGCACAGCATGAATACAATTCACCTTGATTTGAAAACCTTAAACCCTTAGATTCAAATAGTGAGCGCATCTTTTGTCAGCCCGCTGCTTATTGATCTTAATTTTTCGGAGCTTGGGAATGCCGCTGAAGGAAGTATTTGAATCGATCGAAAATGAAACGGACATTTTTAAATCCAAATTCAAAGAACAGCTCACTTCCAATATAAAAATTGTAGATACGATCGCCCGGTATATCGTCAAGTCGCGCGGAAAAAATCTCCGCCCGATGTTGGTGCTCTTGTGCAGCAAGGCCTGCGGCGGTGAAGTGACGGAGCGCAGTTACCGCGCGGCGATCACGATCGAGCTGGTACATACCGCGACGCTCGTGCATGATGACGTAGTGGACGGCGCGGACATGCGGCGGGGCATGCCTTCGATCAATGCGATCTGGAAAAATAAGATGGCCGTCCTTATGGGTGATTATCTGCTCGCCAATGCGCTCATCAGTATCGTGGATATCAAGAGTTTCGACGCGATGATGCTGCTGTCCAACGCCACGCGCCGTGCGAGCCAGGGAGAATTGATGCAGATCGACAAAAGCCGCAAACTGGATATTGATGAGCCGACGTACGTGCAAATGGTCTCGGACAAAACCGGCGCCTTGATCGCGGCGGCGTGCGAGCTCGGAGGAATAACGACTACGGAAAAGGACGAGGACCGCAAGGCGCTCAGGGAATTCGGCGAAAACATCGGAGTGGCGTTCCAAATCAAAGACGACCTGTTTGATTTCGAAGGCGTCCAAAGGATCATCGGAAAAACCAAAGGACGCGATCTGAAGGAACAAAAGATCACCCTGCCGCTGATCCATGCCTTCAGCCGAGCGCCGCGCGCGGAATCGAAACAGATTTTAAAAATGATCAAAAACAGCGCCAGCAGTTCCGATGTGAAAAAAATTATTGCGTTCACCGACCAGTACGGCGGGCTGGAGTATGCCAGGAAGCGCTTGCGGGAATTTTCCGAAAAAGCCGTCTCGAATCTGAGCCCTTTCAAAGATTCGCCGGCAAAAGAAGGGCTCAAAAAATTTGTTCAGTATAATATAGAACGCGATAAATGATGCAAACAAAGCAACGGCAAATCGTGAATTATTTTGCGCAGGAGAAAATTTGAAATGAGTCATATTCACAGGGTTCATGGACGGGAAGTTTTGGATTCGCGCGGCAATCCGACGGTAGAAGTGGAAGTATTCTTGGAGAGCGGCGCGATGGGACGAGCGATCGTTCCGAGCGGAGCTTCGACCGGCGAGCACGAAGCGGTGGAACTGCGCGACGGCGATAAGAAACGCTATCTCGGCAAAGGAGTCACCCGCGCGGTACATAATGTGAATACCATCTTAGCTAAAGCGCTGGCTCATACGGACGCGGACGACCAATACTGTGTGGATCATGTGATGATCGACCTCGACGGCACCCCGACAAAAAAGAGATTGGGCGCAAATGCCATCTTAGGCGTGAGCCTCGCGGTAGCGCGCGCCATGGCGATCGAAACTAATTTACCGTTATTTCAATACATCGGAGGTATCGAGGCAAATACGCTGCCGGTGCCGATGATGAATATTTTGAACGGGGGCGTGCATGCCGATAACAACGTAGATTTTCAGGAATTCATGATCGTACCGGTCGGCGCGAAAAAGTTTTCCGAAGGATTGCGCATGGGGGTGGAAATTTTTCATCATTTGAAAGCCGTTCTAAAATCCAAAAAAAATAATACCGCCGTCGGGGATGAGGGCGGTTTTGCGCCGAATCTGAAATCGAACGACGAAGCGATCGAGGTGATACTGGAAGCTATCCATGCCGCGGGCTTCAAGACCGGGAAAGATATCATGATTGCGCTCGACCCGGCGTCGAGCGAGTTTTTTACCGACGGAAAATATGTTTTCAAAAAATCGGACGGATCGAAGAAATCTCCGCAGGAGATGGTTGCCTTTTATCAGCATTGGGTGAAACAGTATCCGATCATTTCGATCGAAGACGGCATGGCTGAAAATGACTGGCACGGCTGGAAGCTGATGACGGAAGCGCTGGGCGATAAAATTCAACTCGTCGGGGACGATGTCTTTGTCACCAATCCGAAATTTTTATCGAAAGGCATCGACCACGGCGTGGCCAATTCGATTCTTATTAAAGTGAACCAGATCGGAACGTTATCCGAAACCATCGACGCCGTCCGGATGGCCCATACGGCAGGGTACACCGCGGTGATGAGCCATCGCTCAGGGGAGACCGAAGACACCACCATCGCGGATATCGCGGTGGCGCTTAATTGCGGACAGATCAAGACCGGCTCTGCTTCACGCACGGACCGCATGGCGAAATACAATCAGCTGCTGCGCATCGAGGAAGCGCTCGGCGCGCGCGCGGTCTATCCGGGAAGAAAGGCATTTCATGTATAGAAAGGAAAAGATATGAACGCAACCGATTTTTCGGAAAACGAAAACGTAGAAAACGTGATACCCGCGGACAGCCCTTCGGACGCACGTCTCAAAAAAAAGAAACAACGAAGACGCATTATGTTTTGGTCTCTTATGGGCGTGGTCGCACTCACCATGGTCTTGGGTAATTATGGCGCGTATGAAATTTATAAGATAAAAAACCAAAAAACGGTTTTGGAACGGGAGATCGAGCGTTTGCAGCAGATACAAATCGAATTGATCAGGAATAAAGAGCGCGCCAAATCGGACCTTGCCTACATTGAAAAGATCGCGCGTGAAAAATACAGCATGATCCGGGAAGGCGAACGCGTGTATCAGGTCATTCCAAAAAGTAAGCAGAATTAACGGAGCCTGTTGAATGTTCAAAGAAGGAACGGTCGAGGGCGTTGTGATCAGGGATTTGAAGAAATCGGCAGATGCACGCGGCTGGCTGGCTGAGATATTCCGCAACGACGAATTGGCGGAAAAGGATTTACCGGTGATGGCGTATATTTCCATGACGCTGCCCGAGGTCGAACGCGGCCCGCACGAACACGAACAGCAATCGGATCTATTCTGTTTTATCGGGCCCTCCGATTTCAAACTGTACACCTGGGACAACCGGAAGCATTCTCCCACCTACATGAATAAAATGGTTTTGGTGATCGGCGAAGTCAGTCCGAAAACGGTTATCATTCCTCCGGGCGTCGTGCACGCGTACAAAAACGTCGGCGGAACACCCGGCATCATCATTAATTGTCCCAATCGTTTGTTCGCCGGAAAAAATAAAAAAGAACGCGTAGACGAAATCCGCCATGAAGACGATCCGAATACGATTTATAAATTAGATTAATTTTCTCACTTTCCCACAGTCTCCTCATTGAAAGAAGGAACGCATTTGTTTCTCATGAAACTTTTCATGGCGCTGGGATTCTTCTTTTCTGCCCGCCTCGAAGCGCAGCTCAATTATTCCGCTCCCAAATTAGATTCCCTCAAAGTTCGGCTGGATGAAATTTTTTCGAATAAACTTTTCACGCAGGCGCATGCCGGCTTTTGCGTTCAATCCATGCGTACGGGGAAAACTCTGTACGAGCGCAACGCCGATGATCTTTTGAGTACCGCATCCTGTCTGAAGTTGGTTACTACAGCGGCGGCGCTGGACCGGTGGGGAACGCAATATCAGTTTAAAACGGGATTTTACACGGATGGAAAAATAGCGCAGGGTATCGTCGACGGCAATTTATACATTAAAGGCTACGGCGACCCGTATTTCATTTCTGAGATCCTGGAGCGAACGGTTTATCATCTTAAAGCTTCGGGGATTACGGAAATTCGAGGCGGCATCATAGCCGATGACAGTTACTTGCAGGATACGCCGAATGCCGAGACCAATGACCGCGCGTACTCGGCGATCGGCGGCGCACTGGGATTCAATTTTAATTCGGTCGGAATTTTTGTCAAACCGGGCAAGCGCGTCGGAGATACGGCCGTGGTTTTTACGGAACCCGTACTGGATTGGTTCAAGATCAAAAACGGGACCCTCACGACCGATTCAACCAAGAGTCTGTCGGTGACCAATTTTACCGTTCATGCCGATTATTCCGGCGAACACATGACGATAGCCGTTTACGGCGGTATTCCCATTACGGAAGATGAGATCGTCATTTACAAGCGTATCAATGAACCGGCCAAGTATGTTGCCGCGGTTATTAAACATATGTTCGAGTTATACGGAATTAAAATCACGGGAAAAATTTCAACCGGCATCACCCCGAAAAATTTTAAAATTGTCAGCGAACCGGGTTCATTCGAATTGTCCCATATCGTCGCCGGTACGAATAAGTACAGCAATAATTATGTGGCGGGGCAATTGCTGATGATCATGGGCGCGCAGGAATTCGGCGAGCCGGGTACGGATGAAAAAGGCATTCGTGCCATCAAACCGTTTTTGAAAAAAGCCGGCATCCGCGACAACGAAATTATCATGGTGGACGGATCGGGTTTGGACGGACGCAACCAAATGACGCCGCGCGCGCTGGTCCGCCTCCTGGAATATATGTACCATGATTTTCAGAACGGCCCTGAATATGTATCGTCGCTAAGTATCGCCGGTGTGGACGGCACGGAAAAAAAACGTTTCAGAAAAAACGGGGGACCCGTTAAAACAAGCCGGTTAAAAATAGGCTATTTATGGGATGTGAGTACGCTCAGCGGATACGTGGAAACAAAAAACAAAGACGTCCTGGCATTTTCAATTCTGACAAACGGTTTTCCGAAAGAATATTACGAAGCGGTTAAACAATTGGAAGATAAAATTTGTATGGCTTTGGCTGATTTGTAATTCTCGCCACGAAGGCACTAAAGACACTAAAGTTTAAAATTGCTTAGAATGCAGCTAGGGCAAGCAAATATGGAATCTAGAAGCCATTCCAAGACGGTCGGTGACCACGGAGAAGATATCGCCGTGGAATTCTTGCAGAAAAAAGGCTATGAGATCGTGAAACGCCAATACCGTTACAAAAACGGAGAACTGGATATTGTAGCCAAAACAAAAGATATTCTTATTTTCGCGGAAGTGAAAACCGCCGATCTCACGCGCCGTGCGAAATCGCCTTTCGGCGAACCGGAAACGTGGCTGGACGTCAGAAAGCAAAAGTTCATGCGCCAGTGCGCCAATCATTATTTGTGGAAAAACAATATTACCGGCACGGACTGCCGGTTCGACCTGATTGCGATCCGATTGTATCCCGATCGCACAGATATTAACCATATCGAAAATGCTTTTTGAATGTAGGTTTCATAAGCGGTTCTGAAAACAAAACTTGATTCTAAAACGGACTTTATGTAAAATAAAGGCGCCTATCGGCTTTATCCAATCCATTAGACTTATTTGAGAGGACTTGTTATGAGATCATTCAAATACGCTTTCTGGTCATTTATTTTATTGATCGCCTACACCGGCTGCGATACGGTTCATGATCGTACGAATGAAATTGCCGACCCGAAAGTTTCGGAAGTCATGGTTCCCGGATTGACCGCCGGTGAACAACAAATTTTCGATGAGGGACGCGAATTATTTTTTACAACGTTTACGCTGGAAGACGGTTTGGGGCCTTTTTTTGCCGAAGCGGCGTGCGGAAAATGCCATGACGGCGGGGGCCGAGGGCCGGGAAAAGTTCTGCGCATCGGCCGCACGGTCAACGGGTCTTTCGATCCGATGGCGGAATTCGGCGGTCCGACGATACAATTTCGCAGCGCCATGTCCAACGTTATCCCTGAGACCGTTCCTCCGGAAGCGCAATTTGTAGAATTCCGAGTCGCGCCGCCGATGTTCGGCCGCGGATATATTCAAGCGATTCCCTCGGAAACGATTCTTGCCAATGCCGATCCCAACGATGACGATTATGACGGTATTTCGGGTCGTCCGAATTTCGTGATACAGAGTTTTGTGGGCTCTCCTATTAACCCGCAACTGGGCCGCTTCGGAGTCAAAGCGCAAGGGCCAAGCATCGTCGATTTTGCCGATAACGCGTTCCTCAACGATCTCGGTATGACCTCGCCGATGCGCCCGTTCGAATTGATCAATCCTAACGCTCCAAAAGCCTTAGACAAGAAAAAGGGTGTTGATGTTACGCAGGCAACGGTGGACAAGGTAGAGAAATTTATCCGCATGCTCGATTTTCCTCCGATGCTGGATACGGCATCCGCCGATTTTCAAGCCGGAAGAAATCTTTTCATGGCGATCGGCTGCAATAAATGCCATGTTCCTGCGATGGTTACGGGAACGAGCGATATTGCGGCTTTGGGCAACAAGGAAATTTATTTTTATTCCGATTTTCTGATTCACGATATGGGAACGGCGCTGACGGACGGAATCCTGGACGGCGATGCGCACCCGCAGGAATGGCGAACGCCGACGCTGCGCGGGATGCGGTTCTTTAAAGAGTTCATACATGACGGGCGCGCAACGAGCATTTACGAAGCTATAACGATGCACGCCGGCGAATCCCAGGCGATTCGTGACGCGTATGAAGCCCTGTCCGCGTCCGATCAGCAAAAACTCGTCGCATTCGTTTCATCGCTTTAACGGTAAGTAGATCTACAGATTTTCACACTATCGAAAGTTTCAAACATGAAGAAATTCTTAATCATGACGGTTCTCTGCCTTATCGGCGTGTTTGATTTTTCCGGTTGCGGCTTAGGCGGCGATGGTCTCGGAACGTTCAATGGAATTTCTTTCGACCGGCCTCCGCGCAAGCTCAAACCCGGCCAGGGTTATTTTGAAATTTGGCTCGGTTTCAATAAACCGAGCGGCGGTAAGGATTGGGTGAGCATTCTAAAATTTGACCGCGTTACCGGAACCGATCATCCCATTCTGAATGACGTACCTTCGACATTGACGCTCCCGACGGATCGTGACATTGATTCTGCAGTTTCCGCAGCCATTTCGATCGAATTAGAAAATGATCCCGATCCGGCAACCCCGAATCGGATATTCATGAGCGGCGATTTTATTGAAACGGTTGCCACCATGGAGTTACGCGGATCAGATGCGCTGAACATGGATTTGTCCGATTCCAACATTATCACCGGCAAATTTGTCATGGGGACTCCTTCCGTCGGATACAACGACAGCGCAAGCGGCGTGTGGTTTGTGAACGCGCCTTTCGGGCAGGCTCAAGGCGCCGGCTTGAAACTGCCGGTGCTTCCGGCAGGATTTCAATATGAAGCATGGGTAGCGACGCAAAGTGAGACCGTCCAGCTTTCTACTGGCAAATTTTATTCTGCCTCACTGCCCGACAACGACGGCGGGGGGCCCAACGCCGGCGGCGGAAGCGTTCCTGCATTTCCCGGTCAGGATTTTTTCGTGAACAATTACAACGAGCAATTGCAGGGGTATATCAAACTGTTACCGTCAAATGTGGACAGCACGACTTATAAAAGTATCTTTTATTTTCCGATAAGAATAAGGAATAGGATCCCATCAAATCCTTTGAAACCCTCGGATCAGCCGGCGGAAGATTTTTGGGATGTCGTTGTTTCCGTGGAACCGGACCCGGACAATGACCCGTTACAGCCGTTTGCTATTTTTCCTTTAGTGAATTTCGGCCAGCAGATTATTCCAAAGCCGGCCAACACCGTTATTCAAATGGACAATTTTGCAGGGGGTGTGGCGCAGCTTGTTAAGGTTGATCTAAGTAAATTGAAGTAAAATTGACAATGACATTGAGATTCAAAAAAGGGATGTTTCCGCATCCCTTTTTTTATTGGAGGGATTAGTGAGATTTGAATTGGTTGGTCAGATCAGACAGTAAGACGTTTTTCTGTTCGCCGTTTGCCATGTTTTTGATCACGCATTCATTTTTCTTGATTTCCTCGTCGCCGAGAATAATTGTAAAGCGTGCGTACTGGCGGTTGGCGTCGCGCATTTGCGCTTTCATACTGCGGTTCAAATAATCCATTTCACAGGTCAAACCATTTTTGCGCAGCGCGTGCAGATACGGCACGGCATAGGCAAGCGCCTGAGCACCGAGCGCAACAAAATAAATATCTAGCGGAAGCTCACCTGCAAAATTTAGTTTCTCCGCCTCCATAACGAGGATAAGCCGTTCCATACCCGCCGCAAAGCCCACAGCCGGCGTCGGTTTTCCGCCAAGGTTTTCCGCGAGCAGATCGTAGCGCCCGCCGCCGCCGAGCGCATTCTGCGATCCCAGGTTATCGCTTTGAATCTCATACGCCGTTTTGGTGTAGTAATCCAATCCGCGCACGAGGCGTCCGTCGAGCTCAAAATTCACGCCCAGGCTTTTCAGGGACGCTTGCACCGCCGCAAAATGCGTTGAACATTCCGCGCATAAATAATCGATCATCAACGGCGCCTCACGGGTGAGTTCCAGATCGGTCTCATTTTTTGAATCGAGGATACGCAGGGGATTCGTCTCGAGCCGCTTTTGGCTTTCTGCGGACAGCCGGTCTTTGATCTTCGACAAGAATGCTGTCAATGTTTCCCGGTAATGCGGGCGGCACGCCGGGCAGCCGACGCTGTTGACCTTGAAATGTAAGTTTTTGAGCCCGAGTTCGTCATACACCGTCAGCACTACCAGCATCGTTTCGACATCCTGTTCCGGCGATCCGGATCCGAGCGCCTCGACGCCGAATTGATGAAATTGGCGCAAACGCCCTTTTTGCGGCCGTTCCTGCCGGAACATCGATCCGATATAAAACAATTTATTCAGAGGCTGCTGTTCACCTAAATTATTTTCGATGAACGATCGCACTACGGAGGCGGTCATTTCCGGACGCAACGTGAGGCTTTCGTTGCCTTTATCCAGGAACGTGTACATTTCTTTGCCGACCACATCCGTGGTCTCGCCGATACTGCGCTTGAAGAGTTCCGTATGTTCGAAAATCGGCGTACGAATTTCCGTATAATTAAATCTTCGCATGACATCGCGGATCTTATTTTCTATGAATTGCCATTGGTGGATTTCGGAAGGCAAAACATCTTTGGTGCCGGTCGGTATGCGGTAATTCATAAGAGTGACAAAAATAATTTAAGGGTTAATACAATGTGAATGTCTGTGTTATTCGGAGAATCCAAAAACCATGATTCTTGTGCTATTTCTCGAGAATATGTTTGGTGGCTTCGATCGTCAACTTTTCGATCTCCCGGATTTCGGACATCGCCAAAATTTCCCTCGCAAATTTCTGCGCTTCTCCAAAGTCCGATTCACGGATCAATTTCTTGATCTTCGGAATGACGGGAGGCAGCGCGCTGAATTCCTGCAGCCCCATACCCAAAAGTAAAATAGTCGCATACGGATTGCTCGCCATCTCGCCGCACATGGCGACGTGAATTTTATGTTTGCGTGCGGCCGAAATTGTTTTGTTCAGCAGCTGCAGCACGGCGGGATGAAAAGAAGTGAACAGCGGCGCCACTTTCGGGTTTCCCCGATCGACGGCGAGCGTATATTGGGTCAGATCATTGGTGCCGATACTGAAAAAATCGGCTTCCGCAGCCAGCGTATCGGCGATGATCGCCGCGGCCGGCGTTTCGATCATGACGCCGATTTTTATTTTTTCATTAAACGGTATTTTCTCTTTCCGCAAAGCGTGTTTGCATTGATCGATCAACTTTTTGGCGCGGCGAAGTTCATCTACGGAAATGATCATGGGAATCAAGATCTCAATCTGATAATCGGCTGAAAGCCGAAGCATGGCGCGTACTTGCGGTAAGAAGAATTCGGGGCACTCAAGCGCAATGCGGATCGCACGCCAGCCCAGAAACGGGTTACTTTCATGTACGTAGCCCTTGGAGGCAAGAATTTCAAGCGGGATCTTATCTCCGCCGACGTCAAAGGTGCGCATGGTGAGCTTGTGCGGATGATTTTTTTGCGCAATCCTCAAATATTCCTGATACTGCTTTTCTTCGTCGGGTAATTCGCGTTCCGAAAAAAGCATATATTCCGTTCGGTACAGTCCGATCCCTTCCGCACCGAGATTCCGCGCGGTGTCCACTTCTTCCGGCAATTCCACATTCGCGGAAAGCTGTATGGAACGCCCGTCTTTGGTCACACAGGGGAGGTTGGCGATGGATTCCAATGCGCTCGCCTCTTTCAGGCGTTCGCGGAATTTTCTTGCATACCGTTCAACGGATCTGGAATCAGGGTTAATGACCACGTTGCCGCCGAGGCCGTCTACCAGAATAGAATCCGTGTCCGAGACCATGCCGGTGATATTCGCGATACCGACGATCGCAGGTAAATTCAGGGATCGTGCAACGATCGCAAAATGCGACAACGCGCTTCCCGTCTCGGAAATAAAGCCTAATATTTTCGATCGGTCGATACCTGCGATATCCGACGGCTTGATGGTGTCTGCTACGATGATCGAAGGCTTTTCAACGACGAAGGTTTTTTGCTGGCCCAAAAGGTTTTCCAACAAGCGCCGTTTGACGTCTTCGATATCTGCGGCGCGTTCGCGCAGATATTCGTTATTGGACCTCAAAAATGTATTTTTGAATTTATCCATGACGCTTGAAAATGCGGCTTCCACATTGATGCGCGCGGTCCTGATCCCTTTGACGGTGCCGTCGATCATTTCGATGTCTTCAAGAATCAGAAAGTGCGATTCCAGGATGGCGCCGTATTCTTTTCCGTATTTGGCCTTGGATTCCTGAATGAGATGATGAAGTTGTTCGCGCGTGATCTGGAGCGCTCGGTGAAAACGTTCGATCTCATCCCGCACTTCGGTATCCGAATTCAGCGCGCGCTCGATCACTTTCAATCCGGCCGAATGCAGAATAAACGGCGGGCCCACGGCCATACCGGAAGACACCCCCAATCCCGTGATGGTCAGCACTTCGGGCTGCGTCTTTTTTTGTTTTGAAGGTTCGGGCATGAGTCGTAGTGAATGGGTACTTCGATTGACGATTTAGAATATTCCAAATAGCCGGTCATTCTTCATTGAACTTATTGTCAAACAACGCCACGATCGCCGCCAGCGCTTTGTCTTCATCGCCGCCCTCGGTCTTGATCCTGACGATACTGCCCATGGCAGCGGCAAGCATCATCACGCTCATGATGCTTTTGGCATTGACTTCCGTGCCTTCGCACGACAAAAAAACTTCCGCATCAAATTGGCTTGCCGTTTTTACGAGCAGCGCCGACGGGCGCGCGTGAATGCCCGCCTTGTTCAAAACCGTCACTTCTTTTTCAAGCATGAAATTTTCAAATCCGTGATTTGTTTCTAATTCTGCCTGTTCCGCATCGCGTGCGCCAGGGCGATCAAATTTTCTTTGGCCCGGGAGTCTTTGAAAGAATCCAATTGGTTGAGCGCCGTTCGAATGTAACGGTCAATTTTCCTCTCTGTTTTCTTTTGAATCCCGCTCCGGCCGAGAAAGCGTTTGAATTCCTCGAGCGCCAAATGTTGCGCCGCCGCGTCCCGGGCGGTTTGGAACTGCGTCAAAAGATTTTTACCCTCCGGATCTTTAGAAGCCAAAATTGAAATATACGTTTTCTTTGCGGCTGCCAAATCGCTGCCCACATCTTTTCCAAAAACCGCTTCGTCGGCGATAATATCGAGTAAATCGTCTTGAATTTGAAACGCCATGCCGAAGTTGGTCCCAAAGGCCCGGAGCGCCTCTTCCTGCCTGCGGTGTGCGCCGCCCAGAACGGCGCCCATCTGCGCCGCCATTCCAAAAAGCGCCGCTGTTTTGAGAAAAATCATGTGAAGATAATCGGCTTCGCGAATATCGCCGCGTGCTTCAAATTCCTTATCCAGCGCCTGTCCCTCGCACAAAGCGACAAATCCCCTGGAAAACAAGTCGGTGATCTTACCGAGGTATTTTTTTGGGCATCGGCCCAGGGCCTGGAACGAGAGCGCGGCCAGAAGATCGCCGGAGAGAATCGCGACATTGGAATTCCATTTTTTGTGAACCGTTTCACGGCCGCGCCGCGTGTCGTCGTTGTCCATAATATCGTCGTGGATCAACGAAAAATTATGCAGCATTTCAACCGCCGCCGCCGCTTCCACCGTCGCGGATTTGCCGAAGAGCGCGCCGGCAAACGTCAATATGACCGCACGCAGCCGTTTTCCCCCGCTCTGAAGGAGATACTGCGCGGGCTCGTAAAGGGTCACGGGCGTTTTTTTTAAAAGATATCGGTGAATCGTTCGGTTAATTTCCCGAATTAAGGAACTGACGCCCCGGGGTGATGGTTTCAAAAAAGAATTCCTGAAATGATTTTATTGTTGGAAAAAATATACTTAAAAAAACTAATTAATAATGAATTGATAATCAAGCGAATTTGCATGCTGAAGTTTTTTGCGAATGGGACTCGGCAGAATAATGTAGTAAATAGGAATGTCCGCCAACCGGTCTGACCCTCAAAACCAACAAATAATTGAATTTTACTTGACTTTAAGGCGAAAATCGTTGAACTTTCCTTAAAGTGGGTTAAAGTGGGTAAGTCTGTTTATTTATGGCTTCTTTTAAAGGTACTTACAATCACGCTCTGGATCCGAAGAATCGCTTCAATATCCCGGCGAAAATGCGCGCCGTCTTCATCCGCGAGGATAAAGACACGGTGGTTTTAACACGCGGATTCGACCAGTGCATTTATATTTATTCTCTGAGCGAGTGGAAGAAGTTGGAGGAAAAGATGCGGACGCTGTCCATCATGGATACGGATACGCGTAAGCTCATCCGCCTGATTTCCGGCAACGCCCACGAATGCGAATTGGACAAACAGGGGCGCGTGATCATTCCGCCTACGCTTTTGAGTTTTGCCCATGTTGAAAAAGAGATTATTGTCATCGGCATGCTGAATTGGATCGAAGTTTGGAATCCGAATATTTACGAAACGGTTCACAGTAATTTTGATCTCGAAAAAACGGCTGAGAAGATGGTCAAGTTCTAATGCCGATGAAATCCGAATATCATATCCCTGTTCTTTTACATGCGTGCATTGAAAGTTTGAATATCCAGCCTCAGGCATTTTATGCGGACGGTACTTTGGGCGGAGGCGGGCATACGGAAGCGATTTTGGAATCCAACGATTCCTGCCGGGTCATCGCGCTTGATGCCGATGCCGACGCGATGGCAGCCGCTTCCATTCGGCTCGCGCGGTTCGGTTCCCGCGTCATCATGGAGCAAAGTAATTTTCGAAATCTGAAACACGTGCTCGGAAAGCATCGCGTACCGCACCTTCATGGATTACTCCTGGACCTGGGGGTTTCGTCGTTTCAATTAGATCGATCGGATAAAGGTTTCAGTTACCGTTTTGATGCGCCCCTCAGCATGCAGATAAATGAGAATGACGGTTTCACCGCGCATACCGTTGTCAATTACTACGAGGAAAAGCAATTGTCGGAAATTTTTTACCGCCTGGGCGAGGAAAAAAATTCGCGCCGCATTGCCAAAAAAATTATCGAATCCCGTATGAACGGGCCGATCGAAACCACGACGCAATTGGCGGACCTCATTAAGCGGACGATTCCGGACCGTTTTGCGAAAAAAACCCTGTCGCGGATTTTCCAGGCGCTGCGCATCGCCGTCAATGATGAGCTGAATAATTTGAAGAAAGTTCTGGAAGATGCGGCGGATGTGCTCGCCCCCGGAGGACGTCTGGCCGTGATTTCCTATCATTCACTGGAGGACCGTATCGTGAAAACCTTTCTTCGCAGCGAATCGGCGGATCATATTACAGACGAAAACTTCCCGTCGCTCAGGCTTTCTAAGAAACCGCGATTGGCCGTGATGCACAGGAAACCGATTCTGCCGACGGAAGAAGAAATTCAAAATAACCCGCGGGCGCGCAGCGCCAAATTGCGGGTCGCACAAAAACTCTAAATCCACCCCTATGCAGAACATTTATCAAACCATTACCGGTATGGATTTCTCGGACAAGAGGAAGAAATTCAAATCGGAGAAATCCACCGAAACCTATTCCGGCGGAACGAAATACGAAAAATTCTCCGAGCATCCCGCCGTGCAGCCCGACGCCGTAACACCCTTACCCCGGTCCCCGGAAGAAGACCCGGAAAAGAAAACGATTCTGAATATTACGCCGGCTAAAGTATTCGTAGCCTTCGGTTGTCTGGCGTGCGTGATGATTGTGTGGATTTGGGAAATAGCCAGCGTCCGGGAAGGGTTGATGACGGTTGAACAACTTAAGGAAGAAAGAAGGGAGCTTGAAAGAACCAATGAATCGCTGCAGGTGGAAATAACAAAGTTATCTTCGTCGGAGCGTATTGAAAGAATTGCGACCGAGCAGCTTCACCTGATGCGAGCCACGGAAAAACCCGGCGTGATTTTCATTGATGCCGATAAAGCGGCGGCCTTGGACGCCAAAACAAATTTGCAGCTGAAAAAAGAATAATATGCAGGAAATAAAAACCCAAAAAACTTCCGGCAATGCCTTCATCAACACGCGCATCCGGCGCCTGCGCATGCTCGCGGCGCTTTTTGTGATCTGGGTTGTGGCTATTATTGTGAAATTATTTTCGGTTCAATTGATCCATACCGAAGCGTACCATCTTTTGGCTAAGAGGCAGTACGAACGCAAAGTCACACTCGAGGCCGAACGCGGCATTATCTATGATCGCAACATGAACAAATTGGCGGTGAATTTGATCCATTATTCTTTTGCAGCGGATCCGAGTTTCATGAAAGAGTCCGATAAAGACCGTGTGGCTGAAAATTTTTCTCGCGTTTTTAAAAGATCCAAATCAGAATACCGGAAATTACTTTCCAGGCCGACGGCGTTTGTGTGGCTGGAGCGGCGTATTTCAGAAAACTCGGCGCGGGCCATCAACGATTCGATTCAAGGGTTGATCAAATTAAAATCTCTCAGAAGACAATATCCCTACGGCAAAGCCGCCGCGTCGATCGTCGGGATCACGAATATGGACAATCAAGGCGTGTCGGGAATCGAAATGAGCCTGGAGGATTCGCTAAGCGGCGATAACGGATGGGCGATCCTTCAAGCCGACGCACTGGGCCGTTTGCAGCCGAGCCCCGTTTACCCTCACAAAGATCCGAACAACGGAAAAAACGTTGTGCTGACGATGGACGTTAACTACCAAACGCTCGCCTATCATGAGCTGGAAAAAGCCGTGGCCGACTATAACGCGGACGATGCGATGGCGGTTGTGATGTCGCCGAAGACCGGTGAGATTCTGGCCATGGTAAACTATCCGGGGTTTGATCCGAACAATTCCGAGAAATACGATGCCGAATTGTCGCGCAACCGTACCATCAGCGATCTGTATGAACCGGGGTCGACGTTCAAGGCGTTCTCAGCCGTAGCCGCATTGGAAGAAAACGTACGGAAGCCCGGAGACAGGATTTTCTGTGAAAACGGACAATTAAAAATTTACGATCAGATCATTCACGATTCGAAAAAGCATGGTATGCTTACCTTCACGCAGGTGGTCGAACAGTCGAGCAATATCGGCATTATCAAGATCACCGATAAATTAGGTTCTGAAAAATTCTATCAGTACATCCGCGCGTTCGGATTTGGCAGTGAGACCGGCGTGGATATGTACGGCGAAGCAAAAGGCGAATTGAAACATCCGCTGCAATGGTCCGGGCTTACCCGCCCGATGATATCGATCGGACAGGAGATTGGCGTGACGCCTTTGCAAATGGCTAATGCGTATTGCGCGATCGCGAACGGAGGACACTTAAACAAGCCGTTTTTGATCAAAGCCGTCACGGATGGGCGCGAGGTCGGGAAAGCCGCCGAGACGGATCCGCTGATCATCCGCACGATTGCTTCCAAAGAAACAATGTCACAGGTTTCCGCCATGCTGCGCGAAGCGGTAGTCGTGGGAACGGGCCGTCGCGCACAAATCAAGGGTATTGAAATCGCCGGTAAAACGGGAACGGCCCAGAAAATTGAAAACGGCAGTAAAACGTACGCGAAAGATCGTTACATCGCATCTTTTGCAGGGTTTTTCCCGGTACAAAATCCGCAATTGACTTTTTTGGTGATTATTAACAATCCCCGCAAAAGCATTTGGGGTGAAATCTCGGCGGCCTTGGCCGCGCGCGCTATCGTTGAAAAAATCATTAATTCATCGGATGATTACGCCAAATCCATCAATCGCGTGATGGCAGAATTGGAGCGCGATTCCACCGCGAATAAGAACGAGCAGGATCCGGACGTAAAATATTTAACGCTCGACGCCGCCAGGAACATTTTAGAAAAAATGCACGTGGGTTATCGGGTTGCGGGTACGGGTGACATGGTGGTGAAGCAAAATTGGATTTACGATAATGCAACGAACAAAAAAATGTTACTGCTTCTGACCGGCAATCAAATTACTCTGAATGAAATGCCGTCCGACAGCTTGCCGCAAGGCTCGCTCAAGCGCATTCCCGATGTGCGCGGGCTGAGCGCGCGTATGGCGATTAATAAGTTTTACGAAGCGGGTATGGACGTGAAGATCAAAGGGAGCGGCTTTGTGATCGCGCAGTTCCCGCGAGCCGGTACGGCGGTTCAAAGCGGCGAACCGTGCGTGATAGAATGTAAACCGAATATGTGAGCGCAGGTAAACAGTTTTTCACCAATCAGGGCGAGGTTATATGAACTCTATTTTGAAACAGGATACTCATCCAACCGGAGAAATCCGTCCGGTCGGATATGTGCATTTCAATCCGAATGCCAAAAAGCAGGACCCGTCCCTTTCGACGGTCGTCTCTGATTTGACGCAGGAATTGGTTCTTCTGCGAACGAAAACCATGAAAACGAATCGCTCGAATTTAGGTGTAACCATGTGGAGCCAGGATGTCATTTCTTTCCGTTAAAGACTGCCGGAAGATCGGGCAGGCGGAGAATCTTCATCCGGATTGGCAAGCGAACGCCGTGTGCACGGACAGCCGTCTTGTGCAGGCAGGCAATCTGTTTTTTGCCATTCGGGGAGAAAAATTCGACGGGCATGATTTCGTACGGGACGCGCTGAAGGCCGGCGCAGGCGGATGTGTCGTTTCCGAAAATTGGTTTTTAAATAACAGAAATCAACTTTCGGGAGAGCCTCTCGTGGTGGCAAGCGACCCTTTAGACGCCCTGCAGATGCTGGCGAAAAATCACCGTCAAAAATTTGAAACTTCGGTTATTGCCATCACGGGTACCAACGGAAAAACAACGTGCAAAGAAATGACGCAAGCAGTTCTGTCGAAAGAATTCCGTACGATCGCGACGCACGGTAACTTCAATAATGAAATCGGCGTCCCGCTGACTCTGCTGCGCATGAACGAGGAAACGCAGGTGGCAGTCATTGAAATGGGCGCAGATAAAAAAGGGGATATTGCGCGGCTGTGTGAGATCGCCAATCCGGACAGCGGCGTGATCACGAACATCGGCACGGCGCACCTGCAAACATTCGGCTCCATCGAGAACGTGGCGGCAACGAAATCGGAATTGTTTGAATCGCTCGCGGCGGACGGCGTCCGGTTTGTCAATGTTGATGAAAAATATTTACGGCATCATGCGCAACAAACCAAAGGCCTGGTCACGTTCGGCATCCATCACCCGGCGGATTACCGCGCGGAAGTTTTGACGGTCAATGAGAGGGCGTGCGCGAAAATAAAAGTTTCCACGCCGGAGAAAGTTTCGTTTGAAATCCAATTGTCCGTTCCGGGATTGCACCACGTCACCCACGCTCTGATTGCGAGCGCCCTGGGCATGGCTTTGGGCGTTGCATATGAAGCGATCGTCCAGGCGCTTGAAAATTATCAACCCATAACGAACCGGCTGGGGGTGAAAATAGTTCGCGGGATGACCGTGCTGGACGATACGTACAATTCCAATCCGGATTCCGCACGCGCCGCGCTGGACACCTTGATGATGATCAAGAGTTCGAGCAGAAGAATTGCGGCGCTTTCGGATATGCTGGAATTGGGCAGCGTGAGCGCGGAGGAGCACTTTAAGATCGGGGCCTATGCGAAGGAAAAAAAACTGGATGCGCTCTTTACGACGGGAACGGAATCCAAATACATCTTTGAAGGCGCGAAAACGCTGAAGAATAATTTTTATTATGAAAAAAAAAACGATTTCATCGGCGCGCTGAAGAAATTTGTAAAGTCCGGCGACGCTTTGCTGATTAAAGGTTCACGGGGCATGAAAATGGAAGAGGTTGTGCAAGGCCTGGTATCATAAGTGCGAGGTGCGTAGTGTTCTATTATTTATATCAGCTTTTTGGCGATTATCATATTACCGGTTCGAACTTGTTTCGCTACATCACGTTTCGGTCGGCCATGGCGGCCGTGACGGCGCTGGCGATCAGTTTGTTTGTCGGGCCGTTTATCATCCGAAAATTGAAAGAAAAACAAATCGGGGAGGAAATTCGCGATGACGGGCCGCAGTCGCATTTATCAAAAAAAGGAACGCCGACCATGGGCGGGCTCATTATTCTCGCATCGACTTTGATTCCTACGATCTTGTGGGCAGATCTATCGAACACCTACGTGCTGTTGATCCTGCTGGCGACCGTCTGGATGGGGTTCGTGGGATTTGCCGACGATTATTTGAAGGCCATCAAAAAAATGAAAAAAGGGCTTGTCGCGCGATACAAAACGCTCGGACAGATCTCCTTAGGATTGATTATCGGTTCCGCCATATATTTTTCGCCCGAGTTTGAGCGCATCGCGACGATCACGACGATCCCGTTCGTTAAGAATTTGAATCTCGATTTAGGGTATCTCTATATACCGTTCGTCGTGTTTGTGATTACCGCGATGTCCAATGCCGTTAATCTGACCGACGGCCTTGATGGCTTAGCTATCGGCGTGGTCTCCATTGCCGTCGGCGGATTTGCGCTGATGTGTTATGTGACGGGCAATGTCAATTACAGCGAATATCTGAATATCCTTTATATCCCTCAGAGCAGTGAACTTACGATCTTTTGCACCGCCATGGCGGGCGCGGGGCTCGGCTTTCTTTGGTACAACGCCTATCCGGCGCAGATCTTCATGGGTGACACCGGAGCCCTTGCGCTGGGAGCGGCTTTGGGGACCTTGGCGATATTAATTAAAAAGGAATTGCTGTTGCCGATTATCGGCGGCGTGTTTGTGGCCGAGAATGTATCGGTGATTTTGCAGGTAGCTTACTTCAAGTATACGAAAAAAAAATACGGCGAAGGGCGCCGCATTTTCAAAATGGCGCCGCTGCACCATCATTTTGAAATGCAAGGCTGGCACGAAACGAAAGTGGTCACGCGGTTCTGGATCATGGCGGTATTGTGCGCGCTGCTCACGCTGACGACGTTCAAAGTGAGGTAATTTTAAGCTTGATGCTGGATGTTCTTAACAAAAAAATTTCCGTCGTCGGAGCCGCCTCGAGCGGCATCGCCGTGGCCAAGCTTTTGAAGCGGCACGGTGCCAAGGTTTTTGTGAGCGAACTCTCTCCGGCAGAAAAAAAAAAGGAAGAAGTTGACATTCTGAAAAAAGAAGAGATTGAAGGAGAGTTCGGCCGCCACAGTGATCAGGTTTTGAATTGTGATTTTGCGGTTGTGAGTCCCGGCGTGCCGCGAACGATCCCCATCTTAAGGAAATTGGAAGAAAAAAAAATTGCGGTTTACAGCGAATTGGAGATGGCGGCGCAGATGTTGTCCTCTCCGATCATGGCGATCACGGGCAGCAACGGTAAAACAACCACGACCACGCTGATCGGGGAAATTCTCACGCGTGCAAAGATTCCGGCGATCGTCGCGGGTAACATCGGGACGCCGCTTTCGGATGTTGTTGAATCCAGTTCACCCGACGGCTGGACGGTCTTGGAAGTCAGTAGTTTTCAGGCGGAAGGGCTGAAAGAATTCAAACCGAGAATCGGGGTGCTGTTGAATCTTTCTCCGGATCACATGGATCGGTACGCTTCGGCGCAGGAATATTATCAGGCAAAAAAGAAAATGTTTACGAATCAAACCTCCGAAGATTTTCTGGTATACAACGCCGATGATGACGAAGTGGTCAGATTGATTGGAGAACTTGGTTCCAAGAAAATTTCTTTCAGTATTAACCGTGAATTGAACGAAGGGGCCTACGTGAAGAATGAAAAAATTATTTGTACGATCGGAGACCGTACTGATGAAATCATTCACGTGCAGGCGATCGGCATTCGCGGGCGTCACAATTTATATAATTCCCTGGCGGCGGTACTGGCCACCCGCCTTGCCGATGTGGACACGGCCGTCATTCGCGAGACGTTAGTCCAATTTAAGGGCGTGGAGCATCGGTTGGAGTTTGTCCGCGAATTCAACGGTGTGAAGTTTTACAACGATTCGAAAGCAACCAATGTAGATTCTGTTTTTTTTGCGCTGGAAAGTTTCGAACATGAAAAAATCATTCTCATAGCCGGAGGAAAACATAAAGGTGCGCCGTATACGCCGTTGAAAGATATAGTCAGTCAAAAAGTAAAACGGCTGGTTCTCATCGGTCAATCGGCGGATTTAATTGAAAAAGATTTAGGCGGCGCGACAAAAATAACCCGGGCCGGTTCCATGAATGAGGCGGTAAAAAAATCATTCGCGCACGCGCAATCCGGCGACGTCGTCTTGCTGTCACCGGCGTGTTCGAGTTTCGATATGTTCAGGAATTACGAGGACCGGGGCAGACAATTCAAAAAAGCAGTCAATCAATTACCGTTATGAATGGAACTCAAAAACATTCGATAGACAAACCGCTGTTGCTCGTCGTATTGGCGTTGATGACCGTGGGGATCGTGATGGTGTACAGTGCCAGCAACGTAATTGCGGACGAAAAATTCGGAAGCAGCATGCACTTCTTAAAACAGCAATTCATTCGGGTACTGATGGGGTTTGCCGTTTTAGTTTTTGCCGCAAAATTTGATTACCACAAATACCGAAGCAAGACGATGATGCTCATATTCGTGTCGTTTATTCTACTGGTGATCGTTTTGGGGCTCGGTCATCTTAAAGGCGCGGCGCGATGGCTGCAGCTAGGAGGCTTTGGAATTCAACCCTCGGAAATTGCGAAGCTGGCCTTGATTTTTTATATCGCCGCCTATCTGGACGGCAAAGGTGAGCGCATTCGCGATTTCCAAAACGGTTTGCTGCCGCCGTTTATCATCACAGGGATCTTTTGTATGATGATCATGCTGCAGCCGAATTTCAGCACCGCATCCGTTCTGATGCTCATGGTACTAGCCATGCTTTTCATAGGCGGCATGCGGTTGAAACATCTCGGAGCGCTAATCGCTTTTGTCGCCCCGGTCATGATCCTGACCGTTGTTCTGAGTCCATATCGCCTTGCTCGCTGGATGACATTTGTGAACGGCTCAGCGGATGCGCAAGGCAGCGGTTATCAGATCAAGCAGTCGCTGATCAGTTTCGCCAACGGCGGACTCGCCGGCGTCGGCGTCGGACAAGGAAAACAGAAATTTCTTTTTTTGCCTGAACCGTTCACGGATTTTATTTATTCGATCATCGGGGAAGAATTGGGGTTTATCGGCTCGGTGTTTGTTCTGATACTCTTTACGATTTTTCTCTTTCGGGCGATCAAGATTTGCCGCCGTGCGCCGGATATGTACGGATTCTATGTTGCCGTTGGCATTACGCTGAGCGTCGTCATGTACGCTTTGATCAATGCCGGGGTCGCAACAGGTATTTTTCCGACAACGGGATTGCCCATGCCTTTCATCAGCTACGGAGGATCGTCGCTGATCTTCACGTGCTTTGCGGTAGGTATTTTGCTGAATATTTCATTCCAGACGGTTTCGACGGAAAAGGCGCTGCAACCGACGCCTCGCGAATTTTTGTCAAAACCCTTTGCGGACCATTTTGACGTTAATGTAAATGCTATACCCGGAGCGGCAGATGCGGAACGCCGCGCGCAAGTAAAAAAGGCGGTGACAAGGCCGAGCATCGTCGGCATGGATTTGTCGAACTAAATGAAACCGCTGCGTATCATCATAGCCGCCGGAGGCACAGGCGGCCACGTTTTTCCGGCAGTGGCCCTGGCCGAGGAGATCCGAGAGCGCTATGCGCATGCGGAAATCTTATTTGTCGGAACGAACCGCGGACTGGAGGAAAAAGTTATTCCGTCGAGCGGATTCAAATTGACTGTAATTACGATGAACGGGCTGGCGCGAAGTTTCGCGCCGCTTGACGTTCTGAAAAATATCCTGTTGCCATTCACTTTGTTCATTGGAATCATTCAATCGCTGGTGGTGCTTTTGCAATTCAAACCGCATGCCGTGATCGGCTGCGGCGGTTACGTCAGCGGACCGGTAGTCTTATTTGCGGCATGGATGGGGAAAAAAACATTGGTGCAGGAACAAAACAGCAGACCGGGGCGGACGACGCTGCTACTTGCAAAATTTGTCAATGAAGTACATCTAAACTATGAAGATGCCAAGCAATTTTTGAGAAACCAAAGCAACCTGATCGTCAGCGGAAATCCGCTGCGTAAGGGCCTGAATAGGATCGACAAAAAAAAAGCGTATGAGATTTTCGGGCTCGATGAAAAGAAAAGAACTTTATTGGTGGTCGGAGGCAGTCTTGGCGCACATTCGATCAATGCCGTTTTGCTGAATGGGATAGACGTTCTTTCCCGTGAAGCCGGCTGCAATGTTCTTTGGCAAACAGGAAAAAATGATTTTGATTGGATCGTCCGCCGCACCGCAAGCGACCGCGTGAAAATTCTGAAATTCATTGACAACATGTCGGCCGCGTACTCGTGCGCGGATCTGGTTCTCTGCCGTGCCGGAGCGATGACCCTGTCGGAACTTACCTTGATGGGACTGCCGGCCATCCTGGTTCCTTATCCGTATGCGGCGGATAATCATCAGGAATATAATGCAGAATCGTTCGTCACCCGCGGCGGCGGCGTGATGATTCGAAATTCCGAATTAGCGGAACGCCTGATGCCGGTGTTAATTGAACTGATGACCCATTCCGAAAAAATAGACATCATGAGTCAAAACAGTTTCGCGATGCGTCAGACAGATGCGGCAAAGAAGATTATCGATAGACTGGCGGTACTTTTAGAGAACGATGGTTAACCAAATTAAAAAAATTCACTTCGTCGGGATCGGCGGGATCGGAATGAGCGGGCTGGCGGAGATCATGCATCAGCAGGGTTATGCGGTCAGTGGTTCGGATAGAACAGCGAGTGATATAACCCGGCATCTTGAATCTATCGGCATAAAGTTTTTTGAAGGACACGATAGGAAGAACGTGCAGTGCGATTTATTGGTTCATACCGCCGCAGTCAAAGAGGATAATCCGGAAGTCGCGGAAGCCGTGCGAAAAAGGATCCCGACCATCAAACGCGCGGCGTTGCTGGGTGAATTTCTTCGGGGCAAGAAAGGGATTTCAATCGCCGGCACGCACGGCAAAACCACGACGTCAGCCATGATCAGCACCCTGCTGATGCATGCGGAATTTGATCCGACTATCTTTGTCGGCGGCGTCTTGAAAGGATTGCAGTCCCATTGCAAATTGGGAAAAAGCGAGTGGGTGGTTGTGGAAGCGGATGAATACGACCGCTCGTTCCTGGAACTGTATTCGTTGATTTCGGTCATTAACAACATCGAATCGGATCACCTGGACTGTTACAAGGATTTAAATGATATACGGCATGCATTTACTCAATTTGCGAATCAGACGTCGATTTTCGGATGCGTTTTCGTCAATGCAGATGAACCTAATGTCGCTGCAATTTTACCGAATATTAAGAAACGCACGCGGACGTTCGGATTTTCGGAAACAGCGGATATTCGCGCAGTCCGTATTGAACAAGAAGCAAATACGCTTACGTTCGACGTGTTATTACAGCAAAATTTACTGGGGAAGATACATTTGACATTGAGCGGCCAACATAACGTAAAAAATGCGCTGGCATGTATCGGCGTGGGATTGGAATTGGAAATAGCATTTGAGAAAATTGCCGAGAGTTTGAAAACGTTTCCGGGTACGGCGCGGCGATTTGAGAACGTGGGAATCGTCAAAGGCGTTACCGTCATTGACGATTATGCGCATCATCCGACCGAGATCAAAGCGACGCTCCAGGGGGCACGGGCAGGCTGGCCGGCCCATCATATTATTGCCGTGTTTCAGCCGCATCTCTACTCGCGCACCCGTGATTATTTTTCCGAATTCGCGCGGGCATTCGCCGATGCCGGCACCGTAATTGTAACGGATATTTATGCCGCGCGTGAGTTGCCGATCACGGGCGTCACAGGCAGAAAACTTTTTGAGGAAACAAAAAAATATCACCCGCATGTTTTTTATGTCGAAGATAAAGATGAATTGCCGGAGGAGATCCTGAAAATTGCGAAAGACGGCGACATCGTCATCACTATGGGCGCCGGTGACATCACACATGTCGGAAGAAAGTTAGTTCGGAATTAATATAAAAATGCTTTTGTGAAGCTCAGTGACGAAATAAGAAATACATTCAAAGGGCAGATTCTTGAAAATGAAAATTTACGCGGGCGCACGTGGTATGGTATCGGAGGAAGGTGTGATTATTTCTGTATACCGGAGGATTTGGATGATCTAAAACTGCTGACGGCCGCGTGTGAAAAACAATCCGTTCCGTATTTCGTTCACGGCAAAGGCAGTAATTTGCTGATTAGCGATGCCGCCGTACGCGGCGCGGTGATTGATTTATCCAAAGCCTGTTCTTTCACAGAAATTCAAGATGAGCAAGTTCATGCCGGTGCAGGCGTGTATATGCCCAAATTGGTTTTGGAATGCGAGAAAAGCGGCCTTGGCGGAATTGAGATGTTTGCCGGTATTCCCGGTACGGTTGGCGGATGTATCAAGATGAATGCGGGCTGCCACGGAAAGGAAATATTCGATGCGATCACGGAAATTGCAGTTCTCACGCATGCGCGCGTCCAGACACTACTGAAAGGCGAAATAGAATACAGTTACCGTCACGTGAAGACACTTGAAAACGATTCCGTCATTATTTTGTCCGGAAGACTGCAATTGGAAAGAACCGATTCCGTGATACTCTCGGACCGGCGCAAAGAATTTATGAAAAAACGCCAGCAAACTCAGCCGATTGACCTGCCCAGTTCCGGCAGTGTGTTTAAGAATCCAAAGGGCGATCATGCGGCGCGCCTCATCGAGCGGTGCGGATTGAAAGGATACCGGATCGGCAACGCCATGATCTCGGATAAACATGCGAATTTTATCGTCAATACGGGTGAAGCGAAAGCGGACGAAGTGCTGCAGCTGATGAAACTCGCACGAAAAAAAGTGCAGGAACAGTTCGGGATCACCTTGGAGCTGGAAGTCAAACTGGTCGGATTTGATCCGGCCGAATTTAAAGAAACGGTATGATTCGAAAGAAAAGAAATACGACTCAAGTCGATCTATTTGCGCCCGAGGACATTCTATCCAAAGAGCCGCCATTCAAAACGGCACAGCAGCACACTGGAACGATTCATGTGACGCGGCGCTTTGAAAATCCGATGTTGATGGGGACCTCCGCGCTTATAGCCGTAGCCGACGGGGATACCGATCCGGATGACCTGAAGTTTCCGAAAGAGGAAATCCAAACCGATTTCGAATTTCCCGCGCCAAAAAAGAAACCGGACACGAACGAATACCTGAAGAACGATCCGGACCGGCTGCTCATCAATAAGGACTTTGCCGACGGTTTTAACATGAGCGAGGAAGCGCGGAAGAAAAAAATATCGGAACATGAAAGACTTCAACAAAGAATTGAAAGAAGAAAGAAGCGGCAGCAGAAACGAATTCAAAAAATGATCGTCGTCGGATTATTGGCGCTGTCGGTTTTGCTGCTTATCAATTGGCAGGATTGGGTGGTCAACTCGCCGCTGTTCACGCTTCAAAATATTTATGTTCAGGGTAATATGGTTGCCACGAAGAGCGAAATTTTAAAATCGGCGGATTTGGATTTGGGGGTCCGGCTTGCAGAGGTTGATCTGGTCAAGATTGCCGAGCGCGTCAAAACCAATCCCATCTTTCAGAATGTCGTCGTGACGCGTAATTACCCCTCGACGATTATTATTCACGTCGAGGAGCGTCAGCCGTTTGCGTTCATCACAGGCGATGACTTGTATGCCATTGATGCGTTCGGGTACGTTTTACCGAAGCTGCGGGCGCGCATGATCTATAATTTACCGATTATTTCCGGAGTGAATTTCACGCCGCATCCGGGCAAGAAATTGAATTTTGACCGGCTGAATGCGGCTCTGAGTTTTCTCAATACGACTAAAGAAATTGATGAGTCAGTGTTTTACGAAATATCTGAGGTGGTTATCAATAAGAACAATTTCACGCTATATCTCAATTCTCTCCCGACCACCTTCACCATTGACGATGAGCATTTCGAGCGCAGCGCCGTGTATCTGAGCGGAGCGATTCCCTATTTCAAACAAAATAATCTGAAAAACATCAAAGAAATTGATCTGCAGTATAACAACCAGATTTTAGTGAGAAAATAAAATAAGCGGGAAAAGGAGCTTTATGGAAAATAACATTGTGGTTGGTCTGGACATCGGAACCACAAAGATCGCCGCGCTGATTGCGGAAGTGAGCGGCAAAGAGATCAAGCTTATGGGCGTCGGCAACCACCCGTCCGTGGGTCTCAAACGGGGTATGGTGGTTAACATCGAGCACACGGTCGAATCCATTAAAAAAGCGGTCACGCAGGCCGAACTCATGGCGGGCATCAAGGCGGATTCGGTCTATGTCGGGATTGCGGGCGACCATGTTCGCGGACTCAACAGCCATGCCGTCGTTGCCGTAGGGCGCGACGATCATGAAATTACGGAGGACGATGTGCGCCGCGTCATCGATGCCGCGAAAGCGATCACCATGCCGATGGATCGGGAAATTATTCATGTCATTCCTCAGGAATTTATCGTGGATACGCAGGAGGGTATTCGCAATCCGATCGGGCTTACCGGCACGCGTTTGGAAGTCGAAGCGCACGTCGTCACGGGCGCCGTCGCGTCGGCGCAAAATATTTTTCGATGTGTGATCCGGGCCGGGTTCAAAGTGAAAGATCTCGTGCTGGAGCCCCTGGCGTCAAGTTATGCCGTGCTGGACCGGGAGGAACAGGAACTTGGAGTCACCCTGATCGACATCGGCGGGGGCACGACGGATATCGCGATGTTTTTTGACGGCAGTATCCGGGATACGGACATGCTTGGGCTCGCCGGTCAGCAAGTGACGAACGACATTTCTATTTGTCTGAAAACGCCTTATGACAAAGCCGAGGAAATTAAAAAACAATTCGGCTGCGCCATGGCGTCGCTCGTGGACGACAATGAAATGATCAAAATTCCGGTCGTCGGCGGACGTCAGCCGCGGGAAATTCAAAAGAAATTCTTATCAAAAATAATTGAAGCGCGCATGGATGAGATTTTCAATTTGGTCCTGTACCGTATGCAGAATAACAAATTGAAAAACCTGATGAATGCCGGAGTCGTCCTTACCGGCGGCGGCTCGCTGTTGGAGGGTTCGGTGGAACTGGCGTCGGAAATCTTCAAGATGCCAGTACGGATCGGTTATCCGCGGGGATTCGGAGGCCTGATGGACGCGGCCAGCAGCCCGATCTATGCGACCGGCATCGGTTTGATCCACTACGGCATTCAAAAAAATAAATTGAAAGTACACGAGGACTTTGAAGATGTGGATGAGCCGGCACAGAACGACCAAGCCTCCGCAAAAGCCGCGCATACACAGGCGATGAACGAGCAATCAATGACCGGCGAATATGAGGGAAAACTGTACGGTAAGATCACCGACCGTATGAAGAAATGGCTGGATGAATTCTTTTAGTGCCAAATCAGGAGATTATTTTTTACTGCTTCTTTAACCATCTGGAGGAATTTATGATCACGTATGATGAGACCAAAGAATACGGCGCAAAAATGCGCATCGTGGGTATCGGCGGCGGCGGATGTAATGCGATCAACGGAATGATCCAGTCCAGCTTGACCGGTGTGGAATTCATCGCCATTAACACCGACGTCCAGGCTCTGGAAGCCAATAAGGCACACCACAAAATTCAGATCGGAAGAACGTTGACGCGCGGGCTGGGCGCGGGCACAAATCCGGAAGTCGGCAAACGTGCTGCGGAAGAAGATATCGATCAGATCAAGAGCATCCTGGAAGGTTCCGACCTCATATTTCTCACTTGTGGTATGGGCGGCGGCACGGGCACCGGCGCGGCGCCGATCGTCGCGGAGGTAGCCAGGAGCCTCGGGGCTTTGGTGATCGGCATCGTTACTAAACCGTTTAATTTTGAAAAAGACAAACGTATGAGGCAGGCCATGAAGGGCATTGAAGAGCTGCGCGAGTGTGTGGACACGCTCATTGTGATTCCCAACGAAAAACTTTTGATGGTCATGCCGAAAAATACGCCATTTCTTCAGGCATTCAAGGCTGCAGACGACGTACTCTACCGCGCGACGAAAGGTATTGCGGATCTGATCTCGAACACCGGCTATGTGAACGTCGATTTTGCGGACGTCAAAAAGGTCATGAGCGGTGCGGGCGATGCGATCATGGGCATGGGTATCGGAACCGGTGAACACCGCGGTGAAGAAGCGGTGAAGCAAGCGATCAACAGTCCGTTGCTGGAGGAGACCAATATCGAAGGCGCAACGGGCGTGCTGTTGAATTTGACTTGCCCGGCGGATTTCACGACCGAAGAGGTAGATCAAATTTCCAATTTGATCACAGGTGTTGCCGGTGAAGATGCGGACGTGATTTGGGGCTACGGGGTTGATGAAACGCTGAAAAATGAAGTCCATGTTACGGTTATCGCCGCGGGTCTTAATCGGCATCGTTATCCGAAAACTAAAATTCAGGAAGAAACGCACACCAAACCCGAAGAAGCGATGGTACAACCGCTGTCGTTGACAAAGCGAAGCTACAAAAATTCATACGAATATTACGAGCATCTTCAGGAAATGAAACAGAACAAATACAAAAATCTGGAAAAACCGGCCATTCAGCGGCTGGACGAATTGGAGGCTCAAACGGACACGCAGGAAACAGATGCGGTCCTAAAGCCGACCGGTACAGACACGCTGGATGACCGCAATATCCCGACGTTCTTACGAAATCATACTAAACTCAAGAAAGGCGGCTAGCCATTTTCTGCTCTCGTTTCTTCATAGGAAACGAAGGTATCTGAGTAAATTTGTCTTTCTCTCTCAATCACGCCTTGGGGCGTGATGAAAAAGACAGGGTGGGCAGTCGAGCAATCAAACTCGACTGCTTTTTTTTTTGGGGGACCATTTTTCTATTTTACTTTTAACGAATAAACCTTACATTCAGCCGCTAATTCGCCGATCGGCATTTTTTATTTTCTTATAAAAATCTAATTAATTGGAGATCATTATGAGCTCGTGGCTCGTTGAAAAATGCAAACCGTTCTCAAGTCTTGTCGAGGATGTTAAAGCAAAAGGACTTTACAGTTATTTTACGGAATTGGAAAAGACGGGGATTCATATTAAAGTGAAAGGCAATTTACTCGTCAATTTTTCATCCAACGATTATTTGGGTCTTACCCATGATCCGCGGGTCATTGAAGAAGCAAAAAAAGCTCTGGACATCTATGGATCGGGACTCTGCGGTTCACGGTATGTTGTCGGAACAACCATTGAACATACGCGTTTGGAAGAAAAAATAGCGGAGTGGAAAGGCAAAGAATCGTGCATTGTTTTTTCGACGGGTTACCAAACGCTGCTCGGCACGGTTTCAGCGCTGCTTGTAAAAGCGGACGACTCGTTTGAAGATAACATTGTCTTAGCTATCGACAAATTCAGTCATGCATGTATTTTAGACGGCTGCGCGCTGGCGGTGGGAACGCCCTTGACGCGCGGTTCCGCAAAAACAATGGACGGGCAGATCCGTTACTTTCGTCACAACGATCCCAAGAGCCTGGAAGCGATAGTCGAATCCAACGCCAACAAAGGCCGGAACGTAATGATCATCGTCGAAGGCGTTTACAGTATGGATGGCGATATTTGCCACTTGCCGGAATTTGTGAAGATCGCCGAGAAATACGACGCCTGCATCGCTCTGGACGATGCACACGGAACCGGCGTTCTGGGGAAAACGGGACGCGGCACCGCGGAGCATTTTGGAATGGAAAAGCACATCGATCTGCTCATAGGCACTTTTAGCAAAGCGTTGGGAGGGGTCGGCGGGTTTGTAACCGGGCAAAAAGATGTGATCTCCCACATCAAGCACAAGGCGCGCAGTCTGATTTTCTCAGCCGCTTCACCCGTATCCAACATAGTCTCCGTATCCAAGATCATTGATATCATTCGTTCAGAGCCGGAGCATCTTCAGCATATGCGCGACAATGAAAAATATTTCAAATCTGTTTTGAAAGAACTTGGTTTTAATTACGGCGACAGCGAAACGCCGATTGTACCGATCATAATCGGCGACAGCGAGAAAACAATGTACCTGTCAAAAAAATTATATGAGAGCGGCGTATTGATGCTGCCGATGATTTATCCTGCCGTTGCCAAGGGTCAGGAGCGCTTGCGCTGTACGATCAGTGCAAAACACACACGCGAAGACCTGGACCATGCCTTGGACGTTTTGAAAGCGGAAGGAAAGAAAACAGGCGTGATTTGATCCGATTTTTTGAGACGTGTTATTTTTGGCCGGAGCAAGATGTTCTCCGGCTTTTTTTTTTGAGTTTATCTGCTAGGTGCTCATCGATTCGAGGAAGTGCTTATTCGACCTGGTACCGCGCATCTTATCCAGCAAAAATTCCATGGCTTCCACAGGCGTTTTATCGCTCAGTAGTTTGCGGATGATCCACACGCGGCTGAGTTCAAGCTGCGTGAGGAGAAGCTCTTCCTTACGTGTTCCGGATCGGTTGATATCCATTGCAGGATAAACGCGGCGGTCGGCCAGCCGGCGGTCCAGAATGATCTCCATATTTCCCGTGCCCTTGAATTCTTCAAAAATGACGTCATCCATACGGCTGCCGGTCTCGATCAATGCGGTGGCAATGATTGTGAGGCTCCCGCCTTCCTCCACTTTCCGGGCGGCTCCGAAAAACCGTTTCGGGCGATGCAGCGCGTTGGAATCCACGCCGCCTGAAAGAATCTTGCCGCTGTGGGGTACAACCGTATTATGCGCGCGCGCCAGTCGGGTGATGGAATCAAGCAGAATGACCACATCGTGCCCGCATTCCACCATGCGTTTGGCCTTTTCCAAAACCATGTCCGTGACCTGTACGTGTCTCTCGGGCGGTTCGTCAAAGGTTGAACTCAAGACTTCCGCTTTAACGGAACGCTCCATGTCGGTCACTTCTTCCGGCCGCTCGTCAATGAGTAACACGATCATGCGGACCTCCGGGTGATTTTCGACGATGCTGTTGGCGATATTTTTCAATAAAACGGTTTTGCCAGTACGCGGCGGGGCGACGATTAGGCCGCGCTGGCCCTTACCGATCGGCGTCATCAAATTCATGATCCGCATGGAAAAATTATTAACGTCCTTGGTTTCGACCTCCAAGCGCTCATTCGGATAGATCGGCGTCAAATTATCAAAAAGTATTTTATTTTTCGCTTCGTCGGGATTCTCGAAATTCACCGCTTCGACGCGGAGTAAGGCGAAGAAGCGTTCGCTCTCTTTAGGCGGGCGAATTTGCCCGCTGATCACATCGCCGGTGCGCAAACCGAATTTTTTGATCTGGGACGGCGATATGTAGATATCATCCGGGCTGGGAAGATAATTATAATGCGACGAACGCAAAAAACCATAGCCGTCCGGCAATATCTCGAGTACGCCTTCGCTGAAAATAAATCCGTCTTTCTTGGTCTGCTCTTCGAGAATCGTAAAAATCAGATCTTGTTTTTTCAGCCCGCTGACGCCTGGAATGTCAAGGTTTTTGGCGATATCGTTTAATTCGGAGATTTTCATGTCTTTCAAATTCGCCAAATTAAACGATGCAACTTCTTCTTTCTTTTCGGGTAGGTCGCTCATGGTAGTGCTTTACGTTAGGTTAAAAGAATGGAAAAATAGAATTAGATTATTTCAAAACCGATCGAAGGCTTCGTGTTAGTGAACAATAGGTGACAAAGGATGAGTTGGTTTCTCAGCAGAAACCCGAATTCGTATTTTTTAAATTGGATTGGGAAAAGACGTGAACCAAATATTCAAACCGCAGAACTGGCAGTGAATCTGATGCAAAATAATTTAAAGTGCATACAATGTCAAGAAATAATTTTGTGGTCATAGTTAAGCTCCGTGTTCAGAGAACGTTCGCTCTTGGACGGCTCCGGAATGACATTACTTGTGCGCTTTCATGCGCGCGGCTTGTTCCGTCAAGACCGGGAGAATTTCAAAGAGGTCTCCGACGATGCCGTAGTCGGCAATTTTGAAGATCGGGGCTTCGGGATCGCTGTTGATGGCGACGACATTTTTCGAACTCGACATGCCTGCCAAATGCTGGATCGCGCCGGAAATGCCGCAGGCGATATAGAGCTGCGGGCTCACGGTTTTTCCGGTCTGCCCGACCTGTTCTTCGTGCGACCTCCAGCCGGCATCCACAACCGCCCGCGAGGCTCCGTTTGCCGCGCCCAGCGCTTCCGCTAATTTCTCAATGAGATGCCAATGTTCGGGCCCTTTTAACCCGCGCCCACCGGAAACGATGATATCGGCTTCCGTCAATTCTATTTTCTTGCCGGATTCCACGATCATATTTTTTGTTTTTGTACGAATCGGTTTCAGAGCAATGGTCAACTCCTCGACGGCAGCTTGCGTAGGATTTTCCTGCATGCGAAAAACGTTAGGGCGCAGCGTGATGACCTGCAGGACTGTTTTGATCCGTATTTTTTGAAAAGCCTTTCCGGCCATAACCGGCCGTGTAATCAGCACTTTCCCGCCTTCAACATCCAAACGCGTGCTGTCGCTTGCCATGCCCACTTTCAACCGTGCCGCCAGCCGCGGGGCCAGATCTTTGCCCATGGCGGTGGCAGGCAATAAAATGATATTCGCATTTTCTTTTTTAACGGCCTCTTCCAACGCCTGTGTGTAGCCTTCAGTCGAAAAATGTTCCAACGCCGCATCCTGAATGACGACTATTTTGGATGCGCCGTATTTTCTTAATTCTGAGACAATGCCTTTGGCGCCTGATCCCACGACCAGCGCGACCGCTTGGGTGCCAAGCATGTCGGCCAGACGCTTCGCTTCACTCATGGTTTCAAAAGCGGATTTACGAAATATATTATTACGCTGTTCTGCAAATGCTAAAATAGACATGATTTACTCCAAACATTATTCGCTACATTTCAAACAAGATCACACCATTTGCGAAGGAAAGTGTTAAATCACTTTTGCTTCTTCGTGCAGTAATCGAAGCAGTTCCGGAACTGCTTCCGCGCCTTTGCCGACAATTCTTCCGGCCGGTCTCGGCGGCGGCAATTCCATGGCAATCACTTCCGTCAAACTTTCCGAAACTTTCGGTTCTTTTTTCTCCAGGGGTTTTTTCTTTGCAGCCATGATGCCTTTCAAATTCGGCAAACGGGGCTCGTTAATTCCTTTTTGGGTTCCGATTACTGCAGGATATGAAAATTCGACGATCTCCTTGCCGCCGTCAATTTCGCGTTCCGCGACGCACGTTTTCGATTCGGCATTGATGTCTAACTTGACGACGACGGTAGCGCAGGGCAGATCGAGCAGCTCGGCGATCACCTGGGCCATTTGTGAACTGTCTTCATCGATCGCTTGTTTCCCGAAAAATATAAGATCCGCGTTCAAGGTCTTAAGTTCTTCCGCCAGGGCATACGCCACATTGCCGTTGAAATTATCCGCTTTTAGAAGTACGGCCTTATCGGCGCCCATGGCCAGGGCTTTGCGGATGTCGTTCTCTGCGCGATCGGGGCCCAGCGTCAGGATCGTGACTTCGCCGCCGACTTTTTCTTTCAAGCGGATCGCTTCCTCGATGGCGTACTCGTCGAACGGATTAATGATAAAATTCACGGCTGACAGATCAACGGACTTGCCGTCCGCTGCGATTTTTACGCGTGTCTCGCTGTCCGGAACCTGCTTCATACATACGACGATGTTCATTCTTTTCTCCTAATGAGCTTCAGCCGACATTCAACTACGCTCAGGGTGGCGGCGATCGAATTAAGATTGACTTAATTGACGCGCAAGAAAGTAGGAAACAAAAAGGTAGGATTCAAAATATTTTTCCTAAATTTTAAGCAACTTAAAACTATTTGTCGACAAAGAAAATGTTTTCATAGTGTATGAAACAAATTGAGACGCACACTGCCGACAAATCGAATGCTCTGTAAAGGCAGAACCGGTTGGCTATAATCAAATCCAACACCCACGCTCTTGAAAAAGACAATTTGGTAGCCGGTACCCAACGTTAAGAAAAGATGTCGGTCATCCAAAGTCTCCTTTTTCGAATGATAATTTAGCAGGGCGCTCAGTTTAAATCGCTGATGCATTTTTTGCCACAAGTCGTATTCGATACCGGCGGTAAAAATAATATTCGAAAAAAAAGAAACAGAACCGAATGATCCTTGCAAATGAAACTTGTCCGGCAGAGCGTAGCTGAAGCCCACGGTGTATGCAGGGTTTTCGTGGAAGTCTGCGTGAAACAGCTCAACGGCTCCAAAAACTTGATTGTAGGTAAAGCAACTTCTTTGAAGCGGTAGCGAGTCTTCTTGTGAAAGAAGGAAACCATTTATGAACAGTGTCACAGCACAGAAAAATATTCTCTTCATTTCTCGACCCATTTGCCTAAAAAGAGTTTCATTTCAATCCCGTCTTTCCTGCCTGATTCCACAAAGCTTTAAACACCACAAATTTGACGGTTGCATTGTACGAGCCGAAAACACCGGCAACATCTTTGCCCCCAATATTTGATCGCTCTTCAATCTCCATATCATACAATGACTTTTCAAACGGAACAAAGTCTGGAGTTCTTCCCTCACCGCCACATGGAGTGTGAAATAAGGCGTATGATCTATTTACGGCCCTTAATTCGAACCGATCATTGATGTAATCAATTCGCGACGTGTCTAGCCCACTCTTAGTAAACGTATAGCCCGCAACCACACTATCGGCAAAGGAGTATCCTATTATTTCGGATTCAAAATTATTTCTGCGATCTCTGGACACGTAGTAGAATTGATCCCCATTTGATAAAGCCTTAAATGTTATTGTAAATTCATTCATAAGGTGTCCTGGAACCTCTGACATGGTGTCGATGTCTATATTAGTTATTTTCACATTTCCTGGAACTGTCGTTTCGCTTGTAAATATTCTCCCATCCGCTTTCGCAACATTTAGTGTGTACCTTTCCAATGGCTTTATTTTTAGTTCATTAACAAGATCTCTATAAACACCAAAGCCCGTGTAAGTTAATTTAACATTTTGTCCATTCGACAGGATCCTCACTTCAGCCAGCGAATCGTACTCAAAATAGTTAATAAAGTGTTGCCTTGCGCAAGACATAAGTTCCCACAGTACTGAATCTTTGGTTCCTTGAACATAAAATATATTGTCGAGATTCGTAGGAATCATTTTGCCGACGAACACTTCGGTCGGATAGTTACGCTCAAACTCATTTGCGCTGTCTGGAGCTAAAACTCCCATAACGACATTATAATCATGCTTAAGTAGAGAATCAGAGGTTGGTTTTTGACAGGATTGGCATGATACTAAAAAAGAAAATATGGAAAAACAAAACACATGCAAAACGTTAAATTTAGACTTGTTCATAAAACCTTTAAAGAAAACTTATTGATAAAATGCGATTTGCCAGATTTTTAAAATCTGGCAAATCATGTAATACAACCTAATTACTTACATATCCAACTCTCCATCGCAAGTGACCTAAGGGCCCGCCTACTCTCAGATCTGTATCAATAAGATGCGATCCATTGCCGGTTTGGCTAAAAACAGTAGACGTTGTCAAATTATAAAGAGCGGATTTGGAATAGACGTCATCCGGATCCCAAGAGTAGATATTAGAAACAACAGTTTTGATGTTCACATTGTTGTCGATCGTATTTGTTCCCATATTATACGCATCGTATTTATGGTTTCGGTAAACGTAGTATCCTGGCTGATTAGGAACAGTAGTAGTCCCATCACCAGTCCATTGATCAATTTCACCTGTGGTCATATCGTCTTCCCAAGGAACAACGGCTTTGGCGGTGTTTGTAAGTGCTATTAATCGAAGTACCGCTCCCGCTCCGTACCACTTGTGTTTCTTATTGACGTTGGGGTACCGGACATTGGTGCCACTGGCATCATGATGGTTGTTACCGTTGAACAGCCCACGATGATTAAGATGAGTTATATGATCATTGTCAGGATCATTCGACCAAACTTCGAATTCCTCATTCGTCCATCCGTCACGTTCTGTTTTCAAATATACTTCAGAAAACGTTAAATACGGCCCGCTTACAGAAGTTTTATCAATCGTGTTTGGCTTAGCGATATCCGGGTCCTCCTGTTCTACAGATATGACATACA
>CAZLWA010000018.1:0-9196 GCA_964563165.1 uncultured Bacteroidota bacterium | reverse complement strand
GTCATAAGCAGAACTCCAATTGCTAATATAATCCAACTGAAAAAACTTCTATCCTTCATTTAATTATTTTCTCGCGCGATACTAATTTGTCAGGGGTGGGCCGGTCTTTATTAATTTGTCCGAACCGCGTTGCACCTAACGGCCAGCGCACACGCGGTGGCGAGCGCGCTAAAGTAACTAACTAAGCCAAAAATCTGTCAATGAAGGCTTCATCAAGCTCTGGCAGCCGAAATAAAGATAATAGTGAAGCACTACAAAGCTCGGCGCGAGGCGACGAAGCAATCTTAATTATAACAAATTAAAGAACAGTATTATAAATAGAATATCGAAATCTCGTATAATCAAACCACGGCCTCGCGACGAGCCACAGAAGATAAATCAAATCTCATCGGCTGCCAGAGCGAAACAAAATAGAAAGGCGCGCGAGACATCGGCGAACGCCGACACAGAATATTTCTATCGTAGCTGAAAAGTCGGCGTGAGCGAACGTTGTGCGCAGTGTTATGCGAGGTGCATGCCATTTTAGTTCTGCCAGACCAGACTCACGCTCGCTACGGTTTTTCCATTGGCATCAGTAAAATTGATTTCTTTTATTTTGTCCAAATAATCTTGAGGAATATTGATTGTTTCACCGTTGTATGCCATGGCTTTAACTAAATTGATGTCCAGACTCTCGGGTTTTAAGTCGTAAGCACCACCTGAAATTAAATCAACGCCACAACCTATAATACCGCCAAATATTATGTTTCCGATAAGCCAAGCAGATGAGGAGTTATCAATTTTGATTTCGGTGTCTTTATATCCTTCCTTTACAATCTTAATCATGTAAGAAGTCTTTCTTTTGAGTGTGAGTCTGGTCGGCGTTTTACCTAAACGAGCTCCATCAACCCACACCTCAGCTTCATCAGGATTAGAGCGAACATCAATGTCTTGTGTTGACCCATGGATGATAGTAGCGCACGACACAGCCATTCTCATGCAAATAACGAGAATAGCGAGTTGAACCAGTCTTCGTTTCATGTTATGTCTCCTTAAGGTTTCGTTATTAATTTGGAGAAAAATTAAGCATGCATCTCGCATAACTATTGTATAAACGAACTATTGCGTTTATTCTACTAATTTAAGGTAATATACGCAATAAAGTTGCGTTTATTTTTCTTTTAATTGCTGTAAAGCTTGATCTAATGGATTCAGTATCTTGCCAAGCGATTTCTTACTAACATGAGTATAGATCTCTGTGGTTTTGCTGCTGCTATGCCCTAACAACTCCTGAATGTATCGTAAATCTACTCCGCTTTCAAGTAAGTGCGTTGCAAAGCTGTGTCTTAGACCGTGTAACGTAATCGGTTTTCTAATTTCGGCATCCTTTACCGCCCGCTCAAAAACATTTTGTATGCTTCTCTCCGAAAGATGTTCGCGCGATCCCTGTCCTTCAAACAAATATTCTTTCGGCTTGTACTGCTTGTAATATTTCCTCAACATTTCCAACGCTGCATCCGAAAGCAGCGTGTAACGGTCGTTCTTTCCTTTTGCGCTTCGTAAGTGAATCATTTTCCTTTCTCCGTCAATGTCAGAAATTTTTAGCCGAACGCTTTCTCCAACACGTAATCCGGCGGAATAGATAAGCATGAGCAATGTCTTGTGTTTCAGGTTATGCACGCGCGAAAAAATCTTCAATATTTCTTTTTGGCTTAATACATTCGGAAGTTTGCTCTCTTTTTGCGGGCGGGAAATACCTTCGATGATGAACGGCATTTTGAAGAGTTCGACATACAAAAATCTCAATGCATTGTGGACTTGATTGATGCTGGATGCGGCAAGTTCCTCTTCTTCAATCAAGAACAGAAGATAATTCCGAATATCATCAAGCAGCAATTCACGCGGGTGGCGGGGATAAAAATATCTGATAAATGACCGCAAACAGCTTTTGTATGCCTTCAATGTTTTACGGCTGTAGTTTCGAATCATCAGTTCCTGTGAAAGAACAGTTAATATCGTTGGTGTTTTTAAAGTTCGAACTGGCATATCATTCCCCCTTAATGTGCAAAAAATAAATGTGTTTGATAGAAGTTTAAGGCAAACGTGATTTTATCCGGATCTGGGCGGGCACGAAATTTAAAGAAATTCTCCAGGTGATGCCGATACGCCTTGACCGTATGCGGACTGTTCCGTTTCAGTTTGAGCAACCGCATAAACTCTTCCATGGCTACGACTCCCCTCGATAGATATGGAAAGCTACTGAGATCAAAATCTTAAATCAAGAAAATTTCCTCGCCAAAGGCGGCGGCGTCACGCCAAAGACATCCGTTCGGAGACGAGCTTTAAAATGTGACCTTATACTCTAATGTTAACACATAACTTCTTGTCAATCCATCCGGTCTTATGCGTCTTGATTTAAAAGGCATTCCAAAATTCAGGCCGATGGAATTAGACGCGTTTATCGCATAGTCTGCATAGATATTTCCGTTGAGCGTCAGACCTTGTGAACCTGATATCTTCATTTCTACTCCATTACTGTCTGAGAATTTGTCGTCTTTAAAATGGTAAATAGGTAATGCGCTTGGAGTAAGTGTCATTTTTTTAGTGACATTTATCGGATAAGATGCTCTGAATAAAAAATCGCCGCGCCTTATATATTTATTAGTCGATTGAAATTGTCTGAATATTGAACTAAGAGGATAGTTCTCGGCCAGAAACCGGTTATTATTTTGCCGTAAAGGTTGCTGCAGTGCAAATACAAATTTTATATTCTCATATTGCCAGGCGATTCCTAAGATCATATCCAAAGTCCCCAAACTGCTTTGGTAGCCCATCGGCAACGGCGATCCGCTTTTACTTTTGTTGCCGTCATTCAAAGGGATCTTTGTTCCAAAGGTAAATTTAAACGCTTTGGTGATGGAGTAATTAGTACTGACAAATAAATCTGAAAGTCCGGACGACCCGATGCTGTTTCCGTTTTGAGACATGAAAGACAACTTAATATCTATGCTAAATTTTTGACTGAGTTGTCTGTCGTACTCGAAATAAGATCCTAAAATCGAAATAGAGTGGTCTGCCTTACCGTTTGAAATTCCAAATTTAATTATGTTATTTTTGTCAGATTCAATAGAGTCATCAGCTGCCGGCTTGAAGCTATGGATTGTGCAAAAACCGGCATCACTGCAACCTTGTCCTTTTGCTGTTTGACTTAAACTTGTCAAAAGTAAAAGCATTAACACACATTTTATTCTTGCTATCATGTACGCTACTCAAAAAATTAGGACTGGTTAAAAGTCGAGTTTTTTAGCGGAACGCCTTCTGAATCTAAACAGTCGTGATGACACGTGGGAGCCGTCCCCGCACACGCAAAAATTATTTCTTCAACCAAACCCGGTCGAATTTTCGGACCGAACTGGAATGCAATTTGAAATTCATCACGTTCTCGCGCATCGGCACCATCGCGAGCGCGTGCGCTATCGCAAACCAGGGGAGGTCTTTATTGAACACCTCGCAGGCCTTTTTGTAAATGTTGCTCCGTTCGACCACATCAAAAGTTTCTTTTCCTTTGACGATCAGCTGATGCATTTCCTCGCTTTTGTAAAAAGCGGCATTGTTGGTCGGCCGCTTTTCCGCGCTGGATTTATCCAGCAACGGATAAAAAAAGAAATGCGGATCGGGCGCATCGCCGACCCATCCGGAAATAATAAGATCGTGCTCGCCGTTGCCGCGGCGTTCCAAGTATTCCTGGAAGGGATAAATGAGGATGTTCGTTTCGATGCCGACGGCTTTCAGATCGGCCTGCATCAGCTCCGCAGTTAATTTTCCGTCCGGCATGTATTCGCGGGTGACGGGAAGCGTCCACAGCGCACATTTGAAACCCTTCGCGAGACCCGCTTCAGCTAACAGCTGTTTGGCTTTGGCCGGATCGTACGGCGTAAAATGGATCTCTTCATTGTATCCCAGTAAATTCGGCGAAATGGGATTCTTTGCCGGACGGCCTAATTGTCCGTACACTTCTTTCACTATTCTATCGCGGTTGATGGCATACACGATCGCCTGGCGCACTTTGAGATTGTCAAAAGGTTTCTTTGCCATGTTCATCGCTAAATACGCAACGTTAATTCCGGGCTGCTGAGAATATTTCACGCCCGCGGTGTTTTGAACTTCGGCAATGTCCGATTGGTCGGGAATGCTCATCATGGTGAGCGTGCCCGATTTCAGCTGCTGCCAGCGCAGCTTCGCATCGGGGACGGGTTTGAAAATAAGGGTGTCGAGAAAGGGCCTGCCATACCAATAATTCTCATTCGCAACCGTGATCACCGTCCCGTCTCCGTCCCAGCTGACAAACTTGAATGCACCCGTTCCGACGGGGTTTCTGGCGAACTTGCTGCCGTATTTCTTCAGGCCCGCCGGGCTTGCTATGGACATGAAATTCATGGACAACAAATTCAAGAACGTCGCGTCGGGAGTGATCAGGCGAATTTCCACGGTGGAGTCATTGAGCGCTTTTACCGAGCCAACAATATGATCCATATCGAAGCTGTTCCAGAAATCGAAATCGCCGCCTCGGTTAAACGGATGTTTCGGATTGCTTTGTCGCTCGAACGTGATAATGACGGCCTCCGCGTTAAACGGCGTGCCGTCATGAAACGAAATACCCGTGCGAAGATGAAAGGTGTACGTGATCCCGTTTGGGGAAATTTCCCATGATTTGGCGAGACACGGGTCGATCGCGATCTTTCCGGCGCGCTGCTGAACCAATCCTTCAAATACATTGTCGCAAATGACCGTGGATTCTGTTTCCTTGGTCTGTGCCGGATCGAGCGTGATCGCCGAACCGTTCTTCCCGTAAGTAAATGTGCCGCCGTATTGCGGTTTACCTTCGTCTTCCGCGGCCGTTTCTGTTTTCTTCGGGCCGCAGGAACACACAGTAATGATCAGCGTCACCAGCGTCAAACTTCTTAGTTTCATATCTCAGCCTCTCTTAAAATAGAATAAATCATGCGATAACGGTTCTTAATTGTTGAGCCAGACTTTGTTGAATTTTCTTGCGTAGCTTGCGTACGGCTGAAAATCCATGACGTACGACTGCATGGGAACGATCACGATGGAATGCGCAATGACAAACCAGGGCAGGTCGCGGTTGAAGATCGAACACGCCTCTCGATAAATTTTTCCGCGCACCAGTTGATCGGTCGCTATTTTGCCCTGGAGTAATAATTGATGGAATCCCTCGTCCTTGTAAAATGCGATGTTGTTGGACGGTACCTGATCGGCGACGGTTTTATCGAGGAGGGGGTAGAAAAAATTATCGGGATCCGGAATATCGGCGATCCACCCCATCACCGCCATGTCGTGTTCACCGCGGTAAATTTTTTCCAAATAATCATACCATTTGAAAGTCGAGATCTTCGTTTCAATACCGACGGCCTGCAGATCCTTTTGAATGATCTCTCCCGCTCTTTTTCCGTCCGGCATGTATTCGCGTGCGATCGGCATCGTCCACAGCGTCGTTTTAAATCCGTTGGGGAAACCGGCTTCTTTCAACAGCTCCCTGGACTTTTCCGGATCGTAGGGCGTGGGGCGAATTTCATCATTGTATCCGAGCAGCATCGGCGGAATGGGATTCTTCGCCGGACGGCCGAATTCGCCGTACACTTCTTTGACGAGTTTTTCACGGTTGATCGCATACACGATTGCTTTTCTTACACGAATGTCGCTGAACGGTTTCTTGTTCATGTTCATCGCGAGGTACGCGATATTGACGCCGGGTTGTTTGAATAATTTTATTTTCGGGTTGCTCTCCAGCTCGGAAATTTTGTCCTTATTCGGCGATTCGATCATCTGGAATTCTCCCGACAGCAGTTTCGCCATCCGCTGATCGACTTCGTGAAGGGCTTTAAAGACCAGCTTGTCCAAATAAGGCCTGCCGTCCCAATAATTCAGATTAGCTTCCAGCGTCAGCGTGCCATCCGAATCCCACACAACAAACCGGAATGCACCTGCGCCGACGGGGTGTTTAAAAAATTGATCGCCCCACTTTTTCATGGCCGTAGGGCTCACAATGGCCGTGAATTGCATGCTCAATATATATAAAAACGTTCCGTTGGGAGTGAACAGCTTGAATTGAACCGTGGTATCGTTCAGCGCATTAACGGTCTTGACGATCTGGTCCATGGAAAAATTCTTCCAATATTCAAATTTGTCCACGCCGAAATGATACGGGTTTTTGGCATTGTACTGGCGGTCGAAACTGAAGAGGACGGCGTCCGCATTAAAAGGCGTGCTGTCGTGAAACGCAACGCCGGTGCGCAAATGGAAAGTATAGGTCAAACCGTCTTTGGAAACATCCCACGACTGTGCCAGGGCGGGCGCAATACCCGTCGATCCCAGCTTCAACTGCACCAGCCCGTCAAAAATATTATCGCACGGAATCGTTGATTCTGTTTCCGTGGTCAGCGCGGGATCGAGCGTTACGGGCGCGTTATTTTTGGTATACACCAGGGTCCCTCCGTATTTCGGAGCGAATACTCCTTCATTTTTTTGTTTTCCGCACGTGCTGATCGCCGGCAGAAACACACAAACCCAAAGAAATCCGCGAAAGGAATTCATTTCGCTCTCCCGTAATTAAGAAGATTATTTTCCGTTAGGTTCATAGTGACGGTTTTGAAGTATTGAACCTTGAAGGTTCTATTTGTTTGTGAGAAATCCAGGGTTTTTCGTTCAATAAACCTTCAAGGTTCGGACGAGTTGAAGCCACGCGACGAACCTGTCCGTGCGTCAGTTATATTGATGCAATTCAAAAGGCGCTAATTGACTGGCCATTTCCATCTTGATGCGCGCGTATTCCAGAATTTCCTGGTTTTCCAGCGCCTGCTCTTTTAAACCGTCCGCCGCGATCACATATTTGTTGGTTGCCAGAGCTTCTTTAATGAAGGCGAGCGAACTGAATGTTTCCGCGATGATGCTGTGCAGCGTGATGAGATAGAATACGCGATAGAGATCGCTTTTCTGCAATAACGTAATTTCTTCGCGCGCGCTCTTCAGATAATCGGGAAATTTATCCGGTGTGATCGTGTACGTTTTTTCAGCTTCTTCGCCGGTCTCCGGATCGATCAGCGGCTTGCCGGCTTTGTCTTTTTTAATTACCTTGATATCAATTTTTCCGTACTTGCCCTCAAAACAATTATTGAGAATCGTATCCAGCGGCAGCGGTTCACGGGACCCCTGCAAACCCATATCCACCTTGAGCCTTTCGACCAGCTGCTTGACTCCGAGTTCCACGCGCAATTCATTGCCGCGTAATTTGGTCGAAGAGTAACTCAACAGGGCGACGGCTTCGTCGCTGAGCCCGGCGACCTTTTGGATCGTCTTCGATTCGTCTTTGACCGCGCGGTTGATGAAGCCGAGCAATTGCTCGCGCGCGTCCGCCTGCTTACGGAGAATATTCACGTCAATGGTCTCCCGCGCTTCTTTATATTCGTATTGTTCGCGAATGCGGTTGGAATCAATATTTTTAATACTCCGCAAAAGCTCCGTCTGATTCATCTTGATCAGCGGTTTTTTCCCTTTGCGTTTTAATTCATATACTTCCACGTCCCAGCCGGAGGCGAGGAACTGGGCGATGATGATGCTCCTGATCTTTTCATATTTGCCGTAATACGCCGCCGGAAATTCCCCGCGGCTCTCGGCGCTGCGTTTTTCATTTTCCTCCTCATTACTGACGAGATCGAGAAATTTATCGTCCAGAATCTTATACACCTTGCCACGCACATCGGCGCGCGCCTCTTCAAGTTCTTTATCGTGATCGGCTTTTTCTAAAATGTAGTCGTACAGAACCGATTCGTCGATAAGCTTCAGCGCCTCGCGCAGTTCGCGGTTGTTGATCACATGATACAGCGTGACCCATTGTTCGTCGAAAGAACGGTCTTTGAGCGGCGTGTTCTTTTCTTTTTCCGGAACTTCCACGTGCTGTTTATCGAAGCCGTTATAATACAGCGTTTCCTTGCCTTCGTGCGTGCCGTCGAATTCGTAACGGAGTTTATTGATTTCCCGGAACAGGCTGATCCGCCGCGTAAAGCTGTACGTAAGCGATACTCTGCCCGCGAGCACTTTGATGAGCGGATCGGGCATCACATCGCCCAATTCCTGCGTCAGGAGCGCCGCAATATAAAAGGACATCAACGCGGAGGCATGGCGTTTTTCGGCCGCCCGCTCGATGAACATTTCATGAATGAGCGGGAAATCGGTTTGATCTATCAGGTAGGCGCGGAACTGCTCCTGGATCCTTTCAAAACCGTTGAGCGATACGGTGCTGGTCATGATGCGGTTAAAAAGAAACCGCGCTTCAAGGTCGGGGATGTTCTGACGGTATTGGGCCGGTAAATTATTCTTGACAGCTTCGCTGTTGATCGTTTCCGCATTGAGCTTCACATGCTTGCAGAACATGGCGATCACGTCATCGCTCATTTTGACCTTCGTATGGGGCGCCAGAAGAAGCTTTCCCAGCGCGTACATGACGAAGTGTTTGATTTTCGGGGTGTAATCTTTGATGACCTTGAGCGTTTTTTCATAGAAAGGCAGGTTTTTCGTGCCGGCCATGATCTTTTGCAGGCGCCGCTCGTCGAAATAAAAATAAATGAGGCCTTCTAATTTTTCGTATGCCGTCAATTCTTTGATGACCGTGGTCTGGGCGGCCGGCGAAAGGGTCTCGCCTTTTTGCTGCTGGATCAAACCGATGGTCTTGGATATCTCCGTCGCGAGCATCTCATCCGATTTTTTGACGGCCGCGGCGAATGCCGGATCGCTGCGGAGCGACTGAGCGAATTCATGCAGATCGGGCAATACCGTTTCCGCTTCGCCGACTTCTTTCAGACGGTCGTATAAGAACTCGGTGATGTAAGCCGAAAATCCGTACGGCTCGATCTCTTCGCGGATAATTTGTTTGAAAAAAACCGGATAGACATCCGCGTCCAGGTCGAGCTTTCCGCCCCAGCCGTCATTGACCTTCTTGTAACCGGCCAGGTAAATCTTATCACAGAAACCGGAAAACTGGTGGATCAGTTTTACCATGGCGTTCACGTCGCCGGCCGTTCTTAAATACGACGCATAAAGCGTGATGACTTTCTTAAAACGGTCCGCGTCGTCGTCGGCGTCCAGGAACGGCTGAAAAATTTCAAACACCGTACCGATCCCTTTACTGAAAAATTCAATAAAA
>CAZLWA010000017.1:0-5356 GCA_964563165.1 uncultured Bacteroidota bacterium | reverse complement strand
ACAGAAGGGAAACACTTTATTTCTTCTTTGCCGAAAATTCAAAATCGATAACTTAGGCGCCGTTTTGGATAGGAATTTTGTTTAGGGTCCCGACCCGATGCCCGGTTTGTATTGTCGGGTGCAGTTTCTCAGGTGTGTGTCAACATGCATAATATGGCCGGTGAGCCAATCGTGAATGGCTGAATGAACTTGCTTGAGCAAGGCATCGCTGAATCCATCATTTTCAAGCCGGGTTCTGAAGCCCGTAAAAGCCGCTGTGAAGTTCCGATGCGCGTCTTTGTTCTTCTCGGATGCCGGACATTGCCACTTCATCATGCAGACTTCTTCGAACGAGAAATGTTCCTGCATATAGTCATTCAAGAAATCGAAAGCTTCCCGCAATAACTGCTCGGACCGGTAAGTCTTCAGATTCTTTTCAAATTGGTTCAGAAAGTCAAAGAGCGTCTGATGCTGAGAGTCGATCTCGACAACGCCCGTGCTGTATTTTTCATCCCATTGGATTGCCATGACGTTCCTTTCGTCAGTGATCTCATAGCTGAATATGTAAATCATAGTAAAGCGCCCACTGGTCAAAAAAAATGACAATTATCATGTTTTCTTGATTCCTTATTTATCCTTGACAATTGTTATGAAACTTTTTATACTGGAAACCGTATAAACGTATTGAGTTTCTTTGAAATTATTGATTTATCTGAATTTAAAGCAGGAAGTTTTGAACCTGCTATTTTTTGAAATTATCGGAAACCATTAAAACTAAATGAGTTTCGTAAGTAAAGGAGTAAGAAATGTCTGATATCCAGGTCAAAAACAGGATCGTTCAGGGCGCCGAAGATCTGTTCCTGAAATTCGGCGTGTCTAAGGTCACCGTCGAAGAAATTGCGGATGAACTGGGCATGAGCAAAAAAACATTGTACCAATATTTTCCGAGCAAAGACGAACTCGTGAAAACGGTCGCCGACAAATCGATGAGCGAATCGAATAGTTTTTGTCATGCGATCAGCTGTAATGCCAGTCTCAATGTCATTGAAAAACTCAAAGGTATGATCAATTTTGTTGCTACGCTATATGCCCGAATGGGACGTTCGCTGCTGCAGGATCTCCGGAAAAATTTTCCGGAAATTTGGAAAGCCGTACAAGAACACCGGCGCCGGAGTATTTTGAACGATTTCGGCAAAATATTACACGACGGCGTGCAGGAGGGCGTGTTCCGAAAAGATATTGATGAAAAATTAGCCATCATGATCTATCTCAGCACGGTGGAAGCTTTACTCAGTCCCGATGTGCTGGTGGAATTACCCCATGCTCCTGCGCAGGTTTTTGAAGCGATCTCTAAAGTCATGTTTGAAGGTTTGTTGTCTGAGGAAGGCCGAGCGAAATTTTGCGATCATGCGGTTCAACCGGAGCAAATGTGAAAATTATCGAAGAGAAATTTTTAAAAGGAGAACGAAATATGAACAAAGGTTATTGGATACTCACTATTCTGCTGGGCGCCTGGAATTTTGGAAATGCTCAAGAACGCCGGGCGCTGACGGTTGAAGAGACCATTCAGATCGGTTTGAAGAACAGCAAAACGCTCCATGCTTCCGTATCGAAAGTCGAATCCTCCACCGCGAGAAAAGATGAAGTGAATGCCGCGCGCCTGCCGTCGCTTAAATTAAGCGCGGGTTTTACTAAGCTAAGCACCGTACCGGCGCAGGCGTTCAGGATCCCGGCTAACTTCTTTGGGCCGGGGCTGCCGGCTTCCGATATTACTTCGACCCTGTCCCCGACGATATTGAATAATTATACGCTCAAAGCGACGGTGGAACAAAAACTATTTACCGGATTTCGCCTGGAAAGCAATTCCAAAGTGGCCAAACTCACCGAGCAGGCGGTACATGAAGACTACAATAAAGATAAATCGGAATTGATTTACAACATTCGCAATGCGTACTGGAGCTTATTCAAGGCGGTCGAGGAAAAGAAAGTAGTGGATGAAAATATCGAGCAGGTCAAAGCTCATTTGAAGGATGCCAGAAATTTATTGGCTCAAAGCATGGTGACTAATAATGATGTTTTGAAAGTGCAAGTTCAGCTGTCGAATACGCAATTGCTGCAAATCGACGCGAAAAACCAGGTTCAAATCGCGGCGATCAATTTAAATAATCTGATCGGACTGCCTTTGAATACGGAAGTTGAAATCAAATCCAGCATCGTTCACCAGGCGGTTGAATTTGTCGAAGCCGGTACCCTGATCAATAAGGCGGTACAGAACCGTAACGACATCAAAGCCCTGGAATATCGTTTGAGAGCCGGTGAAGCTTCCGTGACCGTTGCCAAATCCGGCTGGTACCCGCAAGTTTCTTTAACCGGAAATTACTATTACAATCGCCCGAATCAAAGGTACTTTCCTTTAGCCGATGAGTTCAGGCGCAGTTGGGATGTCGGGGTCACTGTCAATTTTGACGCCTGGAACTGGGGCACGACCAAATATCAGACACGCCAGGCGCAATCCCAGCTTTCCCAGACCAAAGACGCGCTGGGTACCTTGAAGGATGGCATCAGTCTGGAAGTGACGCAAAACTATCTTACCATGCTGCAGGCCAAAGAAAAAATAGCCGTTACCCGGCAGAGCATCGAAGAGGCGCAGGAGAGCTATCGCATCACGAGTGAAAAATACAAACAAGGCGTCGTTCTGACCACGGATCTCCTTGACGCGGAGGTCGCTCTGTTGACGGCGAAAACGGCGAACACGCGGGCGCTCGTGGATTATGAATTAGCGCAGGCCAAACTTTTGAAGGCCATCGGAGAATAAATTAACAATTACGAATAACGAACCATGAATAGAAAAGAAATAAAAGGATTTTAACTATGAAAAATTTAAAAATAACATTAGTCGTCGCGCTTATCCTGGGAGCGATCATTGCCGGCTTGATCCACAACAAAGCCGTCAGCGATATGAAATCCAGGCGTCCGGAATCGCTCAGCGCCTTTCCGGTGACGGTGATCGGCGTGGTGAAGGAAAAATTAAACGCCAATCTTTCATTGATCGGAACGATTGTCGGAAACAATGACGTCGCGATCGTTTCCGAAACGCAAGGCCGCGTGACATCGGTCCTTGCCAAGGTCGGCGACTTTAGATCGGCCGGATCGGTGATCGTTCAAGTGGACGACGAACTTAAACAGGCGAATTTCAAAGCGGCGGAAGCCAACTATGAAAAAACAAAGAAAGATCTGGCGCGGAGCGAAGAATTATTCAAGGACAAAACCGTCACGGAGTCGCAGATCGAATCGTCACGCCTGACTTTCCGGTCATCCGAGGCACAGTACATTGTTGCCCGCCGTCAACTCTCGGATACGAAGATCACCACGCCGATCTCCGGTGTCGTAACATCACGTATGGTGGATGTGGGCAATTACGTTCAATCGGGTACGGTGATCGCCAATGTCGTGGATATTACGAAATTAAAAATCAAAGTCAACGTTGCCGAACGCGACGCCTTTAAAATCAAAACGGGAGACCGGGTCGAAGTGATTACGGATGTCTATCCCGGATTCGCTTTCATCGCTGTCATCGACAATATCAGCGACAAAGCGGACGAAGCGCATACCTATCCGGTTGAAATGACTCTGCCAAACAGCAAGGAGCATCCGCTCAAAGCCGGTATGTTTTGCCGCTTGTCCTTCAATTCCTTATCCGCGAACGAATCGCTCCTGATCGATCGCGAAGCGCTGGTCGGCAGTTTGAAAAAACCGCAAGTGTACGTCGTGGATAACAGCAAAGCCACATTGCGCGACGTCGTGGTAGGCGCTATTGCCGGAAGCAGGTTGGAAATTTTGCAGGGGCTTAAAGAAGGAGAAACGGTGGTCGTCAACGGACAAAACAATTTGCAGGACGGCGTTTCTGTAACTATTGTAAAATGAGTTTCTTGCCACAGAGAGCACAGAGACTCTAAAAATTTCTCTGTGAACTCTGTGGCGATTAAAAAACAATTTTGGAGAAATAATCATGACCCTTACAGAACTTGCCATCAAACGGCCGTCGTTTATCGTAGTCATTTTCACCACGCTGGCGGTGCTGGGTATTTTCGGATACAGCCAGCTTAGCTACGAGTTACTGCCGAAATTCGCGCCTCCGGTCATTACGATCACGACCATTTATCCGGGCGCTTCGCCGTCAGAAGTTGAAAACAAAGTCACCAAGCCGCTCGAAGACGCCGTTTCGGGATTGGACAATATCTCGCGCACGAACAGCACGTCGAGCGAGGGCATTTCTCTCGTATTCGTTACGCTTCAGCAATCCGCCAATATTGATATCGCTTTGCAGGATGCACAGCGAAAAGTCAGCGCGATACTTTCCACGTTTCCGGTCGACGTGAAAACCCCGACGCTTTCGAAATTTGCGCTAGATGAATTTCCCGTGCTGCGAATGGGGCTTACGAGCACGATGCCGTCGCGGGAATTTTATCAATTTCTCAAAGACCACATTCAGCCGCGTATATCCAAGATCGCGGGCGTGGGGCAAGTGACGCTCATCGGCGGAGACGAACGCGAGATCAAGGTGAATTTGGATGCGCAGAAACTCCGCTCCTACGGGCTTTCTCTTGCGCGGGTCAGTCAGGTCATCCAGGCGTCCAACCTGGATTTTCCAACAGGCAACATAAAAGAAGAGACGACTCAATACACGGTTCGCGTTGCGGGAAAATTTGATTCGGTAGATGACTTGAGAAAGCTGGTCGTCGGGCGATCCAAATCAGGTGATATCACGGTCAGTGATGTGGGGGAAGTGGAAGACGGACGAAAAGATTTTGCCAACATGAGCCGCATCAACGGCGTGTCGTCGGTCGGCCTGTACGTGCAGAAACAATCGGATGCCAATTCCGTGGACGTCAGCCGCCTGGTTCGTGCCGAAATTAAGAAAATGGAAGCCGATTACGCGAATATCAAACTGATTTTTGACATCGCGCAGGACGGATCCGCGTTCACCGTGGACGCCGCGGATGCAGTCAAACATGACTTGGGCCTGGCGGTCATCCTGGTAGCGGCGGTCATGTTCTTGTTTCTGCACAGCTATCGCAATTCGATCATCGTCATGGTAGCGATCCCGGCATCGCTCGTTTCGACCTTGTTTGCCATTTACATTTTCGGATTTACGCTTAATCTGATGACGCTGCTGGGATTGTCGCTGGTGATAGGAATCCTTGTTGACGACTCGATCGTCGTGCTGGAGAATATCTATCACTACATCGAAAAAGGCGTGAATCTGCGCGAAGCGTCCTTACGAGGGCGAAATGAGATCGGTTTTGCCGCGCTTTCCATCACATTAGTGGACGTGGTCGTATTTGTTCCGCTCTCGCTCACGTCGGGATTGATCGGA